>DYJN01000148.1 GCA_020723085.1 Arcobacter sp.
CTCGCGCGTTGACAGAAACGTGATCAGGAAGCACACCACGCACACTGACGCCCACAGCGTCATGGTCATCTGCCAGCCGCGGGCGTTGTCGCCCTGCCCGAACTTGGCCACCAGCGGCAGAGTGAACCCTCCCACCACGAGCTGCGCGATCATCGCCGCCACAAAGCGGAACGAGGACAGCGACGTCCGCTCGTTCACATCGCCCGTCATCACGCCGCTCATCGCGGAGTAGGGCGTGTTGTTCGCCGAATACAGCGTCATCAGGATGATGTTGGTGAGGGCGGCATACAGGATGATCCCGGTTGGGGCAAAGTCCGGCTTCGTGTACGCCAACACCATGAACACGCCCCATGGCAGCGCCGTCCACAGCACCCACGGGCGGAACTTGCCCCACCGCGTGTTCGTGCGGTCGGCGATCAGGCCCATCATCGGGTCGAAGAAGGCGTCCCACAGCCGTCCCAACAGCAGCAGGGATCCGGCGACGGCGGCGCTGATCCCCATGGTGTCCGTGTAGAAGGTCAGCTGGAACAGGATCATCGTCTGGAAGACGAAGTTCGCCGCCGCGTCTCCCAGGCTGTAACCGGCCTTCTCCAAAAAAGGGAGTTTCTCGATTCTGTGCTGCACTGTAGTACTCCCCGGCGTCAGCGGACAGTGAGGATCAGCTTCACGAGATCCGCGTCGCGCGAGGACACGCCCGCCAGGATCTCGAACTCGCCCGGCTCGACGCGGTATTTCATGTCGATGTCCCAGAAGGCGAGCGCCTCCGGAGTGATGTCAAAACTCACCGTGGTTTTTTGTCCCGGCTTCAGCCAGACGCGCCGGAATCCCTTCAGCTCTTTCAGCGGGCGGGTGACCGAACTTACCACATCCCGGATGTAGAGCTGCACCGTTTCCGAGCCTTCGCGAGCGCCAGTGTTCTCCACCTCCGCCAGCACACGCGTCGAGCCGCCTGCTGCGATGCGCTCCCTGGCCAGCCGCACGTTTGAGATGGTGAAGGACGTGTAGCTCAGCCCAAAGCCGAACGGGTACAACGGGGAGACGTCGTCGAACAGGTACCCGCGCCGCGCCAGCGGCTTTGCGTTGTAAAACACCGGAATGTGGCCCGCTGAGCGCGGCACTGAGATCGGCAGCTTGCCGCCGGGGCTGAAGTCGCCGAACAGCGCGCCCGCCACGGCGCGCCCCGTCTCCTGCCCCAGATACCAGCACTCGAGAATCGCCGGCGCGTTCTGGCTCACAAAGTTGATCGAGAGCGGGCGTCCGTTGAACAGCAGCACCACCACCGGCTTGCCGAGTCCGAGCATCGCCCGCACCAGCTCCTCCTGACGCCCGACCAGATCGAGGCTCGGACGGTCGCCCAGATGCTGGAAGGACCACGCCTCGCGCGAGGTCTGCTCGTTGCCGCCGATGGCGAGCACGATCACGTCCGCCTTGCGCGCCACCTTCACCGCCTCGGCGATCTTCCTCCTGTCGTCCTCGGGATCCGGCAGCACCACCTCGTCCTGCGCCCAGGAGCCGCCCACCGTGATCTGACAGCCTTCGCTGTACAGCACTTTGATGCGCGACCCGGCGCGTTCGCGGATGCCCTCGAGCACCGTCACTTCGTGGCGCGGCACGCCGCTGTAACCGCCGAGCAGCGACCGGTGCGCGTTTGGACCGATCACGGCGATCGTGCGGACTGACGATGCATCGAGCGGCAGCAGATTGCCGTCGTTCTTCAGCAGCGTGATCGTCTCCTGCGCGGCGCGCAGCGCCAGATCGCGGTGCGCCTCGCAGCCCGCGGCGCGCTCGGCTTCGTCCGGATCCACATAGGGCCGCTCGAACAGCCCCAGGCGGAACTTCCACTCGAGCATCGGCGCCACCAGCTCGTCGAGCTGCGATTCCTTGAGCACGCCCTTCCGCACCAGCTCCGCCAGATGCGGATAGCAGTCCGGATCCGGCAGCTCGATGTTGACGCCCGCGCGCACAGCCATCGCGGCGGCTTCCTTCTTGTCGTGCGCCACCGAGTGGCCGCGCACGTCAGGCCGCTGGCTCAGCTCCCAGATGGCGAAGTAGTCCGAAACGACGAATCCGCGGAAGCCCCACTCCCGGCGCAGCAGGTCGCGCAGCAGCCAGCGGTTGGCGTGGGAAGGGACGCCGTCGATCTCGTTGTAGGACGCCATCACGCTGACGGCGCCCGCTTCGCTGACCGCCGCGCGGAACGGAGGCAGGAACACTTCCCGCAGCACGCGCATCGAGTAGTTCGCCGGACCGCAGTTCGTCCCGGACTCAGGCTGTCCGTGCGCCGCAAAGTGCTTCAGCGTGGCGATCAGCCGGGCGCCGTCTCGGAACGTCCCGTCTCCCTGAAAGCCGCGCACCGCCGCCACGCCCATTCG
>DYJN01000149.1 GCA_020723085.1 Arcobacter sp.
AATCGCCACGCCTACAAATCAACGAGTTACGCGCGGACGAATCAAGCGGTTGGATCGAAGCATCGCCCGACCAAAGGAAACCACACCGTTCATGCCGACGCCGAGGCGGTTTGAAAGATGTCAGAAACAGATATATACTTCTGACAAACGGAGACCGCCCCATGAGCCACCTCAGCGAAGCCATTCTGTCCGCCGCCCAGGCCCTCCCGGAGGGAGGCTTGATCTCGCCCAAGGAATTCCTGCATCTGGCGTCGAGGGCCGCGGTGGATCAGGCACTGGCCAGGCTGGCACGCGAGGGGAGGTTGCTGCGCGTCGGACGGGGGGCCTACGCCCTGCCGGTGGCCAGCCGCTTCGGTTCCCGCCCGCCCTCGACCGAGGCCGTTGTTGAAGCCATCGCGGCCACCCACGGTGAAGTCGTCGTGCCCAACGGCGCAGCGGAAGCCAATGCGCTGGGGTTGACCACGCAAGTCCCGACCCGGGAGATCTTTCTGACATCGGGGCCCACGCGAAAGCTGCGCCTGGGTAACCGCACCGTCGAGCTCAAGCACGGCAGCCGCTGGCAGCTCGCGCTCGGCAAGCGCCCGGCCGGCAAGGCCATTCGCGCCCTGTCCTGGCTGGGACCCGAGCAGGCGCCCTCCGCCCTGCACATCCTGCATGCCCAACTGCCCACGGAAGAATGGGCCGCCTTGCAGGCCGCGCGGGCGGCCCTGCCCGGATGGATGGCCCGCGCCGTCAGCGAGATGAATGCGCATGGCTGAGTCCTGGTTCGCGCTCAGCCAGGCCGATCGGGTCGAGGCCGTGGAATACGCGGCGGCCCAGAGCGGCCGCCCGGCACACCTGCTGGAAAAAGACATCTGGGTGGTGTGGACGCTCTCGGCAATCTACGCCTCCCCCATCGCCGACACGCTGACGTTCAAGGGCGGCACGTCGCTTTCCAAGGTCTACAAGGTCATCGACCGCTTTTCGGAAGACATCGATCTGACCTACGACATCCGCGCCCTGGCGCCGGATCTGCTGCGCGAAGGCAATCCGATTCCGGCATCGATGAGCCAAGAGAAGAAGATCACTCGCGCGGTACGCGCACGGCTTCCCGAGTGGATCGAGCAGACGGTACGTCCGGTCATCGAAGACGCCTTGGCCGCGAGCGGCTTGCAGGCGGACTTGAGTCTCGCCGGCCAGGAGCGCGACAAGCTGATCATCGCCTATCCCGCCGTGAAGACCGGCACGGGCTATGTCTCCGCGACTGTCCAACTGGAGTTTGGGGCGCGGGCCACGGGCGAGCCGCATCAGTTCCATCCGGTGGCTTGCGACATCGCGCCGTGGATCGAGGGCGTGACCTTTCCGACGGCACGGCCCTTGGTCATGGCCGCCGAACGTACGTTCTGGGAGAAGGCCACGGCCGCACACGTCTACTGCCGTCAGGCACGCCTGCGCGGCGAACGCTATTCACGTCATTGGTACGACCTGGCGGCGCTGGCGCGAACCGAGCATTTCGACAAGGCGGCCGCCGATCGGCAACTGGCGCATCAGGTGGCCGAGCACAAGTCGATGTTCTTCGCCGAGAAGGATGCCAACGGCGGCAAGATCGACTACGTCGAGGCTGTGAGCGGCTCGATCAAGCTGGTACCGGAAGGCGCATCGCGCACGGCGTTGGCGCAGGATTTTGCGGCGATGCGTGAGGATGGCCTGCTGCTGTCGGATCAGCCGGAGTTCGATGCGATTCTGGAAACCTGCGCCGCCATCCAGGACAAGGTTAATCGGCTGGCGTGAGGTCAGCCACTTCCAAGCCCAATCCGCGCGCGCTGCTCATCCCACAACGCCGGCGGGTCCACCGCCAAGTCGAACAGGGTGATGTGATTCGGCAGCGTATCGTCCAGGATCGCGGCCACGATGTCCGGCGCCAGCGTGGTGAGGTTGACCATCCGGCTCACGTAGCTGTTGTCGATCCCCTCCCGCGCGGCGATCTCCTTCAGTGATTTCGCTTCCCCCGACTCGAGCATGGCCAGCCAGCGATGCCCCCTCGCCAGCGCCAACTGGAGCGGCGTCGGGGTTACGTCCCACGGCCGCACGGGAGCGGTTTCGCCGCTCGGCAGCGTGACCAGCTTGCGCCCGCTGCGGCGTTTGATCTGGATCGGCACGGACAGGGTCAACCTGCCGTCACTCGTCTGGAGGATGTCCGGCTCGCCGGTCTTCAGGATGCGGATGTCACTCATGCCAGCGCCTCCTCCGTCTGCTCGGCGGGCTCGGGACGCAGCTCCAGCACCAGGCGTTCGATGCCGTTGGCGCGCAGCCGCACTTCGAGGT
>DYJN01000075.1 GCA_020723085.1 Arcobacter sp.
GGGCAGCCCGAATACGCCGCGTGGTCGCACGCCGGCGCCGGCGCCAACCGCTTGTGGGTGGATGCGCCCGCGCCGCCCAACGCCGTGGCGGCGCGGCTGGAGCTGCTGCTCGCCAATGCGCCCGCCGGCGAGGTCCGCTGGCGCAATGCGCGGCTCGAGGAGATTCCCGCTCCTGCCCCGCGCCGCATCCGCGTGGCCTCCATTAACCTGAAGCCCCAGAGCACCGCCAGCGCGGCAGAGAGCGTGGATCAGTTTATCCGGCTGGCGGACCAGCGTCTGGACGGCAGGGTGGATCTCATTCTCTTTCCTGAAGGGATCACCATAGTGGGAACCGGCAAGTCCTATGTGGAAGTGGCCGAAACCGTGCCTGGCCCGACGACGGAGAAAATGGGCGAGCTGGCGCGCCGCAGGAAGGCCTGGGTCGCTGCGGGCATCTACGAACGCGACGGCCGCGTCGTGTACAACACCGCCGTTCTTCTGGACCGCGAGGGGCGGGTGGCGGGCAAGTACCGCAAGGTCTACCTGCCGCGCGAGGAGATCGAGCGCGGCCTGACGCCGGGCAGTGCGTACCCCGTGTTCGAGACCGACTTCGGGCGCGTGGGGATGATGATCTGCTACGACGTCTTCTTTCCCGATCCGGCGCGCGCGCTGGCAGCACAGGGCGCGGACGTGATCCTGCTGCCGATATGGGGCGGCGACGAGACGCTGGCGGCGGCGCGCGCCATCGAGAACAAAGTCTTCCTCGTGGCGTCCGGCTACGACCACCCGACCTACATCATGGATCCCGACGGCAAGCGGGTGGCGCAGGCGCCGCAACGCGGCGAAGCGGCGGTCGCCGAAATCGACCTTTCGCGGCGGTACACCGATCCCTGGCTGGGCGACATGCGCACGAGGCGGCTGAAAGAGATCCGGTTGGACGTGCCGATGCCCCTCCCCGGCCGGCTGCGCTGACATCGGGAACGGCGTAGAATCGGCTTGACATGACCGCACTGCTTTTCCTGCTTGCCTTTCTGCAGCCGCCCGGGGACTTGCGCGCGAAGATGCTCGAGCTGATCGGAGGTCTGCCCGAGATGCGCACGCCCCTGAACGCGCGCGTAACCGGCGTCATCGAGCGGCAGGGGTATCGCGTCGAGAAACTGCTGTTCGATTCGCTGCCGGGCTTCCATGTCACAGCGAATCTGTATGTGCCCACAGGCAAGCCAGGACCGTTTCCCGCAGTGCTCGGCACGGCGGGCCACAGCCAGGAGGGGAAGGCGGCGGCAGTGTACCAGCGGGCATGGATTGCGCTCGCGCGGCGCGGCTATGTGGTGCTGGCCTACGATCCCCCCGGGCAGGGCGAGCGGATCGAGTATTTCGACCCGGAGATGCATCGGCCGCGCCTGCGCCCCGGGGGCGTGGAAGAGCACATCATGGCAGGCCTGCAGTGCCTGCTCGTGGGCCATTCCATCGCCCGCTACTTCGTGTGGGACGGAATCCGTGCGTTCGATTACCTGACGACGCGGCCGGAAGTGGATCCCAAACGGATCGGCGTCGCGGGCAACTCCGGCGGCGGCACGCAGGCGGCGTATCTGGCGGCGTTCGAGCCGCGGCTGGCAGCGGCGGTCTCTTCCTGTTACATCACGCGGTGGAAGGAGCTCTGGGACGGTCCCGGCCCGCAGGATGCCGAACAGGTGTGGCCGGGGTTTCTGGCCTCGCAGCTCGACTTCGTGGATTTCATCCGGGCCTTCGCGCCAAAGCCTTTTCTGATCGCGTCCGCCATCCGCGACTTTTTCCCCATCGCGGGTACCCGCGCCACCTATCAGGCGGCCGCGGAATCTTACCGGCAGTTGAATGCCCCGGGGCGCGTCGAGTTCTTCGAATACGATGACACGCACGGCTGGTCGAAGCCGCGCCGCGAGGCGACGGTCCGCTTCTTCGACAAACACCTGCGCGGCGCCCAGGAACCCTACGAGGAAGCGGAGGCCGGCACCGAACCCGAATCGCGGCTCTGGGTGACTCCCACCGGGTATCTGGCAAACTCGATCGGCAGCGAGACCGTCTTCACACTGAACCGGGCGGTGGCTGCGGAGCTGTATCCGCGCCGCCGCGCGCTTGCGATCCGCAACCCGGACCAATTGCGGGCCCTCATCCGGAACCGCCTGCAGCTCGGCCCGCCGCCGCAGCCTGCCGCCGCGCGCGAAGGAGGCAAGGCGGCGATCGTGACGGCGGGCGTCGAGAAGGCGAACGTCGAGGACCTGCGGCGCGCCGGGTGGGTGGTGAAGGAGGCCGATCTTGGAGCGTTGCCCGAAGGCTGGGGGGGTTACTCTCCGGCCTATCAGGCGGCGGCGCGGGAGTGGCTCTACGGGCGCAGCCTGGTGAGGCGGCATGTCGAAGCCGTGCTCCGCGCGGTTGCGGAGATCAGAAGCGATCCGGGCGTGAACCCCGGCCGCGTTTACCTCTACGGGCGGGGCGCCGCCGGGGTGGCGGCGCTGATCGCCACAGCGCTCGATGAGCAGGCTGCGGGCGTTGTGGCCGAACAGACGATCACAAGCTGGTACGCCGTGACGCAGGCCAAGCTCCATGAGGGGACAGCGGAGATCGTTGTTCCCGGCGTTCTTCGGGACTTCGATCTGCCGGATCTCGTGAACTTGATCGCTCCGCGCCCCATCTGGCTCGCCGATCCGCGCGCGCCCGGCGGCGGACGCGCCGATGCCTCGGAGTACCCGCGGGCGTGGGTGCGAGTGGTGGAGCGGGGAGATGACTGGCCCCTAGGGGAGTGGCTCAGGACTTTGCTGAACTCCGCCCGGTGAGGGAGGCTGCACGCGGCCGTTATTTCTTCTTCGGCTTGGCCTCCGCCGCGGCCTTCGCCTGCTCGATGTCCGCCTCAGTCGCCTCCCGCCAGCCGCCAGAAGCCCGTTTCGACGTTCCCGCCGGGGCGAGGGGTTCGTTCGGCGCGGGTACGCCCAGGCGCGGATCGGGACCGCGGGCGCCGTAAGATTCGTCAGAAGTGCGGCGGCGGACCTGCGGCGCGGATCTCAAGGCGTCCGCCGCAGCGGGCGCCTCTTCCTCCGCTGGAGCGGATTGCGGAGCCTCGGCGCTGGCGCCGCCGGCCGATGAGACCACCGGCGGAGGCGGCGTCCAGTCCTCGGGCACGAGATATTGCCGGCGGTACTTCAGCTGAGCGCCCGGATGCCGCCGCGCCGCCTCACGGGAGAGCGCAACCGAGATGGTTCTCCTTTGTCCGACTTTCGCCTCGGCAGGCACGGAGAAGAACAGCGAGTACCGCTGGCGGAGGTTCGCCAGCGTCTCCTGCAGCGCGGAGGCGTCCTCGACAGCCATGCTGTCGCCGCCGGATTCCCGGGCGATTTCCGGCGTGCCCGCCGATTGCGTGCGAGGGCGCAATGAACCGGGCGTGCGCCCCGGATAGCGCCGGCCGAGGATGATGCCGCCCCAGCCGGGACGCCGCGGGACGCCCCCGGTTCCGAGCGCATCGGGAGCAATCAGGGCGCTGAGCACGGTATCGGCTTCTTCGAGCGCACGCAGCACGCGCTGCTCGTTGCGGTCGCGCTCGGTCTGATCGTCGGTGACGATGATGATGGCGCGGCGGGCGTCGCGGCGCGCCCCCGTACGCATATAGCGGGCGGCGTCAAGCAGGGCGCGGGTGATGTCGGTGCCTCCATTGAAGGGCTCTTCATTGACAACGGCGTCGAGTTCCCCGGCCACCACTTCAAGCGAGTCGCTCCAGCCAAGCCGTACGCGGGTGCGGCGGTCGAAGACCATGACGGCGCCGCGGTCGCCCGGCCCCAGCGTGCGCAGCGCCGAGCGGGAAGCGCGGGCGATGCGCGCCACATGCGGCTTCATGCTGACGCTGACGTCGATCAGGAACATCACATCCAGCGGCATCTCCTCGGCGGCGAAATTGCGGATGGGCTGCTCGCGCTGATTGTCGTAGAGAACAAAGTCGCGCGCCGTCAGCCCGGGAATCGACCGCCGGCCGGCGCCGGTGACGAGAACGTCCACCCGCACGAGGCTCACCTCGGAGCGGAAAACGAATGTCTCCTGCTCCTGCTGCGCCCGCGCCGCAGGCGCAACGGCCAGGACGAACATCAGGAGGACACGCCGCATCCTCACACCCTTCCGATGCGGCCGGACAAGCAGGCGTTGCAGCCGGCGGCGGGAATCTCAAGGATTCAGCCACGCGGCAAGGCGGGATTTCTGTTCCGCCGTGGCGTCCGGACGCGCTTCCAACGTCCATGACTCCGGAGTGCGCGCTTCCAGCGGCAGTTTGAGCGTCATCAGCAGATCGCGCCGGGCGATGAGGACCTCCACCGTGGTTCCCGGCTTGTAGTTGTCCAGGTGCGATGGCCACTGCTCGGGCCGCACGCGGAAGCCGTTGACCGCGAGGATCTCATCGCCGGCGTTGAAGCCCGCGCCGTAGGCGGGCGTGCCGCGCCGCAGCCCGGAGATCACGATCCGCCCCGGAATGCCTGCGCTCACGGTGATCCCCGTGACGAGTTGCGGCCGGCCCTGCGCCGGACGGAAGCGCAGCCCGTACCAGTCGAGCATCTCCGAGTAGTCCAGCTCCTCGGTGGTTTCGAGCGCGCGCCGGAACCAGTCCGACAGAACCGCGCCTGCCGTCTCGTTGCACACCGCGCGGAACTCTTGCGGCGTGTAGCCGCGCTCGCCGCCGTATTGTTGATAGGCCAGCCGCATGGCATCGTCGAGCGAGCGGCGCCCGCCGGTCAGCCGCCGGATCTTCGCGTCCAGCAGCAGGCCGATCACTTGCCCCTTCGTGTAATAGCTGATCGTCACGTTCGGCGAATTTTCGGTCGCGCGGTAGAGCCCGATCCAGGCGTCGAAGCTCGCCTGCTCGACCGGCGTGACGAGCCTTCCGGGCGTGGATTGCAGCTGAGCGATCGCCTGAGACATCGCCCGCAGCAGTTGCTGCTGCGTGGACAATTTCGCGCGCGCCAGCGTCAGCGGCCCATAGTAGGACGTCACCCCCTCGGCCAGCCAGAGGCTGCGCGTGTAGTTTTCGTTCTCATAGTCGAACGGCCCCAGCTCCACCGGGCGCAGCCGCTTCACGTTCCAGAGATGGAAATACTCATGGCTCACCAGGCCCAGCCATCCGAGCCGCGCCGGCCGCCGCGCGCGCGGAGCGGAGGGATCGGGAGCTCCCGCAGGCGCCTCCTGCGCGTTCCCGTACGACCACCGGCTCGTGTTCATCCACGTGGAGTTGCGGTGCTCGAGGCCGCCGCCCGCGCCGGTGAGCAGGTTGAAGAAGACATACTTCTCATAGGGCAGCCCGCCGAACATCCGCGCGTAGACCTCGACGATCTTCGCCACGTCGCGCGCCGAGGCCGCCCCATCCCACCAGGGGCCTTCGCCCTCGTTCACGAGATAGTGCTTCCTTCCGGCCACGGTGAATTCGTGTATGGGCGCGTTTCCCGCGTAGATGGGGCAGTCCACAAGCTCATCAAAATCCTCGGCGATCCACGAGTGCGGCGCCGTCCCCTCTTTCATCCCGCTGATCGACTTCTTCCACCCGGGCGGCAGCTCCAGGCGCACCTCGTGACGGCGCTTCCCGCCGCCGGCAAGCGTCATGAACGTCGGCGCGCCGTTCAGCATGGCGAAGGACGAGTCCACCCAGTTGCCCTGCACGCTCATTTCGCGCGCATACACGCGATAGGACACCTCGATGGACGCCGCGCCGCCGGCGTACACCTTCCAGCGGTTCTTGCGTGTCTTCTCCCAGCGCAGCGCGCGGCCCCGCGGGTCGCGGGCGCGGAAGTCCTCGACGAAGCGCGAGTACTCCCGCACGAGGTAGGAGCCGGGCGTCCACGCGGCCATATACAGCTCGACCTCGGGTGTGCCCGCGGGCGCCTGTGCGGCGACTTCCAGGTAGTGCGTGTGCGGCTGCGGAAACCTCACCGTGTACCGCAGCGGCTCCTGCGCGTTCAGCGCGGCGCAGAGCCACACGAGAAACAGGAAGAATCGTTTCATAGCAGGCCTACAATGGAGTTAGCTTGGAATCAAAACCGGTCATTCATGTTCTGGGCGGCGGCCTGGCCGGAACGGAAGCCGCGTGGCAGATCGCGCGCGCCGGACTTGATTGCATCCTATACGAAATGCGTCCTGCCAGGCAGACGGAGGCCCACAGGACGGGGGATCTGGCGGAACTTGTCTGCTCGAACTCGCTCAAGAGCGACGCGGAGAACACGGCTTCCTGGCTGCTCAAAGAGGAGCTGCGGCGGCTGGGCTCGCTGGGCATGCAGGCGGCGGCGGGGGCGCGCGTGCCGGGCGGGCACGCGCTCACGGTGGACCGCGAGGTTTTCGCGCGCGAAATCACGTCGGCGATCCTGGCCGAGCCGCGCATCCGGCTCGAACGGGAAGAGGTCCGCGAGATCCCTTCCGGCGGCATTGTGATCGTCGCCACCGGGCCGCTCACCTCCGGGGCGCTCGCCGAAGACATCGCCCGCCGCACCGGCAGCGAAGGGCTGTATTTCTATGATTCGATCAGCCCCATCGTGGACGCGGCGACGGTCGATCACAGCAAGGTTTTCGCCGCGTCGCGCTACGGCAAGTCGCTCGGCGGCGGCGACGACTACCTGAACTGCCCTCTGAACCGCGACGAGTACGAGGCGTTCGTCGACGCGATCCTGAGCGCGGAGCCCGCCGGCGCACACATCGAGGAGGACCGCGCCCTGCGCGCCGGCAAGGTTCCGTTCTTCGAAGCCTGCCTGCCGGTCGAAGAGCTGGCCCGCCGCGGCCGGGACACGCTGCGCTTCGGTCCGATGAAGCCCGTCGGCTTGATCGATCCGCGCACAGGGCGGCGCCCCTACGCCGTGGTGCAGCTCCGGCAGGAGGACCTGCGCGCGGGCAGCTACAATCTGGTGGGCTTCCAGAATTACATGAAATTCGGCGAGCAGAAGCGCGTCTTCCGGATGATCCCCGGCCTTGAGCGGGCGGAGTTCCTGCGCTTCGGGCAGATCCACCGCAACACCTACATCAATGCGCCGGCGCTGCTGGACGCCACGCTGCGGCTGAAACAGGAACTCCGGATTATGTTCGGCGGCCAGATCTCGGGCGTCGAGGGCTATGTCGAGTCGATGGCCACGGGGCTGCTGGCCGGGCGCGCCGCCGCGGCGATGACCCGCGGAGAGGAACCGCGCCCGATGCCGCGGGAGACCGCGCTCGGGTCGCTCGCATACTATGTCTCTCACGCCCGCGGCGGCGCCTATCAGCCGGCCAATATCGCCTTTGACCTGCTGCCGGAACTGGACGAGGAGACGCGCCGCAGGCTGGCAAGAGACCGCAGAGCGCGTCATGCGGAGATGTGCCGCCGGGCGCTGGAGGCGCTGGAACGTCATGAGCGAGCTTGAGCGCTGGATCCGGGACTACCTCGACGAGCTGCGGCGGCAGAACGCGTCGGAGATGACGCTGGCGACCTATGGCGTCGATCTGCGGCAGTTTCTGGAATATTTTTCCCGCGGCGGGCTCGAGCCGCCGGCGCCAGCCGGGTTCGAGGTGCTAGAACTGCGCGAGTGGCTCGGCCACCTCTATGGACTCGGGCTCGACAAGACCACCATCCGGCGCAAGCTCGCCGCCGTGCGCAGCCTGTTCGAGCACTGCCTGCGCCGCGGCGCCATCCGCGTGAACAAGGCGAAGCTGCTGGCCACGCCGCGGCTGCCCAGGCGCCTGCCCTCCGTGCCCACCGAGGAGCAGACCAATACGCTGATCGACGCCGTCGCCCAGCGGAAACTCGAGCGCCCGTATCCCGAGCGCGATTTGGCGCTGCTCGAAGTTCTTTACGGCTGCGGTCTGCGCATCAGCGAACTCGAGGGGATGAACATGGAAGACCTGGACCTCCGGGAAGGCTGGGTGCGCGTCCGCGGCAAGCGCAAGAAGGAACGGCAGGTGCCGATTCCCGGGCGCGCGCTCGAGGCGCTGCGCCGTTACCTCGCCTGCCGGCGCGCCGCGCCGGGCGAGACAGCCGTGTTCGTCAACCATCGCGGCAAGCGCCTGAGCGTGCGCGGCGCCCACAAGATCCTGCACCTCTATGCGGTGGCGCTCGCCGGCGACTCTTCCATCCATCCGCACTCGCTGCGCCACGCCTACGCAACGCACCTGCTGAACGCCGGCGCGGACCTGCGCGCGATTCAGGAGCTGCTCGGGCACGCTTCGCTTTCCACCACGCAGAAATACACGCAGGTCTCTCTGCGCGAGCTGATGGATGTGTATGACAAGGCCCATCCACGGGCTTGACGGGCGTTCACCTTAGAACCCGAGTCCCAGTACCGGCCGAAGTATGATTGGGAGTCCGGTTCCGTTGTGCGGAGCCGGCGCGCGCCGGAGACTGAAAGCAGGCGTCGGACATGCAGCGCACGGAGCATCAGTTCTGGAAACGGGCGGAAGTGGCGCGCCTGCTCGAGCTCGTCGAATCCGAGCGCCGCTACTTTCAGGAGATCGTCGCTGCGTTGCCGGTGGCTGTCGCCGTGGCCTCCAGAGACGGCGCGCTGCGTGCGGCGAACCCGGCTTTCCGGAAACTGTTCGCTCTCGCAGCCGGCGAAGCGCCGCAGGTGAACGTGCAGGGGCTGTTTCCCGGCTCGCCAGCCGTGGATTGGATCCGGGAAGTCATCGACACAGGCGCCTCCATCGAGGACTGCGAACTGATGGTGGGCGATGGCGCGCAGGCGCGGCATTTCCTGCTGATGGTGGATCGCGCGCCGGCCTGGCAGCAGGAGCAGAGGGAAGAGGCGCTGCTGACGGTGATCGAGATCCAGCGCGATCAGGATGTCCCGGAAACGGAGCAAGAGCCGGAGGAAGAGCCTGAGAGCGAAGCCGCGGCGGCGCCTCCGGCGTCGCCGCCAGAGATTGAACGAGCCAAGCGCAGAGCCATCGAACGCCTGAGCGCGCGTGTAGCCCATGTGGCGAACAACCTGCTGATGATCATCGGCGGCTATGGCGAGGAGATCCTGGAGAGCCTGCCGGAAGGCGACGTCCGGCGCACAGGCATGGCCGAAATCCTGCGCGCCGCCGAGCGGCTCGCCCGCATCACCCGGGATCTCAACGCTCTGACCGTGGCGCGGGAATACGAAGCCGCTCCCTTCGATGTGGCGCAGTGGATGCGCGCCCACATGGGCGACTGGGCTGCATGCGGCGTGGACACGGAACTGCCTGACCGCGGGCTGCGCGCGCTGGCTTCCGCTGAACTGCTGCGGCAGATCGTTTTCGAAGCGGCGCGTTATCTGCAAACGCAGTTGGGGGAGGAGGCGCGCCTGCGGCTGCGCGCCCGCGCCGCAGGCGCGGAGCGGCTCGAGGCGCGTCTCGAATGGGCGGGCGCGGAACTGGGCGATGAGGCGCGGGAGCGTTTCTTCGAGCCCTTTGCGGGAGAGAAGGTTGGCGCGGATCCGCCGCTGGGGCTGGCAGGGCTCGTGAACAGCTGGGAGAAGCTGGGCGGCGCGCTTCAGTTAGAGGAGCATGCGCTGGCGATCGAGTGTCCGCGGGCGGCGGAAGAAGCGCAGGGGCAGGCGGCGCTGCTGCTGGTGGAAGATGAGCCGGGCATCCGCGGACTGCTGAAGCGCGCGCTGGAGCGAGAGGGCTTTCCCGTGGTCGAAGCAGGCTCGGCGCAGGAAGCGCTGGACGCGTGGCAGTCGCGGGAGGGCGCGCCGGCCGCCCTGATTACCGATCTGACGCTGCCGGGAATCTCAGGCGGAGATCTGGCCGGGCGGCTGCGGCAGCGCTGGCCCGAGCTGCCCGTGCTGTTCATCTCCGGCTATACGGGGGATCAGGCCTTGGCCGCGGCGGCAGCCGGCGCGGGGCTGGAGGAACGCACGCGGTTTCTGCACAAGCCGTTCACAGCGGCGCGGCTGTTGGAGGAAGTGAAGAAACTCATTTCGGGCTGAAGGATCGGAGCGCCGCCCCCGGGGGGGCAGGATTCGCCAAAGGCCGTGTCCGGCCGGTTTTCTCATCAATATGATCCTTTTCGCGGCGCGTGCCCGCCAGAAATCTGCGCCTGAACTGGCCCACGTTATTCCTCAGAATGCGTGAGGAATTCCAGAAAGCCGCGCGCGCACCGGTCGAGATTTTCCACCGATCCGCCGCCGCGCAGCGGGCTGCACATCTCATAGGCCACGGGTCCGCGGTAGCCGCCTTCGCGCAGCCCCGCAAGGAAGGCGCGGTAGTTGATGAAGCCTTCGCCCATGGGAACCGCGAGCGTTGCCGGCGTCAACGGCTCGAAGTTCACCTGCGCGGGCTGGTAGCGGAAGCGCGGCCGCAACTGGTAGTCGGCGGCCGTCGTGTGGACCGTGTATGGGGCCATGATACGGGCGGCGGCTTCGAGGTTGTCTCCCTGCAAAGCCGGCGTCCAGGCGTCGAAACACGCCTTGCAATGCGGGTGATTTACGGCCTCGAGCAAGTCCCTGAGGGACAGATAATGCGACGCGCAGTCATGGTGATTCTGCACGCCGAGAATGACGTCGTATTTCGCGGCGCGGGCGGCGGCTTCGCGAAGGATTTCCACGAGACGGTGCTGCGGAAATCCGGGATGTCCGTAGGCGGTGAAGATGCGGACCACCGGAGCGCCGAGATCCGCAGCGCGGCGGCAGAGGGCTTCCATGTGGGCGAGCTGCATCTCCACGAGCGGGATGTCAGGCCGGTCCGCGCCGGCGGAGAAGTCGTTGTAGCCGGCTAGCACGGCGCAGCGCAGGCCAAGCGAGTCCATGCGCTCGCGCAGGCGCAGGCACTCTTCGCGGCCGTAGTCGAGCACGGAAAGATGCGGGCGCTTCGCCATCAGCATGACGCCGCGGAAGCCGAGCTCTGCGGCTTTCACAAGAAATTCGTCGAGCGTGAGCCGCGCCTGCCCGGGCCAGACGCCGGCGTAGGAGACGGAGTGGAGGACGGGTTCAAAAAGGGACATGGGGCTGCCTCGATGGATAGTATCGAACTGTGGCGGCTCTTTTCCGGCAACTGATCGAGGACGTCCACGCGGCGCTCCGGGAGCTGAAGGCGGACGCGCGGCAGATCGGCCGCTACGTGCTGTCCACAGAGCCGCATGTCTTCGCGTTCGCCATCGCGGCGAACGTGCTGCTGTCGTTCTGGCCGTTCATGCTGGTGCTGATCGCGCTGTTCCGCAACGTGATGGGCTGGCAGGCGGCGGTGACGGCGCTGTATGCGACGATTCAGGATTTCTTCGCCGGCGCGACGGGCGAGTTCCTGGCTTACAACCTGGAGACGGTCACGCAGTGGCGCCATCGGGTGGAATGGCTTTCCATGCTGCTGTTGCTGTTCACGGCGAACGGCATTTTCCTGCCGCTCGAAGTGGCGCTGAACCGCGCCTGGGGCGTGAAGGAGAACCGCAGCCTGCTCAAGAATCAGATCGTGAGCACGGGCCTGATCTTCGTCTGCGGCATTCTCGCGCTGTTTTCCGCGGCGCTCACCGGCGCGGGGGTGCAGGTGTGGGAGGCGTTTTTCGGCCAGACGGGGACGAGCGCGCCGTGGGCGATCAAGATGATCGCCAAGGCGGCGTCGTTGCCGGTGACGATCCTGGCGCTGTTCCTCATTTATGTGTATCTGCCGAACACGCGGGTGCCGCGGCGGACCATTCTGCCGCGGGTCATCGTGGTCGGACTGGCGCTGGAACTGATGAAGTGGATCAACCTGGCCATCTGGCCATGGCTGTTCCGCAAATTCGACCGCGAGTTCGGGGTCTTCAAACACTCCGTGACGATTCTGACGTGGAGCTTCCTGGCGGCGATGGTGGTTCTGGCCGGGGCGGAATGGATCTCATTGCGGATCCGGCAGGCGCCTGAAGAAAACGGGGTTGAGTCGCCGGCAAAGTTGTGATTGAATTAAGCAACTATGCCTTACTGTGCCAATTGCGGTTCGCCCGTTGAGGGGGCTTTCTGCCCGAACTGCGGCCAACCTGTTGGACAGGCCTCTGGAGGAGGATACCCGCCGCCGGCGGGAGCATCTCCGCAAGGAGGCTACCAACAGGGCGGCCATCAACAGGGAGGATACCCGCCGCCGGGGTACGGCGCGCAGCCTGCGCAGGCGGGTCTCAGTGAAAACGCCGCTGGCGCGCTGTGCTATCTGGCGGGACTCATCACCGGGATCATCTTCCTCGTGGTGGCCCCATACTCCACGAACCGGAACGTCCGGTTCCACGCTTTCCAGTCGATCTTCTTCAACATCGCCTGGATCGCCCTGTGGATCGTGGAGATGATCGTCAGCGCAGTGCTGGCAGCAATCCCGGTTCTGGGCTGGATTGTGAGCCTGCTGCTGACGATGGCCATCGCGCTTGGCGGCCTTGTCCTGTGGCTTCTGCTGATGTGGAAAGCCTACAATGGCGACCGGCTCGTCCTGCCCGTGATCGGCCCGATGGCGGAGAAGCAGGCGCAGAGCTGAACCTCTGCCGGGCGGCGCAACGTTGGCGCGAGCAGGAACCTGCGCGTGCAGTGTGCGTCCAATCTAGATAGAATGTCAGCGGGATCCTAGTGCGCCGATCCGCGCTGTTCCTATTTCTTTATTCAGAGGTTGACGTTCATGGCCGAACCCAAGGAGATTACCCGCCGCGACGCCATCAAGACGGCGGGCGCCGTAGCCGCCGCCGGCGCTGCCATCACAAAACTGGAGGGGGCGCCCGCCATCATCAAGGCGCGCGCCGCAGCCAATGCCGTCAAGTACGGCATGGTGGGCACGGGCAGCCGTGGCACCTACCTGCTGAAACACCTGAAGGGCATTGACACCGGCGCCTGCGTCGCCATCTGCGACATCAACGACGACGCCTTGAAAAAGGCGCAGATGACGATCGGCGGCAACCCGCGCCGGTACAAGGACTACCGGGAGTTGCTCGCCGACAAGAACGTGGAGGCGGTGTTCGTCACCACGCCGCTGTTCGTCCACTTCCCCGTCACCCGCGACGCGCTCGAGGCGGGCAAGCACGTCTTTTGCGAGAAGAGCCTGGTCTTCAAGCCAGAGGAAGTGCATGCGCTGAAGGCGCTGTCGACGTCCAGACCGAAGCAGGTGCTGCAAGTCGGTCTGCAACGGCGGTACAGCGCGATGTATCAGGCGGCGCGCCAGATGGTCGAAAAAGGGTTGCTCGGCGAGGTCGGCTATGTGCAGGCGCAATGGCACCGCAATCCCGGTTGGCGGATGAAGAAAGGCGTGCCCAACGAGCGGATGGCGAACTGGCGGCTCTTCCGGGAGTACTCGGGCGGCGTGCTCGCCGAGCTGGCTTCACACCAGATCGACGTTGCCGACTGGATGATGGGGATGACGCCGGAGGCGGTCATGGGGCTCGGGTCGCTCGACTACATGAAGGACGGGCGCGACGTCTACGATAACGTTCAGCTGATCTTCAAATACCCGAAGGGCCGGCGGCTGGTCTGGACGAGCGTGCCCTGCTCCACGCACTGGCCCGGCGTCTGCGGCGCGCGCACGGAGATGGGCGAAATCATCGAAGGCACGCAAGGCTCCATCCACATCACCATCGGCGACGACAACAACCGCCCCATCGGCATGTGGTTCCGTGAGCCGAACCCGCCCTCCAAGGCTCAGGAAGCCAAGAAGGCGGCCAAGAAGGAAGAGTTCAAGGCAGGCGCCACGATGGTGGCTGCCGCGGGTTCCCGCCCGTTGCCCATCCTCTTGAGCAAGGACCTCATGACCGGCAAGGAGAGCTTCCTCGAGAGGGAGCTCAAGTACGCCCGCCTGTGGCTCTATCAGAAGGGCATCCTGGTGCCCGAGGAGGAGAAGAACCCGGTGGACACGGAGCTGGAGTCCTTCTTCCACGACGTCCGCACCGGAGGCCATCCGAAGGCCGACCTGGAGATCGGCCTGCAGGATTCCACCGCGGTCATTCTGTCCAATCTCGCCATTGACGAAGGCCGCATGGTGTATTTCAACGAGATCGAGAAGATGGGCAAGCCCGGCGCGCCGGCGCGTCCCGCACGCCGCGGCTGATTGCTTTTTCTGTGCCGCAACGGGCCGTTCCCGCCAGGGGGCGGCCCTTTCTTTATGCGTGCACGGCCGGCACGGGGACCTTCTCTCCCCTGGCGGCGGAAGCGCGGATCGCTTCGATCACCGCCATCGTCCGCAGCGAGTCCTCCAATGGCACGGGCACGCCGCGCAGTCCGAGCGCCGCGCGGGAAAATTCGTCCGCCTGAATCGCGTATTGGTCGCAGACGGGCAATTCCTCCACGCGGCGCGAGCCTCCCGAGAGGTCGCTGCCGTCGTCGACGAAGATGCGGCAGGGGCGGTCCGGCGGAGCATTGAACGGGATCTCCACCTCGATCCGCGCTTTTTCTCCGAAAACGATGAACCGCTGCGCGGGCGCCAGCTGCGTGGCGCAGGTGAACACGCATGCCCCGGAGGGAAACTCGAGCAGCGCCGCGCAGTAACGGTCGACGCCGAACTCCGGATCGAGCTCCATCGAGGCGCTCACGCACAGCGGCTCTTCTCCAAACAGGAAGCGCGACAGGAAGACCGGATAGCAGCCGATGTCCATCAGCCCGCCGCCGCCCCAGGCGGCGACGTTGCGCACGTTTGCGGGATCCCGGTTGCAGTAGCTGAACCACGCCTGCATCTGCCGCAGCCGGCCAATGGCTCCGCTGCCGGCGAGCTCTTTCACGCGCAGCCATTGCGGGTGCGTGCGCACCATGAACGCCTCGCCCGCGCAGAGTCCGGTCCGGTCGCGCGCCGCAATCAGCGAGCGGATCTCTTCCACGGAAAGTCCAAGCGGCTTCTCGCAGAGCACATGCTTGCCGGCTTCCAGCGCGCGGATGGACCACGGCACATGCAGGTGGTTCGGCAGCGGGTTGTAGATGACGTCGATCTCCGGGTCCGCGAGCAGATCCTCGTATGAGGCGCAGGCGCGCCCCAGTCCCAGCGCCTGCGCGGCGGCGCGGGCTTTTTCCGCATCGCGGGAGGCGATGGCCGCGGCTTCGCACCACTGGCAGTGGCGCATCGCCGGAATCACTTTGGTGACGGCGATCTTCGCCGCACCGAGGATGCCCCAGCGGAGCTTGCGCGGCATAGGAGCCTCAGGCAGCCGCGCGCCGGTCCAGCCAGCGGAAGAAGAGCCAGGCGAACAGCGCAAGCCCGGCGAACCATATGGCCGCAGGCACCCCCGTGACTTGCGGCAGCGTCGCCGCACCGAGATCCACAGGCGCGCGCAGCGTGCGCGTGCACGCCACGTCGAATTCCGAATAGACGGCCGCACCGAGCGTCATGCCCAGCAGCCCCCACCAGGCATCGCGCTTGCCCTCGCCCGCCGCCGCCACAGCCGTGCCGGGACAATAGCCGAGCAACACCATCGCCGGGCCGAAGATCAGCCCTCCGACGATGATGGCCAGCAGGTGCGCGGGCTTCACGGCAAGTTGCACCCATCCCGCGGCATGCATCCCGTACACGCCGATGCCGCCCACCAGAATTGCGGTCATCATCACCTTCATCACCGTGAAGTCGCGCAGCAGGAACTGGCTGACGATCACGCGGCGGTCGGAAACGCGGCCCTTCTGGAGGAAGAAGCCGAACAGAAAACCTGTCAGCAGGCCGAGCAGCAGGCGCGGGAGCGGTTCGAACATGGCCTAGCGGACCTCCTTCTTGAAGAGCTTCGCGGCAGCAACGCCGGAGGCGAAG
>DYJN01000076.1:0-7623 GCA_020723085.1 Arcobacter sp.
GGCAGGTGTATTTCGTGCCTGCGGGAGAGGTGAAGTGAGAACGGCGATGCTGCGAGCGGCTGGTTGGGTTGTGCTGGCGCTTTTGTGGGCAGGGGCGAGTGCGTCCGGTCAGGGGGTGGGCAGTTTTCTGATCACCGTGCGGGACTCGGAGTCGGCGGCGCAGATATTGAGCGGGGGCGCGGTGGAGGTATCGGGGCGTGTGGGGGTGGCGAAGGACGTGTGGGTGGAGATCCAATATGGCGGGCTGAACAGCGGGGAGCTGGCGGCGGCTTCGCTGACGGGCTCCGGGGATTTTCAGTTCGCGGAGGCGGCGCCGACGCCGGTGGTGCTGGAACCGGGCGGGCGGGCGGTGTTCCGGCTGCGGTATCAGCCTTCCAGCGGGGCGAGGACGCTGGCTCAACTGGCGGTGACGGCGCGGGAGCTGCCGCCGGAGGGATCGGGGCAGCAGCCGGGAAGTTTTGGGCAGATTCTGGTGGGGCTGCGCGGGGCGGTGGCTGACGTGAAGCTGGCGTATGCGCTGAGCACGGATGGGAACATGCTGCCGCTGGCGAACGGCGGGGTGATGCGGATCGGGAAGGCGCCGGTGGACGGAGCGACGCTGGCGACGGTGTATGTGATCAACGACGGGACGGCGGCGGCGAAGCTGGAGGCGGTGCAACTGCAGGGGGCAGGCGAATTCACGCTGAACCAGCTGCCGCTGTTGCCGCTGGATGTGGAGGCGGGGCAGAGCGTGCAATTCCGCGTGCGGTACGAGCCGAAGAGCCTGGCGGCGCACGAGGCGTCGCTGCGGATCACGATCGACGGGCAGACGGTGGAAGTGCGCGTGGAAGGGGCGGCGCAGGGTCCGAAGTGGGTTTACCTGGTGGCGCCGTCTTTCGGAGCGGAGCAGGGAACAGGCGTGGAGGCGGGCGGGGTGGTGGAGTTCGGGGAAGTGGAGATCGGGAAGCGGAAGCGGCTGTGGGTGCGGGTGAGGAACGAGGGCAACGACAACGGGGTGCTGGCTGGGGTGGCGGTGAGCGGGGAGGGGTATGCGGTGGTGGATCCGCCGCTGGTGCAGACGCTGGTGAAGCCGGAAGGGGAGATCTGGTTCGGATTGAGCGTGACGGGGCTGGCGGCGGGAAGGCAGACGGGGAGGCTGCGGATCGGGGCGGACACGTTTGTGCTTTCGGCGACGGGCGTGGGGGCGATGCTGGAATATTCGTATGTGGCGGGCGGAGTGACTGTGGTGGAGAGCGGGGGGCAGGTGCTGGCTCCGGCGGCTGCGATCGGGCAGACGACGGCGGCGGCGTTCGTGGTGGAGAACAAGGGCAACCGGGCGGCGACGATCTCGACGATCGCGGTGAGCGGGGCGGGGAAGGCGTTCCGCCTGGTGAACGTGCCGGAGTTGCCGCTGGTGCTGGAGGCGGACGGGCGCGCCGAGTTCCGGATCGAATTTACGCCGGTGGCGCCTGGGCTGAACACGTCGGTGCTGGCGGTGGGGACGGCGTTTTTCAACCTGGCAGGGAACGCGGCGGCGCTGCCGGAACTGCCGGAGTACCGGTTCGAAGGACCAAGCGGCGTGGCGGCGCCGATGACGCAGCCGGCGGTGGGGCTGACGCTGGGGAGCGTGTATCCCGTGACGCTACGGGGCACGCTGACGATGGTAGTGGATTCCAGCAGCTTCGGCGCGGATCCGGCGGTGCAGTTCTCCACCGGGGGGCGGCAGGCGAGTTTCACGATTCCGGCAGGGGAGACGCGGGCGGTGTTCGGGAACGGATCGACGACGGTGCGGCTGCAGACGGGAACGGCGGCGGGGCGGATCGTGCTGACGCCGTCGTTTGTGACGGATGGAGGGATCGTGCTGACGCCGGAGCAGCCGGCTGTGCTGGAACTGGCGGTGCCGGAACAGGCGCCGGTGGTGCTGGCGGCGCGCCTGGAGGCGAGCGTGACGGCGGTGAACGTGGTGGTGACGGGCTACAGCACGACGCGAAGCCTGACGAAGATGGAAGTGACGATCCGGAGAAGGAACGGGAAGAGCGAGACGTTCCATTTCGATGTGACGGCGGCGTCGCAGTTGTGGTTTGGGAGCCTGGGCTCGTTGAGTTACGGGGGGCTGTTTTCGGCGACGGCGCCGTTCACGGTGACCGGCAGTACGGACGACCGGACGAAGCTGCTGGAAGAGCTGGAGGGAGTGACGGTGAAAATGACGAATGAAAATGGCACTTCCACGGAGTTTTCAGCGCCTGCGGGCTAACAGGTTCAGTACCACCGGCGGCTTGAGAAGGGCAGATTACTGAGCGTATAATTACGCTGAGGCTGGAAATGAGGGTATCCAATATGGTCCTCCGGGTGATGCTGGTGATGATGATGGCGGGCGCGATGGCGGCGTCCGGAGCGGTGTTCCAGTTTTATAGCAGCTTTAACAGCGGGACAGAGGGGTGGACGGTAAAGACGTATGGCTACACGCCTCCGGGTGGGATGGGGCCGGTGCAGGTACCGGCGGGCGGTGTCAGCGGCGGGTATCTGGAGACGGAAGATGCGATGGACGGATTTCTGTTCTTCATCGCGCCGGGGACGTGGAGCGGAGACCTGTATGGGGGGACATTGAGTTTTTATTTGAGGAACGAGAATCCGAACAATTACCGGGACAACGGGTACATGGGCGACCCGGTGGTGTGGATCAAGGGCAGCGGGGGACCGGACCTGTTTGCGGTCGGATTGCCGGGCGCGACTTCCCAGTGGACGCAGAATGCGATTGTTCTGGACACGAGCTTTCCCTGGGCGCTGAACACGGGGGGGAGCAATCCGGCGAGTGCGGCGCAGATTCAGGCGACATTGGGGAGCGTGACGCAGATCGGGATTCTGGGAGACTGGGTGGCGGGCTTCTACGGAAAGAACGGGGGAGAGTATTTCGGGCACGACATCACGGGACTGGACGAAGTGGTTTTGACAAACATCCCCGAGCCGGGGACGCTGGGGCTGCTGATGGCGGGGCTGGCGGGTCTCATTCTCTGGAGCAGGCGCGCGCGCGGAGCGGCGTGACGATCCATTCGCGGAAGATCCAAGCGGCAAGCCGGGGCTGGAAGACGCCGGGCGTGCCGCTTTTCCCTTGCAGGCGCTGATGGCGGCAGACGCGTGGTTGCCGCTGTATCACAGAATGCCCGCGTGGATGCGGGACGTGGCGGCGTCCGTCCGCGGCTGGCAACTGGAGAGGCGGCGCTACGGAGCGGAGACGGAGCGGCTGGTGGAAGAGGCGCTGGAGCGGGAGAGCTGGGGGCCGGAGAAGTGGAAGGTCTGGCAGGAGGAGCGGCTGGCGCGGCTGCTGAACCGGGCGGCGCGGCAGGTGCCTTACTACCGGGCAATGTGGGCGGAACGGCGCATCCGGGGCGATTCCGGCAGTTGGGAGCGGCTGGAAAACTGGCCCGTGCTCGAGAAAGAAGAGCTGCGCCGGCAGCCGGAGGCGTTCCTGGCGGAGGATTGCGACCGGCGGCGGATGTTCGAGACGCACACGAGCGGCACGAGCGGCACGCCGGTGAAGCTATGGCAGAGCCGGCGGGCGTTGCGCGGCTGGTACGCGCTGTTCGAGGCGCGGTGGAGGCGGTGGCATGGGGTGAGCCGGCGGGACAGATGGGCGATTCTGGGCGGACAACTGGTGACGCCGGTGGAACAGCGCGAGCCGCCGTTCTGGGTTCATAACTGGGCGATGCGGCAGTTGTACCTGTCGAGCTACCACCTGTCGCCGGACTTGGCGCCGCACTATGCCGCCGAGCTGCGGCGGTTCCGCCCGGCTTACCTGTGGGGCTACAGCTCGGCGCTGCACGCGCTGGCGCTGGAATGGCGGCGGCTCGGGGTGCGGGACGTGCGGTTCCGGGTGGTGCTGACGAATGCCGAGCCGCTGTATGAGCATCAGAGGGAGGCGATGGAGACGGCTTTCGATGCGCCGGTGCGGGAGACGTACGGGATGAGCGAGATGGCAGCGGCGGCGGGCGAGTGCGAAGAGGGCAGGATGCACTGGTTTCCGGATGCGGGGGTAATAGAAGTGGCAGACGCCGGCGCAAGCGGCGCGGGGGATCTGGTGACGACGGGACTGCTGAATGAAGACATGCCGCTGATCCGCTACCGCGTGGGCGACAGGGTGAAGCCGGCGGCGGAGGGAGCGGTGTGCGAGTGCGGGCGGGGGCTGCCGCTGCTCGGGAGGATTGAAGGGCGCCTGGATGATGTGATCGTGACGCCGGATGGGCGCAGGGTGGGGCGCATGGATCCCGTGTTCAAGGCGGACCTGTCGATCCGGGAGGCGCAGATCGTGCAGGAGGAGCTGGATCTGGTGCGGGTGCGCGTGGTTCCGGGAGCGGAGTTTGGGGCGCGGCAGGAGGAGGAGCTGAAACAGCGGGTACGGCTGCGGCTGGGCGAGGGAGTGCGGGTGGAGGTGGAGCGGGTGCGGGAGATCGAGCGGGGTGCGAACGGGAAGTTCCGGGCGGTGGTGTCGAAGGTGGCGGGGCGGCGGGCGTGAGCGGAGGGGTGCGCGTCAGTGTCGTGGTTCCGTGCCGGAACGAGCGCGGGCACATTGCGGCGTTTCTCGAGGACCTGCTGCGGCAGGAGCGGGACGGGCTGGATTGCGAATTTCTGATTGCCGACGGCATGAGCGACGATGGAACGAGGGAAATTCTGGCGGAATATGCGGCGCAATATCCGGAAATCCGGGTGGTGGACAACCCGCGGCGGATCGTTTCGACGGGGCTGAATGCGGCGCTTCAGGCGGCGCGGGGAGATGTGATTGTGCGCATGGACGTTCACGCGCGGTACGCTCCGGATTTTCTGCGGCGGTGCGTGGAGGTGCTGGAGGAGACGGGTGCGGCAAACGTGGGCGGGGCGATCCGGGCGGAAGCGAAAGACTACTGGGGGAGGGCGATCGCCGCCGCATTCCACGCCCCCTATGTGTGCGGCGGGGCTGCGACGCGCAAGGTGGATTTTGAGGGACCGACGGACACGGTTTTTCCCGGCTGCTGGCGGCGGGAGACGCTGGAGCGCCTGGAGGGGTTTGATGAGCTTCTGGTGCGCAATCAGGACGATGAACTGAACTACCGGATCACAAAGGGCGGGGGAGTGGTTTGGCAGAGCCCGAAGATCCGGTGCTGGTACCGGCCGCGCAGCTCGTTGAAGCAACTGTTCTGGCAGTATTTTCAGTACGGCTTCTGGAAAGTGGCGGTGATCCGCAAGCACCGGCTGCCGGCGAAGCTGCGGCACGTGGTTCCTGGGCTGTTCGTGTTGGCGCTGGCGGCGCTGGGCGTGGGGTGGGGAGTGTCGTGGCGGGAAGGGTGGGCTGCGGCGCGCTGGTTCGGGATCCTGCTCGGGCTTCAGGCAGGCGCATACGTTTTTGCGTCTCTGGTTTCCGCCGTGCTGGCGGCGCGGAAGGCGGGTTGGGAGCTGCTGCCGGGGATTCTGGCGGCCATTCCATGTTTTCATTTCGGATACGGGCTGGGATTCTGGTCCGGACTTTGGCATTTCGGCCGCGGCTGGCCGGGTGGTTCCGCGAGAGTTCCGCTTCCGGCGTCGCGGCTGACGAGGTGAAGAGCGGGGATGCCGAATTTGCTGGAACGGATCCTGGCGGCGGCGGGGCTGCTGATGCTCAGCCCGCTGCTCGTGGCGCTGGCGGGGGCGGTATGGATAGAGTCTGGGCGCCCGGTGCTGTTCCGGCACCGGCGGGTGGGGCGGGGCGGGCGCGAGTTTGAACTGGTGAAGTTCCGGTCGATGATCGTGAACCACGGGGGGGCGCCGATCACACGGAAAGGAGAGGCGCGGATCACGCGGGTGGGGGCGTGGCTGCGGAGGTGGAAGCTGGACGAGCTGCCGCAGTTGTGGAACGTGGTGCGCGGGGAGATGAGCCTGGTGGGGCCGCGGCCGGAAGTGCCGGAGTATGTGGATCTGTCGGACCCTCGCTGGCAGCGGGTTCTGGAGGCGCGCCCGGGGATCACGGACCCGGCGAGCATCGAATTCCGGGATGAAGAAGAACTGCTGGCGGCGGCCAAGCACTGGGAGCTGGAGTACCGGAACGTGATTCTGCCGAAGAAGCTGGCGCTGTCGGCGGCGTATCTGGAGCGGCGGACTTGTTCCTCGGATCTGGAGATCCTGCTGCGCACGGCGGCGGCGAGCTGGCTGCGGCGGCGGGGCGATGGCGGAGGAGCATGAGCGAATCGGAATTCATCCCATTTCACCGGGCGTCGATCGGGCAGGAAGAGATCGACGAGGTGGTCGCCACGCTGCGCAGCGGGTGGCTGACGACGGGTCCGCGGACGAAGCGGTTCGAGGAGGAGTTCGCCGCCTATTGCGGGGCGCCGCATGCGCTGGCGGTGAATTCCTGCACTGCGGGGCTGCACTTGGCGCTGGCGGCGCTCGGGGTGGGACCGGGCGACGAGGTGATCACGTCGCCGATGACGTTTTGTTCGACGGTGCATGTGATCACGCACACGGGCGCGAAGCCGGTGCTGGCGGATGTGGGCGAGGATGGGAACCTGGATCCCGAGTCGGTAGCGGAGCGGATCACGCCGCGCACGCGAGTAATTCTGCCGGTGCATCTGGCGGGGCTGCCGTGCCGGATGGAGGAGATCTGGGCGCTGGCGGAGCGGCACGGGCTGCGGGTGGTGGAGGATGCGGCGCACGCGGCGGGAGCGCGGATTGGGAGCAGGCGGATCGGGGGCGACGCCCGCAGCGCGGCGGTGGCGTTCAGCTTTTATGCGACGAAGAACATGACGACGGCGGAAGGCGGAATGGTGACGACGTTCGATGAAGGGCTTGAGGCGCGGATGCGGGTGCTGTGCCTGCACGGGATCAGCCGGGATGCGTGGAACCGGTATACGGACAAGGGCAGCTGGTACTATGAGGTGCTCGAGCCGGGGTTCAAATACAATTTGAGCGATTTGCAGTCGGCGGTGGGGATCCATCAACTGCGGAAGTTGGAGAAATTCCTGGCAGTCCGGCGCGAGTATGTGGCGTATTACCACGAGCGGTTGGGGCGGCTGGAGGAGGTGGAGCCGCCGCCGGGCGATCTCGAGGGGTGGCACGCCTGGCACCTGTATATCCTGCGGCTGCGGCTGGAGAAGCTGACAATCGGGCGGGGCGAGTTCATCGAGGAGTTGCGCCGGCGGGGCGTGGGGGCGAGCGTGCATTTCATTCCGGTGCCGATGCATCCGGCGTTCCGGTCGCTGGCTGAGGAGGAGCGGAATGCGTGCCCGCGGGCGGCGGCGCTGTATGAGCGGATCGTGACATTGCCGCTGTACCCGGGGTTGACGAGGACGCAACTGGAGCGGGTGGCGCAGGCAGTGGAGGATGTGGCGAGGGAGTGGAGACGGTGAACGTGCGGCACGCGGGGTTCCGGTTTCGCCCTTCCTGGAGTGAAGAGAAGGGGAAGGGCAGTACCGGGACCGCGCCTTTGTACATTTGTCTAATGGGTTGAATTAAAATAAGATTCATGCAAAAATCGCTTGACAAAATGCACCGTTCGGAATAGAGTGGAGAGCGTAGGCGCCGCGAGTCGCCGGGTTGCAGTGCGGGGTGTAAGAGCTCCAGAGTCGAAGGAGGGCGAGGACAATGAGTCGGATGTGGAACTTGGTGGTGCTTCTGGTGCTGAGCACGATGGCGGGGTGGGGC
>DYJN01000076.1:7723-15319 GCA_020723085.1 Arcobacter sp.
GGGCTGGCGCTGTTTCTGCTGCGGCGGCGGGCAAAGAAGGCATAAAGTCTCTCATCATTTTTGGACAAAAAACAGGGTGAACCGAATGGTTCACCCTGTTTTTTGTATGGGAGGGAACTTCCGTTGGGCGACAGCCGGTTGCCTGGCACAAATTGATGGGCTACGGCGTCAACGCAAGCGACATGCAGACCGGGTGTGATCTGAGTCTCAGCGGCGGGAGGAGATCAGGTTCTCGACGGGCTGTTTGGTTCGGCAGGCCGGCGGCTTCGGGGTGAGGCAGGGCAGCTGCTGATGAAGGGTTTCTGGCGCTGGCGGGGCGCCGGACAGGCAAGCGTATGGCGCCGGGCGGCAGCACTGTAAGGAGATGGCGCTGTTGGTGGAGAAGAAATTCAGCGAAGCGGCGATGGCATTGCTCAAGGCAAGCCAACCGACCGGGCGCTCGAGCAGGTGGCAGCCGGGCGTCACATTGATCTGAACGCCGCCCGGGGGGCGGGCGGGCGCGGCCGGAATTCCATTCGGCGCAAGCCTAACGGCATGACGTGCTACGCGCCGTGCATGACTGGCGGTGTGGTCCAAACAATGTGAAGTGCGTGATGGCGGAGAAACACCGGTACTGTCAGACGGATCTTCCGCCCGGCTGCAGCGGATGTTTACCTCGAAGGCAGAGCGTGGTATTGCCGGCAACATATTGTGATTCAACGAGATCGGCGGCGCTCGGGGAGCTTCCTGCGCGTGACTGCACGCGTGTCGCTGTGGGCAACTGCCTCGGGTAGGAGAATATCGAGGGCGTCGAGCAAAGCACGGGCACCCGGGCCGGGCGTGGGGATCCGCAGACAACTGCCGCCGCCTTGCACCTTGATCTCAGTTGAGCAGAGCGTCTGGAGTTGATGCAGCCCCTCTTCGACCGTCACGTCCAGGGAAGCCCAGGCGCGGCTGAGTTGCCGCCGGATCAGGTAGGCCAGCATCACCACCAGCACGTGCCCGCGCGTGTGTTCGGCCGTGCGCACGTATATCGGGCGGGTCTCCAGGCGAGCGGTTTTACAGGTGCGGAAGGCTTGCTCGACTTGCGCCAGATCCTTGTAGCGGTCATGCACCAGTTGCGGGCTGGCGGCGCCCTCCGGCAGATCGGTCTTCAGGACGTAACAGCCGTCCAGCCGCGCCGCCTCCTCCAGCGCCGCTTGGTCCACGTGGAGCCGCACGCTTCGCCTTTCGGTGCGCACGTCCAACCAGTCGGCGATCTTCAGTTGGGCGATCTTCGCCCGCAGGGCCTTCTCCGCCGTGGCCGCCTTGGCGCGGGGATGTGCGGCCAGATACTGGTTCCAGCCCCGGCAGATCTGTTCGAGCCGCGCTTGTTTGTCCGCTCGCGAGGCGGCCAACTGTTCGGCCCGCAGCGGGTTCCGCCGCAACACATAGCGCAGCCCGTCGTGCTCGATCTGGCACACCTCGGCGGCAAACATCTCCGTCTGTAAAACGCCGGCCGCCAGCAACACGTCGATCTGCGGTTTGGTGATGGCGGTGATGTAGTGAAAGCCGGCCTGGGAAAGTTCCGCCACCTGACCACTCTTGATCATGCCCCGATCGCCGACAAAGGTCACCCGCTCACAGCCGAACCGTTCACCGGCTTTCTTTACTTGCGCCGCAAACGTCTCGCGATCTTGCGTGTTGCCGCGAAAGACTTGCGTCGAGACGGGCTCGCCCTGCTCATCGCACAACAGACCAATCACAATCTGTTTTTTGCCTTTCTTGCCGTCCCGGTTGTAGCCGTAGGCGGCGTAGGCATTTCCCTCGCCTTCCAGATAGCTGCTGGTGATGTCGTAGAGAAACAACTCCGGCTTCTGCTGCCCGCGCCGGGCCGCGAACAGCCGCTCTTCGATCGTGGGCTGATGCCGGCTCAGCCAACTCAGATTGGTGTACAGGCCGTTCTCGTCGAAGCCGCGGCGTATGCCGAGCACATCGCACGCCGCATGGACCTGAGCCAGCCGCACGGCCGACAGCCGGGAGCCCTGCTCGAGCACGCAGGCCAGCACCTGCCACAGCGCCAACTGGCCGGCAAAGCCCGGACCGAGGGCATTGGCGATCCCGAGCCGGCGGGCCGCTTCGTAGATGGTCCAGACAGCCCCGACCGAGGCGCCCTGGGTGAGCTCGATCCTGTCAAGGGAGCAGAGGGCAGCCAGGTTGTCCTTGTGGCGGAGGGCGAGCTCGATGGCGGCGACTTCTTGGGGGTCGCAGTGGGTGAGGTTGGCGAGATTGCGTTTGCGGACGTGTTTGCCGTCGCGGTAGGACTCGCGGAGGTAGATGGAGGTGTAGACCTTGCCGTTGGCCGAGGGCCAGGAGGCGCGGGCGACGTACATGTCCACATGATGAACAATCACAAGCGAGAAGTCAAGGGAAAACAGCATACATACTGCAATACTGCATGTCTACTCATGAAACCTCAAAACTCGATCTAATCGCTTGAAGCGTCAGAGGTTATCAAAAAATCAGCCCGGCTTCGAGGTGAACATCCGTTATAACACAGTGATCTTAGGCCTGATGACAAATTGTGGTATCACGTTTCACATAATTGTGGTATAAGTTTACTAATCGTCTGTCATTTGACAGATGCGACCGCAAGGTCGGGAAGATAGCTAGGACACTTGTACAGCCGCCGGAACGCATCCCGGCTATGGAAGAGTAAAGGGAGCAGCCAATGACTCTGTTCGTCAGACTTCTTCAGTTAGTCTTCGTACTGTCGCTTTGCGTGGCGACGGCGTCCGCCCAGGAGGTACGAGCCAGTATTACGGGGCTCGTCACGGACTCGAGCGGAGCCGCGCTGGCAAACGCCACAGTGCGCGTGGTCAACACAGCAAACCAGGTCGCTGTCACCGCAGTGACCAACGCATCCGGCAACTACGTGACGCCATTTCTCGCGCCAGGTCCATATGAACTTAGCGTGGAGGCCCCGGGGTTCAAAAAGTACGTTCGTTCCAACATCGTGCTCCAACTTCAGGACCGTGCGCGTATCGACGTGCAGTTGGAACTCGGTGAACTGACACAGAGCGTCACGGTCGATGCCGCCATCTCCACCCTGGAGACTGAGACGGCGAGCCGCGGCGCGACGATCTCGAACGAGTTGATTGCGAACCTGCCCACGCAGGGCCGCAATCCATTCCAGATCGCCTGGGCGGCGCCGGGCGTTTTCAAGAGCGGCGGCTGGAGATACCTGCGCAGCTTTGATATCTCCGGCACCACCGGCTTCTCGGCCAACGGCGGGCGCGCGAGGGAAAATGAAGTCCTGCTCGACGGCATCAGCGACGTGCGTTCGAACCGTACCGTGGTCCATGTGCCGACGATGGAATCGGTCCAGGAGTTTAAGGTCTTGCTGAACACCTATGACGCCCAGTATGGACGCACCGGCGGCGGCATTGTCACGATGGTGACAAAGGGCGGCGGCAACGATCTGCACGGAACGGCATTCGAGTATTTCCAGGCCGACAATCTGAACGCCAACCAGTTCGAGCTAAACGCAGCAAACAAACCGCGGCCGCCTATGAACATCAACTCCTATGGCTTCATGGCCTCCGGTCCGGTCTTCATCCCCAAGGTCTTTGACGGCCGGAACCGGCTGTTCTGGATGCTGTCCAACGAGATGATGAAACAGCGTTCCGCGGACCCGAAATTGGCGACCGTGCCGGAGATGGCATGGCGTACAGGCGATTTTTCCTCTTTGTACAACGCTGCGGGTGCGCAGGTCATGATCTACGACCCGCTGACGACCAAGAGTGACGGCACGCGCACCCCGTTTGCCGGTAACGTCTTGCCGCCGAGCCGCCTATCGAAGATGGCGACCGAAGCGTTTTCGTACTATCCGGCGCCGACCTCCGCCGGCGTGGGACCGGCCAAGATTCAGAACTATCCGTACCCCTCGCGCTGGATTGGAGATTTGACCCAGTGGATCGGGCGTATGGATCTGCACATCAACTCGCGCAACAACGTCTACTTCCGGTACGGGCAAAATCCGTTCACCGAGTACCGCGGCCTGAAGTTCATCCAGAACATCCACGACGTGAACCCGGCCGAACCGACGGGCAACGCACCCCTGATCCGGAACGGCCGCAGCTGGATGTTCGACTGGACATCCACACTAACGCCGAGCATGACCTGGGACTTGCGCATCGGCCTAAATCGGTGGGAAGAGAAGACCGGAAGCAGCTACGGCACAGGCTACGACCAGAGCCGGATGGGCGTCGCTTCGTCGCTTCTGTCGCAATTCACCAGGCAGGGCTTCCCCACCATCAACCTCGGCACCTACCAGAGCATGGGACCCAGCCGGCTGGTCAACTACACCGCCGAAGACGCCTACACCTTGCAGCCAAACCTGAACATGGTCAAGGGCCGCCATTTCCTAAAGATGGGCGTTGAAGTCCGGATGTACAACGATAACAGCATGAACCCAGGGATGGCCGCGGGTGCGTATACCTTCGGCAAGAACTGGACGCAGGCTGTCTCCAACCGCGCCGACGCCGTGTCTGGGAACGAGGTGGCGACATTCCTGCTTGGTTATCCGACCTCCGCATACGTCGACAGGAACATCGATCCGGCCTACAAGACCTTTTTCTATGCCGGATTCTTCCAGGACGACTGGAAAGTATCGTCGCGCCTGACCCTGAACGTTGGCTTGAGATGGGACTATGAGGCGCCCGCTGTCGAGCGGTACGACCGCCAAGTGCGTGGATTGGACTTCAACGCGCCCAGTCCCATCGCGTCGCAGGTCGCGGGGCTGAGCCTGAAGGGCGCGGTGCTGTTCTCCAACGCCAATGGAGAGCCGCGCGGCGTCGTCCTTCCCGACAAGAACAACTGGGCGCCTCGCATTGGCGCTGCTTACCACATCGGCGACAAATGGGTCGTTCGAGGCGGTTACGGCCTCTTTTATCTCGGCCAAAGCGCTCGTGGACCGAACAACGGTTATAGCCAGCGGACCAATGCCGTTGTTTCGACCGACGGCAACCAGACGCCGGCGGTGACCACGGCCAATGCCTTCGCTTTGCAGCCGGGCGGACAGCTTCTGGCCGCGGTGGGCAACTCCAAGGGAGCGGCCAGTTTCCTCGGCGAGGGCATATCGCCGAACTACCAGAACCGTCCGCTGCCCTACTCGCACCAGTACTCTTTTGACATCCAGCGCGAACTACCCGCCGGCATCCTCGTCGAAGCCGCATATGTCGGCAATCTGACACGAAAGCTCCCGCTGAGCTTCGCGGCAAACTTCGTTCCCATATCCGAACTCGGCAAGCGCACCTCGGCAGGCGCAATTGATACCGCTTACTACACGGGCAAGATCACCAACCCGATGGCGGGGCTGATCCCCAACAACGCGACTCTGAATGCCCCGACCATCCCGCGTCAGAACCTGATGTACGCCTTCCCGCAGTTTAATGGAGTCACTGTGCGGAACGTCCCCATCGGAAGGCAGAGGTACGACAGCTTCCAGTTGAAGTTCAGTAAGCGCTTCGCGCATGGCTTCACGTTCCTGGGTAGTTACACCATTGCAAAGACGTTGGAGCAGGTATCGGTGCAGAACGCTCAGTTCTTCAACCTGGCCGATCCGGATTCGACCATGCTGATAAAGCAGCCCGCGGACAGCATCGACATCCCGCAGAAGTTCAACTTCACGGCCGTCATCGACTTCCCCTTCGGCAGAGGACGGCACTTCGCCAGCGAGATGCCCAAGGCTCTGGACTACCTGCTTGGCGGATGGGGCCTGAACATGAACATCACTTACATGAAGGGCTGGGCGATCAACTACCCGAACGCCGCCCAGGTGACCGCCGGTAGCGCAAAGATCGACAACCCAACCATCTCGAAGTGGTTCAACACAGATCTGTGGACCGATCCGGCCACCGGCCAGCGCGTGAAGGCGCAGGAACCCTATACGCTCAGGACCTTCCCGCTGCGCTTTAGCGACGTCCGCCTCCCAGGCTACCAGAATTGGGACGCCTCTCTGACCAAGAGATTCCAGATCTACGAACGGATGAACCTCCAGTTCAAGTTCGAGGCGGTGAATGCGATGAACCATCCTTGGTTCACCAGCATCGCCAGCGTCGATGTGACCAATGCATCGTTCGGCCGACTGAACCCGAAGCAGAACAATCTGCCCCGGTTCGTGAAGCTGGCCCTAGTGTTGAACTGGTAGTTCGACAGTGGAACAATCCAGGCGCCTCCGTCGGTGGCGGGGGCGCCTATCCTTTTTTGTGCGGCCGCGGCGGCACTGTGAAGGGTGGCCCAGGGCCGGTCCTGCGCGGGGGCTACTCACTCTTTTACACTAGCGGCACTTACAACCAAGAGAACGCGTTGCCCACTTCTTCTCTATGGGGCTTGAATGCTACCATCGTAGGCTCGCTCGACTCGGGCGCCACACCTTATGCCACGGTCCGCAATCCCTTTCCCGCCGGATTACCTCCCGTTGTTGGCGCTAGCAAGGGCATCCTGTCACGGCTGGGAGACTCCATCGGCACCATATTCGACCAGAACGCCGTAGTACCTTACAACCAGCAGTGGACCTTTGGCGTGCAACAGCAGGTGAGCCAGGACCTGGTCGTTGAAGCCAGCTACATCCATATTTTGAGCCTCAAAGGCTTTGGAGGCGCGACTGCTGCGGCCAGGGAATATGATCTTAACGAGCTCTCCGATGCCTACCTGAGCCTCGGGACCAGCCTGCTAACCCGCGTGCCGAACCCGTTCTATCGTATTTTCCCGGCCACGACCTCCTTGGGCGCCGCCTCGACGGTCACCCGGCAGCAGTTGCTATTGACCTACCCACAGTTCACTAGTGTTACCCTGTACACCAACGCCAACAGCGGGAACTACAACGCGCTGCAACTACGCGCAGACAAACGTATGCGCGGTGGGTTGACTTTGCTGTGGAACTACACCTTCTCCAAACAACTGGAGCGCAATGCCATCAGTCTCGTCAATCCCGGCCGCAATATTAGCGGGATCTCAGGGCTCGACCGAACCCATGTCATGAATCTGGCCGCAGTCTATGAACTGCCAATGGGACGGGGCAAGCGCTTCCTGGCTGGCGCCAGCCGCGCACTCGACCTGCTGGTGGGTGGATGGACGGTCTCAAGCAGCGTGCGCCTGGCCTCCGGTACCCCATTGCAGTTCTCACATCCCAACGGCCGTCCGCTGCGGACGTGCAATGCGAGTAAGGGTGGCCCAGTGGGCAGCCGCCTCGGCGACCTGCGGGATGCCTCCGGCAAGGTGCTCAATCCCTATTTCGACACCTCCTGCTTCGCGCCTCTCCCCAATCAGTTCACCGTTCCCCCGGAACCCATCTTCTTCGGGGAACTCCGTGCGCCGGGAAGGCGGCAGGTGGACGCTGCCGTGTGGAAGTCGTTTCAGATCTGGGAGCGGGTTCAGCTCCAAGCCCGGGCTGAGGCGGCCAACCTGACCAACACTCCGCAGTTCGGCCCTCCGGGGACCAACCTCGGCAACGCCTCCGCATTCGGCGTCATCCAGACAGCCAGTACTCCCCGCATCGTGCAACTCGCCTTTCGAGCAACGTGTTAGAATGCCGGGGAGCTGTTAAAGGGAAAGGAATCGAATGATATGTTGCTC
>DYJN01000150.1 GCA_020723085.1 Arcobacter sp.
AGAAGCTGGCCGTCGAGCAGCGCAAGGCAGCGATTGAGATCGAGTACCTCACCCGTGTCCACGAGATCCGCATGCGGTTATTCGACCTCGAAACCTCGCGGATGGTGATCGAGGAAGAAGCGCAACTCAAGCGGCTCGGCTACCGGGCTGATGAAATTCAGGCGCGAATTGCTGAACTCACCGCGCAGCGGAATGAGATCCGGCGGTTCCAGCAGGAGGCCTCCGACGCCGCAATCCAGGGTGCACGCGAGAATGCGGCGATCCGCCAGGCTCAATTGATTCGGGACCATAACCAGCGGATTTTCGATTCGTTCAAGCGCCAGGCCGAGGGTGTCTTCGATGCGCTGCTGACGAAATCTCAATCCATCTGGTCCGCCATCGGCAACTCGCTGAAGACCGCCCTGCTGACGGCCATCAAAGATGTGGTCACTTCACGGGTCGCCGCGATGTTGACACAGTTGTTTACTGGCACGCGGGCCTCGCTTGCCGGCGGAGGCTCTTCCGGCGGTAGCACGCTCGGCAGGCTCTGTGGACTGCTCGGCGTCGGCGCAGCGCCGGTCTTCGGACAGGGCAGCGGCGGTGGTCCCATTCCCGGCGGCGCGGCTGGAGGCTGGGGTACGCCTCCCTTCATTCCGTCCGACAAGGGCGGCGGATGGACTGGACTGCTCGGCGGCTGGAAGGATTTTCTCGGCGTCGGCGGCGGAGCCCAGTACGCCCCTGGGAAGGCGGTGACCTGGGAAGCCGCCACCATGGGCCAGAAGCTGTCTGCGCTCGGGCGGTCCAATGCTGCGCTGCTTGGTGGGGCGACGCTCGCCTTGATGGGCCTCCAGCGCGGCGGGGCTTCGGGCCTCGCGATGGCGACAGCCGGCGGCGCGATGATCGGCTTCAAGTATGGCGGTCCACTGGGCGCGGCCATCGGGGCCGGAATCGGAGCAGTCGCCGGACTGTTTCGGCTGTTCGTCAAAGGCGCGCTGGAGAAGGCCCGCGAGAAGATCAAGGCCACCTACGGCGTCGACATCCGCGACAAGGGCGTGCTGAAACAGATTGTCGACATTGCGAAACATGGCTTCGGTGGCAACCTCGACATGGCCATCCGCAGCCAGCAGATCCGCGACTTGGTCGAGTTGTACGCGTTGTCGACGGGGCAGAGCACTTCAGGGCTCCCGGCCACCGTGCGGCCCGTGTCGCTCCTCCAAAAGGGCGGCGGCATTTTCCAGCAGAGCGCCAGCGGGATGACCTTTGACCGGATCGGCGGAGGTGGCCCATCCGTAGCGGCTCCCACCGTGATCAACATCACCGTGCCCGGAGCGAAGGAGTTCTTCGAGAAGGAGACCGTGCGCGTGGTGGTCGAGAATCCGCGCGCCGTGCAATCGGCGGCGATGAACGCTACCAAGGCCAGCGCCGGCCGCCGGGAGATGACCGGGCTGCATTTGAGTCCAGGGTTGATCCTGTCATGAGACTCAGGCCGCATTCCGCGGGAGGACTTCCCGGTCAATCCGACCGCGGAGAGAATCTTCGGCAGCCGCAAGGTCGTACTTGGCCTGCAGGTTGATCCACATCTGGGCTGACGTGCCGAAGTAGCGAGCCAGCCGCAGTGCCGTGTCCGCAGTGATGCCCCGTCGTCCCTTGACGATGTCACCGATCCGATTTGCTGGTACCCGCAACGCGCTGGCCAGGGCGTTGGCCGTCATGCCAGCTTCCTTGAGCAATTCCTGAAGCACCTCGCCGGGATGGAGGGGTGGCAAGCGCTTCGCCTGTTTGGTTGCCATATCGATGCCTCCTTCTAGTGATAGTCAACGATTTCGACGTTATGTGCGTCTCCGTCGCGCCATTCAAAGCAGATCCGGAACTGGTCGTTGATACGGATACTATGCTGGCCTTTCCGATCGCCCTTGAGCGCCTCCAGCCGCAGCCCGGGCAGTTCGAGGTCCCGAAGGGAGGTCGCCGCATCCAGCAGTTCCAATCGGATCCGGGCCGCCCTTTCGATGCTCTGAAACCTCCGGCTGAATTTTCGATCCAGCAACAACCGCACCTCTTTCTCGCGGCAGGACCGGATCATACGAACACCATATTACGACAGACGTACAACCGGGACAACCCATGACCAGACAGCGGCTGATTGAAAAGATCGCGCAGGCGATTGCGGAGATGGAGGGTTTCTACGCCACTGCCGCGAAGCCAACCCTGGCCCAGCGCAACGCCAATCCTGGCAACCTCCGCGCCTGGCGCGACGCGCACGGCA
>DYJN01000077.1 GCA_020723085.1 Arcobacter sp.
TGGAGGGGGCGGGGCGGAATGTGCGGACGGCGATCGTGATGGCGAAGCTGGGGATTGGGAGGGAGGATGCGGCGGCGCGGCTGGCGGCGGCGCGGGGGCGGTTGCGGGAGGTGATCGGATAAGGTTTGCAGAGGGTTCAGCCGGCGAGGGAGACGGCTGGGCTTTGGCTGGGCTGCGAGGGGTGGCGGGGCTGGAGCTGTGTGGAGCGGAGAGCCTGCCAGGCTTCGAGGAGGGTGCGGGAGACGCGTTCGGCGTTGGCGAGGGGTGCGTCGAGCTGGTGAGCGTGAGCCGACTGGAGCTGGTCGAGGAGGAAGGCGTAGAGCTGGGAGAGGCGGAGGGCGAGCTGGGGATCGGGGGAGGGGTCGAGGGCGCGGTCGAGTTCGAAGACAATTTCCATGGCGCGGGAGATGGCGCGGGCGCGCTGGCGGGGTTCGGAGGCGGCGAGGGCGCGGCGGGCTTCGCCGATGGAGCGGATGAGTTCCTCGTAGAGGAGGGCGATGAGTTCGACGGGGTCGGCGCCGAGGACGCGCTCGGCGAGGTGGCCGTGGTAGGGATTCCCTGTCATGTTTTTGTTGCCTGGTATTTTGGAGCTGGGCGGCGACTAAATGGACAAATCCTCGGCCAGCCGCAGGACATATTCTGGTGGAATCTGCTGGATGACTTCCTGGGTTTCGCGGTCGATGATTTTCATCACGGGCCGGCGGGTTTCGCGGTCGAGGCTGAAAGTCAACTCGCTTTTCTGGCCGAAAATGCGGGCTTCGTTCAGCTTCTCGACGGCGTGAATTAACTGGGCCTGTTCCTGGCGGAGCTCCTGGGACAAGGGGTTGACTGGAGCGATGGCCGGCAGTTCGCCGATGGCATCCACTCTGCGGATCTCCACGGTGGGCCTCCTTTCCGAGCGTGCTGCGCTCCTGGACAACGCATCGGACCGAAGCGGCGGACCTTGAAGGAAAAAACGCAGGGGGGCGGGGCGTGTCAGCCGAGATTGAGGACGTCTTTCAAGACGCCGCGTTGCTGCTGGATTTTCTGCTGGAGGAGCATGAGGGCGTACAGGAGCTGTTCGGGGCGCGGGGGGCAGCCGGGGACGTACACGTCGACCGGGATGACCTGGTTGACGGGGATGAGGGCGTAATTGCTGAAGACGCCGGTGGAGGTGGCGCAGGCGCCCATGGAGATGACCCACTTGGGCTCGGGCATCTGCTGATAGAGCTGGCGGGCGACGGGGGCCATCTTGTTGGACACGCGGCCGGCGATGATCATGAGATCAGCCTGGCGGGGGCTGCCGCGGAAGACTTCGGCGCCGAAGCGGGCGACGTCGAAGCGGGAGGCGCTCATGGCCATCATCTCGATGGCGCAGCAGGCGAGGCCGAAGGTCATGGGCCAGATGGAGTTCTTGCGGCCCCAGTTGATGACGCTGTCGACGGTCGTGAGAAGGATGCCGGAGTCGGCGCCGAAGCTGCCTTCGCGGTCGATGCGGTCGAACAAGCCCGGGGGGAGTTCGCCCAACTGGATCTGGTTCTCGCGGATCATGCCGTCCATAGCAGGCCCTCTATCCTTTTCAGATTAGCGTATGCGCGGGCGGGATTGAGAATGTGGCTGGCGGGGGAGTTCGGGCGGCAATGGTCCACCGCCGCCCGGAGGCGCGGGCTGATCGGAACGTGGGGAGGCGGGACGGGGTCAGGAGGCGGTTTCGGCGCCGATCTCGCGGGCGAACCCGCGGAGGCGGGTTTCGAGGCGGCGAGCGATTTCGGGCTCGCGGGCGAGGAGGTTGTATCTTTCCGAGGGGTCGCGTTCGAGGTGGAAGAGTTCAGGCTCTGCGTTGGGGGCGTGGCGGAGTTTCCAGGGGCCCTGGCGGACGGCTTCGAGGCGTTTGTCGAGGCAGTAGAAAAACTCCTGGCGCGGGGAGGGCTGCCCGAGTTGGAGGGTGCGGCGGAGGTCGAAGCCGTCGAGGACGCGGCTGTCAGGAAGTTCTGCTCCGGCGAGGGCGGCGATGGTGGGGAGGAGGTCGAGAGTGGAACCCATGTCAAAGACGGTCTGGGGGCGGACGGATCCGGGCTGCCAGAAGATGCCGGGGACGCGGGGACCGCCTTCCCATGTGGTTCCTTTGGCGCCGCGGAAGGGGCCGGGCGAGCCGGTATGCCAGGGTTCGACGCCGCCTGCGAGCATCCGGGGCGGGAGGTTGTGCCAAGGGCCATTATCGCTGGTGAAGACTACGAGGGTGTCGCGGTGGAGCTGGAGCTCTTCGAGCGCGCGGCGGATCCGGCCGGCGCTTGCGTCGAGGGTCTCGATGACATCGCCGTAAAGGCCGGCGCGGGAGCGGCCGCGAGAGGAGGGCGGGGCGCTGACCGGCAAATGGGGCATGGAATAGGCGAGATACAGGAAAAAGGGGCGCGTGCGATTCTCCCGGATGAAGCGCAGGGCTTCTTCGGTATATAGGGGAGTCAAATCGTCCTGATTTTGGACTTCCCGGATGGGATTTTCATCGCGGTAAAGGCGCAGCGGGCGTTCGGTTTTCACCCAGGGTGGGATCATGTCGTTCGAATAGGGCAGGCCGAGCCAGGAGTCGAATCCGCGGCGGGTGGGGAGGTAGTCCTGGGGCTGGAAACCGAGGTGCCACTTGCCGATGGCCATGGTGCGGTAGCCGCGGGGTTTCAGGATCTGGGGCAGAAGGATTTCGCCCAGCGGGAGGCCGCCTATGGTGCCGGGGCCGGTGTTGCCGGGCTGGCCGGCGCGGATGGGGTAGCGGCCGGTGAGGAGGCCGGCGCGCGAGGGGGTGCAAACGGGCGCGGCGGCGTAAAAGGATGTGAAACGGGCGCCTTCGGCGGCCATGCGGTCGAGATTCGGGGTGTGGATGAGCGGGTGGCCGTAGCAGGAGAGGTCGCCCCAGCCGAGGTCGTCGGCGAAGAGGATGACAAAATTGGGCGGCCTTCTTCGGGACTGTGCGTGGATGGCGGCGGCGCCGGCGGCTGCGGCAAGCCATCGGCGGCGGGTGAAGGCTGGGGTTGGGTCAGACATGGGCGGGGCGCCTCCGTGAGGTGGCCATGATCCGACATTCTGTCACCGGGCGGGCGCCGGAGTCGAGTGCGTGGGTGAGCGAAACTGAGCGGCGGAGAGCGCAGAGGAAAGAAGCCGCCCGACTGGGTGCAGCTCTCTGCAAGCGCTCCAATGTTGGGCTCACGGCTGTTCGATGTTCCCAGAGGGGAGGAGGCTGGAACGTGGGCGCGGGCGGGGGCGCGCGGGGGGCGGCTGGGATTTCTCTTCCGTCCGTACTGGCAGAAACAGTACAAGCAATGCCTTGACTCGGCCAGGGCTGATCGCATAGCATCAATATGAACCTCTCAGTAAAGGGATGCATCAAGGGACCCCATGGAGAGAGGAAGGAGGAGAATCATGCGTAGAGGAGTACTTGCGGCGTTGGTGGTGACTGCTTGGGCTGCGTGTCCGGGCGCCGTCATTACGCTCAACAACCAAGGATTCGAAACAGGCGACACGTCGGGATGGAGCACGGTTGGCGATGTCTCCGCCAGTGGCGTGACGACAATTCCGACGGACATTGGGAGTTGGACCGTGGGTCCGGCGGGCAACTACATGGGCGCGTTAAGTTCCACTGAGGGAGGAGGTGTATCCGTCGCGGGGCTGGAGACGTTTCTTGGGGTGAGCTCAGGACTGCTGTCAGGTGGGTTGCCTCCAGGAACGGCGACGAACGGTTCGGGAATCTACCAAGACTTTACCGGAAGCGCCGGGGATACGGTGACGATGTACTGGGCGTATGTCGCGACAGACTATTATGAGTATAATGACCCCGCATTCGCTGTGGTCACCGGTCCGGGCGTAGAGGAGTTGACGATTCTTGCGAGCATCTGGAACGGTGGGATCACCGTGGGGGACTTTGGCGCCACGGGATGGCATCAGTTCTCGTACATGCTCCCTGCTGACGGTACGTATAGAATCGGCTTCGGGGTCGTGAATACGGAAGATGACCTAGAGCCTGGGTATCTTTTCCTTGACAGCGCCGCCGGGAGTTTGACTGGAGAAGGCGGCGGAGAAATCCCCGAGCCTGGGACGTTTGCTCTTCTGGGAGCGGGGTTGCTGGCATTCGGGCTGATCCGGCGCCGCTAAGGCGGATTTGGGCGAGCGGCTGCACGGCGCGCCCGGCTGGGCGCGCCGTTCGTATTTCCATGGCGCCTAGCGCTCCACGTTGACGAAGGGGACAGCCTGAATCCCTCCCTTCCCGTTTTTTCTGAAGGGGACAGTTGCGACTGTCACCTTCGCCGTTTTCCAGAACGTTTGCTAAGGCCCCTGCTTTTCATGACTTAGAGGCAGAGCCGGCTCCGGAGCGTCCCCTTCTGGACCCTTGCCCGCCACAGGAGAGGCGAGGACGCATGGCTGCGCCGGGCGCTCCGTGCCGCTGCGAAGCGAGCGCAACCCCTTGTTTTGGCAGGGGCTTGTAGCGTCCCTGCCGGCGGGCGCCAGAAATCGCCAAGGTGCCAGTGGTGACTGTCCCCTTCGCGAAAAAGCCGAAAGTCGCAGATCAGGCTGTCCCCTTGCGTGATAGAATCGGCCTGTCCAAGAGGAGGTGTTAACAGGAGGTGTTATGCGCGCGCGGCGGGAATTCCTGAGAACGGTACCGGCGGGGCTGCTCGTGGTGACGCCGGAGGCTGCCTTTACCTATCAGGCGAATTCGACGGTGGAGGTGGGCATCGTAGGCTGCGGCGGGCGCGGGAACTGGATCGCTCCGTTTTTCCCGGAGTTTGCCGGCGCCCGGGTGGTGGCGCTGGCGGATGTACAGCGGGAGAATCTGGCATCGACGGCGGAGAAGCTGAAAGTTGAGCCGGGACGGACGTATATCGGGGCGGACGCTTACCAAAGACTGGCGGAGTCGAAGCTGGACGCGGTGGTGATCGAGACGCCGACGATCTATCACGCCGAGCAGGGGCTGGCGGCAGTCAGAGCAGGGAAGCACGTTTTCATGGCGAAGCCGGTGGCGGTGGACGTGCCTGGGTGCCGGACGGTGCTCGAGAGTGGAAATCTGGCGCACAGGAAGGGGCTGTCGTTCTGGGTGGACTTCCAGAGCCGGGCGCGGGATGCGTACAAGGAGACGGTGGAGCGGGTGCGGCGCGGAGACATTGGCAAGCCGGCGTTTGCTGAGGTGCGCTATTTCGCGGGACGTCCTTGGAAGGACAAGGGGACGCCGGGGATGGATCCGGGGCAGAGGCGGATCCGGAACTGGTTCGGCGACCGGGTGCTGAGCGGCGACATCATCGTCGAGCAGAACATCCATGTGATCGACATCGCCAACTGGCTGCTGGGCGCGCGCCCGGTGAAGGCAAACGGGACGGGCGGGCGCACGGACTGGCGGGGAACGCCGAATGAGTTCGGGGACGCATGGGACCATTTTGCGGTGAATTTCTGGTATCCGGACGGAGTGCATGCATCGTTCGCGTCGCATCAGTTGACGGGGAGTTTCTCCGATCTGTGCGTGCGGGTGTTCGGCATCCGCGGCTGCGCCGACACGCATTACGGGGGCGCGATCCGGATTCTCGGGCAAAATGCGTGGATGGGAGCGGAGCGCGACGACACGTTCCGGGGCGGCGCGATCCAGAACGTGAAGGATTTTGTTCAGTCGGTCCGCGAGTCGAAGCCGATTTACAACTACGAGGTCAGCGTGGAGTCGAACCTCACCGGGATTCTGGGGCGCACGGCGGCATACAGGGAAGCCGCCGTGACGTGGGACGAGATGATGGCGGCGGACGAGAAGTGGGAGGCGCCGCCGCTGAAGCTGAACTGGTGATCAGAGCTTGGCTGCGGCGGCGCGGGCGAGGGCGATGAGGCTGTCGCGTCCCGCGAGTCCGGCGCCGCCGATTTCGACCCAAGCGTCCCCTTTCCTCATAAAAAGGCCGGTGGCCAGAGGGGCGAGGTAAGCGCGATCGCCCACGCCCTCGAGGTCCGAGGGTTTCGAAGCGCCCTGCTGCGCGCCGGTCATCGCGCCCATCAAGCCCATTGCCGTGCGATAGGCGGACTCCTGCTGTCCGGCTTCCTCGCCATAGCTGATCTTGATCTGGAAGAGGGGTCCCTGCTGTCCGGCCTGGCCGCTGGCGGCGATGCCCTTCATGAGATCCTCCATGACGCGCGCGGCCTCCTTTTCATCGCCGGTCCTGTTTTCGCGCATCTTGCGGATGGCCTCCTGGGCCTGCATCTGGCCCTTTTCGGCCGCCTGTTCGGCGGAGCCGAAGTAGAGGCACTCGCCGTCGCGGGACTCGGTGCGTTGAACGGCGAGTCCGGTGGCGCTGGAGGCTTCCGCGGCAGAAAGGAGCGCGCAGGGATCGGAATAGCGCCGCGCGGCTCCGGTCACAGCGGGCGCGGAAGAAACTCCCATGTTTTCCGCGGCGGTTTCGACTTTCTTCTTCAGCCAAAAGCCGGTGACGACGAGCCCGCCGATGGCGAGCACGCCGAGCAAGACGACGACGCCCCCGATGATCAACAGGATCTTGCCGATGCCAGACCCTTTGGCGGCGGTCGGCGGCGGATAGGCGCCGGGCGGCGGCGGGGGCTGGACTCCGGGTTGCTGGACAGGTGCAGCGGCGCGGGCGCCGCAGTGGGTGCAGAAAGCGCTGCCCTGAGGCAGCGGACTGCCGCAGTTGGTGCAATGTGGCATCTTCTCCTCCGCTGTAGGGACTGAGACGAGTATATACCGGCGACCGGGAGGTGGCAAGAATGTGGCGGGAACGGCTGGGGCAACTTGCGCCGGCGCGGCGGCGTCTTTATGATAGAGAGATTTTAGAGTGCCGTAAACAGGACGGCGATGTCCGCCGATTGGATGGATGGAGGTCAAGGAAGTGCAGATTCTGGGCAATCGGCGCTTCGTAGAGATTCCGGGGACCCGGATGCATGAGCTGCCTCCGCTGCTGATCGGAGCGCTAGCCGAGTCGCCGCGGGCGGAGAAGACGCTGGAGGTCGCGGAAGAGCTGGTGGATTGGGAGGGGATGATCCCTCTGCCGGGGGAGGACCCGGCAGTGGAGCCGCTGCTCGAGCAGCGGCGGCTGGATCTGGCGATTCAGATTGTGGAGCAGTACTACGGGCTGCTGTCGCACTGGAAGCTGGGCGATGCGATCCTGGAGTGGATCCGCCAATGCGAGACGACGTTCGAGCGGCGGCAGGAGCTGCGCCCGCTGCTGCGCCCGGACGTCTGGCCTCATGCGGGGCGGTCGAGTTTCGTCACGCTGCTGCGGGACAAGGCGGTGGACACGCGGGGGCTGGATCCGGAGAAGGCGGTGGGCACGAGGCTGAGTTTCCGCCAGCCGCCGCCGCTGGACATCTGCACGGATCAATTTCTGTTCTATTTGCGGCCGAGGCTGGCGCAGGCGGCGTATCAGGCGTGGGCGTCGCTGACGCCGGAGCCTGTTGCCAGCCTGCCGCCGGAAAGGTTCGTGTTCGAAGTGCATTCCATCTGAAACGGGCGGAGACCGGGCACGGCTGCCCCGGCGGGCATGCCGGCGGAAATCCCTTGTCCTGGAGCCGCGGCGAGGGAGATGCGGACACGGCGTGGAGGCGGAGGGAAGGCCGTATTGGGATGCATCCGCTGCGTGAGGCCGATGGGAAGCAGCGGGTAGGGGGAGCGGGCGCGGGGCGGGCGCGTTCCGGCCAGGCTTTAATTCGGTTTCAGTCGCGGAAGCCGTGAATGTGGTAGGGGACGTAGTAGCGGGGATCCTCGTCGCGGGTGGTGAGTGCGAAGCCGAGTTCGGAGAGGAAGTCCCAGACGAAGGCGCGGGTGCGGAAGCGCTCGCCTTCGCCGCGGTCGGCGCGGAAGTCGTGGGCGGCGATGGTGCAGAACCGGGTGCGCTTGAGCGCCTCGCGGCATCCGGGCAAGGCGGAGCGCTCGGCGCCCTCGATGTTCATCTTGAGATAGGCGATGTTGCCGATGCCATGGCGGCGGCAGAGGGCGTCGAAGGGGATCGCCTCGACGGGGAACGACGTTGGGGAGGGCGGGCCTTCGCGGACGTAGTTCGATTCCCACACGGGCAGCGTCTCGACCTGGAGCTGGCCCGGGCGGTCGAGGCAGGCGAGGTTCAGGCAGGTGACATTGGCGAGTCCATACGCCTGGCAGAATTCGACGAGGTGGCGGAAGTTGTCCGGATGAGCCTCGATGGCCCAGACGCGGCCGCGGGGACCGGCGGCGAGGGAGAAGGCGTAGACGTCCTCGCCGCGTCCGGCGCCGATATCGACGATCACGTCGCCCTCGTGGGGCTTGTAGACGTGGAACCAGTAGTCGCGGGCGTCGCGCAGATACTTGTCAAGCTGCTCCGGAGTCCGGAGCGCTGCGGAACGGTGTGGCATGGCGCGGGGGCTGCGTCTCCTTTTTCGGACCGGGCTGTCAGGCGTCGACGTGGCAGGCGAAAAACCGGTCGATCGACGCGCGCAGCGAAGCGCTGACGGAGCGCGGCAGGCTTTTCATCTCCTGTTCGGAAAGCGGCTTGAAACTTTTCGCCACGCGCAGGTTGAACTCAAGGTGCTCGAGCTGCGGCATGCCAACCACGCAAGCGGACACGGGCAGAGTCATGGCGTAGCGGAGCAGGATGTCGGGCGCCGCCTTGCCGAGGAGCTTTTCCTGGGCGAAGACCTTCATGGCGGTGATGCCCATCTTCTTCTTTATGGCGGCGGGCAGGGCGATGGCTTCGAAGCCCGAGGCGCCGGTCATGCCTTCGCCGGCGCGGTCGGACGGGCGGGCGTTGCCGATCCGGGCGATATTCAGGGCCATCTGAACGGAATCGAAGGGATGGCGTTCGAGCGCCGTTTTCAGCACCGCCGGATCGGTATGGCAGGTGACGCCGATGAAGCGCGCCATTTTTTCTTCTTTGGCGCGGAGCATAGCTTTGAGCTGCCCGTCCGGCGCCTCGATCCGCGAAAGGTCCTCCTGGCTGCCGAGAGAGTGGATATGCAGCAGATCGACCTGGGAGACTCCGAGGTTCTTCAGCGAGCGATCGAGCAGCTTCATGGCGCCCGAGTAGGTGCGGCCGCCGCCGAGCTTGGTGACGAGGAAGAAACTCTTCCTGTGCGACTTGAGGTACTGGCCGATCCAGCGCTCGCTCTGGCCGTCGCCGTAGCTGGCGGCGGAGTCCACGTAGTTGATGCCGGCCTGAAGGGCGCGGTGGAGAGCTTCGAGCGCCTTGTCTTCGGACTTGTACATCAGCCACCGGCTGCCGGCGCCGAAGGCGAGCAGGGACACCTTTACGCCCGTGCTGCCCAAGGGCCTCATGGGCATTCCCGTAGAGGCGTCGATTTCCGTGGCGGCGGCTGCTGCGGCAGCGTAGGCGAGGAACCGGCGGCGCGTGAATTCCATGTGCGTCTCCTTTGCCTGTATCCTATCGCATGGCGGGCGGGGCTAAGGCTCGCCGATCAAGTGCGCGGCGACGTTGCGCAGATGCACTCCGCGGCGGTGTTCGAAGAGATAAATGCCCTGCCAGGCGCCGAGCAGGGGCTCGCCATTGCAGACGGGGATGGAGAGGTGCACCTGCGTGAGCGCAGTTTTCAGATGGGCGGGCATGTCATCGGGCCCCTCGATGGTGTGCACGTAGGCAGCCGGGTCTTCAGGGGCAACCCTGGAGAAGAAGCGCAGCAGGTCGGCCTGCACGTCCGGGTCGGCGTTTTCCTGAATCAAGAGGGAAGCAGACGTGTGGCGGCAGAAGAGGGTGAGCAAGCCGTCGCGGATGCCGCTCGCGCGCACCCATTCTTCGACCTGGCGGGTAAATTCGTACAATCCGGGTCCGCGGCTTGTGATCCGGAATTCGTGGTGCGCCTGCCGCATGCCTATTCCACGGTGACGCTCTTGGCGAGGTTGCGCGGCTGGTCGACATCGCAGCCGCGGCGGACGGCGATATGGTAGGCGAGCAACTGGAGAGGGATGACTCCGAGCAGGGGCAGGAGCAGTTCGGGCGCGGGCGGCACCCAGAGCACGTCGTCGCTGTGGCGGGCGGCGGTTTGCATGCCTTCCGTGGCGATGGCGAGAACCCGCCCGCCGCGCGCCTTGACTTCTTCGATGTTGGAGAGGGTTTTTTCGAAGCGCGAGAGGCTGGCGGGATCGGAGGGGTCGGCGGTGGCGATGACGACGACGGGCAGGGTCTCGTCGATCAACGCATTGGGGCCATGCTTCATTTCGCCCGCCGGGTAGCCTTCGGCGTGGATGTAGGAGATCTCCTTGAGCTTGAGCGCGCCCTCGAGCGCGATGGGGTAATGGATGCCGCGGCCCAGGTAGAGGAAGTCGGTGGCTTTGAACAGGTGTTTGACGAGTTCGTCGTAAGGCTCGCTCTGAGACAGCAGGCGCTCCATTTTGGCGGGAAGGGCGAGCAGCTGGCGGGCCATCGCCCTGGAGGCGGCGGCATCGAGCTCGCCGCGCACCTGAGCGATGTACAGAGCAAGCAGGAACAGCGCCGCAAGCTGAGCGGTGAAAGCCTTGGTGGAGGCGACGCCGATTTCCGGTCCGGCGTGGGTCATGAGCACTCCGGCGGCTTCGCGTGACATCATGGCGCCCATGACATTGCAGATGGAGAGAGTGGGGGAGCCTTTCCGTTTGGCTTCGCGCTGGGCGGCGAGCGTGTCGGCGGTCTCGCCCGACTGCGAAATCAGGATGGTGAGCGTATCGGGGCCCACCAGCGGATCGCGATAGCGGAACTCGCTGCCGTAATCGACTTCGACGGGCAGCCGGGCGAGTTTTTCGATCATGAACTTTCCGACCAGAGCCGCGTGCCAGGAGGTGCCGCAGGCGACGATGCGCGCGTCGCGGAAGGCACGGAACTGCTCCGGCGAAATCTGCATTTCGTCGAGGAAAACGCGGCCGCTATCCTGGCCGATGCGGTTGGTGATGGTATCGCGGACGGCGCGGGGCTGCTCGAAAATCTCCTTCAGCATGAAATGGCGGTAACCGCCTTTTTCTGCCAGGACGGGATCCCACAGGATGCGCGAAAGGGTGCGTTGCACGGGCCTGCCGTCGAAATCCATGAGGCGCACGCCGGCCGGCGTCAGCACGGCCATGTCGCCGTCCTGAAGGAAGAAAACGTCGCGCGTATGGCTGAGGATGGCGGGAATGTCGCTGGCGACGAAGTATTCGTCCTGGCCGATGCCCACGACGACGGGCGGCCCCTGCCGGGCGGCGACGATCTTGCCGGGGTCGGACCGCGCAATGGCGGCGATCGCGAAGATTCCCTTCATCCGCCCGACGGCGCGCCGCAGGGCCTCCTCGAGGCTGCCCTGGAAATTCTCTTCGATCAGATGCGGAATAATCTCGGTATCCGTTTCCGTTTCGAATCCATGCCCGAGGGACTCCAGCTCGGATTTCAATTCCAGGTAATTTTCGATGATCCCGTTGTGGACGACCACGATGTCGCCGCGGCTGTCCCGGTGCGGGTGAGCGTTTTCTTCGGTGGGGCGGCCGTGAGTGGCCCAACGGGTGTGGCCGATGCCGTACCATCCGTCGGCGGGCGCCAGCCGCAGGCTCTCCTCCAGGTTGTGGAGCTTGCCCGTGGCGCGCCGGATCTCGAGGCGTCCTTCGGCGTCGATGACCGCCAGCCCGGCGGAATCATACCCGCGGTATTCGAGGCGCCTGAGCCCGTCCATCAGGATGGGCAGAGGCTTTCTGGCGCCGATATAGCCGACAATGCCGCACATGCGGGGCTCCCTCCTCCGGCCTGTCCGACTGCCTCCCTGGATCGCCCTGCCGCGAGTTCCGGCTATTCCGTCGGCAGGACGACGCGGAACTCTTCGATCACCGGATTGGACAGAACGTCTTCCGCGATCCTCTCGAGCACCGGCTTCGCCTTTTCGGCGTCCATGCCTTCGAGTTCGATTTCGAAAAACTTGCCCTGCCGCACCGAGGCGACTTCCGGGTGCCCCATGCCTTGCAGGGCGCGGGCGATGGTTGCCCCTTGCGGGTCGAGCACCGTCTTCTTCAGGGTGACGTAAACAACAGCCTTCATGATTTACCGCCAGTGTAGCGGATTTATTCTCCGGCCGGCGCCCCCGGTGGTTCCAGAACCCAGCCTTCGACGGCTGCCAAGGGCGGCACCCGCGGCAGCCGCACGCCGGAGAGGCTCCGGGCGAGCATGCGGACCTGCCAGCGGTCGGGAATGGTTTCGGAAGCGGGCCGGCGGCCGAGCAGCGCCGGCCAGACCTCGGCGAAGACGATCCTTGCCCCGTGCGCTGATTCGAACGGCCAGACACGCGCATCGAGGGCGTGGCGCAACCGCTCCAGAGCGGCAATTCCCACGAGGGATTGCGCCCCGACGGCGCCGGCCCCGCGAAGCTGGAAGACGGGCTTGGGGTGAAGGCTGCGGTGCTTCAGGCGGAATTCACACTCGCGGTACTCGGTCCAGAGATAGGGGCGGGGCTTGCGGGGCGCGTCGTTCATGCCCCAAAAGGGGCCTTGGGCGGCTCCCCCCAGAAGGCGGTTCAGACGCCGGGCCGCCTGTTCCGCGCCCGCATTGGAGTATCGCTCCAAAAGGCGCCAGAGGGCTTGCCACCCGCCGAGCCGGTGCATGGCCCAAGCCGGCATCGCGAAGCAGAAATCGAAGCCCGCCAGCACCGGGCAAGGCGCATGGCGGAGCGCGGCCAGGATCTCCCGTTCGGCCTGAGCCTGCGTCCGGCAGTAACGGGGCCCGCCGAGCCAGGTGGCGTGCCACCAGATGGCGTCGCGTGCCGGGCGCTCGGGCGCGGGGCGCGAGCGGGCGCTCCAGTCGGCGATGAGCACGTGCCGGAACACGGGCGGAGTATAGCAGAAGGCACATCCGGCTGCGCTTCAATGGCAGGGCTGCGTCTCCGGCTAGCCAGAGCTCGATGACGAAGCATTCCATCCGGCAACCGTGGGGCAGTCTGTATGGGGAGCAACTCGGCCACCGAAAGAGGATGACCTCTGCGCTGCCGGGCGGGATGCTGCTGGGGCTGTTGCATCTTTGTCCGCCGCGGGCGCCGATGACGCCTCTTTAGCTGACGCGGGAAACGCGCCGGATTCCGGGGCTGGAAGCGTGCGTTCTCCCTATGGGAGGCATTGGTCACGGCTGGGCCAGCCCGGCATCATCTCTTCAGGAGGCTAATCCATGACTGAGACTGCAAACCGTCTTCCTTTGATCGGCGATCCCGCACCGGAGTTCCATGCGGAGACCACCCAGGGACCTGTTCATTTTCCGAACGATTACAAGGGGAAGTGGGTCATCTTCTTCAGCCACCCGGCGGACTTTACGCCCGTGTGCACGACGGAGTTCATGACCTTCGCCTCGATGCAGGAGGAATTCCGCGCGCTGAACTGCGAACTGCTGGGGCTATCCATCGACAGCACCTACAGCCACATCGCCTGGCTGCGGACGATCAAGGAGAAGATTGAGTTCCGCAACCTGAAGAACATTGAGGTCACCTTCCCGGTGATCTCCGATCTGAAGATGGAGGTATCGCGGCTGTACGGGATGCTGCAGCCCTCGGAGAGCACCACGCAGGCGGTACGCGCCGTGTTCATCATCGACCCTGAATCGAAGGTGCGGGCGATCCTGTACTACCCGCTGAGCGCGGGGCGCAACTTCCAGGAGGTGAAGCGCCTGCTGATATCGCTGCAAACGACCGACAAGCACGGCGTGGCGACGCCAGCCGACTGGCAGCCCGGCGAAGAGGTGATCGTCCCGACGCCCGGGAGCTGCGGCGCAGCCAAGGACCGGGTGGAGACGAAGGATCCGAGCGTCCGCGTCGTCGACTGGTTTTTGTCATTTAAGAAGCTGTCCTGACATCCGGCAGTCCGTGGAGCGGAGCGCCCTGAGGCGTTCCGCTCCCTCGCCGGGCGGCGGGGGGATTTCCAGCCATGTCCGTACATTTCTTTATTGTTCGTTGCGCCACAGCCGAAGCCGGACGCGAGCACGCCGCCTGCGCCGAGGCTGCCGCGTGACAAGCACCCAGAGAATTGCCCCGGAAATCAGGGGCATATAGACGCTATTTCAAACGTTCCAATCCGCGCTCAGGACCCACGAAATTCTGATAGTTGCAGTGGATTTCGGCGGCCTTTGTGAGCCTCCGGCACAGATCGGCCGTGAAGATCTCCAGGGCGTGGCTCAGGAGAACCGGGGCATCCAAGAATTTCCCGCCGAGGATATTCGAGGCAACCTCGTGAAAATCTTCTCCGCTCCGGAAGACGGATCGGATGCCCGCCTTCTCCCTGCTATAGCCTGCGGCGGGATTGCCATCCGGGAACCAAAGCGGATGGGCGTGCCAGAGCCTGCCTGCCGCCGCAGGAAGTGCGCGGCGGATTTCCTCCTCCAGAAAGCGGCAAAGGCGCGGATGAGCGGCGACCGGGCAGGAGCTGTGTCCCTGATTTTCCGCCAGGGTTGTGGCTCGTGGCTGAGGGGGAGGCCAGGTTCCTGGCGCAGGATCTTCTCCATCGGCCTTCCTTTGGCCAATTCATCGATCAGCTTGTCGAGGTAGCGGATTTCCTGCATCAGGGGATCGGTGATCTGTTCGACGCGGATGCCGCACACGACGCCTTGGATCAGCCGCCGGTTCGGGTTCATGGCCGGAGCCTGGGCAAAGAAAGTCTCGAAATCGGTTTGCCGCTCGATGTGCCTTTGCAGGTCTGCTTCGCCGTAACCGGTCAGCCAGCAGATGATCTGGCCGGCCTCCTGTTGCGTCCGGCCTTTCCGCTGAGCCTTCTGCATGCAGGCTGGGTAGACCGGGGCGAACGGCATGGAAAAGATTCGATGGCGGGCCATTTGGGCGGCTCCCGTCCGGCTGCGGGGTTTTTCTTATCTCGACAGGTAGCTGAAAAAGCCCATCGCGAGATAAAAATCTAGCTGTAAAGCGTTGATACATAAATATTTCTGATTTGGAATCATGCCTATTTCAGCGGGCTGTTAGGGCTGCAGTCGCGGCGCGCGGGGCGGGCTGTTGGCCGCTCCTTCCGCGGGCCTTCGGCCCGCTGCAGTCGCGGCACACCCACGGCGCGATACAGTCGCGGCACACCAGGGCTGCAGTCGCGGCGTGCGGGGCGGGGCTGTTGGCCGCTCCTTCCGCGGGCCTTCGGCCCGCTGCAGTCGC
>DYJN01000151.1 GCA_020723085.1 Arcobacter sp.
ATTGACAAATCCCCCCACCTCCGCTACCCTCAGGGTGTGGCCGAACTCACCCCCTCCCAACTCGAAATCGTCAGCGCCCCGCTGGATGCCAAGCTCTTCCTGTCCGGCCCGGCGGGTTGCGGCAAAACGACTGCGGCCGTCGAGCGGATGCGCGCCCTGCTGGATGCGGGCGTCTCCGGCGACACTATCCTCGTCCTCACCCCCCAGCGCACCCTGCAAGACCCCTACCTCGACCTGATCCACAGCCCGGCGCTGGCCCCCGGCGGCCCGGTCACGCCCGCCACGGTCGGCGGACTGGCCCGGCGCATGGTTGATCTCTTCTGGCCGCTGGCCGCCGAAGCCGCCGGTTTCGCCCATCCCGACCAGCCGCCGGTCTTCCTGACCCTCGAAACCGCCCAATATTACATGGCCCACCTCGTCCGCCCTTTGATCGAGGACGAGGGCTACTTCGAGTCGGTCACGATCAACCGCAACCGGCTCTATTCGCAGATCCTCGATAACCTGAACAAGGCCGCCGTGGTCGGCTTCCCCTACACCGAGATCGGCGAGCGCTTGAACGCAGCCTGGTTCGGTGACCCAGCCCAGCGCCGGGTCTACGCTGACGCCCAGGCCTGCGCCACGCGCTTCCGCCAGTATTGCCTCGAGCACAACCTGCTCGATTTCTCGCTCCAATTCGAAGTCTTCTGGAACGTGCTCTGGCCCCAGCCGCTCGTCCGCCAGCACCTCAGCCAGTCCTACCGCCATCTGATTTACGACAACCTCGAAGAAGATGTGCCGCGTGCCCATGACCTGATCGAAGACTGGCTGCCGGATTTCGACTCGGTCCTTTTGATCTATGACGAAGGCGGCGGATACCGGCGATTTTTGGGTGCGGATCCCGACTCGGGGCGGCGCTTCGAGGGGCTTTGCTCCGGGCGCAGCGTCCTGGACCTGAGCCTGGTCGCCTCGCCGGAGGTCGTGTCCCTGGCCCGGAGCCTCACTGCCGCCATCACGCCGACGGTCAAACCGTCAGCCGTGGAGACGCTCATCGAAAGCCGCGGCCGGCCCTTCGTCGTCCAGTACCGCTCGGACGGCGACCAGCCCGAGGTGCCGCGTTACTATCCCGAACTGCTCGATTCCGTCGCCGACGAGATCGCTTCGATCATCCAAAACGGGCTGAACCCGTCCGAAATCGTCATCCTGGCCCCGTATCTTTCGGATGCGCTGAGATTTTCGCTGACCAACCGCCTGGAGGCGCGCGGCATCCCCTGGCGCTCGCACCGCCCGTCGCGCTCGCTGCGAGACGAACCCGCTACCCACGCCCTGCTGACCCTGGCGGCCCTGACCCACCCCGATTGGGACATCCGCCCATCGCCCTTCGACGTGGCCCACGCCCTGATGCAGGCCATCGAGGGCCTCGACCTGGTGCGGGCCAACCTGCTGACCCAGATCACCTACCAGCAGCGGACGGCGGCGCTCTCATCGTTCGAGCAGATCAAGCCGGACGTGCAGGAGCGGATCACGTACCGCATTGGCAACAGATATTCGATGATTAGAGAGTGGATACTAGAGTATCAAGCCGGGGAGCCATTGCCGCTCGACCATTTTTTGCGCAAGCTTTTCGGCGAAATCCTGTCCCAGCCGGGGTTTGGTTTCCATCGAAATTTGGATTCGGCCCAGGTAGCGGCCAACCTGGTCGAGTCGGTGCAGAAGTTCCGACAGGCGCTGGAACCGACCGATTTTGAAAACCTGACGGGTTTGGGCAAAGAATATATCAATATGCTCGAAGACGGGGTGATCGCGGCCCAGTACCTCGAAGCCTGGCGGACGGAAACCGCCGAAGCGGTGCTGGTGGCCCCGGCCTACACCTTCCTGCTGATGAACCGCCCGGTGACGGTGCAATTTTGGCTGGACGCGGGCGCGTCCGGCTGGTACGAGCGCCTGTCCCAGCCGCTGACCCAGCCCTTCGTCCTCAGCCGCGGCTGGCAGCCCGGCCGCCTGTGGACCGACGCCGATGAAGTGGCCGCCTCAGAAGATGCGCTGGCGCGGCTGGTTTCGGGCCTGCTGCTGCGCTGCCGGGAACGGGTCTACCTGGGCTTGAGCGAACTGGGAGAAAGCGGTTACGAGCAGAGAGGCGCGCTGCTGCGGGCGTTCCAGAAAGTGCTGGCGGAGGAGGGTTGATTAGCCCGCTTTAGCGGGCTTCGCAGGC
>DYJN01000078.1 GCA_020723085.1 Arcobacter sp.
ACTGGCTGCCGCCGCGATGGCAGCGCGCCCTCGCCCCGCGCTTCTCCCTCTGGTCGCTATGCAGCCGCCTCTCCGCGGACCAGCGCGCCTGGTTCATCCGCCACTATCTCGACGACATCCGTCTGCTGGCGGCTCGCGACTTGCAGGCTCTCTTCCCCGATGCCCGCATCCTGCGTGAGCGTTTTCTCGGGCTCCCCAAATCCCTCATCGCCGTCTCCCGCCTTCCCGGCGGTCCGGACCGCTGAGCGCCTCCTTGCCGCCGCCTCTTATAAGGCGGTCGCCAGCCCCCCTGCGCTCTCAAAGCACAGAGGGCGGCTTAGCCTTTCCTGACCCCGTTGTGGTGCTCAGCCGGCGTCCACCAAGGCGGTGGCAACACAGCGTCGCCTGCGCGTCATCCCTTAGGGCCTCGCTAGGCGCTGGCCGTGGCGAGCGGCCTCACGTTCTTAAGGCCGCTCGCATTGCCGCAGGATTTCTCTTTGACAGGAATTCAGCGCATACGCTTCTGCGCGGGCCGCTGGCCTCAAGATAAATATATACGCTCAAATGCAGTCCAGGTGCCGGAAAAAAGCGGATACTCACTTGCTCGAAGTAATGGCGGACGACCGCAAGTATCTCCGCAGCCTTATTTACATGCTCATGCCGCATCAATACGCCGTAATCGAGACCCGTGCGCAGCCGGAAACCCAGAGCTGTAGTACACCTCCAGGCAAGCCCCCAAAGAAATCCTCCCTCGCTGGGAATGCCCGCCTGGAAAATGCCCCCTTCAGCCAGCAGCAGAGCCGCGCGCGCAACAACGGCGGGGAGGTCAGTGAGATGCTCAAGGACGGCGATCGAAATCACCCGGTCGTAGCGCCAATCAGAAGGCACTTCCGAAATATCGCGATATTGATTGCTGATTCGTGTCAGTGCGGGAGAGCCTTGCACCAGTCCGACGAAGGGCTCGACAATATCGTACCGCACATATTCCCGCTCGTACGCAAGATGGTTTAGAGTTCCTGCGCCCAGTTCAAGTAGGCTGCCTCCTGTGCTCCTTAGTGCAACTTGGCGGTGCATCCAGCTTTCCATCCTCACCGCCAGCGCAGTGGCCAAGCTCGCTCCGGTTCGGTTGATCCGATACTCTCGCAGGTAATGCGCCTCGTATTGCGCTGGAAGTGGAGTTCGGATTCGGGGATAAGTGCTCAGAAGTTCTTCAATCGCCATTCTGAAGTTCAGTGCAACACACCGGCCTCCGCCTCCCGTTCTCCGGTTCGCAAGGCGTCCGGCGCGCTCAAGTTTCCTCTCTTCGCGGTTTCTCATTGCAGGGCGCCTGGCAAGAGCCCGGGAATCTTCAGTCCGCTCACCGCGTGCCCGGGCAGCCTTGCCGCAACGCATTACACGAAAGTCAACTTTCATCATACACGTGATGCCGCCGTCTCCGTTGCCGAGGTGCCGTCCGCCGTTGGGAGCGGGACCCCTGCCTTCGGCGGACGCACCGGCCGATTCCGGAGCCGACTAGGTGCTAGACTTCTCTCTGAGACCGCTGCTGATCACGGCTACCGCGGCAGTGCGTGCACCCCGTCCCCCTCCAGGGAGCATCATGCCCTCCTGCCATCGGTGCGTGGTTCCGGCAGGCTTCGGATCCAGTCAACGGTGGGAAGGTGTCCGGGAACCGATGCGAGTGCATATAGTCAGTCCCGCCTTCTGTGAAGAGAAAAGCATCGTTGCCTTCATCGAGGAAGTCCGCAACGTTGCTCTTGCCCATCCTGAGTTCGGTGGATGGTCGCTGACAATCGTCGATGATGGTTCAATAGACAGGACCCTGGCTGTGGCAACGTCCGTGCTCGTCAAACTGAGCGGCCCGGACTTCCGCCTCCGCATCGTGGCCCTCTCGCGCAACTTTGGTCATCAGGCGGCCATCCAGGCAGGCTTGGACATTGCCTTCCGGGACAGCGGCGGCGACGACTGCTTTGTAGTGCTCGATTCAGATCTTCAGCATCCCCCAAAACTCATCCCGCTCATCGTGGGGCGTTTGAGCCAGGGGGCCGATCACGTTCAGATGGTTCGCCAGGATACGAACCGGACTCCATTCCTGAAGCGGATGACAAGCTCGCTTTATTATACTTTCTTCCGTTGGATGACCGGCCTGGATATCAGAACGGGCAGCGCCGACTTCCGCGGAATGTCCCGCAGATTCCTTGCTGCCTACCTGACCTTGACTGAGCGCGGCCGCTTCAATCGAGGCCTCTTTCATTGGGTCGGATTCCCCACCGTGTATGTTCCATTCGTCTGCTCCGATAGGGTTGCCGGCACTAGCAAGTATACATTCCGCCGTATGCTCACGCTTGCGGCTACTGGCTTGCTGCAATTCAGTGGACGCCCCCTTTTCCTTCTCTGCTCTGCGATTGTTTTGCTGAGTTTTACCTTCTGCCTGCTGTATTTTATCCACGTCCTAGTGCGGCTTTATCATGGCGAGGAGCTGGTCCCCGGTTGGCTTTCGGTCATGTTTTTCATCGCGTTGTGGAGCGGCGCCCTGGCGCTGGTCCAGTTGCTCCTCTCCCTTTACCTTGAACGCATCTTCGATGAGGTGAAAGGCAGGCCGATTTACATCGTCAAGGACGTAATCGAGGACCCCGCCAAGCCGGGCGGCGGGGCCTTGGGTTCGCCGCAACCGCACTGACAGGTGCCGCCATTCTGCGTTCAACAGATTCTCTCTGCTTCCATCGCTTGGCTGACCTCCGGAGAGCTCATTGCAGACTTGCCGGGAGTCGAGTACACTGAAGCCGTCGTATGGCACGTGGACGCCAGAAAACCGGTCAAACCGTCGTCACCGCCGGGGCAGCTTCCGCACCTTCTTGCGCAAATGAGACTATGCTCAGGAACCTGTCGGGCAACAGGATGGCTTGGACGTGGCTTGCATGCCTTGCCTGTCTGGCCGCAATCCAGCCATTTTTCCTGGGATTTTATCTCGATGATTGGCCCTTGATGGGCCACGATGCAGCGATTTACAGCCCTTTCTCCTGGGACCTTTTGCGGGCCATCTATTTTGTAGACCCATCGCGCCCTGTTTCCACTGTTTTCCGCTGGATCACCGGATCACTTTTTCGGGATTTACCAGCTTTTTGGCACATCGCCCTGGTGGCCGCCAATGCCTGCATCGTTTTCTTGACAGCCGCATTGATTCGATCTCTTCTTTCCGGCTATGCCGTTCCTAGGCTGGCCGCTGTCTCTTTGTCCGCCGCCTGGACGGCCCTTCCCTGGACCTCGGGCGTCCGCTACTGGCCCACAATCCTCAATTTGCATGTGTTCCTGGCCGTATTCCTCTGGCTGCTGCTGCATCTGTTGCGCGGATGGCGCTCTGGCAAGGGGCCCTGGCTGACTCCGTTTCTCTCCTACTTGCTGGTTTGCCTCGGCTACGAGGCGCTCTACGGACAGTTCATCGTCGCGGCTTTCCTCGGCATGGCGGAAGTCAGGCTACGGGCCGTCCCGCGCAGAGCCGTTCTTCGAAGCGTTGCGGCTCTCGCAGCCGCTCAGGCGTGTGCGCTTGCGTGGAATTATTATGCCCGCCGTGGGCTCGGGGCTTTTAGGTCGGTCTATGAAGAATGGCCGCGTTTGCTGGTCCAAAACCTGAAGCAGATGGTTCCCCAGATGTTCGCCTCTTTTGGCGAAATTCGCTGGCTGGCGATGGCAGGTTTTGTTGTGCTGATGGCCGGAGCGGCTGCTGTGTTGTATCGCCGATTCCGCAGTACGCCTGTTCCTGCCTTCTATCTGGAAGGGTACGCTTTTGTCGCGCTTTCACTCATTAGTGGCGCTCTCGTTTCCATCGTCGTGTTCAGCATGGGAGGCCGCCCTTTAGTCGGCTTCGGTGTTGAGGCCCGAGGCATGTCCGTTCTTTCCCTTTGGGCCCTTGTGGCCTTTGTGTTGCTTCTGTCGGGTGCGCTACAGTCTTCGCGCGGAGGCCCAGGCCGAGTGCTGGTCGTGGGTATTTGGCTGTCTGGAATTGCGCTTCTCACCGGGCAGATCAGCCAGTTCCGGGACTGGTTCCTCGCCGCACGCCTCCAGGCATGGCTTCTCGCACGAACGCCCGTCGCAGAAATTCGTAAGACGGAGCGGGGCGCGGAAATTCTGTGCGTTTTCCCCCCCGATATCCGCCATGCTCCGGTATTCGCGGCAGATTGGGATCTGAACCCGGCTCTTCGTGCGACCTATCCGGCATTGTCCGGAAAGCATTTCATCCCGTTCTCCAGATGGGCCGGACCGATTCGATGGGATGGCAGCAAAGTGTACTTCGAGGCGGACCCGGCTGCAAGTATCCCCGCAACAGCCGTTTATCTATGGCGCCCGCTTCATGGCGAGTTCGTCAAGCTGGGGCGGCCGGCTGTAGTACGTACGGATTTCGAATGGCAGTACACTGAATAAGCATCCCGAGGGCTTTTCCCCCTTGGCTACAAGCAACCGGCGGATAATGCTTCCGCAGTGTTGTTCTGCCTTGCCCCTCCAGAGGCCTGCGGTCCGAGAATTTCTCGCCTAGACGTCGGTTCATCTATTCCCCGTTGCAACGACGATGGATTTGCACCAGCCGCGCGGGGCGGGATCCGGGAGCGGCCCCCTCGGACGAGAGCCGCTGCTCCGGAACGGGATCCGTGGAGGCGCTGCCTTCCGCCGCTGCGCTGCGGCCGGCCCCCTTCCATTGCTCGATGCGAAGCCGTGAGCGCGCCGCTTTCTGCGCCGGCTGCATCCCGCCTTTCCGGAGTCGTGGATCTGCCGCCGCCCCGGCGCGATAATGAGAATCCGAGGCCGGCCGGGCGGACATGGACTTCATCGAGCAGCTGAAATCGTCGGTCGACATCGTCCGCGTCGTCGGCGAATACGTCCGTCTCAGGCGCGCGGGCTCGGGACCGCGCTATACCGGCCTCTGCCCCTTCCATCAGGAGAAGACTCCTTCCTTCTCCGTGCACTCCACTCATCAGTTCTACAAGTGCTTCGGCTGCGGGGCGGGCGGCGACGTGATCAAGTTCGTCATGGAGATCGAACGCCTCACCTTCTGGGAGGCTGTCAGGCTCCTCGCCGAGCGCAACGGCATCCCTCTGCCCAAGCAGGGCGCGGAGACCGACGAGGAGTCCCGCAGGCGCGCCGCGCTTTATGAGATGCACGAAATCGCCGCGCGCCTCTTCCGTGAGCACCTCTTCTCTCCGGCGGGGCAGGAAGCCCGCGCCTACCTCGAACGCCGCGGCGTGCCGCCCGCGGTCATCGAAGAATTCGGCCTCGGCCTCAGCGACCGCTCCGGCCAGATGCTCGTCCGCGCCTTCCAGCGCGCCGGCTTCTCTCCCGAACTCATGGAAGAAAGCGGCCTCGCCCTGCGCCGCAACGACGGAACCGGATCCTACGACCGCTTCCGCGGCCGTCTCATGTTTCCCATCCACTCCGAGTCCGGCAAGCTGATCGGCTTTGGCGGGCGCGCTCTCGCCGCCGAGGACCAGCCCAAGTACCTCAACTCGCCCGAAACGCCCATCTACCGGAAGAGCCAGGTGCTGTACAACCTCCACCGCGCCCGCAAGCTAATCGAGGAAGCAGGCCGCGCCGTGCTGGTGGAGGGTTACATGGATGTCATCGGCGTGCATGCGGCAGGCGTGCGCAACGTCGCCGCCGTCTGCGGCACCTCGCTCACCGCCTTGCAGGTGCGCAGCCTCCGCCGCCACGCGCCCGAAGTCGTCCTGAATTTCGATCCGGATTCCGCCGGCGCCGCCGCCACCGAAAAGTACATTCCGGTGCTTCTCGACGAGGGGCTCCGGCTTCGCGTGCTCGAACTCCGCGGCGGCCTCGACCCCGACGAGTTCATCCGCGAGCACGGCGCTGAAGCCTACCGCGCCGCGCTCGATTCCTCGCGCAGCTATTTCCACTGGCTCGCCGACCGCGCCCGCTCCCGCTTCGACCTCCGCACGCCCGAAGGCCGCGTCGCCGCTTTCCAGTTCCTGCTGCCCGCCATCCAGCGCATGCCCGGCCGCCTCGACCGCCTCGCCGTCGCCAATGACGTCGCCGAGTATCTTCATATGGAGCACGGCATCGTCCTCGACGAATTCCGCAAAGCCGCTGCCGAACGCCGCCAGCAGATCCGCCCCAGGCAGCAGCCCCATCCCGATCCCAACGAAGTCCTCCTGCTCCACGCCCTGCTGCACGACGCCCGTGCGCGCGCCGAAATCACGCCTCTCCTCGGCGAGCTTTCCGTGCTCGAGTCCTCTCCCTCTCACGAGATTTTCCAGGCCATCCGCCGCATCGCCGCCGCCGGTGAGCCGCTCACGTATCACTCGCTCGAGGCGCGGCTCCACGACGACGCCCGCCAGCGTCTCGCCGCACTCGTCTTCGCCGACGACACGCTGGCCGAGGGATATTCCACCGAACTCGCCGTCTCCTGCATCCGCAAACTCGCCGCCGCTGAACAGGAAGCCCGCCGCGCCCGCCTCCGCCGCCAGATCCAGGAGGCGGAACGGGCCGGCCATGTCGAAGAAGCCCTCCGCCTTCTCGAAGAACTCGGCCGCCTGGAACGGCGCGGCTCTTCCGATCGCGCCTCATCTGGTGGTGTACGATAGGAGGGACGAATTTGAGGGGTCCCGCGAAGAGGCAGCCGTGAGTACGGAGGATCGCTACAGCCGCTTCCAGAAGCTCATCGACCTGGGCAAGGAAAAGGGCTACGTCCTCTATGACGATGTCGCCGAGCTTGTCCCCGAAGACCTCGCCTCAGGCCGCCACTTGGAGGACCTCCTCGCCGACCTCGATGAAGCCGGCGTCGACCTGCTGGAAGAACCACGCATCGACGAGAAAAAAGCGGAAGAATCGGACGATTTCATTGAAACGGATTACGCGGAAATCTCCGACAAGACCAACGACCCCGTCCGCATGTACCTCCGCGAAATGGGGTCGGTCAGCCTGCTCACGCGTGAAGGCGAGGTCGAACTCGCCCGCCGCATCGAACACGGCCAGAAAACCGCCGCCCGCGCCCTCTCCCGGTCTCCGTTCATCATGCGCGAGATCCTGAATCTCGCCGCTGAAGTCCGCGAAGGCAAGCGCAACCTCCGCGACGTCCTCGCCATCCCCGAACTCATGGCCGCCGACGAGGACGTCGACCGCTTCCTGGTCGCCTTTGACGACCAGGTGGCGACCCTCGCCAAAGAGCTGAAGAAGGTCCGCCAGCTGCGCAACAAGCTCACGGCCATGCCGCGCACCAAGCTGAAACAGCTCCGCGCCACCCGCTGGGAACTGTCACGCCTGATCGTCCGCCTGTCCCGGCACATCCGCGGCATGCAGCTCTCGTCCGCCATTTACCGCTATCTCACCAGCGCGCTCCGCAACGCCCTCGAACAGCTCGCCCCCCTCGAACGGGACATCGCCCGCCTCCAGCGCGCCATCGAAGAGGCTTCCGCCCAGGGCGCCGCCACGGTCCGCGATCTCAAACGCGAGCTGCGCGCCGCCAGCCAGAAATTCGGCGCTCTCGAGCGCTCCTTCGGCGTCTCCTGCACCGAACTCCGCCGCACCCTCTCGCTCGCCGAGAAGGGCGAAGCCGAAGCCGACGCCGCCAAGAAACAGCTCATCGAGGCCAACCTCCGCCTTGTCGTCTCCATCGCCAAGCGCTACACGAACCGCGGCATGGCCTTCCTCGACCTCATTCAGGAAGGCAACATCGGCCTCATGAAGGCCGTCGACAAGTTCGATTACCGCCGCGGCTACAAGTTCTCCACGTACGCCACGTGGTGGATCCGCCAGGCCATCACCCGCGCCATCGCCGACCAGGCGCGCACCATCCGCATCCCCGTCCACATGATCGAGACGATCAACAAGATCGTCCGCACTCAGCGCCTCCTCCAGCAGGAACTCGGACGCGACCCCACCACGGAAGAACTCGCCCGCCGCCTCGAAATGTCTGTCGCCAAGGTCCGCAAGGTCTTGCGCGTCGCGCAGGAACCCATCTCTCTGGAAACCCCGGTCGGCGAGGAGGAAGAGTCCCACCTCGGCGATTTCATCGTCGACAAGCGCCTCGCCTCGCCGTCGGAGGCCGTCATCAATCTCAACCTCCGCGAACAGACCGCCGAGGTCCTCAAAACCCTCAGCCCCCGCGAGGAAAAGATCATCCGCATGCGCTTCGGCCTCCAGGGTGATGCCGAACACACGCTCGAGGAGGTCGGCCAGCACTTCGCCGTCACCCGCGAGCGCATCCGCCAGATCGAAGCCAAAGCCCTCCGCAAACTCCGCCATCCCAGCCGCAGCCACCGGCTTCGCGTCTTCCTCGAACGCCCGCCACGCGACTGATATCCGGCCAGCGGCGGAGCGCCGCAGGCGGAACCACGGGGCGCCCTGCCCTCGCGGCCATCATGCCCGTGGCGTGGCCTGACGCCTCCGTGTTCGATGCCGCGCAGAAAGGCCGGGCTTGCGCCGGCGATCCCCGCCGGAATCAGCGCTCGCCGGCACGGCCGGAAAGGCCCCTTTCTTTGCGCCCCTCACTCCAGCCGCTTGTGGAACCGCCGCGCGCTCCACATGACAATCAGGATGCCCATCCCCGCCAGAGCCGCCAACTGCGGCCACAGGTCCGCCGCCCCGCTCCCCTTCAGGAATACGCCGCGCACAATCTCCATGAAGTATCGCAGCGGATTCAGATATGTCAGCCACTGCACCGGCTCCGGCATGTTCCGGATCGGAAACGCGAATCCGCTCAGCGTGAACGCCGGCTGAAAGAAAAAGAACGACGCCATCATCGCCTGCTGCTGCGTGTGGCTGATCGTGCTCATGAACAGCCCCGCCCCCAGCGTCGACAGGATGAACAGCACCCCCGCTCCTGTCAGCAGCAGGAAGCTGCCCGCCAGGGGAATCCGGAAAACCGCCAGCGACACGCCCGTCAGCAGCAGCATGTCGAACAGCCCCACCAGCGCGAACGGAATTGTCTTGCCCAGCATCAGTTCGATCGGGCGCACCGGCGTCACCATCAGCTGCTCCATCGTTCCCATCTCTTTTTCCCGCACGATGCTTAACGCCGTCAGCATCAGCGTTACCAGCGTCAGCACGTTCACGATCACGCCAGGCACGAAATAATTCCGGCTCCGCAGCTCCGGGTTGAACCACACCCGCCGTTCCGCCTCCACCCCCGGTATTCTTGCGAGCGCCGGCCCTTCCCACGTCCGGTCCACCAGCCTCGCGCGCTGCTGCCGCTCGAGCATCTCGCGGTTGAATCCTGCCACCACGCCCGTCGCATGGCTCAGGATGATCGCCGCCGTGTTCGAGTTCGCTCCGTCCAGCAGCAGTTGCACCTGCCCCTGCCGGTGAGCCGCAATGTCGGCGCTGAACCCCGGCGCCACCCGGATCACCGCCTGCGCATCGCCGCGGTCCACCAGCGCCTGCGCCTCCTGCTCGCTCTTCGCCTTCGCCACAACATCGAACTCGTGCGACGCTTCAAAAGCCTCGTACAGCTCCCGGCTCGCCGGTCCTCCGTCCAGATCCATCCAGCCCAGCTTCACCCGCTCCACATCAAGGTTCACCGCAAATCCGAAGATGATGGTCTGCAGCAGCGGCGGCACTGCCAGCACCACGCGCATCCGCGGTTCCCGCAGCGCCTGCCGGAACTCCTTCCTCACAATGCCCAGGATCCGTTCCCGCATCTCACGCCACCTTTTGCCGCAGCTTCCGGCTCGCCACCCCGAACACAATTCCCGCGTATATCAAAAGAAACAGGAGCGGGGCCCATAAGACTTTGAGCCCTGTCCCCTTCAGAAAAATCCCCTGTAAAATCGTCACGAAATAGCGCGCGGGCACGATCCTTGTGATCTGCTGCACCACCCACGGCATATTTTCAATTGCGAACACGAAGCCGCTCAGCAGGAACGCCGGCAGAAAACTCGTGATGAGCGCCGCCTGATAGGCCAGCAACTGCGAGCGCGCCACGGTGGACAGGAAAATGCCCCAGCACAGCGCCCCGAACAGGAACAGCGCGCTCGCTGCCCCCAGCAGCAGGTAGCTGCCCCGCATCGGCACGCTGAACAGCCCGGCGCCCGCGGCCAGCGCCGTCGCCGTGTCAACCACCCCCAGCACGAAGTACGCCCCCAGCTTCCCCAGCAGCAGTTCCTTCGGGCGCACCGGCGTCGCCAGCAGCTGCTCCATCGTCCCGTTTTCCCACTCCTGCGCAATCGTCAGCGAAGTCAGCATCGCCGCAATCAGCATCAGGATCACCGCGATCAGGCCGGGCACGATGAAATTCTTCGATTGCATTGCATTATTAAACAGGACTCTGGGCCGCAAATCCGCCGGCGCCTCCAGCTTGCCGGCGCCCATCTTTTCCAGCCATTGCTCCCTTAGTTCCATCGAATAGGCCATCACCAGCGCTTCCGCATATCCGGCCGCAATCGAGGCCGTATTGGAGTCGCTCCCGTCCACCAGCACCTGCACCTGCGCTGTCTTCCCTGCCGCCACGCTCCGCGCGAATCCCCGCGGAATCACCACGCCCATCAGCGCCTTCCCGCTGTCCAGCCGCCGCAGCACATCCCGGTAACCCTCCCGCGCCCCCGTCACCGCGAAGAACTTCGAGCCCCGGAACCGCTCCGCCAGTTGCCGGCTCTCCGCCGTCCCGTCCTGATCGTAGATCACCGTCGGGATCCGGTCCACGTCCAGCGTCAGCGCGTACCCGAACAGCAGCAGCAGCAGCAGCGGCACCGCGAGCGCCATCGCCAGGCTCCGCCAGTCCCGGGCGATGTGGCGCAGCTCTTTCACGAACACCGCCCGCAGCCGCCTCCCGCTCATCGCCTTCGTTCCTCCTCCCGCTCGATGCACGCCGCGAACACGTCCTCCATCGTCACCCCAGCGCCCTGCTGCGCCTTCAGCTCTGGCGGAGAACCCAGCGCCACCACTCTTCCCCGGTGCATCAAGGCCAGCCGCCCGCAATACTCCGCCTCGTCCATGTAGTGCGTCGACACGAGCACCGCCGCTCCGCCCTCCACCATCTCGTAAATCAGCTCCCAGAACCTGCGCCGCGCCACCGGATCCACGCCCGATGTCGGCTCGTCCAGGAAGAGCACAGGCGGCTCGTGCAGCACCGCGCACCCCAGCGCCAGCCGCTGCTTCCAGCCTCCGGCAAGCTCCCAGGTCAACTTCTTCCGCTCTTTCTCAAGCCCCGCCATCCGCAGCGCGAACTCCGTCCGTTCCTCCCGCTTCTCCCTCGCCACGCCGTACACCATGCTGAAGAACTCCAGGTTCTCTTCCACAGTCAGGTCGTCGTACAGCGAGAACTTCTGCGACATGTACCCGATCGACTGCTTCACCCGTTCCGGTTCCGCCGCCACGTCAAACCCGTTCACGCGCGCCTCGCCCGCCGTCGGCGCCAGCAGCCCGCACAGGATCCGGATCGTCGTCGTCTTGCCCGCGCCATTCGGTCCCAGAAACCCGAACACTTCGCCCCGCCCGATCTTGAGCGTCACCCCGTCCACCGCCGTGAACGTCCCGAACCGCTTCACCAGCCCTCGCGTCTCCACAGCCGGTTCAGGTTGCATCGCGCTTCTCCTTCCTCCGGACCAGCACCAGGAACGCGTCCTCCAGCGTCGGCTCGATCCGCTCCAGCTCCACGCCCGCCGCCTTCGCAACCGCCTCCGCTTCCGCGCCCTCTTCCAGGTACACGTGCAGCGCCGCCCCCGCGGGCTCCGCCGCCAGCACTCCTTCGGCCCCTGCCAGCTTCCGCTGCGCCGCCCGCCGGTCCGCGTTCCGCGCCCGAAAACAGAAAGGCGCGATTTTGTTCCGGATCTCCGCCGGCTTCCCCGCCTCCTCCAGCCGCCCCCCGTCCATCAATCCCACGCGCCCGCACCGCTGCGCCTCGTCCAGATACGCCGTCGACACCAGCACCGCCATGCCATCCCTTGCCAGCCCCTCCAGGATCCGCCAGAACTCCCTCCTCGACAGCGGATCCACCCCGCAGGTCGGCTCGTCCAGCACCAGCGCCTGCGGGCGGTGCAGCAGCGTGCACACCAGCGCCAGCTTCTGCTTCATGCCCCCGCTCAGCTGCCCCGCGCGCCGCCGCCGGAATTCGCTCATCCCGGTCATCTCCAGCAGCTCCCCGGCAAGACGCTCGCGCTCCGCCGCATCCGTCCCGAAAAGCTCTCCGTAGAACTCGATGTTCTCTTCCACCGTCAGGTCCTGATACAGCCCGAACCGCTGCGCCATGTACCCCATCCGGTCCTTCACCGCGTCCGGCTCGCGCGACACGTCGAAGCCGCACACCTCCACCCTCCCTTCGTCCGCATCCAGCAGCCCCGCCACCAGCCGCATCACCGTCGTCTTGCCCGCCCCGTCCGGTCCCACCAGCCCGAAGATCTCTCCGGCGCGGACTTCAAACGACACGCCCCGCACCGCGTCCACCGCGCCGAACCGCCTGCTGATGTTCTCCACCTGAATCATGGCTCGGCTGCCCTGCTCCTCTCGCGCTTCCCCTTCCCCGTCTCCCCTCGCCTCCTACTCCAGCCGCAGCACTGCGTCCGCCGGCATGTTCAACTTCAGCTCCATGCGCGGGTTCTCCAGCTCCACCTTGATCCGGTACACCAGCTTCTGCCGCTCTTCTTCCGTCTGAATCTGCTTCGGCGTGAACTCCGCCTCGGAAGAAATGAACGTCACCCGCCCCGCATATTTCTTCCCCGGATACGAGTCCGTCGTCACCTCTGCCGTCATGCCAGGCTTCACCCTCCCCAGATGCCGCTCCGCAATGTAGCCCCGCAGCCACGGCTTCGCGATGTCCCCGATCGTCACCACCGCCGCGCCCCCCGCCACCACTTCCCCGCGCTCTGCGTTCTTGCTTAGCACGAGACCCGCCACCGGCGCCTTCAGCACACGCTCTCCCATCTGTACGTCGATCACCGCCAGTTGCGCCCGCGCCCGCTCCAGTTCCGCTTCGCGCATCGCCAGTTCCTTCCGGCGCCGGTCCAGCTCAAGCGCTCCCGCCTCCGCCAGCCGCAATGCCGCCTGCGCCCTCTCCACCGCCGCCCGTTGCTGCTCTACCTGCTCCCGTCGCGGCCCTTCCCGAACGAGCGAGGCCTGCTCCCGCGCCCGCTCGAGCGCAGCCTGTGCGGCTTCAAACTTCGTCCGGAACTGCTCGTACTGCGCCGTCGAAATGTCTTCGTTGCGGTGCAGCGTCTGCGCCCGCTCCCAGTCCCGCCTCGCCAGCCCGAACTGCGCCTCGGCCTCCCTCAGCGCCGCGCGCGCTGCTTCGATCTCCTGCCGCCGGCTGCCGGCGCGCAGCTCTTCCAGCCGCTTCTGCGCCGCCTCGAGTTCCGCCCGCCTCACCGCCCGCTCTTCCTGCAAGGCTCTTTCCTGATACGCGAGCGCCGCCCGGCTCTGCTCCACCGCGCGCGCCGCCGCTTCCGCCGCCGCGGCTTCCCGCGCCCGCGCCCGTTCCAGTTCCGCCGTGTCCAGCCGCGCCACCACCTGCCCGGGCTGCACGGCGTCGCCCTCGTCCACCAGCAGTTCCTCAATCCGCCCCGGCGTCTTGAACGAAAGCTGCACCTCGGTCAGTTCAATATTGCCGCTCAGCCGGAGCTCTCTCTCATCAGCCCGCGCCCGCGCCGCGCGCCAGGCCACCGCCGCCGCCACGATCACCACAACCGCAACGGCAGCGGCCGTCTTCTTCGCGTTCATCGCCGGTCTTCCTTTCAATCCAGCACCAGATCCAGGTTGCCCACTGCCTCTCCCAGCTCGATCCGCGCCTCCTTCTGCCGGAACGCCGCCGCCACCACCGCCTCCCGCGCCCGCGCCAGGCGCGCCTGCGCCTCCGTCACCTCCAGCGGCGTCGCCACTCCAGCCGCCACGCGCCGCTCCGCCTGCTCGAGCTCCCGTTCGGCCTGCTCGAACACCGCCCGCGCCGCCGCCACCTGCCCTTCGGCCGACTTCAGCGCCTCCAGCGCCAGCCGGATCTCCAGCTCTACCTGCTTTGCCGTGTCGCGCGTGCGGATCTCTTCCGCCCGCTGCTGCGCCCGCGCCTCATCGCGCCGTGCGTCCCGCCGCCCTCCGTCCCACAGCGGCACCGTCACCTGCACGCCCACGCTCCGCGTCGGCAAATATACGCTCCCCGCGCTCCCGATCGCCCCGTAGTCCCCGAACGCCCGCGCCGCCGGCAGCCTCTCCCACTTCGCCGCCGACGCCGACAGCCGCGCCGCCCGCTCGCGCTCCGCCTGCGCCTTCAGCTCCGGACGCAGCTCCCGCGCCGCTTCCAGCGCCTTCTCCGGCGCCGGAATCTCGGCAGGCTCGTACACCATGCGGTCCGTCAGCTCCAACTCCGCCCCAAGATCGGCATTCATCGCCCGCAGCAGGGCCAGCCGGGCTGCCGCCCGGTCTTCTTCCGCCGCAATCATTTTCTGCCGTTCCTGTTCGAGCACCGCCGCCGCCCGCGTCACCTCGATGCCCGTTCCCGTCCCGGCTGCCTTCTGCGACGAAGCCAGCCTCAGAATCCGCTCCGCCAGCGCCACATTCGCCCGCGCCGCCTCCAGCGTCGCCTCCGCCCGTACCGCGTTCAGATACGCCTTTGCCACAGCCGTCCGCGTCTTCAGCCGCGCCTCTTCGCTGTCCGCCGCAGCCGCCCGCGCCTGCGCCTCCGCCGCCTGCCAGCGCCGGATCGCCGCCAGATCAAACAGGCTCTGCGACGCCGTCGCCCTCGTGTCCTGTACATGAATCGGCCCCACGAACGCCGGAATCGC
>DYJN01000079.1 GCA_020723085.1 Arcobacter sp.
TGTCAGACGCGGCCGCGAATCTGCGCAGCACTGCACGGCCCTCGGTTCACACACAGTTTTGGGCGCGTCTTTCCACCCCTTTCAGCGCGCTCAAAAGCGGCCCCGGCGTGAAACCACCCCCTGGCGCGCCGGGGTCCTTCTGACTGACCCTCTGAGCGCGCGCCGCGGCTGACAGCTCTCCTGATGTATGTCAGGGAAGCAGGGGGAAGGGAAGCTTGAGATCCGGGATGGAGCGGGAGACGGGACTCGAACCCGCAACCAACGGCTTGGAAGGCCGTGACTCTACCCTTGAGTTACTCCCGCTCTTGGCGGGCTCGCGCCCGCCACTTCGATTCTAGAGAAGCGGACGCCCGCCGGTCAACGGCCCGCGCTACTGCGCCCCGCGCTGGAACAGCATCACTTTCACCGTGTGGAAGAGGATGTACAGGTCGAGAGAGAAGCTCTGGTACTTCAGGTAGTACAGATCATACTCGAGCTTCGTCACGGCGTCCTCGAGGCTCTCTCCGTAACGGTGGTTGATCTGCGCCCACCCCGTGATGCCGGGCGGGATCGAGCGCCTGAGGTTGTAATACGGAATCTGCTGCGACAGAACGCTTACGAATTCAGGCCGCTCCGGCCGCGGCCCGACGATGCACATCTCCCCCCTCAGCACGTTGAAAAACTGCGGCAGCTCGTCCAACCTCAACTTGCGCAGCCACCGGCCGAGCGGCGTCACCCGCGGGTCGTTCTGCGTCGCCCAAACCGCCCCCGTACGCGCTTCCGCATCCTGGTACATCGAACGGAACTTCAGCACCTCGAACACACGCCCGTTCCGCCCCACACGCTTCTGCCGGTAGATCGCCGGCCCCGCCGAAGTGATTTTCACCAGCACCCAGATGATCCCCATCAGCGGCAGCGTCAGCACGGCGCCGAACAGCGCGAACAGGAAGGAGTAAGCGCGCTGCAAGGCCAGCTTCCGCTCATCCGGCCCGATCCCCTCGCCAAAGATCAGTTGTGAGGGCCGGAGCAATTCTACAGGCACCCGCCACATCACACGTTCGTAGAGGTTCGAGGCATCTTCCACCGGCACTCCCGCCAGCCGCAGAGACAGCAGGCCGTCCACCGGCAGCTGTCCTCTCCGTTCGTCGACCCCCACCACGATGCGGTCCGGCTTGTGTGCGGCGTACGCTTCTTCCAGCGCACTCAGCGGCCCCAGCCACGGCCCCAGTCCTGCGGACTCGGCTTCCAGCGGGGCCGCAGCCAGATAGCCCGCAGATTCCATGGCGAAATGCGGCCGCTCTGAAACGGTTCGCGCCACTGTTCGCACCTGCCGGTTGTGTCCCACATACAGAATCTTCTGTTTGTGGAGCACCCGGAGCACCAGGACGTCGAACAGGATGCGCCAACCGGGCAGCACGATCAGCCCCAGTGCGCTGCCGGCGAGCATCTGGGACCGCGCCAGCGCCGCCTCCGGCATCAGATAGCTGATCATGCCCTGCGCCAGAAACGCGACGCCGAACACCAGGCAGAACTGCTGCGCCAGCCGCAGCCGGGAATACACGCGGACCTGCGAATACAGGTCGTTCAGGTAAACGCCCAGCATGAGGCTTCCCACGGCCGCCAGCGTCTGCGCCGTCGCGCCTTCGTACAGGTAAGCGATGACCCAGTCTTCCTCCCGAGTGAGGAGGAATCCGGCCAGGTAGCAGCCGAACGCCAGGGCCGCCTCAACCACCATCAGCGCGAGCAACGAGGCGGGCACCACCACTTTGAACAGCCTGATCATGCGCGATTCCGTGGCATGGGCAGATTGCCAGTCTAGCATGGGGCCGCCCTGCGGCGGCCTCGCCGCCGCGCTGACCGCGCCCGTCCGCCTTGTGATAACTTGAGGAGCCTGAGGAGAGCCGCTGTGGCCGCTGACTCCACTACCCTGGATTACGAAAGATTCTGGCGCCGTTTGCAGCAGGTCGGCCTGAATGCCTACGAGGCCCGCTCTTACCTCGTCCTCGTGGGCCATCCGCGGTTCAAGGCGCTCGAACTCGCCGCGCGCGCCCGCGTGCCCCGCCAGAAGATCTACGAAGTGCTCGACAGCCTCGTCGACAAGGGCTTCGCCCAGGTGATCCAGGAGAAAACCAAGCTCTTCTCCGCCGTCGAACCCGGTCTCGCCATCCCCGCCTACCTCGAGCGGCAGCGCGAATCCATGGAGAAGCATTTGGCGGAACAGCGCCGCCTCGGCCTCGCTCTCGCCGCCGAACTCAGGCGCGCTTACGCTGAAGGGCAGGGCGCGGCCGGAACGCTCGACTATCTGCGCATCGTCGGCGATCCGTCTCAGATCGCCGCCCACTACCGTTCCATGCTCGAGTCCGTTTCCACCCGTTATGTCGAGTTCTCCCGCCCTCCCTATGCCGTCGACCCGCTCGACGAACAGCTCGTCAAGCAGGCGGCTGAACGCGGCGTCGCCTGCCGCATCCTGCAGGAAATCGCCCCGATGGACGAAGCTCACCGCCAGAGAATCGAGGAATACCGGTCCCTCGGAATTGGCGTCCGTTTCACGGAAAATCTCCCTATGAAACTGGCCGTATTCGACGGCAAACAGGGCTTGGTTTCTCTTCTGGATCCGGTCAAAACCCGCCCTGCCTGGACCGCCGTCGTCTTCGACCATTCCAGCTTCGGCGAGGCCCTGGAAACCCTCTTCGAACAGTGGTGGTCGCGCGCCTCCGGCGCTGCTTAAGGAGCCTTCCGCTCGCCTTTTGCCAGCACTTCCCGCACCGCGTAGATCCGCCGCCCCTGGCTCTCGAAATAGGTCCGCATCATCATCTCGCCCAGCAGCCCCGTCGTGAACATCATCAGTCCGGCCACCAGCAGCAGTCCCCCTGTGAACAGCAGCGGACCATGCGCCAGGATGATCTCATAGCCCAGGATTTTCTTCGCCAGCAGGAACGCCAGAATCCCGCCTCCCAGCGTGACGCCCGCCAGCCCCAGGCGCCCGAAAAAGTGCATCGGACGGGTGAAATACTTCAACAGAAACCGGATCGTGAGAATGTCGAAGAGCACGTTGAACGTGCGTCCCAGCCCGTAATGCGACGCGCCCCCGGCGCGCGGCGGATTCTGGATCGGCACCTCGGCGATGCGCGCCCCGTAAAAGCTCGCCAGCGCCGGAATGAACCGGTGGAGCTCCCCGTAAAGGTTCACGTCTTTCAGGATCTCCGCCCGGTATGCCTTGAACGTCGTCCCGAAGTCGTGCAGGTCCAGCCCGCTGACCCTCGCCATCAGCCAGTTCGCCACCCGCGACGGAATCTTCCGCAGCAGCAGATGGTCGTTGCGCTGTTTCCGCCACCCGCTGGCGACGTCGTATCCCTCGTCGATCTTTTCGAGCAGCGCCGGCAGGTCTTCCGGCGCATGCTGAAGATCGCCGTCCATCGAGATGATCACGCCGCCGCGCGCTTCGTCGAAACCCGCCGAAAGCGCCGCAGTCTGCCCGAAATTCCGCCTCAGCCGCACCACCCTCAGCCGCGCGTCGGTCTCGACGAGATTCGCCAGCAGCTCGAAACTGCGGTCGGTCGACGCATCGTCGACGAAGATCACTTCATAAGGTCTGCCCAGCCGCTCCATCACGGCGGTCAGCCGGTCGTACAGCGGCAGCAGCGCCGCCTCTTCGTTGTGCACCGGGATGACGACGGATAGCATGGCCCTGCCTGTGAGTATAGCAAAACCCCCGTAATTTCAGGCTTTTTGCTAAACTGAAAGAGAAGCATGTCTACTCCGCAGGGACCTGGAAATCCGCCGCCCCAAAACTCCGGTGGCGGCTCGCAGCTGCCTCTGGGCGACCGCCGCAACATCATCTCCATCAACATCGAAGACGAGATGCGCCGGTCGTATCTCGACTACTCGATGTCGGTCATCATCGGCCGCGCGCTGCCCGATGTCCGCGACGGGCTCAAACCCGTCCACCGCCGCATCCTTTACGGGATGAGCGAGATGGGGCTCACCCACAACCGCCCCACCCGCAAGTGCGCCAAGATCGTCGGCGAGGTGCTCGGCAAGTTTCACCCCCACGGCGACTCCGCCGTCTACGACGCCCTCGTCCGCATGGCCCAGCCCTTCTCCATGCGGTGCCCGCTCGTCGACGGGCAGGGCAACTTCGGCTCCATCGACGCCGATCCTCCCGCCGCCATGCGGTACACCGAGGCGCGCCTGTCGAAAATCTCTTCCGTCCTGCTCGAGGACATTGACAAAGAAACCGTCGATTTCCGCCCAAATTACGACGACAGCGAAGTTGAACCCGAAGTCCTCCCCGCCCGCTTCCCGAATCTCCTGGTCAACGGCAGCGAAGGCATCGCCGTCGGCATGGCCACCCGCATCCCGCCCCACAACCTCCGGGAGATGATCGACGCCGCCATCGCCCTCGTCCAGAATCCCGCCACCCCTATCGCCCGCATCCTCGAACTCGCCGCCGGCCCCGACTTCCCCACCGGGGGCATCATCCTCGGCCGCCAGGGCATCATCGACTACTACACCAGGGGCCGCGGCTCGCTCAAGGTCCGCGCCCGCGCCTTCACCGAGAAGATCCAGAAGGACCGCGAAGCCATCGTCGTCACCGAGCTCCCCTATCAGGTCAACAAGGCCAAGCTTATCGAGCAGATCGCCCAACTGGTCAACGACAAGAGGATCGACGGCATCTCCAACGTCCGCGATGAAAGCGACCGCGAAGGCCTCCGCGTCGTCATCGAGATCAAGCGCGGCGAGAACCCCGAAATCATCCTCAACAACCTGTACAAGCACACGCAGATGCAGGTGAACTTCGGGGTCATCATGCTGGCCATCGTCAACGGCCAGCCCCGCGAAATGGGCATCATCGACGCCCTCAAGCGCTTCATCGACCACCGCGTCGAAGTCGTCCGCCGCCGCACGGAGTACCTCCTCCGCAAGGCCCGCGAGCGCGAACACATCCTGCTTGGCTTCCAGAAGGCTCTCGAAAACCTCGACGCCGTCATCGAAACCGTCCGCGCCTCCCGCACCCCGCGCGAAGCCCGCGAGGCCCTCACCGGCCGGATGGAGTTCCCCGGCAACCCCGCCCTGGAGAAGGTCCTCGCCCGATGGGCGCCGGCGTTGAAATGGAACGGCCAGCCGCTGTCGCGCTTCGACTTCAGCGAGAAGCAGGCCCAGGCCATCATCGAGCTTCAGCTCCAGCGCCTGACCGGCATGGAGCGCCAGAAAATCCTCGATGAGCTGGCCGAAATCCAGCGCCTCATCGCCGAGTATCTCGAAATCCTCGGCTCGGAAAAAGTCCTCCGCAACGTCATCATCCGCGAGCTCAGGGAAGTGCAGAAGGAATTCGGCGACGACCGCCGCACGCAGATCGTCGACGACGAGGGCGAAATCAACCTGGAGGACCTGATCAAGCGCGAGGACGTCGTGGTCACCGTCAGCCGCGGCGGCTACCTGAAGCGCACCGCTCTCGACAGCTACCGCCGCCAGGGCCGGGGCGGCAAGGGCCGCATCGGCATGGCCACCCGTTCGGAAGATGTCGTCGAAGACCTCTTCGTCGCCAACACCCACAGCTACGTGCTCATCTTCACTTCCAAGGGGCGCCTTTACTGGCTGAAGGTCTTCAACATCCCCGATGCCCAGGCTGCCGGCCGCGGCAAGCACATCAAGGGACTCGTCAATCTTCAGGAAGACGAGGAGCCCCGAGCTTTCCTCCCGGTCGCCGATTTCGAGCCCGGCAAGTACGTCGTCATGGCCACGAAGTTCGGCGTCATCAAGAAGTGCGAACTCACCGAGTTCGACAACCCCATGGCGCGCGGCATCATCGCCATCAACCTCAAAGAGAACGATGAGCTCATCGCCGCCGCCCTCAGCGACGGCTCAAAGATGATCTTCCTTGCCACCGGCGAGGGCATGGCCATCAAGTTCCCGGAAACCGGCGTCCGCCCCATGGGCCGCCCCGCCGCCGGCGTCACCAGCATGAAGCTCGCCGAAGGCGATTGGATCGTCGGCATGGAGGTCGTCACCGACGACGATCACATCCTCTCGGTCAGTGAACTTGGCTTCGGCAAGCGCACCAGGGTCAGCGAATACCGGCTCCAGTCGCGTGGCGGCAAGGGCGTGATCAACATGAAGGTCACCAGCCGCAACGGCAAGGTGGTTTCCGTTCTTGCGGTGAAGGAAGACACCGATGTCATCGTCATCAGCCGCGACGGCAAGATCCTCCGCACGGAAGCCGAAAGCATTCGCAAGACCGGCCGCTCCGCCCAGGGCGTCAAGCTTGTGACTCTCGATCCCGGCGACGGCGTCGCCGCCGCTTGCGCCGTCAAGGAAGCCGACACGGAGCCGGAGGCTGAAGAAGCCCAGCCCGAGCTTCCGCTTCAGTGATCCGGGCGGGACCGCACGTCCCGCCCCGCCTCACCGCTTGTAGCCGATCTTCCGCAGCAGCGAGTGCCGCCATTCCACGTCCGCCGGTCCTTCCACCCCTTTCGGCGTGAAGCCGTCGATCACGCCCAGCACGCCACGCCCCTGCCCGGTCTCCGCCACGACCACCTCCACCGGGTTCGCCGTCGCGCAGAATATCCGCACCACCTCCGGCACGTTCCGCACCGCCCCCAGAATGTTGACCGGATATCCCTCGCGCAGGCAGATGTGGAACGTGTGCCCTGCGCCCACCGCCTGCGCGTTCTCCACCGCCGTCTTTTTCAGCTCCTCGTCGTTGCCTTCCACGCGGATCAGGCACGCGCCCGAGGATTCACAGAACGCGATGCCGAACTTCATCTGCGGCGCCGTGGTCACGATCGCTTCGTAGAGGTCCTCCACCGTCTTGATGAAATGCGACTGGCCGAAAATGATGTTCCCGTTGTCGGGAACCGTCAGACGAACAATCTTCAGTTCCATGGCAATCCTCATCCTAACCCGTGCAGTATGCTGGCATCATATGCGAACCGCCGCCGTCTGGCTCGCCACCGCCTCCCTCCTCTGCGCGCAGGCGCCCGCCCCGCCGGATCCGGCTGCCGCCATCCGCGAAGAGGCGGAAAAGCGCTCCCAGGTGATGAAGCACCTCCACATCCTCACCGACCGTTACGGCCCGCGCCTCACCGGCTCTCCCAACTATGAAGCCGCCGCCCGGTGGGCCATGAATCAGCTTGCTGCGTGGGGCCTCGTGAATGCCCGCCTCGAGCCGTGGGACTTCCGCCACGAGGGCTGGTCGAACGAGCGCGCCTCGGGCCACTTCCTTTCGCCCGTGCGCGATTCCCTCGTGTTTGAAGTGATGGCATGGACTCCTTCCACCAACGGCGCCGCCCGCGGTGAAGCCGTCCTGCTCGCTCCTCCCGCCGCGCCCTCCAAAGAAGAGCTCGACGCGTGGCTCGGCGGGAACGCCTCGCGGATCAAAGGCCGCATCGTGCTGCTGGGCAAGCCGCGTGAAATCCCGGTCAGCTTTGCCGCCCCGCAGAAGCGTCTGGACGACGAAGCCGTCAAGCGCCGCCTCGCGGCCCGCGGCGGTCCGCCCATGCGCGCAGGGGCGGCGAAAGCCATGCCTGGCAAGCTCTCGCCCCAGCAGGTCAGCGCCGCCATCGACCCCTGGCTCATCGCCAACGGCGCGCTTGTCAAGGTGCTCGACTCCGGCATGCCGCACTCCACGATCCGCGCCTTCCAGAACCGCGCCTATGACGTCACGAAATCCATCCCGTCCGTCTATCTCCGCAATGAAGACTATGGCCGCGCCGCGCGCCTGATGGAAAGCGGCGAGAAGGTCGAGATGGAATTCGACATCGTCAACCGCACCCACCCCGGAACCGTTACCTGGAACGTTCTCGCCGACATTCCCGGCTCGGAAAAGCCAGAGGAGGTGGTCATGATCGGCGCGCACCTCGACTCCTGGCACGCCGCCACCGGCGCCACCGACAACGCCGCCGGCGTCGCCGTCATGATGGAAGCCGTGCGCATCATTCAGTCCCTTCATCTGAAGCCGCGCCGCACCATCCGCATCGCCCTCTGGAGCGCTGAGGAACAGGGACTGCTCGGTTCGAAACACCACGTCGAGGCGAATTACGGCACATTCGAGCAGCCCAAGGCGGACTTCGACCACCTCGTCGCCTACCTGAATCTCGACAGCGGCACCGGCAGGATCCGCGGCGCCAGCGTCTTTGGCCCCGAAGAGGCAGCCGCGATGGTGCGCGCCGCGCTCGAGCCCTTCCGCGGCATGGGCGTCGCCGGCGCTTCTCCGTCCTCCAGCCGCCGCGTGGGCGGCACGGATTCCACTTCCTTCTCCAGCGCCGGACTGCCCGCCATCGGCTTCTTCCAGGATCCCATCGAGTACTTCCCGCAGACCTGGCACACCAACCTTGACACCTACGAGCGTGCGGTGCCGGAAGATCTTCGCCAGGCCAGCGCCGTCATCGCCGCCACCGCCTGGCATCTGGCCAGCGGCGATCTGCGTCTGCCGCGATTCTCGCGCGATGCCATGCCGGCGCCCGCTACGCCCGCGCCGCCAGTGACGCGATGAGAGAGACGGAACTGCTTTCGCACATCGCCCGCCTGCCTCACGGCCGCGCGAGTTACAGGCAACTGGTGCGGGAGCTCGGCCTGCGCGGCGAAGCGCGCGGCGAACTCGAAGCCCTCCTCCAGCGCATGGTGAAGAAGGGTTCGCTCATCGAGCTGGGCGGCGGCCAGTATGTGCTCCCGGGCCACACCCAGCAGTTCGCCACCGGCCGCCTCAGCATGCACCGCGACGGCTACGGCTTCGTCTCGCCCGCCGCCGCCGTGCCGGGCGTCGCCGGCGACATCTTCATCCCGCCCGAGGCCTACGCCCATGCCATGCACGGCGACACCGTGCTCGCCCGCATCACCCGCGTCGCCTCCGGCGGACGCGCCGAGGGCGAGGTCATCCGCATCCTCGGCCGCGCCCATCCCACCGTCACCGGCGAATTCCGTGCCGGCCGCCGCGGGTGTTTCGTCGTGCCCTTCGAATCGCGCATCCACCAGTGGATCGTCATCCCGGAAGGCCTCGAAATCCCCGGCCGCGGCTCAAACCTCGACCGCATCGGCGCTCCTGCACTCCAGGTCTCCGATGTGCGCGACATGGACGGCATGATCGTCGAGGCCGAAATCCTCGAATATCCCGGCGAAGGCGAGGACACCGCCGTGGGCCGCGTCATCGAAGTCCTCGGCCGGCCCGACGACTTCGGCGTCGACGTCGAGATCATCATCCGCAAGCATCACCTCCGCCACCGCTTCCCGCCCGAAGCGCTCGCGCAGGCGCAAGCCGTCCCTCTCACCCTCACCAAGGCCGATCTCGCCGGACGCCGCGATTTCCGCGGCCTCGACATCGTCACCATCGACGGCGAAACCGCCCGCGACTTCGACGACGCCGTCTGGGTCGACCGCCTCCACAACGGCTGCTTCCTTCTCCACGTCCACATCGCCGATGTCAGCCATTACGTGCTGCCCGGCTCGCCCCTCGATCAGGAGGCCTTCCTCCGAGGCACCAGCGTCTACTTCCCCGACCGTGCCGTGCCCATGCTCCCGCTCGAGCTTTCTACCGAAATCTGCTCGCTCAAACCCGGCGTCGACCGCCTCTGCCTCTCTGCCATCCTCGAGATCGACCGCCAGGGCGACGTCCTCCGCCAGGAGTTCTGCCGCAGCGTCATCCGCAGCGTCGAGCGCATGACCTACACCGGCGTCCACCTCCTCCTCGAAGGCGACCCCGGGCTCCGCCAGCGCTACGCGCCTCTCGTCCCCCGCTTCGAGCTGATGCGGGAGCTCGCGATCATCCTCAACCGGCGCCGCATGAAACGGGGCGCGATCGATTTCGACCTCCCCGAGCCCCTCCTCGTCTTCGACGAGCAGGGGCTCATGACCGGCATCGAGCGCACGCCCCGCAACATCGCCCACCGCATCATCGAAGAGTTCATGCTCGCCGCCAACGAGGCTGTCAGCCGGCATCTGGAGGAGCACCTGCCGGAAAGCCTTTTCCGCGTCCACGAGCCTCCCGACGCCCAGAAAGTCCTCGACTTCGAGCAGATCGCCTCCCGCTTCGGCTATACGCTCGGCGTCCCGGCTTTCCCGGCGCAGCGTTTTCCCGTCGTCACCCGCACGAGCGACGGCCGCAAGCTCCGCCGCGACATCGTGCGGCTCCAGGACAATCTCAAAATCACTTCACGGATGTATCAGAAACTCGTTGAGAAACTGGAGGGAAAGCCGGAAGAAAGAATTTTGAATTACCTGATGCTGCGTTCTCTGAAGCAGGCCCGGTATTCCGAGAAAAATGTCGGTCATTTTGCTTTGGCCGCGGCGTCCTACACCCATTTCACCTCGCCCATCCGCCGCTATCCCGATCTCATCGTCCACCGCCTTCTTTCCGCCTGGCTCGACGGCCGCGAACCCGGCGCGGGCGACCTTCACGAGATCGCCGAACAGTGTTCGGAAACCGAGCGCCGCGCCGCCGACGCCGAGCGCGAGCTCATCGAATGGAAGAAGGTGAAGTTCATGACCGGCCGCATCGGCGACGAGTTCGGCGCGCTCATCATCTCCACCACCAAATTCGGTTTCTTCGTCGAGCTCGAAGAGCTCTTCGTGGAGGGGCTCGTTCCCATCGACATCCTTCCCGGAGACCGCTGGAATTACCAGGAAAATACCCGGAAAATCGTGGCCGAGCGCAGCCGCCGGGAATACAGGATCGGCGACCGCCTCCGCGTCCGCCTCGACAGGGTCGACGGCGTCGAGCGCCGCCTGTACTTCTCTGTCGTTGAGCCGGAGTCCGCTCCGCGCAAGCCGGCAAAAACCCCGGCCGCCCGCAGGCGGCGCGGCTGAGCCGCCCGGCAGGGCAGGGAAGTCCGCCTCTTCAGCCCTTTCGCACCCAGACAGTCGAGCGGACCGGGCGCGGCGCCGGCCGCTGCCCGCCCGGAGCGGGCCGCGGCGGCGGATATTCCGTCGGAGTCTCCCGGTTCATCCGCGCAAAATTCGGAACCGCCGTCAACGGGCTTCCGTCGATGAACCGGCCCGCCACCGCCGTCACGCCCCCCAGCAGGTCCGGGCGCCACACCGCATTCAATGGCGACGCCGCGCTGACCGTCTTCGCAATGTCCTGTTCCTGCGTCTCCAGATTGTAAATCAGCGGCCCGTAGCGAATCGCCATCATCCCCTTCAGCAGTCCCAGCTTCTCGCCAGGCTCGATCCGCTGCGGCGCGAGCGGCAGTTCGAACTCCACCCGGTCTCCCGGCTTCCATGTCCGCTCGATTACCGCATAACCGTTCCGCACCGCCGCCTTTACGGCGCTGCCGTTCACGCGGAACACCGGTGGCGGCAGTTCCGGCGTAGCGCTGTACAGTCGGCTCACGTTGCGGTTCGGCACGCGCACATGCAGCGCGAACCGCGCCGCCTTCGCCGGGCGCAGCGTCAGCGCCACCGCACCCTTCCACGGATACCCCGTGCGCTGCTCGATCTCCACGCTCGTGCCGGCGATGCCGTCGATCCGCCCGCGGCTCTCCGCGAACAGGTTCACAAAGAGCGCGTCGGCGCTCTTCGCGTACATCCACTCCGGCAGCATCAGCAGCGTGCGCGGGAAATTGCCCACGCAGCATGGACACAGGTGCCATGCGTACCGCGCCACCCGCGCCTCCAGCGGGTTGTCGTAGTAAAAATGGCGGCCCTCCAGATCCAGCGAGCCGAGAATCGCGTTGTACAGCGTGTCTTCGTACAGATCTGCGAACCGTGCGTCATGCCACAGCCGGCCCATCTTCCACTGGAAGAACAGCTCCCCGCAACTGGCGCACGTCTCGCAGTAGCCGCGCAGCGGAAGCGAGTAGTTGGGACCGAATCCTTCCGCTGTCTCGCCGCTGCCGATTCCTCCCGTCACATACAGCTTGTGATGCGTGATGCTGGCCCAGAGTGATTTCACAGCGCTCCGGTAATCGGCGTCTCCCGTCTCCATCGCCGCATCCGCCATCGCCGAATACGTGTAGGAAGCGCGTACCGCGTGGCCCACTGCCTCGTACTGCTCGGTCACCGGCAGGTGCGATTGGCTGTACTCGACCCTGTCCCGCGGCTGCACGCCGGCGTGATACCGGCAATCCAGCAAGAACTTCGCCAGCCTCAGATACCGGTCGCCCGCGCCCTTGCCTTCCACTTCGTTCACGTAGCGCCCGAACCGGAAGAGCGCTTGCTCCATCCCCTGGTGCTCGTCGTACCAGGCTTGCCTCGGCGGCGGTCCGATGTGGCTCTCCCAGCAGTCGGCCAGCTTCCTGGCCGCCTGATAGAGCCGCTGATCCTTGCCTCCGGTCATGCGGTGGTGAGCAATGGCCGCTTCGAGAAAATACCCGGCCACATAGCCTTCGTGGTCCGGCCGGTGCGCCGGATCCCAGTGCCGGAACTTGTCCGAGTCGATCCGCCTGCCGTCACGCCCCTGCCGCGGCAGCGTGAACGCTGTCTGAAGATACCCGTCCGGCTCCTGCGCCGCCAGAATCAGCGGAATCCACCGGTCCAGCGTCTTTCGGAACAGTGCGTGCGCCGCTTCCGCCTCGGCGTCGCCCTCGAAGGGGTAGCCCAGAGCCAGACTCATCGACTCGATCGTCTGGTACACCCAGGCATTGGAGAAAACAAAACCTTTGTGAAAACCGTGCGGCTCGCCGCGCAGCTTCTTGCCCGCTTCGATGAAATTGTCGATCCCGCCCATGCCGAGTTCGAGGTCCGTGCGCTCGATCTGCCGGATGCAATGCGGAATCCAGTTCACAATCAGGTTCCGCAGCCGCGGCTTCCAGAACCCGCCCGTCACGGCGAATCCCTCTACATGCGCCGCCTCCAGCGCCCGCGCAGGCGGCGACGGCTCAACCTCGACCGTCACTCGCGCCGAGTTCTTCCCCGGCAGCCCCTCGGCCTCCAGTTGCAGCACATAGGTCCCCGGCGCGCTGAAGCCCGCAGTTGTTTGCAGCGCCGACGCATCGGCGAACTGCACCCCGCCCGGTCCCGACACCTTGGACCACCGCACCCGGATCTGTTCTTTCGCCAGGTCCGCCGTCTGCGGCTCCGGCCCCTTCACGCCGTTGTGCGGACGCGTCTGAGATGGCGCCCGGCCCCGTCCAACCCATCCCCGGAGGTAGGTCTTGCCCGGAAGCACGACAATCCGGTCGATTCCGGCATCCACCAGGAACGGCGCACTGCCGGGCGCCTGTCCCTCCGCCTTGCCTGCCAGCCACCCGGCGCCCGCTGCGAGCGTGCCCGTTCCGATCCACTCGCGCCGGCTTACGCCACGCTCGCCGCCCTGTCTCTCTTCCATGTAAGCGTTCTCCCTCCGCAACAGTCTATACCCGGCCCGGTTCATCCGCCACTCACGCAATCTCCAGCCCCAGCTCTTCCCCCACCTTCCGGATGTAGCTCGCCCCCTCGGCGTATTCTCCTGCCGTCCTCAGATGCTCCAGCATCAGCGGCGCCGGCGTGTCCAGTGCGGCCACCCCTTGCAGATACGCCCGGTAGTCGATCTGTCCCCGCCCCGGGATCACTTCCACGAAGTGCACGTTCATCTCCGGCTGCCACTCCAGATCCTTGGCGTGGCAGGAGACGATCCAGCGTCCCAGCTTCCGGAAGCACTCTTCGATCAGCGCGGCGTTGTTGTAGAACCTCTCCGGGCTGTTCACCAGGTTGCAGACGTCGAGATGGACGGCGAAACCCGCGCGGTCCACCGCGCGGATCATTTTTAGGTACGCGTCCGGCGAATCCGGCAGGCTCCAACCCATCATTTCATAACTGAATTTCGCCCGTTTCGGCTTAACGGCATCCAGAATTTTCCGCGCATTTTCCACCGCGGCGTCGAAAAATTCCCGGCTCAGGTTCTTCGGATGCGGCCCGTACCAGACCTTTTCATTGAAGCTGCCGCAGATCGTCACGGCGCACCGCGCGCCTACGGCGTCGGCCACAGCCAGCCCGGCGGTGACCTTTTCCAGGTTCTCCCTGCGTTTCGCGGGATCGGCGTCGAGCAGATTGACCCACACGCCCGCCTCCGCCAGCACGACGTTCTCCGCCGCGAAACCCTGTTCGATGGCACGCAGCTTCTCCGTCTCGTGCGGCGCCGCGGCAGGGCAGTATGCGGCGGAGTAGCCTTGCCGCCGCGCCTCCCGCGCCAGCTCCCGCGGGTCGGATGTCTTCGCGAACAGCGGCGCCCCCAGCAGGAGGCGCCCGCGCCGCTGCGCTGCGGCTGAAGGCCATGCCCGGCTTCCCGTCAGCGCTCCCGCCGCCATCAACCCCCGCCGGCTCAACCCATCGAGCCGGTCCGCACACCCCTTGCCTTCCGTCACGGCGCCGCTGTGCCGCCCATCCACTCTTCGCGGTCTGTCAAAGCGCATCCGGTTCGTCTCCCTCTGCGCAATTGTATTCCCCCGCATCCCGCTGCTATCCTGAGGGTGACCCCGCCTGTCATGCCCGCCGCGCGGAGTGGGCCGGTAGCTCAGTGGTAGAGCATCTGACTTTTAATCAGGTGGTCGCGGGTTCGAGTCCCGCCCGGCTCACCATTT
>DYJN01000152.1 GCA_020723085.1 Arcobacter sp.
GCTCCCGGAGTGCAAATGCGGAGGCGGGAATCTCTCCGCTGCCTGTAGCGCTATTCCAGTTCTCGCCGCTCGCCCTCCTCCGTGGGCCCATAGGGGTGCTCCAGCGATCTTGGCAGCCAATACCGCACCACCAAGCCGAAGTGCTGGTAGCGCGGCTTGCCCGGCAGAGGTTCTTCGCGGCCAGCCTTCCGGTCCTGATGCCGCCAGTTGGCCAGCGTCCCGGTCGGGATGCCGGTAATGCAGGAGAACTCCTTTGCCGTCACCCACCGCCCCGGTTTACCCTCGGCGTCGCGGGACCACGACTCGGGCTGCCAAGGCGGCCTCTCCAGAGCCCGTTCCCGCCTCACTCTGCCCAACGCCGCAGAGCCATCCTCGGGTTGGGCGTCACGAGTCCTCCGAGCCTTGGTGGAAACCGCCGGCGAAACCTCCTGCGGCTCGCGCTTCCCCGCCTCTGGAATCCAACCGCTCTGCATTGCCGCCCGCCGCCGCTGCCGCCTCTGCTCCTTCCGCGCCTCCGCATCCTCCCCAATCAGCGCGACAGCCCGCTCCAGGGCTTCCCGCGTGGAACGCACCGCAGCAGCATGCAGGGCTCGGTCAATCCGCTCTGTCTCAGCCGTGCCAACCACGGCCCGCAGGTCCTCCAGCCGTCCCCTGGCAGCATCGACCAACCGCCCGAACTCCGCATAAAATCCATCCACCCTCTCCCGGCTGTCTTCCCATTCCCGATACTCCGGCGAACCCGCTCTGCCCCAGACCTGCGCCTCCAACTGGCGGCGGCGTTCCGCAAGCCGGCGCACGCCATCCAACTCGGCCTCGAACTCACCGGCACGCGCCGCCAGCTGTTCAAACTCCCGCAACAGCGCTTTCACCTCGGCCTCGGTCATGGCTCGCCCCATTCAAGGATCTCCGCGTACCGCTCCGCCACAGCGTCAGCCAGCGGGCGCAGGCTCTCCACCAGCAGATGCGCCGTGATGTAGCCGCGCGAGACGTCTCCGCCCAACGAGTGCCCCATCAGCAGCCGCGCCTGATCCGGCGTCGCCCCCAGCTCAGCCAGCGTCGTGCGGAAAGTGTGCCGCAGGTGGTGTGCGCTGGCCACGCCGCGCTTGTCGTCCCGCACTTGGGCCCACAGCGGCTGGCCTGGACGCCGCGGACTCTCAAACACCCACTCGCCTGGAGGCGCCTGCCCCAACCAGCCGCGCAGATGCTCCAGCAGCCGCCGGCTCGCCGGCACCGTGTAGGTCCGCCCGCCCTTGGCGACAGCAAAATGCAGGGTCCCGCGCTCGAAGTCCACATCCCCCCACCTGAGATTCGTCACACTCGCCGCCCGCGCCCCCGTCAGCAGCGCCGTCACCCACCAGGCCTGCTTGACCGGCGAACGCAGCTGCTGGACCGCCGCCCACCACTTGCGCAGCTCCTCGGGCGACAGCCCCCAGTCGCGCGGTTTAACCGCCTCGACGTCCACCGCCACGGTGGGACATTCAGGCAAGTCCGGCTCGACACGGCGGAAATAGCGATAGACCGCACTGAACATGACGATCACCTGCTTGGCCGTCGCCAGCCCGTGCTTCCGCGCCAGATGGTGATACAGGGCGCGCACCCCCGCCCGCTGCCGGCCGATCTCCTCCAGCGAGCGCCCCATCCATTCCGACAGGTAACGCCGCGCATTGTACTCGTAGAGCCTCCGCGTCGTCTCCGCCAGCCTCTTCTCGCTCAAGTACCGCCTCCACGCCTCGCCGAGCGTGAGGCGGCCCTCCACCGGCGGCGGCTTCATCGCCGCCCACTCCTTCATCGCCGCCCGGCGCGCCTGCGCCAGCGTCATCTCGCCGAGCACTGTCACTACCAGCCGCCCGGCGATCCGCCGTTGCAGCCGGTAGCTGCGCTCCCGCGCGCCGACCCGGACATACAGGCCCGGGACGCCCCCCACGCGCCAGTCGCCGCTGTTGGCAGGCAAGGCGTCCACTGCCGCCTGCAGCCCGGCGACGACCTTCTTCTGCCCACCCGCCCGCGCCGCCTCAGGCGCGGGCACCACCGCCACGTTGTCCTTCGTGCGTCTCATACGGCCTCCCAATCTGAGAGCAACAGTCCTGAGTTAGAAACGGTCACGAGGTAGACTACTAGGTAGACTGT
>DYJN01000153.1 GCA_020723085.1 Arcobacter sp.
CTCTCCCGAAAACTGATACAATTGCGGCATGGACGAAACCGCCCTCATCCACGATGCCCAGCGCGGCGACCTCGAAGCCTTCAACCGCCTCGTCCTGGCCTACCAGGACATGCTCTTCAACACCGCTTGCCGCATCCTCGGCGACGACGACCTCGCCGCCGACGCCACCCAGGAAGCCTTCATCTCCGCCTTCCGCAGCCTCGCCTCCTTCCGCGGCGGCTCCTTCAAAGCCTGGCTGTTGCGCACCGTCACCAATGCCTGCTACGACGAACTCCGCCGCCGCAAACGCCGTCCCACCGTCCCGCTCGAACCCATGACCAGCGACGACGAAGAAATGGAAACCCCCCGCTGGCTGGCCGACCCGTCACTCTCCCCCGAAGAACAGACCGAGCTGGTGGACCTCGACCAGGCCATCCAGGACTGCCTCAACGCCCTGCCGACCGACTTCCGTACTGTGGTCGTGCTGGTTGACATCCAGGGCATGGACTACGAGAAAGCGGCCAGCATCGTCCGCACGCCGCTCGGCACGATCAAGAGCCGCCTGGCCCGCGCCCGCCTGCGGATGCGCGAGTGCCTGCAAGGATACTGGGAACTTTTGCCAGCGGCCTTCCGTCTCAAGGACGATCCCCTTCTGGCGGAGAGCCGCGTATGAAAAACAATATGACTTTTCGTGACGTAGAGAAATTATCGGCCTACCTGGACGGACAACTGTCCCGGGCCGATGCCGCGCGTCTCGAATCCCGCCTCGCTTCGGACCCCGGCCTGCGCGCCGTTATGGACGATTTGCGCCGCACCCGGGCCGTCTTGCGTGCCGCCCCCAAACGGCGCGCCCCGCGTAATTTCACCCTCAGGGCCGAAAGCCGGCGCGTCCGCCCGCCGCTGCCGCGCCTCGTCCCTGCCCTGCGACTGGCCTCGATCGTCGCCAGCCTGTTGCTGGTCATTACTTTTGCCACCAATTTCGTCGTCCCGCTCAGCGCCTCCCGTTCGGCCCAACCGGCCTATGGGTTTGGCGGCGGCGGTGGTGACGCTACCGACACCGGCCCAATGGCCCTCGAAGCCCCTGCGGCCACCGAGGAGACGTTCGCCGTCCCTGCGGCTCCCACCGAACCGGCCCCCACCGAAGACTCGGCCCGCACCCTGGAACCCGCTGCAAAGAACATCGCCCCGCAAGGGACTCAGGGCCTCACCCCCGGACCCGCACTGCCCGAAGCCTCGCCCCCGCCGCCCATCCCCGCCGCCTGGCAGGCCGGCCTGCTCGCTGCCGCAGTCGTCCTGGCGGCCCTGGCCTTCCTCCTGCGCTGGCTCACCGACCGCCGCTGGCGTCAAAAACGGTAACTCCCGCCCCCAAAGCGAAGTCCCGTTCCTCTCACCGAGCGGGACTTTTATTTTTCCGCTCTTTGGGATGTTCCGTGATGCGTCCCCATATCTGGCAACACGCCGTAGAGCGGAATTAATTCCGCCCTACATCTGGCGGCTCGCCACGCCAATTCCCAATGAACCTTTATTTTTCCGCTCCACGCAACACGTTGCCCCTCCTCTCGAAACTGTGTTTTAATACCTCCCATGAAACTCACCGACATCGCCTACTGCCCGCTCTGCGGCTCAGCCGTGACTCACGAACCTCGCTTTGGCCGCCTCCGCCCGGTCTGCCCGGTCTGCGGATATATCCACTTTACCGATCCCAAAGTTGCCGCCGCGATCCTGGTCGAACGGGATGGCCGCGTCCTGCTCATCCAACGTGCCAACATCCCCGGCCGGGGACTGTGGTCGGTCCCCGGAGGCTTCGTTGACGCCGACGAGGACCCGGCCCGGGCGGCGGAACGCGAATGCTTCGAGGAAACAGGCCTCAACGTCCGCGTGACCCGCCTGCTGGATGTCATCCCCGACCGCGAATTCCCCAACAGCGCCGACTTCGTCGTCTATTACGCTGGCGAAGTCCTCTCCGGCCAGATCCACGCCAATGACGATGCGGCAGCGGTCGAATGGTTCCCCCGTCACGCCCTGCCGCCGTTGGCCTTCAAGTCGGTCGAATACGTGCTGCGGAATTTCTAATCGTAAGACGATATTCGTAGCGCGGAATTCATTCCGCAACCAAAGGCGATATAAATAT
>DYJN01000080.1 GCA_020723085.1 Arcobacter sp.
GCGGGGCAACAACGACCAGGTCGCCGACCAGCTCGGCGGGGTGCCGGGCGAGATGGAGAAGGTCGAGGGTGACCTGCAGAGCGGCCGACTGGAGCGCGAGACCCTCGAACGCCAGGGGCGCATTCTGCAGAAGATGCTCGACGCCCAGCGCTCGCTCTACACCCGTGAGCCCGAGCAGCGTGAGCGTCGCGCCGAGCGCCCCAGCGCCTACGATCCCCCGCCTCCCCCTCCGCCCCCGCCCCCGGGCAACTGATCCGCGCCCGCACTCTGGTTCTGGCATCCCTGCCATGCAGGACGCGTCTGTTGCAGGTACACTGGCAACAGAGTGTTCGCGCAATTAGCCTTGGTGCTGCTGGCGGCCCAGAACGCCGCACCCGCGCCCGACGCCGGCCTGCCTCCGGATTGGGAGTTGAAGCCGCGCGCCCTGAAGCTGAGCGAGGGGCTGGAGAGGGTGCGCCCGCTGCTGGAGCGGCTGCAACCCGAGAAGTGGACGGCCGCCGGCGCGCCCAACCAGTACGAGCAGCAATACAAGGACTGCCTGAATCTGCTGACCCATGTGCAGAACGCGGCGGCGAGGCTCGCCGGCAACCCGAACGGGCTGACGGTGGCCGTGGAGACGCTGGTGCGGCTGGAGTCGTTTATCAATCTGGCGCAGTCGCTCAGCCAGGCCGTGCGCCGGTATCAGAACCCGGCGGTGGCGGATCTGGTGGAAAGCGAACTCGCGGCTGCAGCCGACAGGGAATGGCTCCGGCAGCATGTCCTGGAGTTGGCCGCGGTGCGGGAGCGCGAACGCGAGACCGCTGAACAGGAGGCGCAGCGTTGCAGAGAACGGACGTTGAAACAGGCGCCACGCAGGTAGGCATGGAAGCGCCGCCGACATTCCCGTGCAGCATCTGCGGGGAGCCGGCCACCCGCATCTGCGTCTGGTGCACCAAGGACGCCTGCGACAACCACATCTGCGGCAAGTGCCACCGGTGCAGCGACTGCTGCGAGTGCGAACTGATTCGAGTCAGCCCGGAACAAAGCTCATGAGGATTGTCTGCATCCACGCTCATCCCGACGACGCCGAATTTCTCGCCGGGGGCACGCTGGCGCTGCTCCGGCAGGCTGGCCATTCGGTAGTGATCCTGACAATGACTTCGGGAGACTGCGGCAGCGCCGACCGCGGCCCCGAGGAGATCGCGGATCTCCGCCGTCAGGAGGCGCAGCGAGCCGCCGCCGTGATCGGCGCCGAACATCATGCCCTCGGATTCAAGGACCTGGCCATCTTCGAGGACGACGCTTCGCGCCGCAGGGTGACGGCGGCGATCCGCCGGTTCCGCCCGGACATCGTGCTCACGGCGTCCCCGCGGGATTACCACTGCGACCACGAAGCCACCAGCCGGCTGGTGACCGACGCCTGTTTCGGCGCATCCGCCCCCAACTACCACACGCAGGCTTACGACCAGGCGCCCGCACTGCCGGCCATCCCGCACCTCTACTACACGGATCCGGCGGAAGGCGTCGACCGTGAAGGGCAGGTGGCGCCCGCGCACTTTTTCATCGACGTCGGCAGCGCGATGGACACCAAGCGCCGCATGCTGGCAGCCCACGCCAGCCAGCGCGACTGGCTGAAGAAGCAGCACGGAATGGACAATTACCTGGAGACGATGGAGGAGTGGACGCGCAGCCGCGGCCGGCTGTGCGGGGTGGAGTGGGCGGAAGGATGGCGGCAGTACATGGGCCACGCCTACCCGCGCACGCCGCTCCTGCAGGAACTTCTTGCCGCTTATTTGCGCACGCCTGCGGGCTGAACGGGACGGCGCGTCAGCGCCAGCCACAGGACGAATCCCGCCACCGGGATCGCGGCGGCGGCCAGAAAAGCCGCATCCCAGGCGCGCTGGTCCATCAGCCGGCCGAAAAACGGCATCGCCAGCGCAACGAACGCCGACCAGGATCCCGCGCCCAGCCCTGCCAGCAGCCCCGCGTGCTCCGGCGCGATCACCCGTGTCGCGTAGCTCAGGCTGACGATCACGTTGCCGCCGGCGATGAACATCGCCCAGAACAGCAGCGCCAGCAACCAGGAGAAAGAAGCGGCGCGCGCGCCGAAGGCCAGAGGCAGCGTGCCGGCCAGCGCTGCCAGCGTCAGCGCGCGGAACACGGGCGTCGCATCCTCGCGCCCGCGCGCCAGCCGGTCCGAGAGCCAGCCCCAGAAGAAGTAGCCACACTCCCAGCCGAGCGGCGGAATCCAGAGCACCTGCCCAATCTCGATCTGCGTCTTGCCCAGCGCGCGCCCGAAGTACAGGGGCGCCTGATAGAGCACGAACGCCAGGGGCAGGCAGCCGAGCGCATAGGAGCTCATGAAGGCCCACAGCCGCCGGTCGCTCCATTCCAGCCGTCCTGCTTTGCGCCTCTCCGGCAGATGCGTGGCGCACAGCTCCGGACGCCGGCTCACACGGCTCCACGCGAGCAGCCACAGGGCGCCGATGAAGCCGGTGAAGACAAACGCGGCGCGCCAGCCGAAGGCCGCATATATCGGGGTGATGATGACGGGCGTAAGCACCGCGCCCAGCGAGCCCCCGCTGTAAGCGAGCGCCGCGCCGCGGCTGCGAAGTCCCTCCGGAAGTGTCTGCACCACGGTGCGGAGCCCTCCGGGGAACGTGGCGCCTTCGCCAAAGCCCAACAGGGCGCGGGCTCCGGCGAAGGTCCAGAAGCTCGCCAGCAGGGCGTGCGCCGCCGCTGCCGCGGTCCACAGCGATACAGCCGCGCCCATGGTGCGCCGGACGCCCGCGCGGTCCAGCCAGCGGCCCCAGAGCGGATTGCCCGCCATGTAAGCCAGGGAAAAGGCCGAAAGGATCCAGCCATACTGCTCCGCGCTCAACCGGCATTCGGCCAGGATCGTAGGGGCCAGCAGCGCCAGCGTATTGCGGTCGATGTAGCTGATCAGAGACGCTGCGAGCATCGCCGCGGCGGGCGTCCACAGGCGGATCGTCTCGCGCACCGGGCGCACGCCGCGGGCCGTCACTGCGCCGCCTCGCCTCCCGTCTGCATCAGTTCGCTCAGGGTGAGGAACTCATAGCCCTCGTCGAGCCAGCGCGGCAGCAGCGTTTCCAGAGCGCCGAGGGTGGCCGAGATGTCCGGCGAGTGGCGCATCCCGCGGCCATCATGGAAACAGAGGATCGCACCCGCCCTGACGCGAGGCCCAACGTGGTTCACAATGCCCGCGGCGTCCAGCGCGTAGTCGCGCGCCAGCACGCTCCAGGCGGCATGGGTCAGGCCAAGCTGCCGCAGGACCGGCCGCAGGCCGAACCAGCGGACGCCATAGGGGGCGCGGAACCAGCGCGGCGCCGCTCCGGACAGGCGGGCGATCGACTCCTGCGCTCGTTCGATCTCGTCGCGGATGAACTGCGGCGAGCGGAGCCAGAGTCCATGGTGGCGGTCCGAGTGATTGCCGAGTTCGTGCCCTTCCTCCACGCAGCGGCGCACGGTCCGCGGCAGCCGGCGCGCGTGGTGGCCAAGCTGGAAAAACGTGGCGCGCACGCCATAGGTGTGCAGCAGGCTCAGCAGGTCCAGCGTGGATTCGCTGGGGCCGTCGTCGAAGGTGAGCGCGAGGGCGCGCGGCGTTTTCGGCCCGCGCCATACCGAGGGGCAGAACAGTTGCGCGGAGCGCCCGCGCGCGCCCCAGGCGAGGACGCCCGCCGCGCCCAGCAGCGCGCCTGCCGTTTCCGCGATCATCGCTGCGAGTCTACCATGCCGGAGGCCGCAGGAACGGCGAAGCCCCGCGCGGCTGGCGCCGGGCGGGGCTTCGCATGCAGCCGGAAGGAGAAGCGCGTTTCAGAGACCCTTCGACGCGATGTAGAGGCACAGATCGACGACTCGGCAGGAGTAGCCCCACTCGTTGTCGTACCAGGAAACGACCTTGGCCAGGTTGCCGTCGAGGACCTTGGTCATAAGGCCGTCGACGATGGAGGAGTTCGGATTGCGCATCATGTCGGTGGAGACCACCGGGTCCATCGTGAAGGCCAGGATGCCCTTCAGGGGCCCTTCGGCGGCAGCCTTCAGAGCCGCATTGACGTCCTCGGCCGAGGCGCTCTTCTTCAGGACCGAGACCAGGTCGACGACGCTCACGTTGGGCGTCGGCACGCGCATGGCGTAGCCGTCCAGCCTGCCCTTCAGTTCGGGCACCACGAGGCCGATGGCCTTGGCGGCGCCGGTGGTGGTGGGGATCATGTTGATGGCGGCGGCGCGGGCGCGGCGCAGGTCCTTGTGCGGGAAGTCGAGCACGTTCTGGTCGTTGGTGTAGCTGTGGATGGTGGTCATCGAGCCTTTCTCGATGCCGAAGGTGTCATGGAGGACCTTGACCAGGGGCGCCAGGCAATTGGTGGTGCAGCTCGCGTTGGAAATCACATGGTGCTTGGCCGGGTCGTAGCTCGCGTGGTTGACGCCCATCACCATGGTGATGTCTTCATTCTTCGCCGGGGCGGAAATGATCACCTTCTTCACCGTGCCCTTGAGGTGAGCCTTGGCGGCATTGGCGTCGGTGAACTTGCCGGTGCTCTCGACGACGATCTGCGCGCCCAGGCTCGACCAGTCGATGGCGGCCGGATCTCTCTGCTGGAAGACCTTGATGGTCTTGCCATTCACCGTGATCGAGTCCGGACCGGCGCTGACTTCGGCGTCGAGCGGGCCGAGAACCGAGTCGTACTTGAGCAGGTGCGCCAGCGTCTTGGTGTCGGTGAGGTCGTTGGTGGCGACGAACTCGATGTCAGGGTTCTTGTAGCCGGCCCGGAGGACGTTTCGTCCGATGCGGCCGAAGCCATTGATCGCGACTTTCAGTGCCATTCAGGGGTATCCTCTCTGGAAGTAGAATGAAGAACTCGTTTTCAGGATATCAAAGGACACGATCGCCATGACCCGTATGCTGTTCGCACTCCTGCTGCCGGTGGCGCTCGCGGGGCAGGCCCAGCCGCCCTTCACCAGGCAGTACATTCCGGTTCAGCCGTTCGATGCCGCCGGGAACCAGCGGCTTCTGAAGCTGTTCGAGGGGCTTCGCGTGGCCGATGTCAACGACGGACTCGACATCGCCGGTCTGGCCAACGTCATGATCATGGACGCCGGCATCCTGCCCATGTGGCGCGATGAGAAGGAGTTCCGGCACCGCATCACGGGCTTCGCCGTGACGCTGCGCATCGTGCCCGCGCAGGCGAGAACGCCCGGCTTCCCGAGCCACGAGGCCTTCGCCGAATGGGAAGGCCAGTGGTGCAGCCGGAAGACGCCCGAGGAGTTCGCCCGCTGGCTCAGCCCCGGCGCGGTGCTGGTGATCGATGCGCAGGGCACGCACGACGCCGGCTTCTGCGGTTCGAACAATGCGCTGAACTGGTTCTCGCGCGGCATGCGCGGCATCGTCACCAGCGGAGGCTGCCGGGACTCGGACGAAAACATCCTGCAGAGGATCCCGGTCTACCAGCGGCGCCACACGCGCGGCATCAATCCGGGCCGCGTCTGGGTGGAAAGCTATAATCAGCCGGTGACGGTGGGCGGGGTGCTGGTGATGCCGGGCGACATCGTGGCGGCCGACAGCGACGGCGTCGTGGTGGTGCCGCGCGCAAAGGCGGACGTGGTGGCGGCGGCAGCGCGCAGGATTCTTGAAGGCGACAAGAAGGCGCGCCGTTCAGGCCGAACGATTGCGCGACGGGCGGCTCCGGCGGGAACACTTCACGGCCCTGGAGGCATACAACGAAGAAGGCCGGCCCGCCTCCTCCCGGAGGCGAACCGGCCTGATTTCAAACCCGCCAAACCCGGTGGGGCTTGACAGGGTCGCTCCATATCAGAAGTCCACGCGGAGGTTGAACTGGAGGACGCGCGACAAGCCTCGCTGGCTAGTGACGCGGCCGAAGTTCGCGCTGGTCGGATCCGTGTTCGGAGTGCTGAAGTTGGTGTGGTTCCGCGCGTTGAGCATATCGAGCGAGAAACGCGCCTGAATGCCCCGCTCCTGCCGGATCGGGAACAGGCGCTCGATCTTCAGGTCGATGTTGTCAATGCCGTCGCCGCGCACTGTGTCGAGGCGGACAGGGAACACCCTCACGTGGTACGAGCCTGGCTGTGCGGCCGTGCGCCCCTCGAAACCGACAAAGCCGGCGGGCGGATCTCCCGGCCCGCGCCATGCGATCGAGTTGTCGAACCACTGGAGAATGTTCTTGTTCCGCATCTCCTCGCTCTTGAACAGGGACTCGAGCTGGTTCATGTCGCCGTAAAAGAACCGGTTGCCCCAGTCCAGCGCCGGACCGGACTGCAGTTGCCAGACTCCGGACAGGTTCCAATTGCCGATCAGGTGGCTGAGGAAGCCTTCCTTGACCAGGTCGCGGCCCTTGCCGAACGGAAGCTGGTAGACGGCGCTCAGCGCCAGCCGGTGAGGCCGGATGTTGTTGCTGACCCGCTCCGAGACGTACGAGTCGAACTCGTTCATGTAGTAGTCGGCCACGTAACTGGAAGCCCACGTGTACATGAAGCTCGCCTGAAGCCCGCGCGTCATGCGGCGCTCGACGAGGAGTTGCATGTCGTGGTAAGTGACATAGCCCTGGCGGACGTCGCCGCCGCGCTCGCCCACGGTGTAAAGCCCGTTGAACTGAGGGTATGGGCGGAGGAAACGGTTCCTCCGCAGGTTGCTCGACGTAAAGAACCCGGTGCTGGCCAGGTACTTGTACAGCTCCGGACTGGACTGCTGGATGGGGGCGAGGTTCTTGATGTTGAATGGGTTGGGCTGGTTGGCGTTGAGGTAGTTGTCATTGGCCTGGTCGCGCTTCATGCCCTTTGTCCAGTACTGCTCGGGCAGCGCGTCGAGGCGGCGGCTGACCGGGATGTAAGAATAGGCGCCGTTATAAGAGAAGTCGACCAGGGTATTGGTGAACACCTCGCGCTGGAAGCCGATGCGCCAGCGGTGCTGGAGCGCGGGCTTGTAGTTCCAAGGGTAGGACGTGAAGCTGGTACCGAACCGGACGACCCCCTGCAGAGCGGTGCGGAACGGTTCGTTGAAGCGCGTGTTGTTCACCTCCGGGCGCACCGGGAAAGGATCGTTCATGACGGTGTGTCCTTGGGCGATGCCGGCGGCGGCGCCGATGCCGCAGCAGAAGGTGAGCCCGGCGTCGTTGGAGATAGGCGTCGAGGTCGGCTGGGAGAAGCCGTCGGTGTAAGGACGGTTGTTGGAGACGTTGAGCGTATCCTGGTACATGCCCCAGCCGCCGCGGATCACGGTCTTGTCGTTGAGCGAGTACACGAGCCCGAACTTCGGCAGCAGTGTGTGAACGCCCTTGGTCGCATACTTGTAGCCTTCAAGACCGAAGAACGTGGGGATGCCCGTCACGCGGAACGATCCCGCCGGGACTTCGGCGATGGGTTTCGCGTTGTAAGCGGCTTCGACGAGATCCGAGATCGGGCTCTTCTGATCGAGCAGGACCGCGGATAGGCCGCGGTTCAGCTTTTCGTCGCTCCCGCCTTCCCGCTCATAGCGCAAGCCGAGCGACAGGCGCAGCTTTGTGGTCACGCGCCAGTCGTCCTGGAAGAAGAGGGCGCGGCGCGGCGTGCGCCAGTAGAAAGTGTCGTTGTAGTCGATCGAGACGCCCGTGGGCATGCCCATCAGGAAGCCCGCCCAGTCGTGGACGTGGTTGGACGCCTGATTGTCGACGTTGGAAGCCCGCGTCCAGCCGTTGCGGAAAGTGAAGTAGCCCGTGCTCGAGCCGGGACCCGCGCCGGCGAAGTAGTGGCGCCGCTCCTGCCAGCCGTACTTGAACGTGTGGCTGCCGCGGATCGAGGTCATCGTGGCGCGGAGCTCGCCGTTGGTCAGCAGCGTGCCGATCACGGGATAGCTGCCGCCGATATCGGTGATGTTGTTGAAGTCGATCCTCGGCAGTTGCGTGAACCGCCCGGCGCGCTGATCGATGTAGGAGGGCAAGCCCGTGTCGGCGGCTTTGACCTTCGTCCGGGTCTGGTTGCGGCTGCCCTCCTCCCAGCGGGAGATGCCGAAATTGGCGTCGAGGATGTTGTTGGCGTTGATGGTCCACAGATAACCGATGTTGCCGCCGCGGTTGATGCGGGTGAGCCCGTTGGAGTGCAAGCCGCGGACGGTCTCGTAGGTCCAGTCATACTCGTCGGCGAGGCGGTCATTCCACTGCCAGCGGAAATTGAAACGCATGTCCTGGTTGATGACCCAGTCGTAGCGGTTCACGATCGAGTTGAATTTCTCGTCCTTCGGCATGGCGGAGGCGTAATAGTTGTTGAACATCTCCGGCGTGACCTTGCCCGGGATGTTGTTCGGAGCCGGGAAGAGCTTCGCGACGTAGTCGTACATGGGGTTGAGGATGGGCACGCCCTTGTTGCCGGGGAAAGGCGTCCGGACCACGGTGCTGCCCTCCAGACGGGCGGAGCGGGGGTCGTAGATGGTGTACAGGCGGGCGCCGTTGGGGACGGTGAGGAAGTAGGAGAAGTCGCCCTGCCTCATGTCCATGGTGGGCACGGTGCGGTCTGTGGAGCTTGTCGTTTCGGCTTTCGCCTGCCGGATGCCGTTCCAGGTGAAGCTCCAGAAGAGCCTGTCCTTGCCGTTGATGATCTTCGGAATCCAAACCGGACCGGAGGCGGACAGACCATAGTTGTTGGAACGCCCGGTGGCCTGCTTCTTGGTGACATCGGGGTTGATCAGCCCGGCGCGCACCTTGGCGTCGTAGGATTCGCGCTGGAAGAACGGAGTGGCATTCCAGCGCTGCTGCCAGTGCTGCTCGAAGAGCGAGCCATGCAGCGTGTTGGTTCCGGAGCGGGAGCTGACGTTGATGGATGCCCCGGAAGTGAAACCCTGGCTGGCATCGAAATTCGACGTCTCCAGCTTGAATTCGGTGATGGCGTCGGCGGGCGGCACGAAGGCGACGCGGCGTCCCGAGCCGGTCACGGTCATGCCGTCGATCGTGTATTCGTTCTGCCCCACGCCGCCCATGGTGTTGAAGGAAGACGTGCCGGCATTGTCGAAGGGGCGGCGGTACTCGGGTTGTCCGGTCCACTGCATGCCGGGGGCGAGCGTCGCCAGCGCGAAGGGGTTGAGATCCGAAAATGGCAGGTTGATCAGCTGCTGTTGGTCGAGGACCCTGCCGCCGCTGGCGGTGGTGGTTTCGAGCAGGGGCGCTTCGGCGGTCACCTGGACGGTTTCGGCGACCGCGCCGAGTTCGAGCGAGAGATTGATCTCGAGCCGCGTACCCACGCTGACGGTGATGCCGGAACGGACGAGCCGCTTGAAGCCGGCGGCTTCAACGGCCACGGTGTACGTGGATGGCTCGAGGAAATTGACTTCGTAATAGCCCGTCTCGTTGGTCGCAACGCGGCGGGTATCGTTTGTCTGCGTGTTCGTGACGACGACCTGTGCATTGGGAACGACCGCGCCCTGCGGGTCAGTGACGCGGCCGGTGATGGCGCCGCGCGATTCCTGGGCTGCCAGCCAGGCAGGCGCCAGAAGCGCGAGGCCAAGCCCCGCAACCAGTTTTCGAAGCATGAAGTGAAAGACCTCCTGTTGCACGTTGCCGTTCTGGCCAGGCAGCGCGCACGACGATTTAACCATATTGGGGCAAAGGGGTCAAGAGTCCGCTGCAAAAAACGGATCGTCGTTTCATTCAGAAGGCGGACCTTGTCGCCGCCGAGCCGGCCGAGGTGGTATAAAGGATCTCGGTGTCCTGATCCACTCAGGAGGAAGCAGCGATGCATGACCTGTTTGATTTGAGCGGCAAGGCGGCGGCAGTAGTCGGCGGCGGGGGCGTGCTCGCCGGCGAAATGGCGATGGGTCTTGCCCGCGCCGGCGCCGATGTCGCCATTCTCGACTTCAACGAAGCAGCCGCGCAGCAGAAGGCTGCCGAGGTGGGCGCCACGGGGCGCAGGGGGCTCGCGATCCGCGTGGATGCAACCCGGAAAGCGGATCTGGAAGCCGCGCTGGAACGGATCCTGGCCGAGTTCGGCCATGTCGAAATCTTGATTAACGCCGCCGGCATCAACAGCGGGACGCCGTTCTTCGACATCAGCGAGGAGGAGTGGCAGCGCATCCTCGACGTGGACCTGAAAAGCGTGTTCCTCGCCTGCCAAGTCTTCGGCGCATGGATGACGCAGCCGGGGCGCGGCGGCTCCATCATCAACATCAGTTCGGCATCGTCTGGTCCGCCGCTTTCGAAGGTGTTCACCTATTCGATCGCCAAGGCGGGCGTGAACCAGATCACGCAGTTTCTGGCGCGCGAATGGGCGCAGAAGGGCGTGCGGGTGAACGCTATCGTGCCAGGCTTCTTTCCCGCCGAGCAGAACCGAAAGCTGCTCACAGAAGAGCGGGTGGCGGACATCATGCGGCACACTCCGATGGGGAGGTTCGGGGAGCCCGATGAGTTGGTAGGGGCGGTAGTGTATCTGGCCTCGGACCGGGCGTCGAGCTTCGTGACCGGATCGATTCTGCGGGTGGATGGCGGATTTCTGGCCATGACCATCTAGCGGGTGGGAAATCCCACCCACCGGGGGCATTGTGCAGAGGGTGAGAATCGGACGCCAAGTACGCAAATTTTACATACACGGTTCCATTGACGAATGCCATTGTGGGATCTTGCAACAATAACGGTGTTCTGGATCTGCAACTCCGATTAGGTCTACAAATTGCAATGACAGAGGCGGCTCGAAGTGTCTGAACGGAGTCATTCATATGCAGGGATACGGCTGGCTTATCGATGAAAAACTATGCATCGAGTGCAGGGCGTGCGAATCCGCCTGCAAGATGTGGAACCAGGTAGAGACCGGCGTCGGGGTACGGCGCCGGCAGGTTCGGGTGACCACTTTGGGTGTGTTTCCGCAGGTCCGGCAGCAGGCGCTGACCGGCGCCTGCAACCATTGCGAGAACGCCTGGTGCATGAAAGTCTGCCCGGTGAAGGCGATCTGGCGCCGGGACGAAGACGGTGTCGTGCTGATCGACCAGGAAAAGTGCGTGGGATGCCAGCAGTGCGCCATGTTCTGCCCTTACGGCGCACCGCAGTTCAACCTCCGGACGCGGAAGATGGACAAGTGCACAATGTGCTTCGACCGTCTGGAACAGGGGCTGGATCCGGCGTGCGTGACTCTGTGCCCGACGGGAGCATTGAAGTATGGCCCGTGGGATGAGATCCGGGGCATGGGGTCGGAGACTACGGAGCAATTCGCCCCGCCACGGCAGACGAGGCCAAAGATCCGCTTTGTCAAAGAAGGTTTCCCGGTTGGAAAGTAAGGAGGCTGCCATGGCACTCACAAGAAGAAACTGGCTGAAGACGGCAGGCGCGGGGCTGGCGGCGGCTCCGGCAGCGCTCGGAGCTTTTGAAGAATACTTCCAGGCGGCCTCGGGCGCGCCGGCTGGGATGTCGCGGATCGTGACCGCGTGCGGGATTTGTTCGCCAAGCTGCGGCATCCAGGCTTGGGTTCAGGACGGCAGGTTGCGCTTCCTGGAAGGCTTGCCGGGTGACGCGTCCGGCGGCGGCCATCTGTGTGGAAAGGGCACAGCCGGCGCGATGATGCTCTACGATCCGGACCGGCTGAAGTACCCGATGAAGCGAACCAACCCGCGGAAGGGGCTGCATGAGGATCCGGGCTGGGTCCGCATCTCCTGGCAGGAGGCGCTGGATGAGATCGCCTTCCGGATGAAGCAGACGGTGGACAGTTACGGCACGGAGGCGCTGCTGTTTGTCACGCTGCCCCTGCCCGACATGTGGGGCCGGTTCATGAAGGCCATGGGCGTGGTCAACCGGATCGACCACCGTGACGAGTGCTTCCAGACGGACACCATCATCCAGAAGTACACCACGGGCGGCAAGAGCTGGTGCAACGACTTCGAGAATTCGAAGTACATCCTGCTTTTCGGTTGGGACATCCTGGCGAAGGCGAAACTGGCGTATGCCACGGGCATCGCGAAAGCGCGGGAGAACGGCGGGAAGGTAGTCCACTTCTCGCCGAACTACACGGCCACCAGCCGGTTCGCCAATGAGTGGATCACCATCAAGCCGGGCACCGACCTCGCCGTGGCGCTGGCCATGATCCATGTGATCGTGGGCGAAAACCTCTACAACAAGGAATTTGTCGACCAGTACACGAATTTCGGCAAGTACGAGTCCGAGATCCGCGCGCACTTCGCCCAATACACGCCGGAGTGGGCGGAGACGATCAGCGGCGTCAAGGCGGCCGATATCCGGCGGATCGCGCGTGAATTCGCCGCCACGAGGCCGGCGATCGCTCCGGCGCATAAGAAGAGCCTGTGCGCCAACTACATGAACAGCACGCAACTGGTGCACGCCATCTCCATTCTCAACATCCTCGCGGGCACCATCGACCGGCCGGGCGGCCGCTACTTCCCCCGCATGCACGGCATCCCTGGCGTGGACGCCATCTATCCGCCGCCCGCCTATCCTCCGAAAAAGGGCCGCCGCGTGGACGGGCGCGACAAGCTGCCGCTGGTGAACGAGGTGGATCAGGGCATCTTCTCCACGCTCGCCGACGGGATGCTGAACAAGTATCCCGGCATGATCAAGTTCTCTTTCTGGCACGCTTACACCATCCTGGGATTCCCGAGCCCGCTCAGGATGGTCGAAGCGCTCAAGACGGTGGATTTCACGGTGGTCATGGACACCCTGCCGACCGACACCGTCACGCTGGCCGATATCGTGCTTCCTTCAGCGATGTATCTCGAGGGCAACGACGCCGTGGCGCGGGACTACATCGCCAAGTACCCGCAGACGGTGGCACGGCAGGCTGTTTCGGCGCCGATCTTCGAGGCCAAGTCGATCGCCTGGGTCGCGCTCGAACTCGGCAAGCGCCTCTGCCCGGACTACTTCAAGACTCCGGATGGCAGCTGGATCAATCTCTCCACCCTGCTCGATGAAAAGGTGAAGCGCGCCGGACTGGGCGAGAACTTCGCCGACTTCAAGGCGAAGGGCCTGGTGGAGAAACAGCAGCCATTCACGCCGCGCACGACGTTCGTATCTGTTCCTGGGGCCGAGGGCAAGTGCCAGATTTACGTCCCGCAATTCCCCGCGAAGGGAGCCGACCCGTTGCCGAAGTGGATCCCGAAACGGGACGCTCCCAACGATCACTATCCCTACTACTACATGACCTTCATCCCGGCGATCCACCGCCGCAACACAACAGAGAACAATTCGATCCTTCATGAGATCATGCCCACCAATCACGCCATCATCAATCCGGCGATGGCGAAGAAACACGGCATCAGCGAGGGCCAGACGGTCCTCCTGCGCTCCCGCGCCGGACAAATGGAACTGCCGGCGCACCTGAGCGAGACGGTGCCCGCTGATGTCGTGATGGTGGCACACGGCTTCGGCCATACCTCTGCGGCTCTCAGCCTGGCCGGCGGCAAGGGAGCCCGGGACGGAGACCTGATCCCGGATGCCTCCATCGAGGAGTTCACCGCGGCCGGAAATTACGGCGGGGCATCCTGCATCATGGATGCCGTCTGTAGTATTGAACCTCTATGAGCGAAATGCGTGAGCGCCTGGCCCAGCTCTATGCGGAACTGGGTCAGGCGCTCCTCAAGCCGCCTGAGGACCAGGAGGCGGCCATCGAATACTACCGTCTGTTCTTTAACCCGCAGGGATCCCCCTGCCCGCTGTGGCAGTCCGTCTATGAGAAGGACGAAGGGGAGCCGCCGCGGCTGTTCGGAGAGGCGCACCACCGGGCGCTCGCCTGGTACCGGCGTTATGGCTTTGAGCCGTCCTCGAAGAACGAGCCGGCGGATCATCTGGGGCTGCTGCTGCTTTTCTATGCGAAGCTCCTCGCGGACGGCGAACCGGCTGAAGTGCTGGAGCAATTTGAAAACGAGCACCTCCGCTGGGCTGAGGCGTTCGTCTCGAAGCTGAAAACAGAGGCGCGGCACCCGTATTTCCAGCAGCTCGCGGCGCGCCTGGACGAAAACCTCTAGCCGCCCGCAAGCCGTCTTGATAAGATCCGTTGCATGAAGACAGCGTGGCTGGGGCTGGTCTCGATCTGCGCCGCCGCGGCGCAGACGGGCGGGTGGGCGGCATGGAGCGCCCGCGATGAGTTGAAGCCGGAAACCGCGCGCGAGGGCGAGTGGCTGGTGGTGCGGGGCGGCGGGCGCGCGGAGAGCTATGGCGGCTGGGTGCGGCGCGTCGACGGTATCCGCGGCGGCGCCTGGTACCGCTTCTCCGCCGAATACCGGGTCTCCGGAGTCGCGGCGGAGAACTGGCAGGTGGCGGCGCGGGTGGACTGGCTCGACGCGGGCGGACGCCG
>DYJN01000154.1 GCA_020723085.1 Arcobacter sp.
GCTATCCTCTCCGTAGAAGATCCCCGCCTCCGTGGCGCGTACGGCCGCTGTGCTCAGGCTGCGGCGGCGGGCCACGGCGTCGACAAACATGCGGTACAGCCTGTCGACCTCGGCCTCGAGCACTCCGCGGGCGCCGTCCGACAGCGGCTCGTGCGGATTGAAATCGTTCTTGCGGGCGCCGGCGAAGATCGTGGTGTAGCGGAGGCCGTTGGCTGCGTCGAAACCGCTCTGGTCGAGATGCATCGCAATGATGCCCACCGAACCCACGCCGCCCGTGCGCGTGACCCAGATGCGGTCCGCAGCCGAGGCCAGCAGATACCCGGCGCTCAAAGCCCAGTCATCGACCGAGGCCCAGACGGGCTTCAGGCGCGCCGCTTCTTCGATCAGGCCCGCCACATCCCAGGCGCCGTTGGCTTCGCCGCCGTAGCTATCGAAGCGCAGCAGGATACCCCGGACCTGCGGGTCGGTGGCGGCGTCGAAGATTTCGTTGCCCAACTGCTCATAGGACGTGAGTCCAGACTGCGCGTCCATGCCGGAAGCGCGATTGATCAGGCTGCCGGAGACTTCGATGACCGCCACTCCGGCATCGGTGACGGCGTATGGCTTCCTTAACCTCTGCTCGGCGAGCAGTGCCGCTTCGACGGCGGGCGGCTCCACGCCGAGCCGAGGCGCGAGCACAGCCAGGATCGCCGAGAGCTTCTTCTGATCGATCATCAGCGGCGTGTTGAACACGCGCGAGGTGATGTGTGGGAGATGCGTCATTGGACTTGCGTTGCGGGCTCTGGCTCAACCACTCGCTGCCCGTTGCCCGTCGTCTTGCGCGGATCGGAGTCGAACGTCAATCCGAGCGAATCGGCCCGCTCATTGTCGGCCGCGACTTGACGGTCGACGTCCTCCTCGTCGTAGCCCATCTCGTTGATCACCGCGCTGCGCGGCTTGAAGCCCGCGCGCACGGCCGTGACCTCGGCGTTCATGTCCTTCAGTGGGTCGACCCAGGCCCACGACGGCGGCCGCCACTCGACATCGAGGTAGGCGTTCGGATTCCGGGCGTAGTCGCGCGCGTCGATTGCGCCGCTGAGGGCCGCCGCCTCGATCCAGGCGCGCCACACCGGGCGGCAGAACTGGTAGACCATCACCTGGTGCTGAAACTGCTCGCAGCGGCGCCGGAATTCGAGCAGCCCCGCACGGATCGAGGAGTAATTCACTCGCTCAAGATCGCCCGTCAACTGCTCGTAGGTGATACCGAGACCTGCGGCGATGGCCCGCAGCTGCACGCGCATGAACTCGGTGTACATGCCGCCCACGTCGCCCGGCTCGGTGAACTTCACGTCCTCGCCGGGCAGGAGCTTGACCATCGAGCCGGGCTCGATGCCGGCCAGCGGCGCGCCGCTTGCGTCCGTCTCGCCTTCGCCGGGCTTCGCGCCGATCACCGGGTCCTCAGGGTTGTTCTCGGTGATGAATGCCGCAAACATGGCCGCCAGCTTCTTGCGCACCAGTTCGGCGTCGTCGTACTGGTCGAGCTCATGAAGTTTGACGAGCACCTGCGCGAGCCACGGCTGGCCGCGGTGCTGGCCCGGACGCAGCGGCTTGTAGATGTGGAGCACCGATTCGGCCGGCACGCGCACGGTCTCGCCGGCGTTGAAGAACATGAGCTTCTCGCCGGGGTGCTCGCGATAGAGGTGATATGCTACCCGGCGGCCGATCTTGTCGAATTCGATCCCACCCCGGATGACGTTGCCGCTGGGCAGGTTCTCGTTCTTCGTCGCCGGCAGGTGCTCGGCTTCGAGCAACTGCAGTTGAAGCGGCACGGTCAATCCGTCCTCGGGCCTGCGTGGGCGGATGCGTGTCAAACACTCGCCGCCCTCGATCGTGGAGCGGCAGACCAGGGCCTGGAGCCCGTAGAAATCCGTGAGCCCCGCTGCGTCGGCCTCGTCCGTCCAGCGCAGCCACAGTTCCTGAAGCTGCCGCTTCACTGCCGGATCGCGGTGCTTGGATTGCGGCTTGATGCCGGTTCCGACGGCATTACCGACGAAGCTTTCTACCGCGTTACTCGCCCACGCGTTGCGGCGGACCATGTCGCGCGA
>DYJN01000155.1 GCA_020723085.1 Arcobacter sp.
GCCGAAGCTCGCCTCGTCTATCTCCAGCGCGCGCCGATACAGAGGCTCGGCCTGTGAGTGCATCGCGCGGGCATGGTACAGCAATCCGAGCTGATTCATGAGGCTGGCTGTCGGGTCGGCAATGCCCTGCGCGTCGGCATGGCGCGCGACAGCCTCCGCATGGGGCGCCAGCGGCAGCAGGTTCGGCCAGGAGCGCACATCCTGCGGATCGCCCGTGAAGGCCTCATCCACCCACGTCAGCGCCGCGCGCAGACGTTCGGATACGCCGTCGCCGCCCTGATGATGACGCGCCACGTCCTGGACGATGGGGTGGACGGAGAACTGGGGCAGCTCCGGGTCACGGGTCACGAGGTGATAGGCTGCAAGCTCGCCCAGGGCGTCGCGCGGGTCCTCGACACCGTTCAGGGGCGCATCCAGCAGCGTCTCGGGCACAGGGTCGGGCGCGAGCCACGCGAGGGACTCCAGCAGCGCCTTCGCCGGATCCGGAAGCCGCTGAAAGGTCGTCAAGAACGTCTGCGCAACGCTCACGTCGTACCCCACGAGCCCCCTCGACCACTCCAGCGCCTGGTCATGGCGCGCCTCCCACTCTTCGAGGTACTGTCCGAAGGTCAGTCTACGGTGCGCGATGTAGGCCCCGGCCTGCTCCAGCATGAGCGCCAGGCCGCCCAGCTTGACGGCGAGCGCGTGTGCCCGGTCGGGATCGTCGGGCTGCTTGCGCCGGTCCGCGTCGGTGCGCTCCAGCAGGAAGTCGGCGGCAGGCCGCTCATCGAGCACATCCAGCGGCAGGAGCGCCGCCGTGCCCGTCCATCGGGCAAGCCTCGAGGTGATCAGCGTGTGGCCCCCTGCGCCGATCCGACCGAGCAGATCGCGCACGGCCCGTGCCGCGTCCTCGCCGTCCACGTTGTCCAGGATGAGCAGCCAGCCGGGGTGGCGCTGAAGCCACCGCTCGACGGCGCCGGACTGGACCTCGATCTCCGTGGCCTCCTTCTCAGGCAGGTTCAGATAGGCCGGCGCGCACAGGGCCGCCAGATTGGCCGACAGGCCGCCCGGCGAGTCGGCCCGGACGAAGAGGAGGGCGGTGCAGTCACCGGCATGCCGATGGGCGTACTCGACGGCGGCACGCGTCTTGCCCACGCCTGGGGCGCCATGGATGGCGGCCGCGCCTCCCTGACCGTTCAGCGCTTCGCGGACCCGATCCAGGAACGCGTCGCGCCCCTTGAACAGGCTCCCGAGCGAGACGAACGGCAGATTGGAGGGCTTGCGCCCGACGGGGGAAAGCTCGCCCGCTATCCTCGCGTCCAGTTCCGTGATGACCCTGTCGGCCTCGGCCGTGACGTGCGATCGAGTCTCCTTGCCCTCTTCGCGCACCGCCGAAGTCACGTCGTTGAACCGTGCGATGACCTCGGCGTACTGCTTCGGATCGAGGCGAGCCTTCAGCTCACCGGCGGCGTGAAGCGACAGGGGGATCAGCGAGACGAGTTGGGTCAGATGCGCGTGCCGCTCGCGATCGCGCTCCTCGTGGAGGTCCAGGGCCGAACGGACATCGCGGACGGAAGCGGCGATCTCTCCGAGAACATGGAGGATGAGCGCTGGGTAGGACTTGCCGCCCGTCACCGCATCGTGCTTGACGATCTCCCGCAGCGCGGTCGGGAAGAGCGCCGGCAGCTCGGCGGCCACATCCTTGAGCAGGCCGTTGGGAGGTACCACCTTTGCCTCCTGGGCGAGCCGCTCCAGGATGGCTTCCCACGCCTCAGGCTCCAATGCCCGCACCTCGTTCGCTTGCTCGGGCGACACGGCGAAGCACGCCGTCAACTCGGCCTCCGTGATGCCGGTCGTGCCCGAGAGCGAGCCCTGGAGCATGCTGCGATGCCCTTCGGCGAACTGAGGCCACCAGTCCGGCGCCGTCTTCGCCATCGTCTCGAGCGCTTGCGCCTCTTTTGCGCCCGGCGCGCCTCGACCCCGGAAGAACCCCAGCACTCCCCCGGAGACCGGTCCGGCACGCCGATTCTGCGCGAGCCGGTTCAGAGCCGCCGCGATTGCGTCACCCACCGCTCGGGTCAGGTCATGGTTCCGGAGGAGAG
>DYJN01000156.1 GCA_020723085.1 Arcobacter sp.
GGGGGACAGCCTGATCCGCCTCCTTCCGCCATTTTGCGAAGGTGCCAATGGTGCCTGACACCTTCGGGAAAAATCGCGGATACCGGTGAAGCTCAAGTTATTCAATTGCTTTTGTGCCAACGGCAGGCTTCCGGCGCGCCGGCGCCATCGCTGTCCTGATTGATGAAGAATGGCTGGGGCGCTTACAGTTGCAGCTCTGCCGAAGGGATGGGCCGAGTCACGCGCCTGGGTCGTTAAGGCCAAGTATCTGAAAAGAAATGGCGGTTCTGGTGGTTTGGGTCTGGATGGGCGGCGATGCACGAGCAGCGGAGGAAAATCGCGAAGGTGGCAGTCGCGACTGCCACCTTCACGAAAACCGGGAAGGTGCCGGATCAGGCTGTCCCCCTCGGGTGCTCAGTGGATGTACCGTGGTGGTCAAACCCCGTGACGGGCAACGAGGAGCAGCCGCTCCATGAGAAGGGGTTTGCAGTGGCGCCGGACAAGCCGGGGCCGGGCGTAGAGCCGAACCCGGACGAGGTGAAGAAGCACCTGGCGCCAGGGACGGGGTACTTCGAGCCGACCGAGAACCGGAACAACGAACGGAGCTGGGACCGACTGTACAGGTGAGGGCGGAGAAACGCCGGCGGGCGGCGCGGCAGGGCTGCGCCGACTGCGGGGTTGCCTGGCCGCTCCGCCCGGCGGCTGGTATTATGCTAGTGTTTTCGGGAGGATGAGGTCGAAATGCCTGAATGGAGCGATATCCGGCTTAGCCGGCTGCCTCTCGCGCTGAAGTTGGCGCTCAGCTGTTTCCTCGCGACGCTGGGGCTTGGCTACCTGGTGGCGGGAGTGAACCTTTATCTCACCTATCATCTGACCGACGGCGAGCCGGGACTCGGGGTGGGAGACTTGCGGCGGACGTTTTACGGCAACCGCGAGAACACGAAGCTGGCGAGCAAGATCGACGGGGGCAGCATGGCGCAGTTCCTGCCGCGGGAAGGCGACAGGGAGAAGATCCTGTCGTGGATTCAGGACGGAGCGGCGGAGGACGGCTACAACGCCACTGTGAAGCCGATCCTGGCGGAGAACTGCGTGCGCTGCCACAATCCGGAAGGGCTGCAACGGTTCACGCCGCTGACGTCTTACGAAGAAGTGATGGTGGTGACACAGATCGACCGCGGGGAGCCGCCGCAGCTCTGGGCGCGCGTGGCGCACACGCACATTCAATCGATCGGGTTGATATTTCTGATTCTGGCAGGCGTGTTTTCGCTCACGCAGTGGCCCGAGAAGCTGAAGGCGGCGGTCATCGTGTTGCCGTTCGCCACTCTGCTGGCGGACTTCGGGCTGCGCTATATGATCAAGTACGCGCCGGCGCTGGTATACGGGATGGCTGCGACGGGCGCGTTGATGGGGCTGCTGTTCGCGGTCCTGATCCTTGTGCCGCTGCACGAAATGTGGCTGCGGAAACCGTAGCGGCTACATCCAGACGAGGGCGCAGAGCTGGACCTGGATGCCGGTCTTGCGCGGTTGTATGCGCGAGGGGGACAGCCTGATCCGCCTCTTTCCCCTATTTAGCGAAGGTGCCAATGGTGCCGGACACCTTCGGGAAAAATCCGGGTATCGGTGAAGCTCAAGTGATTCAATTAGTTTCGTGCCAACGGCAGGCTTCCGGCGCGCCGGCGCCATCCCTGTCCTGATTGATGAAGAATGGCTAGGGCGCTTACAGTTGGAACTCTGCCGAAGGAATGGACCGAGTCACGCGCCTGGGGTGTTGAGGCCAAGTATCTGAAAAGAAATGGCGGTTCTGGTGGTTTGGGTCTGGATGGGCGGCGATGCACGGGCAGCGGAGGAAAATCGCGAAGGTGGCAGTCGCGATTGACACCTTCAAGAAAACCGGGAAGGTGCCGGATCAGGCTGTCCCCCTCGGGTGCGGAGGAAAATCGCGAAGGTGGCAGTCGCGATTGACACCTTCAAGAAAACCGGGAAGGTGCCGGATCAGGCTGTCCCCATCGGGGCTACATCCAGACGAGGGCGCAGAGCTGAAC
>DYJN01000081.1 GCA_020723085.1 Arcobacter sp.
CTCCGCCCGCCGGCTTGTCCATTCCATGCCGGATGTAACAAAGTGTTCATCCGGCTTGCCTCCAACATTGCCGGATGTTGACTTAATGGATACAGGGGTACATTCCACTATGACAAAAAAACGCCTCGCTAGTACCATGTTTGTGCTTTTCTGCCTTCTGGCCGTGTCGGCCAGCGGGCAAACGATTACTGGCGCCATTACGGGAACCGTCACCGATCCCTCGGGCGCGATTGTCCCGAACGTCCGCGTGACGGCGGCCAATACGGCGACCAACCTCTCCTACGACACTCAGACCAACGAAGCAGGCGTCTACAACCTGCTTTTCCTGCCTGTCGGGGACTATACTCTGTCTGTTGCTGCACAGGGTTTTAAGCGCTCCACCTTGGGGCCTTTCAAACTAGAGGTCAACCAGATCGCCCGCGTGGACGTGAAGCTGGAAGTCGGCGACACGACGTAGACGGTCGAGGTTCGCGACATCGCGCCCATCCTTCAGACCGAGTCGACGCAGACCGGCGACACGCTGAGCTCGCAGAAGCTGACCTCCCTGCCGTTGAAGGGCCGCAACTTCGTTTCCATGACGCTGCTGATCCCGGGTTCGGTTTCGCCGAACCCCGAGGCGACCAACAGCCGCTTCGGCGCGCGCCCGTACGTCAACGGCAACCGCGAGCAGACCAACAATTTCATGCTCGACGGTGTGGATGTGAACGACTCGATCGACAACCGGGTGGGCTATTCGCCCAACGTCGATGCGCTGGAGGAAGTGAAGGTGCTCACCGGCAACATGGGCGCCGACTATGGCAACGCCGGCGGCGCCACGGTGATGCTCACGATGAAGAGCGGCACCAACCAGTTCCGCGGCAACGTCTTCGAGTTCCTCCGCAACGAGAAGCTCGACGCCAACGGCTTTTTCCGCAACCGGAACGTGAACACCGCCAAGCGTCTCGGCTACAAGCGCAACATCTTCGGCGGCACGCTCGGCGGACCCATCCAGCGCGACAAGGCCTTCTTCTTTGTCAATTACGAAGGCACCGAGCAGCGCGCCAGCGGCCCGGCTTCGGCCAGCGTCGCGCCTCAGGCTTGGCGCAACGGCGACCTGAGCCAGTTCCCCAACGTGATCCGCGACCCTCAAGCCGGGGGCGCGCCATTCCCCAACAAGCAGATCCCGCAGGCGCGGATCGTCAACCCGGTCGCCAAGAAGCTGTTCTCGAGCCCTGACCTCTACCCGCTGCCGAACCAGGCGGGCGCGGGCGCCCTTGGCGTCAGCGGCAACTACGCCTCTTCTTCCGCCAGCAAGCTGAGGAACCACCAGGGTGACGCCAAGCTCGACTACCGGCTCGGCGACAAGGACAATCTCTCAGGCCGCTTCTCCTGGGGCGAGTACGAAAGCCGGGGCAGCCGCACGGCGCTGCCTGTCAACATGACCTCCGGCCAGCTCGGTCCCACGCGTTCCGCCGTCATCAACTGGGTGCGCACCTTCAGCCCGACGATCGTCAACGAAGCGCGCGTCGGCTTTTCGCGCATCATCATCAAGGATCAGACCATCGACTGGTCCGGCAAGCTGGGCATGAACGGCAACCAGACGTTCGGCATCCCGGGCGGGCAGTCCGTGGCTGGACTGAGCTCGGTCGCGCTCGGCGGAGGCCTGACCAGTGTCGGCGCCAGCGGGATCTTCTCCAACACCGCCGACAACAAGTACATCTACTACGACAACCTCACCTGGCAGAAGGGCCGCCAGTTGATCAAGATGGGAGCGCAGTTCATCCGCTACCAGCAGAACCGTTATTACTCCGGCAACAACGGCGTCCTCGGCCTGTTCAACTACAACGGCACATACACCGGCCTGAATTACGCCGACTTCCTCCTCGACCAGCTCGCCTCCAAGGGCCGCGGCTCGGCCACGGGCACTTGGGGCCACCGTTTCTGGCGCTCGGCGTTCTTCATTCAGGACGACTGGAAGGTGCTGCCCAACTTCACCCTGAACATCGGCCTGCGCTACGAGTACATGCAGCCGATCTATGAAGTGGCCGACCGTCAGGTCAACGTCAACACCTACACGGGCGAGCTGATGTACGCCGGAAAGAACGGCAACAGCCGCGCTCTCTACCGTCCGTACAAGAACCAGTGGATGCCCCGCATCGGCTTCGCCTGGACGCCCGGCATCCTCAACAACAAGCTCGTCATGCGCGCCGGCTGGGCCTATACGAGCTTCATGGAGGGCACCGGCGCCAACCTGCGCCTGCCGCTGAACCCGCCGTTCTTTATCGAGACCAACTTCAACTACGACGTCAACGCCCCCGGCTCCATCACGACGGGATTCGCAGACGTCGTCACTGCCGACCTCCGGCTGGATATGCCGCGCCCCGGCGCCACGCCGCAATTGCAGGGCCGCGCCTGGGACCTCGACCTCCGGCCGCAGACCACGTCTCAGGTCAATTTCACTCTCGAGTACCAGATCGACAACGCCACGTCGGTCTCGGCGGGCTACGTCGGCCAGAAGGGCACCCACCTGGTGGCGCCCGTCGAGGCCAACCAGCCGCTGCCCGGCACGGGTCCCGTCTCCACTTGGCCGAACCTGAACCTCCGCCGTCCGCTGATCAACAAGCTGCCGAACCTCGGCAACATCGCCCGCACGGAGTCTTCGGCGACGATGGACTACCACTCGCTCCAGCTCTCGGCGCGGCGCCGCTACTCGACAGGGCTCGAGCTGCTGGCCAGCTACACGTTCGGCAAAACGCTCACTGACAATCTCGGCTACTACGGCAGCGCGTACACTGCCAGCGAAGGCGCCTACTGGCAGAACGCTTACGACCGCCGCTCCAACCGCGGCCGCGCCTTCTTCGATGCCCGCCACAACCTCAGCATCGGCGGCTTGTACGAACTGCCCGTCGGCAAGGGGAAGAAGTTCGGCTCCGACATGCCGAAAGCCGCCGATCTGCTGCTGGGCGGCTGGAACATCAACGCGATGGCTCTGGCCCACAGCGGCTTCCCCATCACCGTCCGCGCCATCGACCGCACCAGCCAGGCGGTCCGCGGCAACGTCCGCGCCAACTACTTCCGCCCGCTCGTGAAGAACGAGGCGCTGGTCACCGTCGACAACTTCTTCGGGCTGCCCACCGATACCGCTGCCCGCACCGCCTTCTTCTGCCCCGCCGGCGTCGATGACGGCAAGTGCCCCTATGGCAACCCCGGCGACGGGCTGTTCGGCACCGCCAGCATCGGCACCGAGCAGGCGCCCAGCTTCTTCTCGATGGACTTCTCCATCGGCAAGAAGTTTTACGTCACCGAGTCGAAGTTCTTCGACTTCCGCACGGAGTTCTTCAACGTGCTGAATCATGTCAGCTGGGCGCCTCCGGGGGCGAACCTCGCCTCCCCGGCCAGCTTCGGCGCCGTCACCGCGCAGGTGCAGTCGCCTCGCAATATCCAGTTCGGCCTGAAGTTCTACTTCTGATCCGGGCTGATCTGGTCTGAGGGCGCCCTCCCCCAGCCGGGGAGGGCGCCCTTTTCCTTTTGCCTTTTCCGCTGCCGCCTCCTCAGGCTGAAGTCCGCGCGGCTTAAAACGGGTAATTCCCTTCTATTGTCTGTAAATGGCCGGCAATACAGCAGTGTTTCCTCCGAATCATCGGCCGTTATTTGCGGAATTCGCGCCGCCGGATCGTGCAGCAGGCGAGCCGCCTGTTGTAGACTTTCCCTATGAAGACTGCTTGTGTCCTTCTCTCCCTTTCTCTCGCCGCGCCCGCCGTGCTGCCCGCGGCCGAGGATCCACCGCCGCAGCACGTCCAGTGGATGAAGGAAAGCGGCCAGCTCCAGGACAAGATCCGCAACGGCCAGGACGTTGCGGCAAGCGCCAGGAGGCTGCAGGCGCTGTACAAGGACGTCGAGGCCTTTTGGGCAAAACGGAAGAGCGAGATCGCGGTCAAGGCGGTCCGTGACATCCAGGCAGCCGCCGCCAAAGTGGCAGCGGGCGATGCAAGCGCCGGCCGCGCCATCGGCGGCGGCTGCCGCGCCTGCCACGACCAGCACCGCGAAAAGATCTCCGACACGGTCTACAAGATCAAGTAAGCAGCCGGGGCGCCTCGAACGGACGGCGTCTTGCGCCGCGGTTTCCTCCGGGTTCCCCCCTCGCGCTTGCGCGGGAGCTGCACTTTAACTATGTCCCCTCGGCCTCGCCCCGTACAATTGCCTTATGGGCTTGGCCGAAGGCCGCGCTTCCCCGCACGGTTGCCCCTCGCGCCTGTGCCAGGGCCTCATCCGGCCAGCTCTGCGATGCCCTGAGGAAACTGGTTCCGCCCTCGCGCAAGCGCGAGGGCCGGATCCCGGCGCGGTTCGCCGCCGCTGCCGCGGCTCTCGCCCGCCTCGACTGCGGTGTTGCCCGCCAGGCCTGTGGCCCGCCACGGCCGCTGCCTGAATCCTCCGCCCCACGCTGCCAGGCCGCAACAGACGCCACGCCAAGACACCTCGGAATCGTTTCATGCGTCTGCACGCGTGCAGGGACGCCATCCGGCGAGGAAGCGGTCAGCCGCGAGAGGGACTCGTGTGTGCGAGCCCCCGGGAGCCGGCTCCCGCGGCCTTCCGGCCACCCGCGGCACATGAGATGTGATCGATGTCCGCCGCGACATGCATCATGCCGCGGCGGAGCGCGGCGCCCGCATTGGCATCAACAAGGTCAGCGGCGCCGGCTCGGCGCTTTGCATTACGGCCATCGAGTTCGCACCCGGTGCGGTCCAGGAGCTGCGCGAGGCTCTCGACCGAATCGCTCCCGTTCACGGCGGCTATTCTCTAACGCCGCTGTAGCGATCACAACCGCCTCCCCCACCTCCGTAACGCCCTGATGGGCCCCTCCAGGACATCTGCCGTGCGCCTGCCCAGCGGCACATGGCAGCAGATCGCCCTGTGCGATTTCCACGGACGTCCCGGCAGGTCACAGTCACCGATGTCGGCGAATAAAAACCGTAGGTGACCCCATCGGCGCCCCGCCGGCGTGTGCGACAACGCTTACATCCCCTCTTGGCGGCGGATCCTGCTGCCGGCGGATCCATGCCGTATCCGGCTTGCGGATAGCGCCGGGGGTGGCAGGAGCCGCGCAAGGCTGTATAAATTACTATGAATTAAACACTTGTGGACTCTTACTGCTGCCAGGTGGCGTCCACCGGTTCTCTGCTATCTCTCATGTGTGCAAATGTTTGAATACAATTGACATTGGCAAACAGAGATTTCTACTCTCAGATCCGAGATGAAGAGCATAATAGTATTGACACACTACCTCTCCTCCCATATACTGGTCTACGATCGGACGGCTAAGGGGTCGCCGAGCCTGCAGTCCGCTGCCGTTCCGGTCAATTTGCAATCTCACAAGGGGTCCAATGAAAGAGACACTTGAAACCGTTAACAGGGCGGCGGGGCAGGAAGCGCCGGGCGCGTTGCGGTGGACGGCCGCTTTGGCGGCGGCTGTCGCATTGCTTCTCGCCCTGACGACTCCCGCTGCGGCGCAATATGGCAGCGCCTCCATCAGCGCGACGGTGGTGGACCGTACCGGCGGCGTGGTGCCGAACGCGAAGGTCGTCCTGAAAAACGACGAGAGCGGCATTACGCGCGAGACGGTCACCAACGCCAGCGGCGTCTTTGTGTTCCCGTCGGTGCCTCCAGGCTCTTATACCATCACCGTGTCGTTCACGGGTTTGGAGACTTGGGAACGCAAGGGGATCCAATTGACGCAGGGCGCCACCGTCAACCTTCCGAACGTGGTTCTCGAAGTCGCGGGCACGCGGCAGGAGATCCAGGTTTCGGAAGCGGCGGAGGTGGTCGTTCCGGTCGACTCCGGCCAGTTCAGCCAGACGCTGAACCGCACCATGGTCGAAGACCTCACCATCGTCGGCCGCAATGCCGCCGAGCTGATCAAGATCATGCCCGGCATGGCGATGACGAGCGGGCTCGGCCAGACCATGTGGAACAGCTATGTCACGGCTACCAACTCCGGGCCGATCGGCGCGTTCTCTGCGGCGGGCACGCAGCCCAACGGGGCCATGACGATGACCTCGGACGGCGCGAACCTGCTCGATCCCGGCAATCAGGGAACGCAAACCGCCAATGTCAACCAGAACCAGGTTCAGGAAGTCACCGTCCTGACCTCGGCTTATGGCGCCGAGTTCGCCAAGGGGCCGATCACCTTCCAGGCGATCGGCAAGAGCGGCGGCGCGCAATTCCACGGCAGCGCCTACCTGTACGCGCGGCACGGGGAGTTCAACGCGCTCGACAGCTACCAGAAAAGCCAGGGCATCAAGAAGGAGTCGCCCTCGTACCAGGTCGACAAGTTCTATTACCCGGGCGGCGACCTTGGCGGCCCCGTGCTCATCCCGGGCACGGACTTCAACAAGAACCGCGACAAGCTGTTCTTCTATACCGCCTATGAGTACATGAAGCAGCAACCGGTGGGCCAATTGCGCAATTACTTCGTGCCCACCGATCAGATGCTTCAGGGCAACTTCAGCCGCGAGTACCTCGACACGCTCGGCGCGAACTTCGCCAACGCCCGCAGCCAGGCCAACACCCTGCCGGGCGGCAACGCCCTCAACGACGGCGTTTCGTTCCCCGGCGGCATGGTTCCCCAGAGCCAGTTCGACAAGGACTCGATGGCTTATCTGAAGCTGTTCCCGAAACCCAACACCGATCCCCGCACCAACTCGACGGGTTCCAATTATCAGTTCCTGTCCAACCCGCCTCAGGACCGCTGGGAATACCGCATCCGTGGCGACTACAACATCAGCCAGAACACGAAGCTCTTCTTCAGCTGGAACCATCAGTCCGAGCTCCAGAAGAATCCCATCGCCATCTGGTGGACGATGCCGAGCTCCCTGCCGTACCCTTCGCCGCAGGACGCCCGGCAGACGGCGGATGTTTACAGCGCCAACCTTGTCCACGTCTTCAGCCCGACGCTCACCAATGAGTTCATCTTCGCCAAGGCGAGGTTCCTCAATCCGGTGAAACTGGGCAACCCGGAGGCCGTCAATCCGGACAAGATCGGCTTCACGATGACCGGTCTGTTCGACAATCCGTTCACCCCGCAGATCCCCAACACCTATGGCTGGGGCAACTCGGCGGTCGGTTTTGCGACCTATCCCTACGGCGCGCCGTGGTCGGCTGGCGGCGCGAACGCCTTCGGCAAGCTCTCCGATACGCCCAACATCTCGAACAACCTGACCAAGCTGTGGGGCACTCACACCCTCAAGACTGGCTTCTACTGGGACTTCGCCCGGAACAACCAGACCGGCGGCGGTTATAACATGACCACGCAGGGCGGCGCCGCCTTCGAAAACTGGGGCGCGCGCAGCACCGGCAACCCGCTCGCGGACTGGATCACCGGCCGCATCACCCAGTTCAGCCAGATGCAGAACGCTCCGGTCACAGACTTCAAGTACTACACGTGGGCGTTCTACGTGAGCGACCAATGGAAGGTCAATCGGCGGCTCACCCTGACGCTGGGCATGCGCTTCGAGCATCTCGGCAATTGGGTGCCGCTCGAAGATCATCCCGGTCTGGCTGTCTGGGATCCGGCTCGCTACGACAATACGTCAAACGCGAAGTCCTGGTCCGGCCATGTCTGGCACGCCATCGACAAGTCCATTCCGAAGTCCGGCTGGCCTTCGCGGACTTTGTTCCCCGAGCCCCGCTTCGGCTTCGCGTATGACCTGTTCGGCGACGGCAAGACTGTGCTGCGCGGCGGCGCAGGCCTTTACCGCTACCAGATCGCCTACAACTCGGTCAGCGGCCAAGCCTACAGTGCGCCGCTCGACATCCCGCAGTACACGACGGTTTGGGGCTGCTGTGTGGGCTGGCACCAGTTCAAGCAGTATTCGCCCGCCCTCGGGCCTTCGGGTCTCGGCTCCAGCGTCACGCCGCTCCAGAGGGGCGACGACCGCGTGCCCTACACCTGGACATATAACTTCACCATCTCCCGCCGGCTGCCGTGGCGGAGCGTGGCGGAGATCCAGTATCAGGGCAACCGCAGCGAGGACATGCTGATCCGCGGCGCCCTGACCAACCTCAATGCGATCCCGTTCAAGGCCTTCTTCGGACCCAACCCGAAGACCGGCCAGATCCTGGATCCCGCTTCGTCCGACTTCCCGGTGAACGACTACCGCCCGCTGGCCAACTACAGCGACGTGTCGTTGATCACCCACGGAAGCTACTCGCGATACAACGCGCTGATCGCCACCTGGCAGAAACAGTCCGGGCGCGTGACCTTCACGGCGAACTACACCTTCTCCAAGGTGCTCGGCGTGCGGGACAATGTTTCGGACAACGGCGCCAGCTCCGGCGCCACGCTGTGGCCCTTCGGCTTGAGGGAGAACTACGGCGTGCTGAGCTGGGACCGGACACACATCTTCAATGCGGCCTACGTTGTCAACCTGCCCAACGCCTCCACCAAGAACAAGTTCCTCGGCGGAGTCGTCAACGGGTGGACGCTCAGCGGCATTACGCAGATGCAGAGCGGCGCCCCCATCCAGCCCAACACGGGCGGCACGCTCAATGCTCTCTGGCCAGGGGACTTCACCAATCAGCGGCAGCTCGGAACCAACTCCGTCAGCCTCGTTCCCAGGGTCATCTGCGATCCACGCAAGAACCTGCCTGACGGACACTACTTCAACCCCGCCTGTTTCGCGCCCCCCGCGGGCAACGGGTTGAACGGCGACCTCATCTGGCCTTACATCAAGGGGCCGGCGTTCTTCAACAGCGACCTCGCGGCTTACAAGACGTTCAGCATCAACGAACGCCACAAGATCCAGTTCCGGTTCTCGGCGTTCAACTGGCTCAACCATCCGCTGCCGCAATTCGGCGCGGCGGGCAGCCAGGACATCCAGCTGAACTTCACCTCCAACGGGAGGCTCGCACAGACCAATCAGAACCGCATCACCACCGGCAAGCCTCTCCATACGGTTGGGCGCCGCGTGACGGAGTTCACGCTCAAATACACGTTCTGAGCGTGGACGCGGTTTGACCTCGAAGGGGACGCCTGCGGGCGTCCCCTTCGTTTTGATGAAATGAATTCGATGCAGAAAGGCGGGCGATGGGCGTTCCTCGCAGCCGTGCTCGTGGCGCTTGGCCTGTGGGCTGCCTCCGGCGCCGGCCAAACCGCTTCTTCTCCTGCGGCTCCGGTGCGCTTCGTGCACGCTGTCATTGGATTCCAGCTCGAGCACGGCGAAGTGAAGCCGCGGCGCGTCCCCGCCACCATGGCTGGCGGACTCGCCGTCTTCGACTACGACCGTGACGGGCGTCCCGACATCTTCTTCACCAACGGCGCCAACCTCGAAACCCTCCAGAAAGACGATCCGAAATATCGCAACCGCCTCTTTCACAACGAAGGAGGAGGGAGGTTCCGCGATGTCACGGAAGCTGCCGGCTTGGCGGGTTCCCATTACAGCCATTGCGCCGCCGCCGCCGATTTCGACAACGACGGCTGGCCGGATCTGTTCGTGGGCGGCGTCCATCACAACACCCTCTACCGCAACAACGGCGATGGCACGTTCTCCGACATCACGGAGAGAGCCGGCATCGGCAATGCTCCGGATCCCGAGTTCGGCCCGCTGTGGGCCATCGGCGGCGTCTGGACCGACGCCAACCTGGACGGGCTGCTCGACCTCTTCGTGGTGAATTACCTCCAGTGGGACTTCAGAACCGAGCCGCTGTGCGAATACAAGGGCGAAAGCGACTATTGCAGCCCGCGGATGTACAAGGGCACTCCCAACCAGCTCTACCTGAACCGCGGCGACGGCCGCTTCGAGGACGCCTCGGCGCAATGGGGCCTCCGCGCCAAGGCGGGGAAGGGGATGGGGGGCGCCATGGCCGACTTCGATTCCGATGGGCGCCCCGATATTTTCGTCACCAACGATTATCTGTACAATTTCCTTTTTCACAATAGGGGAGACCATTTCGAGGAAATTGCGTTTTATTCAGGCGTAGGTCTTGCCGAAGACGGACTATTTATCTCGGGAATGGGCACGGATTTTCGCGATTTCGACAACGACGGAGTCCCCGACATCGTCTTCGCCGCGCTCCAGCGCCAGACCTTCCCGCTCTTTCGCGGCCTCGGCGGGAAAGGCTTCGCGGAAGTCACCTCCTCCACCCGCCTGCGGGAACTCGTCATGCAAATGGCCGGTTTCGGCGTTGGCTTCGTCGACTTTGACAACGACGGCTGGAAAGATCTCTTCGTGTCGCGCGGCGACGTGCTGGCGCGCGCCCTGCCGGGCAACGTCGTCGAGCAGCACAATACGGTGTTCCGCAACCTCGGCCGCAAAGGCTGGCAGGCGCTCACCGGCGAGGCTGGCCTCGATGCCGTTCCGCCGGCGCGCCACCGCGGCCTTGGCTTCGGCGACTTCGACGGAGACGGCCGCATGGACGTGGCCGTCAGCGCCCTGGCCCGCCCTGCCGAGATTTGGCTGAACCACTCGCCCTCGGCCGGCCACTGGATCGCATTCCGGCTCGAAGGCGTGAAGTCGAACCGCGACGGCATAGGGTCGCTGATCCGCGTCGATACCCCATCCGGCCCGCAATGGAACCATATGACTTCGAGCCTTGGCTACGCCTCCTCCAGCCTCGGCCCCGTCCGCTTCGGCCTCGGCGCTCATGCAAAGGCGGACCGCGTCGAAATCCGCTGGCCTTCGGGTAAGACACAAGCCCTCGAAAACGTTGCCGGCGACCGCGTCGTCGCCGTCCGCGAGCCCGATTGACCGCTCCGCTCCGCGTCATGGCCGGCCGGCAGGATGCGACCGGAGGAGCGGACCGCACGTCCTCGGAAACGGACGGCCCGGCCGCCTCGCTGAGCCGCGCGCCGCCGCAGCGCCGCGAAGCCGCAAGAACGGGTGATTGCGGCGGCGGGTTTCCGGCCACGCCTCTACGCGCGCCGACGCCGGAACCCGCCCGCCCGGCCATGGCCCTCTCCGGCGGCTGCCCGCCCGCCCCCGTGCGATGCGCAACCGCACGGGCATGCCTCTCGCGCCTTTCCTGCTTGCCCCCGCCGCGGCCGAGCCGCTTTCCGCTCTGCTCCCCGGCTCAGCCGAACAGCTCCTGCGCCCGCTTCATCCTCTCCGCCACCTGCACGCCATTCGGGCACCGCACAGTGCACTCCGCGCAGTCCCGGCAGCGCACCTTCCGCTGCGGCTCCGGCAGCGCGGCGAAGTGCTCGCGCCCCAGCGCAAACTGCCCGTAGAAATCGGCATACGAGAGGTACCGCAGAGTCTCCGGGATCGCCGCCCCTTGGGGGCACTGCCCCGTGCAGCGGTAGCACATGCGGCAGTACAGCGGCCGGATCTCTTCATCGATCTGCGCCAGCAGCTTCTCATCGCTCGGCTCGAATCGCTCCGCCATGGCGCGGATATTCTCCTCCAGCTGTTCCGTGTCCGTCATGCTGGGAATCGCGGTGGCGAATCTCTGGTCCTTCAGCACCCACTTCAACGCCGCCAGCGCGCCGCCCGGCTTGTTCAGATGCCGCCCGTTGCTCTGGAAACCGAACGCCCGGTTGGCCGGCGCCATCACCTTCATCGCCACCAGCCCGATACCCGCCTTGTGCAGGCGGTCGAACGCCGCATCGTGCGCAGCGCCAATGGCGAAATTGTATACCGTGAGCACCACTTCGATCTTGCCCGTCTCGATCACCCGGTCCGCGATCGCCGTCGGGTTATGCGTGCTCACGCCGATGTGCCGGATCTTGCCTTGCTTTTTCGCTTCCTCCCACACCGTCAGAAGTTCGTCCGTGATCGCCAGCGGATTGTCGCGGAAGTGCATGTACCAGATGTCGAGATAATCGGTCTCCAGTTCCTTGAGGCTCGTGTCCAGATGCGCCCGCGCTTCGGCGGCGGTCCGCGCCACCGACTTGCTCGACAGGATCAGATTCCGCCGCCGCCCTTTTAGCGCGCTGGCCACCATCCGCTCGTTGTTCCCGTTGCCGTAGACGCGCGCCGTGTCGAAGTAATTGATGCCCATCTCGGCGCCGCGCTGCACGACGCTCGCGTCGGTCGTCACCATGCATCCGAAGCCCACCGTGGTCACCTTCAGCCCCGTCTTGCCGAGCGTCCGGTAGGCAAGCGGGATCGAGCCCGGCTTGGCCGCCTGCGGCGCCGGATCCTTGCGGGGCGCCAGCGTGGCCGCCGGCACGCTCAGCCCGGCGGCGATAAAATTCCGGCGCGAGGGATCGTATTTCATGGTTGCAGACCCTTTGGTATGAAACTGTGCTGCCTACAGGCTACTGCAACCGCGGCGCAAGCAACACTCCAATCCTCTCCCGCTTTTGCCCGATTCTCTCGCGGCTGGCGCTCGGCCGCTGCTCTTACCGGCAGGGCGCATCGCCTGTCCGGCACAGCGTGCGCCCGGCGAAATTGTAGCACCCCCGGTCGACCATCCGGTACGGCACGGAGACCCTCTTGCCGCTCTGATAAACGAGTTGAATGGTGCCCTGCTGCGGCGTTCCCTGCACGCTCCAGCGTCCGCTGGAACCCTGCTGCGATGCCGTGCCCCAGGCCATCGTCTGGTTGCCCAGGCTGTCTCTGCTCGCGCCCGAGTAGCTCGACTCCGCCTGATCGGAGAACTGGCCGCTGGCGCAAAGGGCAAGGCGCGCCTCGGTCGATCCTGAGTAGCCCCAGTACGCACCCGCCAGCGCCTGCTGGAGGCTCTGGTCGTTCGGTCCCGGCGCCGGACCTGCGCCGTCCGCCTGCTGCTGCGCCGTCGCGCCGGCGAGCGCCTCGACGATCTTCTCTGCCGTGTGAGACCGCGCCACGCCGCCGGGTGCGCTCAGATCCATGTCGGCTCGCACATTCTTGTTCTTGACCAGCAGTTCGCGCCTCACGCCGCTGCACTCGAGGTAATACTGGCCCGGCTTCACGTTGCTGAACTTGAATTTGCCGAAGACTCCCGTCGTCGCCATGTCCGTGGCCTTCCCGGACTCGGCGTCAACCAGCTTCACCACCACCCGCGCCGCCACGACGTCCGGCGCCCGGCTCACATACCCCGACACCTGGAAGGCATCCTTCTTCTTTTCCTCTGCCGCCCATGCGCTCAAGCAGGGCAGAAGCACGGCGGCCATTGCCGCCGCGGCGCCAAGCCGTCCCATGCTGCGCTCCTTTCTCCGTCCCGGGACACCAGGACCGGCTGCTCTACAAGTGTTACCGGATTTAACGGGAGTTTCGGATCATGAAAGCCCGGAGAGATCAAAGGGAGAGATCAAAGGGGACAGCCTGATCCGGCTCCTTCGCAAATTTCCCGAAGGAGCCAGAGGTGACTGCTACCTTCGCGAAAAACCGGATCAAAGGGGACAGCCTGATCCGGCTCCTTCGCAAATTTCCCGAAGGAGCCA
>DYJN01000082.1 GCA_020723085.1 Arcobacter sp.
AGAGTGAAGCCGGCCGTGGCGTCGATGCCCCACATCTGGTTGGGCCGCTCGGCAACGATGGCGCCTTCGTGCCGCTTTGGCTCGACCGGCTGCGGCTGCCGCTCGGGCGCCAGCAGCTGATGCTGGCGCATCAGGCGGAGCACGCGCCGCAGAGAGGTGCGCACGCCGGCCCGGCGCAGCCGCGCCCAAGCCCTGCGGTAGCGCGAGCCATAAACGGGCGGCGCCTGGAGCGTGCGCCGGATCTCGCCGGCGAGTCGCCCATTGGCGTGGCGTGACTTCGGACCGCGCTTGGCGGGCAGCCGCGGCGAGGCCTGCCGGCGGCGCCGCGCATAGAACGTCGACCGCAGCAGGCCCCATGCCTTCAGCATCTGAGGGCGCCCGGAGCAGCGCCTTGTGGAGCTCGAACGGGCACGGCTCATTTGCTCCACCTCCACCGCTTGCCGTGCCTGGCGCGAGGTCAGCCGGCGATTCGGCAACGGTGAGCGGATCCAACGCGGAGAAGCGTTGTCCGCTGCTTTCGCCTCCAAGCCGCTCTTGTCGAAGATCCTCTCATGCCATCTGAGAGCGGAACTTTGGAATTCCAGTTCGTAGAGTATGACCCGTAGTATGACTTGGCTGAGTTTCCGGGAAGGCGGGATCTACTGCAAGTCGTTAGTTCTGGAGTGGAGCCACCCGCCGGGATCGAACCGGCGACCTGCTGATTACGAATCAGCCGCTCTGCCAGCTGAGCTAGGGTGGCTCTCCATTCAATATGCCACAGGCGCTGCCGGCCGCGCCAGAGCAGGGAGCACGCGAGTCAGCGGCTGCAGGCTTCGCGAAGGCGCTCGTAAGAGACGTAGACTTCGGAGTCGGCCAGCGCGCCGGCAGCGCGGTCGGCGTGCGACTCCAGCGCCTGCCGGCACAGCGCGTCCCGCAGGCGCGCGGGCAACAAGGGGGCGAGGGAAGCGGCGTTGGAGAAGTATGGCGTCAGCACGTCGGGGTCGTTCGGCGTGGTCTGCAACAGGGAAGCGTAGATCTCCGAGGCGCGCAGCCGGTGGGCCGTTTCGTCCGCGCGGCTGCCATGCCAGGAGGCGAACTGCGCGAGCCAGACCTCGGCGATGGCCGAATTCAGACGCGCCTCGCGGTGGCCTGGATCGTTTTCGATCAGGCGGCGCGCGGAAGCCAGAGCCGCTTCCAGTATCGCCGTGCCGCGCCGCCATTGCGGCGTACCCACCAGCGCAGCCGAGTAGCGGATGGCTGTAGCCTGCAAATCGAGCTGAGCGCGCGAGTCGGCGGGATCGGCAGCGGCGCGGCGCTCGGCGGTCAGCCAAGCGGTTTCCAGCAGCCGCCGCGCTTCGGCTTCCCGCGATGCCGGAGCATACAACAGGAGAGACCCCAGCAGCGACTGGCCCACCATGACGTTCCGCTCGAGCGTGGTGCTGGCTGGCAGCAAGGCACGCATCCGTTCCAGCACCGCGTTGGCCTCTCTTTGCACGCTGATTGCGGATTCCGGCTGGCCGCGCGCCTCGTGGATGCGCGCCAACAGCCTCAGGCTCGTGGACAGGCGGAGGGCGGTGTCGAGCGATTGCTCTCGCGCGTCCGAAAGCCTGTCCAGGGAAATGGCGCGCTCCACCGCCCGCTGGGCTTCGTCCAGATTGCCCCTCCGGCGCCAGGCGCGCGCGGCGCGGGAGGAGGCGAGGGAGCCCAGCCCGCGGTACAGCTCCGAAACGGCGTCCTCGCGCAGCAACTGATCCGCGAGCCGCTGCGCCTGCTGCGCCCGGTCCAGAGCTTCTTCGAGCCCTCCGGAGGCTTCCAGCACCTCGCTCTGCCGCACCAGCAGCCGGACGCGCTCCGCCTGCTGCACCGGCGTTTCACCGGGGATGGAATCGAGCAGCGCGCGCGCCCGCTCCAGGCTTGCCGCCGCCCCGGAGATGTCGCCCAGGCTGCTGGCCCAGGGATCGTATTGAATCTCGCTGATGCGGCGGTACGCGGCGGCGAGATCGAACAGCAGTTCGGTGTCGCCGCGCGCCTCGGAGGCCATCCGCTCCAGGTAGTCGATGGCCGTGCGGACAACATACTGCCGCGCGCGCGTGGCGCCAGCGATATCGCGGATCTGCTCCTCGAACTGGAAGACAAAATTGCCCGCAAGCTGGCGGAGCTGCTGGAAGCGGCGTTCGGCGCGGTGCGCCTGGTAGATCGAAGCGGCTGAGCCGGCGAGGATCGAGACGAGCAGCGCCGCCACCGCGGCGGTGGACCAGCGATGACGCCGGAGAAAACGCAGCGCCACGTACGACCAGGAGTCGCCGGTGGCCGAGACCGGACGGTCGGCAAGAAAGTTACGGAGGTCTTCCTCGAGCCTCTCGACGGAAGCGTAGCGGCGGTCAGGCTCGGGCTGCAGACATTTGTTGAGAATATTATCGAGATCGCCGCGCAGTTCAGGACGGCGGCTGGAAGCTCGCGGCAACGTGATGGAGCGCGCCTCGGCCAGCCCGCGCCGCGGCGGCTCGCCGGTAAGCAGGGCATAGAGGACGCAGCCGAGGCTGAAGATGTCGCTCGCCGTGTTCATCGGCTTGCCTTCCAGTTGCTCGGGACTGGCGTAGTCCGGCGTCATCGCCTGCAGGGTGGTGGCGCCGCTGCGTCCGTCTGCGCCCAGCAGCTTGGCGATGCCGAAGTCAAGCAGCTTGGGTTCGCCATCGGCGGTGACGAGGATGTTGGAGGGCTTCAGGTCGCGGTGGATCACCAGGTGGCGGTGGGCGTGCGAGACGGCGGCGCACACTTTGAGGAACAGTTCGACGATCTGACGGGAAGGGAGGTCGTGTTCGCGGCACCAGACGTCGATCGGAACGCCCTCGATCAGCTCCATGACCAGGTAGGGCGACCCGTCAGCCGTAGTGCCTGCATCGAGCAGGCGGCAGATGTTCGGATGGTTCAGATCGGCCAGGATCTGCCGCTCCTGCCGGAAACTCTCGAGCACGGCGGGAGAGCGCAGGGCAAGCGGCACGAACTTGATGGCGGCGCGCTGCAAGACCTCGCCGTCGAGGCGCTCCGCCTCGTAGACGGTGCCCATGCCGCCGCGGCCGATGGGACGCGCCAGACGCCACGGGCCGACCTGCTCGCGCGGCGCCACGACCGGAGGCCCGACCTTCGCCGCCAGACTCTGCACGGGACGGCTCAGGAATTCCTCCGACCCGCTGTCGAATTCGGCCAACTTCTCCGCCTCGGCGCGGAGCGCCGGATCCGGGCAGTGCTCCTCGAGCCAGCGGCGGCGCGCTTCGGGGGCCAGATCAGCGATTTCGTGAAAGAGGCGCTCAAGCTCCGGGCTCAAGCCGAAAGCTCCTTACGCAGCCACGCCTGCGCCAGCCTCAACTCGCGGTAGACCTGCGCGGGCGTCAGCCCGGTGGCTGCCGCGCACTCATCCGCGGTCATGCCACCGAAGAAGCGCATCTCGATCAGGCGCGCCTTCATCGCGTCCTCCTGCGCCAGCCTCTCCAGCGCTTCATGAATCGCCAGCACCTGCGTGGCATCCTGATCGAGCGACACCACCTCTTCGCGCAGCTCCACTTTTTCCGCGCCGCCGCCGCGCTTCTGCGCACACTTCGCGCGGGCGTAATCGATCAGAATCTGCCGCATGATCCGCGCAGCCAAGGCGAAGAAGTGCGTCCGGTTCTGGATATTGCGCGCTTCGCTCTCCACCAGTTTGATGTAGGCTTCGTTGACGAGCGCCGTGGCTTGCAGCGTCCGGTCGCGGCCCGCGCCTCCGAGATAGGAGTGCGCCAGCCGGCGGAGTTCCGTGTAGACGAGCGGCATCAGGGTGTTGACGGCGTTGCCGTCGCCCTCGCGCACGCGATGGAGCAACTCTGTTACGGATTCCTCGGCCACGGCTCGCGCCTCCCCTCCCTGCCGTCAGCGATCCAGAGAGCCGCCGCGCGGCTCTCGAATCATGATAACTCCGCAGGGCTCCCGCGCCGAGGCGGCGGACCGCTCTGGACGCCGCGGCTCATTCTCCAGCCAGGCGGATGAGAAAGCGCGACACGGACGGATCGGGGCTCGCCCAGGCGACCAGCTTGAAAGCCTCCTCCAGCCGTGCTTCCAGCTTCTCGCGGCTGAGGATGAGCAGGCCGTCATCCTCGGCGCTTTCGCGGACATACAGCAGCAACGGTGCGGCGTGCTTGTCCCGGGCGGCGAACAGTTCCGACTCGAAACACGCCGCTTTGAGCAGCGGCACGAAAAAGGTCTGTGCGGCGATCATGGGCTCCTCGATCCAGGAGCGGTACAGATCCGCCTGGATCTGAAAGAACGTGTCCGCGCTGCCGCTGACGGTGAATTCCATCCAGCAACCGCGCCCGCCGAGCTGCATCCAAGCCTGCTCGTAGTCAAGCTGCGGGGCGCGGAGCCGGATGGCGGAGAGCACGGGCGGGGGCAGCAGCTCTCCGGGACCGATGTTCATGAAGTCCTCGGGAGTCCACAGCCGCGGCGGAGGCGCGTCCAGCCAGACGCCGGCTCCGAAGTCCGGCATCCACGCCTGCGCGTTGCGGCTCAGCACGGCAGCGCCATCGCCGTGATGCAAGTGCCACATCTGGATGACGGGAACCGGGCGCGCGGGCGGCGGAAACAGCAACGGGCGCAGCCGGCGGTAGAGGCCGAGCCAGCGGGGCAGGTCAAAAGGCCTGACGGGGAACTTCACCCCGCGAATCAGGTACACATGGAACCCGGCCGCCGGTGGCCGGACCTCCAGGAACAGCGCTCCCTCCTGGCGTTCCCTCGCCGAATCTGTCATGGCGCTCTCTGGCTCCTTTTCTTCGCAATCTCCTCATGGACGGCGCCGGCAAGCGCTGCCAGGACCTCGTCAATCGGCTTGGCCGAGGCGATCAGAATACCGCGGTCCCCGGGACTCTCGGCCACGTACACCGGCGATGCCTCGAACAGGACATCGAGGACGCCGGATTCGAGAGAAAAGAAGTCCTGCGAACGCAGCCGGGGAATGAGCAGAGGCATGGATTTCAGCCCCGTGTGGTTCTCCGCGCCCCTGCTGAAAGCCGCCTTGAGCGCCGCGAAGGCCTTGTGCTTCAGCAGGAGCAGAGTCCGCATCTCCTCCACCGGGTCGCCCGCTGCGAAGGCGTCTTTCAGCAAAGGGCTTTTCTTCACCCCAGGCGAAAAGTCGGGCAGAGGCGGCGCGGCGGCAGGATCGGGCGGCACGAACAGCATCGTCGCGCCGCCGAAACCGAAGTATGCGGGCAGCACCTTCTCAGGCTGGAAGCGGCGGAACCACTGCGCGTAACCCTTGAGGTACTGGCTCAGCACGAATGGCTTCTCCATCTTGCGGATGGCGTCGGTCTCCTCCTGGGGGATCGGCTGCGGCAGCGGTCCCCAGGGAGTGCGCGTATAGGCGGGGAAGACCCGGTATTCGATGGACTCGGCGAGGAATCGATCCTGGCAGTACCGTTCGATCGTCTCGACATCGAGAAAAAAGCACGGCATCCATCCCTGCTCCTTGCAGGCGCGGACGAAGGACAGGAAGAAGGCAAGGAACCATTCCTTTTCTGTTTCGCGCAGAGGCGCAGAGGAAACGCCCGCCCAGTACAGGGCGCAACGTGTCAGGCTCTCGGCTCGAACCCAGGGCTTGAGGGCTTCAGCGGCTTCAGACACGCTTCCCTCACATGCAGACGGAATTCGCCGCGAGCTTCAGGGAGGCCAAGTCGAGTCCGGTCTTGGCCTCCAGAGCCTCGACGTCGAGTTCGACGGCCTTTTGCTGCATCTTGGCGGCGGCTGTGTGGTTTTCGAGCGCGGTGGTCTTGTCCTTGAGAGCTGTGACGCCGGCGGCGAGCCCCTTGACGAAAGTCTCCAGCCCGGTGGCAGTGGTGCTCATCCCTATGGCTTCCATCTTTATTCCCGTGGCGGACTTGGCGAAGCCCTGCACTTCCTGGTCGTCCATCGCCGCCTTGATGGCATTGGTGACCTGCTCCATGCGCACCGCCGGCTCGGCCAGGCTGCGCGGCGAAGCGTGGGATTCCACCAGCGGCGCGACGTAAGTGATGATCGTGGGGCCGACGCGGTTATACTGGCTGGCCCCCATCACGGCGCGTTTCAGCATGGCGTTGGTCGTGTGCAGGTACTGCGTGTCCTGCAACTTCCGCGTCACGCCCACGGTGCATTGGAAGTTCACGTTCGTCTGGAACGTGCGGTTGATATTCACCGTGCTCATGTGGTTCATGTCGATCTGTTCTTTCTTGGTGCCGTGGATGAGCGCCTCGTCCTTCTCTGAGCCCTTTCCCAATGCGCCCATCCCCGGTTTCCAGGAATCCTGATCGATTCCCACGCGTGTTCTGGTTTTCGTGCTTGCATCAAACGTCGGCATAGTATGAGTCCTCCTCGAGCAGCGCGGCGGGGCTCATCCCACCTCGCGCAGAAACTGGTTGCACTTGATGTGAACGGTTCCTCCGGCGTGGATGTTGATGTCGCCGTCGGAATGGATGAGAAGAGTCTGGTCGCCTTCGAACATCGAGATGCGGATATGTTCCGGCGTGGCGACGACGACGGTCTCCCGGCCATCCATGTCGTCCATCACGAACCGGTTGCCGCTCTTGGTGACAATGCGCTTGATGTCGTTGTTGCCCTGCTCGTCGCCGTGCAGTCCATCGTTGGGCGGCTTGTCGTTGCCGTTCCAGAGCGAGCCGAGAACGACGGGCCGGTTGGGATCGCCCTGTTCGAACGCGACGATCACCTCGTCGCCGATCTCCGGCATGAAATAGAGCCCCCGGCCGCCGCCGGCGTGCGGCATCGCCACGGGGGCCCAGTTGCTCTCGCCCGAATCCGCCTCCCAGGGGAATTGCACTTTCACGCGCGCCGCGTCAACCGGATCCACGTTGTCGAGCACCCTGGCCGCGTAGACGCCGAAGTTCCTCCCCGTCACCGCTGGAGCAGCCGGTCCCGGCGGCGGCGCGGGAGGCTGCGTGGGCAGCACCGCCTGCGCCGTCAGGGGCGCCTCGCGAATCAGGGATGGCGCGGGCCGCGTTTCCTCCAGGTACACCTGGAACGGCGAGCACCAGAACCGGTTGAAATAGCCGGCGCCCACCTGCCACAGGTGTTCCAGCCGGAACACTCCATACTTGCCCGCGGTCTCGATCTGGCCCTTCACCTCCACCTTGCCGCCGATCGGGACACTTGCATCCCGGGATTCTCCATAGGCCGTGCAGGCGTGGATGCGCCGCCGCCGCGCCTCCAGCTTCAGCTCCTGCTCGAAGCTTCCGTGGTCGCCGGACAGGAACTTGTCATAGAGCGCGTCCGACAGATTGTTGTCCATCGATCCCTGCACCGTGGCGCCCCGGAGCGCGCCGAGTGAATCCTCCGCCGGCGGATCGTCGCTCACGTTGCGGATTTCTTTACTCTTCGCCTCCGCGCGGTCGTAGTTGACGCCGTGGATCGCGCACTCGAAGATCCTGCCCGCCGTACGGAACAGATACAGGCTCCCCTCCTCGCGCCAGGTGAGCGGACATGTGTCGGAAGCAAACTTGTCCAGAACATCCACGCTGCGCCCGGCCACGCGCAGAAAACAGCCGTGCCGGTCCACCAGCCGGTGGAGGAAGCTCCAGTCGGTTTCGCCATACTGCAGCACGGACAGCGGTCCGCCTCCGCTCAGCTTCACTTCCCCGGCTTTGTCCGCCAGCAGTTCCTGCGCGATCTCCTTGGCCGTCATTTCCAGAAACATGCGCGAGCGGCGGGTCACATCCAGCGGATACGACCACCCTGCGCCCCTATAGCACAAGTTGCACCCGCCGGACATCTCGTACTCGGTCTCGACGCTCTTGACCAGCCCGTCGAAGATCTCCAGTTCCACGCCATCCTGGCTCACCGCCACCACCTTGAGCGGCTTGCCGATATCGCTCTCAAAGGCGCGCCGGCTCTCGGGGAGCTGCCGGTAGCGCAGCGTACAGGAAGGATGGCGATTCAACTGATGGACGACGCCCGCTTCGAGGAGCGCCATTTCCTCCGGCTCGTTTCCATCGATCAAGACTTTCAGATAAGCAGGCTGCATTTCTGCCCTCCTCCCCGCCCAGGCTCCCTGTCCCAGCAGTCCGGGCGCGCCTGCACGCCGGCAATCCCGGACCGCCCGCGAAGGAGCCGGCCGGCGACAAACTCACTTCTTTTTCTTGCGTCTTTCGAAGCCGACTTTGACCGTGCAGGTGCCGGCGAAGGTGACGCGGGAACCACCTTTCAGCGGCACGGGCTTGCCGGGTTCGAGGCGCTTCTTGTCGACGAACGTGCCATTGTAGCTGTTCGTGTCGACGATATAGAGTTTCCCTTCCTTGTAATGGAATTGGGCATGGAAGCGCGAAATCATGCGTTCCGCGTCGCGCAGGACGACGTCGTTCTTCGTGCCGCCGTCCTCCGGGATGGCTCCCACCATGACCACTTCCTTGTCAATGTTGAAGCGTTTGCCCTTGTCCAGGCCGGAGACCACTTCGATGTACGGGTCGCGGCGGCGGCGGGCGGCGAAAATCCAGGCAAGCAGGGCGATGCAGCCCGTGCCAAGTCCCGCCGCGCCGAGAGCGAGAATCGACGAACGCCGCTGATTGGCGTAGTTCACCCGCGACCGCAACGCCTGCACCTGCGGGTTGTCGGGCGCGATGCGCTCGGCCGCATTGAGCGCCTTCTCGGCGGCGAGCAGGTTGCCTGCCAGAAATGCGGACTCGGCCGACTGGATGCTCTGCGCCAGCGTCATCTGCTTTTCCTGTTCGGCCTGTTCCTGCTGGGAGCTGGCGGCAGCTTTCTCGGCCTCTTTGCGCTGCTGCTCTTCGAGCTTGGCCACGGCTTCCTTGCGCCCGTTGAAGGCCACCTGGTTGTTCGGGTTCAGCGCAAGGATCTGGTCGAAGATGGCGATCTGCTGGGCGGGATCCGTGATGCGCAGCGCCTGCTGGAGCAGCTGGGCCTCCTGCTGGGTGCGCTGTTCCTGCTTCATCTGCGCCATCTGCTGCTGCTGGAGCTGCTGTTGCAGGGCAGCCGCGCCGGCGTCCGGTCCGGCCGGCGCCTGAGGCGCCGGCATGGCGGGCAGAGAGGGAGCCATCGGCGCCTGCGGCAGCGCGGTCACCTCAATCTTTTTGGGGCCGAGGCCGAAGGTCTTCGGCAGATGCACGGCGCGGACGTTGCGGATGTCGACGTCGGCGTCGTCCTCGGGCGTGTAGAAGGCGATGACGCCCGGAGTGCTGCGGGCGGCCTTCTTTGGATCCGTGCCCTCCGGACGGACATCGTTGAAATCGGTCACCGCGACGCCGTCGGCCCAGACCTGCACATGGCGTCCGTGCGCGGCGATGGTGAGCGTCACAAACTGGTTCGAGGCGCCGATATTCTTCCGCGCCGTGGTGAGCCCCATAAGCGCTCCCGTGGCCCCGGGCTGGACGTTGACTTCATATCCTGTCCCAAGCTGGCCCGGATCGCCGCGGAAGAGGATGGCGTAGCGCCGGCGCTGGTCGGCGCGCTTCGAGTTGATCCGCACGTCGGCCTGTAGGATGAAGTCCCCGAATTGCAGAAGCGATTCGAGCTGTCCCGGGCCGTCAGAGCCGTGGATCATGCCGCGCATGACCGTCCACTTGGCTTCCTTCGGCTTGCCCCCGCCAAACAGCCTGCCGAATCCGCTTTTTTTCTTGGGCGGCTCACCCGTGGACTTCCAGCCTGACAGGTCGCTGCCGTTGAAAAGGCTGTCGGCTTTGAGCAGGCGGAGCCGCAGATTGCGGATCTCGACGCGTCCGCCGGGCTTGGCTTCCAATACGAAAAAACCGGCGGGAGCGACCGGCGCCGAGGAATGATCGACCATGCGGCCTGCGGCGCGCACGCCGACGCCGGAGCCTGTGGCCTCGATCTGCACCGGCACCCACGAACTGGAAGCGAGCGACGAGAAATCGACGCGCCATCCGGTATCTTTCGGATTGCCGTCCCGGGCGGCGCGGACGTAGAGAGCGCCGGCGGCGCTCTTCTCCGCGCGGATTTCGAAGCGCAGGACGAAATCCGTGAACGGCGTGTTCGAGCGCAGCGAGCCTCCGCTGCCACCGTCGGCGGCGAGCACGCCGCGCGAGGCTGACCACGCCCCGCCAGAGGGAGTCCAGCCGTAGTGAGACTCCCCGTCGTGAAGCACAATCCAGCCTTCGCCCGGCGCCTGCCCTTGAGCGGGAATCTGGCCGAGCAGGAGCAACGCAGCTGGAATGGCGGCGAACCGTTTCATGGTCGATCCTTTCACGGCCGGCGGCCGTCCTCCCTATTATCATTACGAAGAATCCGGGAGGAATCCGCCGGCTGCCGCATGCCTCAGTCCGCTCCGACGATGCTGAACGTCAAGCCCTCGCCTTCGCGCACCGTGACCGGCTCTGCGCCCTCCGCGCCCTCGACGACCTTCTCTTCGCCCGGATCGTAGTCGATCCGGACCGTCTGCCCGGAGATGACCTCGCCGGAGAGTATGATGCCGGCCAGCGGCGAGAGAACGAGCTGCTGCATGGTGCGCTGCACCGGGCGCGCGCCATAGGCGGGATCGTAAGATTCCCTGGCCAGGTAGGACAGCGCCTCCGGCGTCATCTCCAGCCCGATCTCGCGGTCCTCGGCCAGCTTCTTCCGGATCTGGTTGAAGTTCTTCATCACGATCGCTTCCAGTTCATGCTCGGTCAGCGGGTTGAAGGTGACCACCTGTCCGATGCGGTTGAACAGCTCGGGCCGCAGGCTCCGCTTGACGACCTCGAGGATGACGTTCTTCTGTTCCTGCGGATCGCCGGAGACCTCGATCGCCTCGCGCACCCCGAGGTTTGACGTGAACAACACCATCGTGTTGGAGAAATCGCAGAAGCGGCCCTTGGCGTCGGTGAGACGGCCTTCGTCGAGCACGCCGAGCAGCAGGTCGAGGATTTCGGGCGCGCCCTTCTCCACTTCATCGAACAGAACGATCGAATAGGGGTTGCGGCGCACCTGCTCGGTGAGGAAGCCGCCTTCCTCGCTGCCGACGAGTCCCGGCCGGCTGCCGATGAGGCCGGAAACGGAGGACTTGTCCTTGTACTCGCCCATGTCGATGCGGATGAGCGCGTTCTCGTCGTCGAACAGCGCCTCGGCCAGCGCCTTGGCCAGCTCCGTCTTGCCGACGCCGGTGGGTCCGACGAACAGGAAGCTGTTGGGCTTGCGGCCAGGCTGCAGGTCGGCGCGCATGCGGCGGGCGGCGTCGGCCACGGCGCAGACGGCCTCGTCCTGGCCGAAGACGCGCTCGCCCAGGCGCTCCTCGAGCTTCATGAGCCGTTCCTTCTCGCTCTCCATCATGCGGTTGGAAGGGATGCCGGTCATTTCGGCGATCACCTCGGCCACATGCTCGGGCATCACCGTGTCCGGCACGAGCGTGATGCCGGCGGTCTGCTTTTCCAGATCGGCAAGCTGCTGTTCGAGATACTTCAGGGAGCCGTACCGGATCTCGGCTGCCTTGGCGATGTCACCCTTCTTCTCGGCCGCCTCGAGCGCCGCCGACTGCTCCTGGATCGCCTGCTTCGTCTTCTGCAGCATGTCGAGGGCGTTTTTCTGGTTGTTCCATTCCTCGACAAGCTTCGTCACCTGCGGCTCAATGGCGGCTATCTCGCCGCGGAGCGCTTCGACGGCCTTCATCGCGGCGGGAGTGGAAGCGGAGGACTCGAGCGCTTCCAGTTCCGCCTTCTTCCGCAGCAGCAGCCGCTCCTTCTGATCGATGTGCGTCGGCTTGGACTCCTTCTGCATGCGGATGCGGGCGCAGGCCTGGTCGACCACGTCGATGGCCTTGTCCGGCATCCACCGGCCGCGGATGTAGCGGCGGCTGAGCTTGATGGCGGCCTGCAGGGCGTCGTCGGTGAGCTTGACGCCGTGAAAGGCCTCGAAGCGCGGCCGCAAGCCGCGGAGCACGACCATCATCATCTCGTCGGCCGGCTCCTTGATCTGAACGGTGTCGAAGCGGCGGGCCAGCGCGCCGTCTTTTTCGATTTTCTCGCGGTACTCGTCGAATGTCGTGGCGCCGAGGCAGCGCAGTTCTCCGCGCGCGAGCGCGGGCTTGAGGATGTTGGCGGCGTCCATGCCGCCCTCGGTGCCCCCGGCGCCGACGAGCGTGTGGAGCTCGTCGAGGAAGAGGATGATCTCGCCTTTGCGCGCCCGGACCTCGTCCACCACGCCCTTGATGCGCTCTTCGAACTCGCCGCGGTACTTGGCGCCGGCGACCATGGCGGTGAGGTCGAGAGCGACGACCTTGCACTTCTTCAGCGATTCGGGCACGTCGCCGGCGGCGATGCGCTGCGCGAGGCCCTCGGCGATGGCCGTCTTCCCGGTGCCGGGTTCGCCGACGACGACCGGGTTGTTCTTGCTCTTGCGCAACAGTGTCTGGATCACTTGGCGGATTTCGTCGTCGCGGCCGATGACGGGCATCAGTTCGCCGCGGGCGGCGGCTGCGGTGAGATCGCGGCCGTACTTCTCGAGCAGCTTTCCGCCTGAGAGCGGCTTGGGCGCGGCCCCGGGCATGGACCGGCCTGCCTGTTTCTCGCCCAAGGTTTCGCCCATTTCGGCGCGGGTTTCGACGGTTTTTTCGATGGCCTGCTTGGTCAGGCCGTTCTGGCGCAGATCGCCCCGCAGGGCTTCTTCGCCATATTCCACGGCGGCCATGATGAAGTCGACCGGTTCGGCGCGCTCGGCGCCGCGGCGCTCCATCATGTCGAACGATTTCTCGATCAGGTTCCGCAGCGCGGATGAGGCCGTGGGGCGGCGCCCCGGCTCCAGCGGCGAATTCTTTTCCGTGTTCAGCCTGGTGGCGAATGTCTCCAGCAGGGCGTCGACGGCGATGCCGGACTTGTCGAGCACGGCGGCGAGCGGCGACTCCGCGTCCAGCAGCACGAACAACATGTGCAGCGGCGTGATCTGCGCCTGCTTGCGCTGCTCGGCGAGGAGGCGGGAGCGCTCGAGGGCGTCCTCCAGCTCGTTGGAAATCTTGTCGAGATCGATGGCCACGGGTTTCCTCCTGGACGATAGCGGACTGTCTGACTATTAAACAACGAAGCGGGACGCCGGCGGGCGTCCCGCGGATACTCATTCCAGCCTGCGCCGGCGCGGAGGCGGCTGCGGCGGCTGCTCCTCGCCCTGGTCGAAGCGCGGGCGGGGCGGCGCCGGGCGCGCGGGCGGCGCCTGGGGAGGCGGCGGCCCCGCGGGCGGCTCCGGCGCGCCGGGCGCGCGGCGGAAGAATTCCCACGGGGCGCCGCCCCGCTTGGGTTCTTCTGCGGGCGGCGGCGGTTGATACGGCGGCGGCGCGGGAGGCGGTGCGCCCCGCGGCGGGTAAGGCGCCGGACGGGGCGGCGCGCCATACGGCGGCTGAGGCGCGGC
>DYJN01000083.1 GCA_020723085.1 Arcobacter sp.
ATCCTGCTCCTGCATGGCGGCCGCGATTATCCGGTGACGGATCAGGACTATCGGCTGTGGCAGAAGACGCTCGAGGGGCGGCCGCGAGCGGCGCTGAAGCGCTATCCGGCGCTGAACCATCTCTTTCAGGCGGGCGAGGGCAAGAGCACTCCGGACGAGTATTTGCGGCCGGGACACATGGCGGGCGAAGTGATTGAAGAGATCTGCGGGTGGGTGCGGCAGGCGCGATAGCGGAGGGATTTTCCAAGAGGCAGCCGCGAGGGAAACGCCGCAGAGGAGAGCGGCGGAGGAGCCGTCCGCGGCGGCAGGAACAGACGGGGAATTCCTGCCTCCGGGCGCGGGGCTCAGCCTTTGGGCGGCGCGCCCTGCTGAATTCTGACGGTCATGCCTGGAGTAAGGCGGGCGAGGTTGGTGATGGCGACGGTCTCGCCTGGCTGAAGCCCTTCGAGGATTTCCACCTGATCCGGCAGCCGCTCGCCGACTTTGACCTCGCGGACCTCGATAGTGGAGTCGGACTTGACGACGAAGCTCTTGTTCGCGCCCAGGACATAGAGCACGGCGCGGGCGGGCACGACGGTGATCGTCTCGGCCTTTTCGGTCTGGATGCGCGCGCGGGCGTAGGAGCCGGGCTTGAGCTCGTTCCGGGGATTCTGGATGAGGGCCTCGACGACGAACGTGCGCTTGGTCTGATCCACGGTGGGAGAGATGCGCCACACCTTGCCGGTGAATTTCCGTTCCGCAAAGGCTTCGAGGGTGACCTCCACGTCCTGGCCGGAGCGCACCCAAGGGCTCATGCGCTCCGGCACCTCGATGCGGAGGCGGATGGGATCGATCTTGACGAGGGTGAACAGGGGCGAATTGGCGCGGACGTAAGCGCCGACGACGGCCTGGCGCTCCTTGACATAGCCGGCGAAGGGGGCGCGGACGACGGTATCGCGGAGCTTTTTCCGCTGGAGGCTGAGGGCGGCCTTGAAGCGTTCGACCTCCTGGAGCAGGTTGCGGGTCTGGTTGCGCGTCTGGTCATAGGCGGCCTGGGCGGCCTGGAAGCGGGCGAGGGCCTGATCGAGGTCGGACTGGGGGCCGATGCCCTGATCGACGAGTTCGCGGACGCGCTTGTAACGGGACTCGGCGTCGAAGAGGTCGGCGCGGGCGCGGCGGACGTCGGGGGCGTCTTCGACGTCTTTGAGGCGGTCGTTCTCGTTCTTGAGACCGAGCCGCTCGAGGGACTGGCGGAGCTGCGCCTCCTGCTGGGCGACGAGGTAGCGCTGCTCCTCATCGGAGATGCGGGCCAGGACCTGGCCCTGCTTCACCTGGTCGCCGAGATCGGCGAGAACCTCGACGAGCGGGCCGTCCACTTCGGCGCTGATGATGGCCTCGTCATAGGGGAAGAGGGTGCCGACGCTTTCGATGACACGCTGGATGGTGCGCTGGGAGACCTGAGCTACCCGCACTGAGCCCGGAGGCCCTTCTTTCCTGGCGGCAGGCAGGTTGTTGTTCCGGCAGCCCGGAAGAGCAAAGAGAAGACAGGCGCTCAGGAGAGCGGAGGAAATCGAGCGGGACGATGCCATGAATCCACCTGGGGCGCGGCCGGCGGCGTGCCGGACCACCAAGAATGTTTTGGCGCAGAGAATTGCGGCAGGTTACCGGCAAGGGCCATTCTATCGAAGAGGCGCCGGCGCCTGCTGCATCAGGGGACGATGCGGAGAAAGACGCCCGTATCGCGCCCGAGGCCGTTAGGCTTGGCGGCGGCGCCGGCGATGTTCAGATGAAGCGAGGTGGAATAGCCGCCGACGAAGACGCTGCCATCGGGACCGACGGCGATGCCGGTGCCGACGTCGGCGTTGGCCCCGCCGAACATGGTGGACCAGAGCAACTGCGCTTCACCGGTCTCGTCCTGGGCGAAGCGGGTGACGAAGATCTCATAGGAGCGGATGAGGGGCTGGTCGTAGCCTGGAAAATTCTTCACCGGGAAGTCGGGCGAGGTGGTGTAGCCGGTGAGGGTGACCGACCGCGTGAGCGGGTCGTATGCCATGGCGTAAGGCACTTCGCTGCGGAGACCGCCGAAGTAAGTGCAGAAGGGGGTGAAGTCCGGGCCGTAGCCGCGGAGGTTCACCTTGGCGAGGAAGGCGTCGGCGGCGCCGCGACGGGAACTCTGATGCGCGCCGGGCGTGACCGGGAGATCGTCGGAGAAGCTGTAGCCGGAGATCCAGACTTCATCGGGGGCAGCGACGGTGATGGCGGTGATGACGTCGAGGTCGTTGCCTCCCCAGAAGCCGCCGTAGAGGAACGAGTCGAAGGAGACCTGATCGGGATCGATCTTGAGCAGGAAGCCGTCGCCGAATGAAAGCGGCTGGCCGAACTGGACATTGTCGGTCACCGGCAGATCCTCCGACATGGAGAGGCCGGCTACGTAGACCTTGCCTTCGGAATCGAAAGCGACGGCGTTGGCGATGTCGGTGGAGGCTCCACCGAAGTAAGTGACGTGAACGAGCGAGCCGGGAGACTCCTTGAAGGGGTCGGCCACAATGAGGAAGGCTTCGGTGCCGCCGCGATTGGCGGGCTGGAGGGAGTATCCGGAGGCAATGAAGTTCAGGAAGCCGGAATCGGTGTAGCCGGCGACGGCGATGCGGCCGTTGGGACCGGTGGCGATGGATGTGGGCGTATCGGAAAGTTCGCCCCCGTAATACGTGGAGAACGTCAGGGCATCGGGACCGGAGGAGAGAGGATCGTACAGGGCGATAAAGATGTCGTACTGGGCGTTGCGCGCGGGCTGGAAGGCGTTCCAGGTGACGGGGAAGTTGTCCGAGGCGGTCTTGCCGGTGAGAGCAATGCGGTGTCCAGCCATGGCGATGGCCAGGATCTCATCCTCGCCGCCTCCACCGATGTAGGTGAAGTAAGCGACGCGCCAAGAGCCGCCGTCGGGCACGATTTTGGCGAGGAAAGCGTCTCTCGTGGTGACATCGGGGACGTAGTAGAAGACGCTCGAGCCGGCGGCGTGATCGGCGGGCGTGGTGCCGTTGACGCCGCGGCGGACGGTCCAAGTGGTGCCGCCGGCGATCTGGGTGACGGTCAGGGTCTCCTCGCCGATGACGATGTCGTAAGTGGGCGCGACGGGGAAGCCCGAGGCGGAATCGACAGTGATCGTGTCGCCGGAGGCGGAAACGGCTGCGGCGAGGACAGTGGCTGCTCGCGCGCCGTTGCGTTCCCACTGGAAGGGATCGGTATTGGGAGCGACAGGGAGGATGGAATTCGAGCTGCCGGCGATCCAGTAGCCGCCGGCGGGATCGGCTGCGACGCCGTGGATCACTTCCATCTCTTCGCCGCCGAAGTAACCGCCCCAATCGATCACGGGGTCGATGACGAGGGGCAGTTTCGGATCATAGGGCCCGAGGACGAAGCGGACAGAATTGCCGTCGAGGGCGTAGCGGCTGTCGACCGGAACGCGGCGCCCGCCGGCGATCTGATAGGCGGCAGGCGGGCGCTGGCGGATGCGGCCGTTGAGCGAGAGGCTGCCGCCGGGGGCGAGCGCAGGCTGCGCGCCGCGGTACTCGAGGACGATGGCGGAGGGATCGGCGCCGGGTGCGACGAGGAGATCGAATTCGAGTTCCCGGCCGTTGGAGTAATAGACGGCGTCGATGCCCGGGTAGAGCTGGCGGGCGGCGACGCGGCGGTAGTGAGGGACGGCGTTTCGCCATTGCTTGCGGTCGCATCCGACAAGATACCGGCTGATGCCGGGCAGGGGCTCGAGGGGTTCCAGACGGGCCAGCTGGGAACCGCGGAACTCCAGGCGGGCGGCGAAGCCAGGCCGGGCGAGGTGCGCTCCACGGGGGTCGACAGCGAGGGCAAGAGCGGGAGTGCGGCTGACGAAAGTGTCCGGCGACGGGCCTGGTTCGAACCAAGCGGGCAACTGGGAGAAGACCGTGCGGGGATCGGCCGGGCCGGCCCCGGCATCAGCCGCAAACAGGAGTGCGGCGCAGAGAGCAGACAGAATGCGCATGATGAATCGAGACGCCCCGAGCGGGGAGATCCAGACACTCCATTATACGTAGCGTGCGGGGGCCGGCGGTACAGACGGGCGCGGCGGGATCAGCCGGCGAGAACAAAGAAGCCGGATTCGACTCCCTCCTGCGTGACGCGGGTCCAGGCGACGCGGGCACGGCCGTGGCGGCCCTGGTGGTCGAAGTCGACCTCCTGACCGCAGGTGAGGCCGGCGAAGCCATGGGCGGCGCGGAATCCGTGGTCGCTGACGTCGAGGAGGCTGCCTTGCAGGGTGCGAGTCCGGAGGGGATCGCGAAGGATCAGATCGACCGGGCCGCTGGCCGCCCGGCGGGCCTCACGCCGTCTTTCCTGCCAGTTGCGGCTCATGATCGCTCCTTCCGGCCGCATCCTCGAGACGGCGGCGGGTGGTCCGGCTGCCGCAGAGGAGAGGCTGGCCGTCTTCATATTGCCTGAGCTTGCGGCTGAGGGTGCGGCGGGAGATGCCGAGCAGCGCAGCCGCTTTCTGCCGATGGCCGCCGGTCTCTTCGAGGGCCCGCAGGATGGCTTCGCGTTCGAGGGTTTCGAGCCCCTGCAGGACGATCGGCTGCCCGCTGCCGCGCGGGGCTGCGGGCAAGCCGAGATGGCAGGGCTCAATGGGGGCGCCGGCGGCGGCCAATGCGGCACGGGTGAGCACGTTGCGGAGTTCGCGGACGTTGCCGGGCCAGGAATGACTTTCGAGGACGGCGAGGGCGTTGCGGGTGAGCTTGGGCTGGGCCTCGTAAGAGGCGAGGAAATGCTCGGCCAGAGGGGCGAGATCCTCGGGGCGCTCGCGGAGCGGGGGCACGCGGAGCACGACCTGGCTGAGGCGGTGGTAAAGGTCGCTGCGGAAGCGGCCTTCGCTGACGGCGCGTTCCAGGTCGGCATTGGTGGCGGCAACAATGCGCACGTCCACTTGGACCTTCCGAGTGCCGCCCAAGCGGTAGTAAGGGACGCCGTCAAGGACGCGGAGGAGTTTGACCTGCATGCGGGGATCGAGCTCGCCGACCTCGTCGAGGAAGAAAGTGCCGGTATGAGCGAGTTCAAAAAGGCCCGGCTTGGGAGCGGCCGCGCCGCTGAAAGCGCCGCGTTCGTATCCGAACAGCTCGCTTTCGAGAAGGTGTTCGGGAAGGGCGCCGCAGCTGACGTCCACCCACGGGCGGGCGCAACGGATGGAGAAGTGGTGGATGGCGCGGGCGGCGAGCTCCTTGCCTGAGCCGCTCTCGCCGAGGATCAGGACGGCTGCCTGAGAGCGGGCGACGCGTTCGATGAGCTCGAACAGGGCACGCATGGCGGGGCTGGCGAAGACCGCCGGCAGCCCCAACAGATCGAGCCTGAGAGTCGCGCCGTCAGACATCAGGAATGCCGTCACGTTTATCTTGCAGGAGATCGGGCAAAAAAGGGAGAGGGGAGTTCCGCACCCTGCGGCGGAGGGATTACCTAAGCGGGCAATAGTAAATCACCTTAGGCCAGGGCTCCATAATGTTCCACCGGGGAACAGCCGATGGAAGAGGCATGAACGCCCGCGGCGTGGGCAAAGCCTATATCCGGCTGGTCATTCTGGTTGCCGCGGCGATGACTGTCCCGTCGCTGATGTCGTGGCAGGCGAAGGAGCAACTGCAATTTCTCTCCTACCTGCTGCTTTCGGTGCTGGCGAGCTACTGGCAAGTGGGGATGAGGCAGGGGGCGGAGCTGCTGCCGGCGAGCCTGCTGTTTGTGATGGTCGGGCTGAGGGCGCTGGGGGCGGAGCAGGCGATGGTGCTGGGGGCGCTGAACGGGGCGGCGCTTGAGATGGGCGCGCGGCGCGGGGAGAAGAAGTCCGGGGAGCGGATTCTGTTTTCGGTGGCGCTGTGGAGCCTGGCGATGGCGGCAGGAGATTACGCGTTGCGGGGCGTGGCTCCGGCGTCGGCGAGGCGGGAGCTGGCGGAGGCGGTGAGCGCGGTGCTGGCAGGCGTGGCTGTGTTCCTGCCGCTTTCGTTTCTGGACGCGGTCAGGCAGGCGCTGGAGGAGGGCAAGCGGCTGGGGCAGATCTGGAAGGAGCGGTATTTCTGGATGATGCCGTATTTTGTGGCGGCATCGCTGCTGTCGGCTCTGTTCGATCTGGCGCGGCTTCAGTTCGGGTGGCAGATTCCGCTGGTGTTGCTGCTGGCGCTGTACCTGCCGTACCGTGCGTATCAGTTGTACCTGGAGAAAGTGGAAGCGGGGCTGAAGCACGCCGAGGAGATGGCGTCGCTGCACCTGCGGACGATCGAGGCGCTGGCGCTGGCGATCGACGCCAAGGATGAGACGACGCAGGAGCACCTGCAGAGGGTGCAGGTGTACGCCGTGGAGATTGGAAAGGACCTGAATCTGAGCGCGGAGGAGCTGGAAGCGCTGCGGGCGGCGGCGCTGCTGCACGATATCGGGAAGCTGGCGGTGCCGGAGCACATCATCTCGAAGCCGGGGAAGCTGACGCCGGAGGAGTTCGAGCGGATGAAGATCCATCCGGTGGTTGGGGCGCAGATCCTGGAGCGGGTGCGATTCCCGTATCCGGTGGCGCCGATTGTGAGATCGCATCACGAGCGTTGGGATGGGAGCGGATATCCGGACAAGCTGAAGGGAGAGGAGATCCCGATCGGGGCGAGGATCCTGAGCGTGGTGGACACGCTGGATGCGCTGGCGACGGACCGGCAGTACAGGAAAGCCCTGCCGCTGGACGAAGCAGTAGGGGTGATCCTGAGAGAGGCGGGCAAGACATTCGACCCGAAGGTGGTGGAAGTGCTGGCGCGGCGGTATCGCGAGCTGGAGAAGCTGGCGCGCTCCCGGCAGGTGGAAGACCTGAAGCTGGACAAGAATTTCGAAATCCTGGGCGGGGAGGCGCCCGCGGCGGGGTTCCAGAAGGCGGCCGAACCTGCCGCCGACCAGCCGGATTTCCTGAACCAGATCGCGGCAGCCCGGCAGGAGGCGCACGAGTTGTTCGAACTGGCGCATGACCTGGGGACCTCGCTCAGCCTCGACGAGACGCTGTCGGTGCTGAGCGTCCGGCTGCGGCGGATTGTGCCGTTCGACGCCATGGCGGTGTATCTGGTGAAGGAGCAGGTGCTGGAGCCGGTTTTCGTGGTGGGGGAGAATGCACGGCTGTTCAGCTCGCTGCGCATTCCGACAGGGCAGGGGCTGTCGGGGTGGGTGGCCGAGACAGGAAGGGAGATTCTGAACGGGAATCCGAGCGTGGAGCCGGGCTACTTGAACGATGAGTCCAAGTTCTCGACGCTGCAGTCGGCGCTGGCGGTTCCGCTGGAGGGGTTGAACGGAGTGGTAGGGGTGGTGACGCTGTACAGGGCGGAGCGGAATGCTTTCAGCAAGGACCATATGCGGATCCTGCTGGCGATCAGTTCGAAGCTGGCGCTAGCGGTGGAAAATGCGTTGCGGTACAGGCAGGCGGAGAACTCGGCGACGACGGATTTCCTGACCGGGCTGCCAAACGCGCGGTCGCTGTTCTTGCATCTGGACGGGGAACTGTCGCGGGTCCGGCGCGAGAGCGCACCGCTGACGGTGGCGGTGTGCGACGTGGATAACTTCAAACTGATCAACGACCGGTGCGGCCATTTCGAGGGCAATCGGCTGCTGCGGGTGCTGGGCGAGTCGCTGCGGGGGCGCTGCCGCGAGTACGATTATGTGGCGCGGATGGGCGGCGATGAATTTGTGCTGGTGTTCAGCGGATTGAGCCGGGATATGGCGCCGATGCGGCTCGGACAGTTCAAACACGCTGTAGAAGAGGACGTGCACTCCCGCACGGGGTTCGAATTGATCCTGTCGATAGGCTGGGCGTCGTTCCCGGAAGACGGCAATGACGCCGAGGACCTGTTGGCGCTGGCCGACCGGGCGATGTACCGCGCCAAGGAACAGAGCGAGACGCGGCAGAGGGCGCGGACGAGGTGGGAGCGCTGGGCGCAGCAGCCGATGGAGGGTACGGCGATACAGTGAGAGCGCGGCGCTACGGGCGAAGCCTGGGCACGACGCGGTAGCGGTAGACGAGGGCGCCGGAGATCAGCGTCAGCGCGGCGGCGGCGGAGATGACCGGGGCGAAGCGCAGGCCTGCCACGACGAGCCACAAGCCCGGCGCCACAAACAGCAGGGGAACCAGCGGCCAGGCAAAGCTGACGGGGGCGAGCTTCTGCCAGTCGGGCCTGTTCCGCAGCCAGAAGAGGCTGGCCACGGCGAGCATGGCGAAGAGATTCAGCAGGTAGCCGATGTAGGTCATCAGGTTGCCGAAGTTGACGAGCGTCATGAGCATCGCGCAGGCGCCCTGGAACAGGATGGCGGGGACGGGCGTGCGCCACTTGGGGTGCACCCATGTGGCAGAGGGCAGGAACGCACCGTTCTTCGCCATCGCATAATAGAGCCGCGGGCCGATGGTGACCATGGCGTTCACTGTGGACATGAGGCTGACGGCGAGCAGTCCGCTGAAGATGCCGGCCGCCTCAGGGCCGAACAGGGCGCGCGCCGTGACGCTGCCGACGGCCAGGACGCCCTTCATCTGCTCCAGCGGCATGGCGTAGATGAACACGACGTTGAACAGGATGTAGAGGACGCCGACGGTGATCGTGCCAATCGCCAGCGCCATGGGCAGGGTGCGTTCGGGTTTCTTCAGTTCTTCGGCGATATAGGTGGCGGCGTTCCAGCCGCTGTAGCCGACATAGATCCAGAAGAGGCTGAGGGCGAACTGCGCGGCCAGCGGCGTGGAGGAAGTCCTCGCGGCGGTCTGGGACAGGTGGGACCAATCGCCCTGCCCCACGGCGAAGCCGAAAGCGATGAAGGCCACCATGACGAGCACCTTGATCGACGTGAGGGTGTTCTGGATGCGGGCGATGAATTCGACGCCGAAGAGATTGAGGACGGTGAAGACGAGGATGAGCGCCGCCGCCGCGAGCTGCGCGCCGCCGGCTTCGATGCCGATCTCGCTCCAGGAGCGCCGGAACCAGACGTTCTCCTGCCGGAGCGCGGGGAAGAAATAGCCCAGATAGTTGGAGAACGCCAGAGCCGCCGTGGCCACGGGGGCGCTGAAGCCGGCGAAGAAGCTCACCCATCCGCTCATGAAGCCGAGCGTGGGCCCGTAGGCGCGGGTCAGGTAGACGTACTCGCCTCCGGAGGCGGGGAAATTGACGCCCAGCTCGGAATAAGAGAGCGCGCCGGCGAGCGCGACGACGCCGCCCACGAGCCAGATGACGAGGACGAGGCGGGGATCGCCGAGATCGCCGGCGAGGAAGCCGGTGGAGGTGAAGATGCCCGTGCCCACCATGTTGGAGATGACGAGCGCGGTGGCGCTGAAAAGGCCGAGACGCCGGAGAAGCGTGGGCGTGGGACTGCTGGCCATTGCCCTGCATTGTACTGGAGGCACGGCCCCAAGCGCCCGCTCCGGCTGCATTGGCCTTCACAACGCGGCGGGGAATTCCACGGGAGTGCTCCCGCGAAGAGTCAACCGGCGACGAAAATCTGTTTCCGGTGAAATGCCAGATATTCGGGCTTCGGCGGGTAGCGTCCCGAGATCCGGACCGGCTGCCGGTCCCGAGCGAGGAACTCCGCCGCCAGAGTGGAGTTCCCCGGATACGAACGCAGCCTCGGGCTGACGCGGAGCCTCATCTCTTCGTCGATCGTGATCAGCCCCCGGTCGAACGCGCGGTCCAGATGCGCCGCCAGGCAGAGTCCGTTGTGCGGGTCCACGCGGTGGCGGGGGAAGCGGCTCCAGGGAAGAATGTGGCTGGCCACGAGAAGCTCCTGGACAGGAAGCCCGCTGACGCAACAACAGTCTTCATTTGCGGCAAGGACCATCTTGCGGAAGAAGGCTTGCGCGAGCCGGACGCTCTTGCGGCCGGCGGTTTCGGTGTCAGCGCCTGACCAAGCGAATCCTTCCAGCTCTTCCTGCCGGGATGCGGCCGGCAGGCGCGATCTCTCCCGCAAACGCTCCAAGACCAGCTCCGATCGCACGCCCCACCGTTCCAGATCGGAGGTGAATTCCTCCCACACGCGGCGATCCAACCCGCTGGCGCCGCGGAGACCCCGAATCCCCCGGCGGGTTTGCGCGGGATCGAGCGAAGCGAAATTCACCAGCTTCATGGCCACGCTGCCAGGAGTCCTTCCCAGAAGCCTGGCCAATTCCGCAACTTTGGGATTGCCCTGGTGCATCCGCCCGAAAGGAAGGCTGTGATAGAGGGCGCAAACGGCGATGAGCTCGCCGCGGGTCCAGTTTCTGCCGGAGCGTGGCATTTCCCGGAATCGTTCCTGTTCGGGCGTTCGGCGGAGGCAACCGGGCCGGCCGGGCGCAGCAGGTAGAAGGTGGGCCTGACCACGGATAGCAGATTCCTGGAACCGCATGGAAGTGGAATCCATGGTCAATGGGATCAAAACGAGGCAAGGCCCCCCCGGCCTCATCTCGGTGTCGCGCCAGGACCCGGCCGTTCGCCCTTCACTTGACGCTGATTCCCGCTCTCCCGGCGGCGGAACAAATCCCTCAATGGAACCTGATTGATGAAAGTGACCACCAGGACGTAGTTGTTCTCCAGCCGTCCGCCAGCCGCGGGTTTGAACCGTTGGTTGAAGACGCCCGATTCAATGCCGTACTTCTTCGATGGGCGAAAGCCGATTCCGGCATACAACCGGTTCTGCTCGAACGAGGAGGCGCCGGCGCAGCCGAAGCGGGAAAATACCTCGTCGTAGAGGCCCAGATAGACGACCGGGCGCTCGTCCCTGCCCTTCTTGAGCGGGATATCGGCGCGTAGCATGTACCGGATCCGGTGCTGCAAATCCCACCCGCGCCCGCGTCCAGCCGCGTACCCGCTGCCGATGAACCTCTGATCAAGGCGGAGGCGGTGGCGGACGGCGAACTCCCCTGCCGGCTGGCCGACAAGCAACTGCTCCTGCAGCCGGTGTTCCGGCGCTGCCCCGGCCATGGAGGCAAGACCGTTTGGGTGGGTGTTGAAGTAGGCGTAGGCGGCCGAGATCTGGACGTTGTGTCTCGCCTGGTAGTTGACGCCCGGCCGGATGTTCCATTGGTTCCACGCCGACCGGTTCATTTGGCGCCAGCTTCCGTCGAAATGCACGCCCCATTTCGAAGTGACTGCGTGGTCGGCGTTGTAAAAGAGCCACTGCTGTTGCTTGTTGAAGGGGATGGCTGCAACTTGCGCGGGCGCAACCGCCGCGGTGAGAGCCAGCAGAACGGCGATGTTGATCCACGCCCCGCGGACCAAGCCGGGGATGACGAGCGCGGGCATCGGAGAGTCGCTGTGCCGGATCATGTCATCTCCCTCCAATGACCTTGTCGCGGCGGCGTGGAACATGCGCCGAGGCGTCTCTGTGCTGTCCGCGGAGGTCCTTCCCGGAGATCGCGATGGTCAGGCTGTCCACCAGATCCTCCAATCCCTTGGTCTGGGCGTCGAGTTCGGATGCGGCCGAGGCGCCCTCCTCGGCGCTCGCGGCGGCCATCTGAGCCGCCTCGGAGATGTGGGACAGGGACCGGACGATCTGTTCGATCGATTGCGCCTGCTGGCTCGATCCTTCGCTCACGTTTCTGACCAGTTGCTTCATTTGATCCGACGAACTCATGTAATCGTGGATTTCGCCGGCGACCCGGGTCACCCTGGCCTTCCCATCATGCGATTTCAGGATCGAGCTCTCGATGAGATTGCTGGTGTCGCGCGCGGCTTCGGCGCAACGGCGTGCAAGGTTGCGCACCTCCTCGGCGACGACGCTGAACCCCAGGCCCGCTTCACCGGCGCGCGCAGCTTCCACCGCCGCATTGAGAGCAAGGATGTTGGTCTGAAAGGCGATGTCGTCGATCATCTTGATGATCTTGGCGATCTCCGAAGTCGAACGGTCGATCTCGCCGATCGCCGTGACGGCATCGTCAAGCGCCCGATTGGTCTGTTCCAGCCGGCCAGACCATTCGGTGACCACGCCTGAGGCCGACTCCGAGTTGGCCCTGTTTTCGCCGGCCTTCTCCTTGACCTCAAGCGCCGAGGCGGTGATCTCTTCAACCGACGCCGCCTGCTGGGTGGCTCCGCTGGCGAGTGTTTGGCTGGTGCGCGCGACCTGCGCGGCGGCCAGTTTGATCTCGCACACGCTGCTGGACAGGACAGATATGACCTGCGACAACCGTCCCGAGGCCCTGCCGGATGCCATCAGAGTGAGCAGGCCGGTGAGAATCAGCATCGCACTCGTTATCCACGAAAGCAGTTGGGCGCCGCGGCAGGCGTCCTCCATCGCCGCCGACTCCGCGGCCCGCACCCGTTCCAACTGGCCGCGCAGGTCCAGGATCCGCTTCTTGTACTTTCGCCATAGCGGCGTTTCCTCGCCGTTCAGTATCCTTTTGCCCTCCTCGAAATTCGAGGATTTCGCCGCATCGTGGACGCGCCGCTGGATTTCCAAATGACGTTCATGATCGGCCTTGATGGCTGGCATCTCGCGGCTGATCGCGCTGTCGGGAAACAACTTGTTCAGATCGGCGGCCAGGCCGTCCGCTGTGGCGCTGAACTGCTTGCTCGCCGCATCGAAGTTGGTCCACGCGGCGGGGTGGGCAGGGTCAAGCAGGATGTTGCGCGTCGCCTGGCACATCTGCAGGCCGTCGGCATAGAGCGAGACCGATTGGCTGGCGACGCGGCTGACCTCAGCCTGGCGGACGTTGGACGAAGAAATGGAGCGGATGAAGGCGATCCATCCGGCGCCGGAAACAACGGCCACGAGCAGCGCGATCAACGCCGTGATGCGCATCAACCGCAAGGATTCCAGATTGGCAAGAAATTGCATTATGTGACGCCCCCATAAGAGTCATCCCGTTTCTCTTATCGGGAACAGGTCACGTGAGTTGAAGTCTTTTCGGTCCGAAATCCGGCCCCCGCAACCGCTGGCCGGCGGCGCCGGGCGGTCCAGAAGCATAGTATCAGCGGGAGAAGGCAGCGCGAGTCAGGGTTTCTGCATGCGGACAGCCATGCGCGCGAAGCGCTCGCCGAAACGGCGGGCGTCTTCGCGTGCGGCGGGAGTGACGCTTCCGAACGCCTGGGCGCCGAGGGATCCGAAACCGCCG
>DYJN01000157.1 GCA_020723085.1 Arcobacter sp.
AGCGGGGGGACTCTGGCCAGAGATTCTTGTCCCCGCACGAAAGAGTATCGCACGGAGATGCAAGCACGGAGAGGTTAAGTGATGGATTCCATGAGAAAAATCGCTTGTGACGGGGTTTCAGGCCGAGGGGCGCGGAGCAGCCATTAGGCTCCAGCCGCGGACGCAGCCGGCGCCGGCATTGTTGGATGCCGCGCGGGACGGAACCTCGCGCCGCGGGCGGCCAGGGACACGGAGCCGCGCACGGCAGGGACGCCGGGTTCAGCGCCGCCCGCAGGGGGCGGACCGCTCACTTGCGGGCGCTCACGCGTCCTCTGTTGGCGGTTCCGCGTCCGGCGGGCTTGCGCCGCGCTCCGGGTCGGCTTTCCTTCGCCGTGAGAAACGGAAGGGGGTCTCCTGGCGGGACCGCGCCGGACGCGGGGGACCCCCTTCCTGTCGCGGGTCGGCAATGGCACAATGGGTGCGTCGGCCCCGGCCGCGTGATTGCCGGGATCCGCTTCTCAGGAAGGAGTTGGTTTTATGGAACTGATCCCCACTCAAGAGGAAGTCGTCGCCCTGTTGCGGCAAACTGGCGCGCTGCGAAAAGGCCACTTCCAGTACCCTAACGGGCTGCATTCGGACATGTATCTTCAAGTGGCCATCGCCATGCGGCATTACGAGACGGCGAAGCTTCTCAGCGTCGCCCTGAGCCGCAAACTGCGCTCCCACCCGGAACTCCGCGCCATTGTCCCGGAACTCTCCATCGTCACGCCGGCGACCGCCGGGTTGCCCGTCGCTTACGGCGTCTGCGAAGCGCTGCGCGCCAAGCAGGTCTATTGGGCTGAGCGCGGTGAGGAGGGCGGTCCTCTGCGTTTCCGCCCGTTTCTGGAACCCGAACCCGGAGAAAAAGTCCTGCTGGTGGACGACGTCCTGCGGACGGGCCGGAAGCTTACGGAATTGCGGCACCTAATTGAAGGAAAAGGCGCCGAAGTCGTAGCGCTCGCCGTTATTGTATATCAGCCGAATCCGGAGACGCCGAAATTCGAAAAGCTTCCATTCTACTATCTGGCCGAGCTCGACGCCATGTATTTCTGGGATTCCGAAGCCGCAGAGGAGAAGGTGAAAGAGCTGGGAATGCCGGAAAAGGTCTGGATTTAGTTCCTGCGGCATTGGCCCCGAATCTGGAATTTCCGCCACCGCTGACCGGCGAGGCGTTTCCTGGGCGGCCGGCTGCCAGACAAACGCCCCGCCGCCCATCGGCAGCCAAACTGGCGCTCTATTCGGAACCTGCTTTTTGCGGGGCCGAGATGGTATTTTCGAATTTCCACGAGTCGCGCCGCGCTCCTTCGCATCAGGGTCCAAACAGTATCTGTTCCGAAGCAAGAAGATCCTCCAAGATCTCTTGACAATCCAAAAGAGCGACCACGTGGACGGAAGGAATTCGCCGTGAGGCCCCTGTTGCGGTCCACTTCCGCGCTGTTTCGCCTCCAGGCTTTCCCTGGCCGGGACAGGCCAGTCATCGAATCGAAGAATTCCCCCATGATGCCGGCGCCTCAGGATGACAGACGAAGGCAGTGTCCAGGGTCTTCCTCCGGGCTGTCCGGCTCCGGAGGATCATCCCGCCTTTGTGCGTTCCAGGCTGCACACGGCTGGAGCCTCCGATCGGGACCCTGCGGGAATCCGCGGGCATCGAGACAAACACCCGGCAGCCGGTTCGCCGACTGCCGGCTTCCTGCACGCGGTTCTGAAGAGCACCTTTAGGGACGGCTCGTGATTGACAACGCGTCGATCCCGGTCACTGAAGCGAAAGGAGATGGACCGGTTATGGGCGCAGCGTCAGCGGGCCACTTATGGGGCAAACGAGGGGCTGCGGCTGGCAGGGGGCTCAGCCCTCTGACGCGAAATCGCGAAGGTGTCAGACACCACTGGCACCTTGGGCAAATCCGCGAA
>DYJN01000084.1 GCA_020723085.1 Arcobacter sp.
CACGCTCGCCGCAGTGCTGGGCGCGCTCGAATCGGCCCATCCGGCGCTGCGCGGAACCATCCGCCTCCCGCAGACCGGCGCGCGCCGGCCGCTGGCGCGCTTTTACGCATGCCGCCGGGATTTTTCGGCGGAACCGCCAGAAACAATTCTTCCCGATCCTGTTCTCGCGGGAGCGGAGCCGCTGCTGATTGTCGGCGCCGTCGCCGGCGGCTGATCAGGGTTGCGCCGGGCGGAAGTCCCGCATCGCCGCCGACCAGGGCGCGAAACCGCGCTGCGCGCTCCAGGCGTCGTCTTCAATCGTGACCGCGGCGTCGATCCGCGAGCCGTCGCGCAGTTCTCCCAGCCTCGCCGAGCTCCGCCACGCCTTCACGAACAGATTCTGCCGCCCCTGCCACAGCCGCGCGCGCACGTGCTCGCCGCTCTTGCCGAACCCCTCAGCCTGCCGCACCTCGGCGTCCCGCACGAGGAACACCGGATGGCGGTTGCCGTGGCCGAACGGCGCAAGCGCAAGCACTTCGCCCGCCGCCTTGTCGTTCAGCTCTTCGAGCCGCAGTTCCGCGTCCGGCCGCAGCTCCGGCTCGAGATCCTCCTCGGTCAAACGCTCCCGCGCCACGCCGTTGAAGCGCTCCTCCAGTTCTTCCACGCGGCTCTCTTCCAGGGTCACGCCAACAGCCTGCCGGTGCCCGCCGAACTTCGCGAACACGTCGGCCATCTGCTCGAGGGCGTTCAGCAGGTGGAAGCCGGGGATCGAACGGCCCGAGCCCTGGGCGAAGCCGGTGTGCTCGTCGCGGCCGAGCACGATGACGGGCCGGTGGTAAAGCTCGGCCACGCGGTTGGCCACAATCCCCACCACGCCGCGGTGCCAGTCTGGCGAATAGAACACGAGGCCGGCCTTGGCAGGGGGCGGCCCGTCCTCGCCGAAACGGCCGAGGATCTCGCGCACGATCGCGTCGCCGGTGCGCTGCCGCTCGGCGTTCAACTCGTCCAGCCGCAGCGCAATCTCGCGGGCGCGCGCTTCATCGCGCGTCAGAAAGAGCTCGATTCCTTCGCGCGCATGGTCCATGCGGCCGGCGGCGTTGATCCGCGGCGCCACGCGGAAGCCGAGGTCGGCCGAGGTCAGCGTGGCGCCGGGAGGATAGCCGCTCACTTCCAGCAGCGCCCGCAGGCCGGGATTGCGGGTCTTGGCCATCCCCTCCAGCCCGCGCTTCACGATCAGGCGGTTCTCGCCGGTCAGAGGCACGACGTCAGCCACCGTAGCCACTGCCGCCATGATCAGGAAGGAATCGGTGAAGCGCACGATCCGCTCCGGCGCCCAGCCGCCGCGCTCCATCAGCGCCTGAGCCAGCTTGAAGGCCACGCCCGCGCCGCAGAGGTTCTTGTTCGGATACCCGCATCCAGGCTGGTTGGGATTCAGGATGGCCAGCGCTTGCGGCAGGCGCTCTTCCGGCAGGTGGTGGTCGGTGATGATCACGTCGGCGCCCGCGCGGCGCGCCGCTTCCACGGCTTCGAACGCCCGGATGCCGGTGTCGACGCTGACGATCAATGAATAACCCGCCTGCGCCGCCCGCTCCACGACCGCAGGCTGCATGCCGTAACCCTCCTTCAGGCGGTCCGGGACATGAAAGTCAGCGCGCAGCCCGAGCACTTCGAGCATATGCATGAGGATCACGACGCCCGCCACGCCGTCGACGTCGTAGTCGCCGTACAGCAGCACGCGCTCGCTCTCCCGCGCCGCCGGCAGCAGCCGGTCCGCGGCGCACTCCATGCCGCGCATCTGGAAGGGATCCTCCAGGTGCGTCAGCTTCGGGTGAAGGAAATGCTCCACCTCTTGCGGAGCCCGGAATCCGCGCGCCCACAGCACGCGCGCCGCCGGCAGCTCCAGCCCGCACTGCCGCGCCAGGCGCGCCGCCCCGCTTTCATCCACCTGCGGCTCAGTCCATCGCGCGCGGGAAGGCATTGTTTAGTTGTTGGAGTAGAAACCGCCGTAGCTGTCTTCGCCTTCGTCCTCTTCCCCCCCGCTTGCTTCCAGTTCGTCGAGGATCGATTCCCAGTCGGCGTACCAGTCCGTTTCCACGGCGTACATGTAGATCCGCCCCTCGAAGTCGAAGCTCATCTCCACTGCACAGAGCTTTCCTTCGTACTTCGACATCGCCTGGATGCGCCGTTCCATGTCACGCCGCTCTTCGCGGGTGAAGTCGGCTTCTTCGAGGACTTCCAGCGCCATTTCCCGCTGCTCGGCGTCGAACAGCCGCTCGTGCAGATGCATCAGCCGCACGCCCACCTGCTGCGCGCATTCCAGGAACCGGTGCGGATCCGGCTGCCGGCGGTGGTCCCAGTACACGATCTGCCGGCTCTCGTTCATCCGGCTCATGCAGTGGTAGACGATAAAAGACTCCGCGTTCAGGTATTTCTCGATTTCCGCCGCAAGCCTTTCGAGGTTCTGCTCCATGCAATTGCTCTTTTTTCCGTGAATCTTGGGCTCAACGCTCGGCCATCACCAGGATTTCGTCCGCGGCGGCGGCGTCTCGCGCCGCCGGAGTCACGATGGTCTTTTTCCCAATGAAAATCTTTCTCTTTTTCGCTATGGCTTCGCGCACGTCCGCCTCGCAGACGAAATCCGCGATTTCGATCTTGGGGGCCGGCGGAGCGGCCGGGGGCTCAGGCGCGGGAGGGCCGCTTCCGGGCGGCGGCGCCTGTGCGGGCTGCTGGCTGGAGCAGGAGCAGGCCGGCGCGGCTCCCGTCCGGGCCAGATACCGGTCCACGGCCTCGCTGATCGAGGCGGAGGAGATGCCGGCGGCCGGCAGGGCGGGCTGCGCTCCGGCGGGAAGGGCGGCCGCCACGGCCGCCTGCGCTCCCGCGGGGCGGACGGCAAAGCCGCGCTCGGCCAGAATCCGCTCCACGGCAGCCACGAGGGCGGCGCGGTCGGCCGCGCTCAAACCGCTATCCTGCCGTCCCATCGCCTCTTCCGGCGTGCGGACCGCCCAGGCCACCCGCTTGACGTCGATCAGATGCTGCGGCCCTACATTGTCGGAGGTCACGTTGCCGCCGATGGCTCCGCAGCCGAGCGTCATGGAGGGCTGCAGGTTCGTGGTGATCCCCACGGAGCCCTGCGGCGACGAAGTGTTGACGAGCACGCGGTAGGCGGGCACGCGGCTGGCGAACTCGTTCACCCGCGCCTCGTCGCGCGCATGGATCACCGCCGTGTGGCCGATGCCGCCGAACCGGAGGACGGCCTCGCAGGCCTTGACGCCGGCTTCAAAATCGTCCACCCAGTGCAGCGCCAATACAGGGGACAACTTTTCGGCGGACAGCGGGAAATCCTTGCCAATGCCGGCAATTTCTCCGGCCAGAATCGTGGTTCCGGAAGGCACGGAGAAACCCGCCATTTCGGCGATCTTCTGCGGCGATTTTCCCACGCATTCTCCCCGCACGCGCGCGCCGCCGGCGAACAGCGTCTTCTCCACCGCCGCGCGTTCGCTGTCGTTCATCAGGTAAGCGCCGTGCCGCTTCAGCTCAGCCAGAAGCTGGTCGCGGAGCCGCCTCTCGGCCACTACGGTCTGCTCGCTCGAGCAGACCGTGCCGTAATCGAACTTCTTTCCCTCCACCACGAGGCGTGCCGACGCCGGAAGATCGGCCGAGGCGTCGATCAGGACGGGCACGTTGCCCGGTCCCACTCCGTAGGCGGGCTTGCCGGAAGAATACGCCGCGCGCACCATGCCCGAGCCGCCGGTGGCCAGAATCACGGCGGTTTTCGGGTGCTTCATCAGCTCCTGCGTGGACTCAAGCGTCGGCCGCTCCAGGCACTGGATCAGGCCGCGGGGCGCTCCGGCGCGCTCGGCCGCTTCCATCGCGATGCCGGCCGCCGCGCACGTGCATTCTTTGGCCCGCGGGTGGGGACTGAGCACGACGGCGTTGCCCGCCTTCAGCGAAATCAGGATCTTGAAAAACGCCGTCGATGTGGGGTTCGTCGTGGGGCAGATGGCCGCCACCACGCCCACCGGCGCGCCGATCTCGGTCAGGCGCTGTTCGGGAATCTCGCGCAGCACGCCGAGGGTCCGGAGACCGCGCATCGAGCGGGGCAGGAGGTCGGTGCAGAGGAGGTTCTTGGCGGTCTTGTCCTCGACGTTGCCCATGCCGGTCTCGTCGACCGCCATCTGGGCCAGGCGCCGCGCCTCGGCGCGCCCCGCAGCCGCCACCGCCTCGACGATCGCGTCGACGCGCTCCTGGGAAAACTTCGCGTACTCCAGCCACGCCGCGTGCGCCTGCTCGGTCTTGGCGCGGACTTCTTCCAGAGACAGTGCATCCGGCTCGTGCGGCATCGTGCGTCTCCGCCTTCAGCCCCGCCGTTTACTTCTTCGCGCTGTTGGAGGGAATCACCTTTTCGGTTTCTTCGTGCGGGTTCGGGATGACATGGACGGCGATGAGTTCGCCCACGCGCCGCGCCGCCGCCGCGCCGGCATCGGTGGCCGCTTTCACCGCCCCCACATCGCCGCGCACGGTCACCACCACATACGCCGCGCCCACGTATTCCTTGCCCGTGAGAACCACATTGGCCGTCTTTACCATGGCGTCGGCGGCTTCAATGGCGCCGATCAGCCCTTTCGTCTCGACCATGCCCAATGCTTCCATTGCTGCTGTCTACCTCCCCTTGCAGGCCATTCGGGTATTGAAACTCTCACGGTATCACACCCGGGCGCGCATGGAACCTCAGGGAGTCCTCCCGCATCTGAGAAAATGGATTCAGGATGAACGGGATCAAGACTGTCCTTCTGCTCGGACTGCTCAGCGGCGTGCTGCTTGCCATCGGTCAGGCGCTCGGCGGCGCATCCGGACTCCAGACGGCGCTGCTGTTCGCCGTGGCCATGAACTTCTTCAGCTATTTCTTCTCGGAGAAGATCGCGCTGATGACGAGCGGCGCGGTGCGGGTGAGCCACACGCAGAACCCGGAGATTTACTACCGTCTCGCGCCGGTGGTGCAGCGCCTGTGCCAGCGGATGGGCATTCCCGAGCCCAAGCTGTGGGTCATCCCGGAGCGCTCTCCGAATGCCTTCGCCACGGGGCGCGATCCGCGGCATTCGTCCGTGGCGGTCACCGCCGGGCTGCTGGAGCTGATGGAGGATGAAGAACTGGAAGGCGTGATCGCCCACGAACTGGCCCACGTGCGCCACCGCGACATCCTGATCAGCTCGATCGCCGCCACCATCGCCGCTGCCATCACGTTCGCCGCGCGGATGTTCCTCTTCTTCGGCGGGCGCAGCAGCGACGACGACGCGCCCAACCCGCTGGCCAGCCTCGCCCTGCTGCTGCTGGCGCCCATCGCCGCGCTGCTGATTCAGATGGCCATCTCGCGCACGCGCGAGTTCGCCGCCGACGCCGAAGCCGCGCGCACCATCGGCAGCGGCCGCGGCCTGGCCAGCGCACTGCGCAAGCTGGAGTCCTGGTCCAGGCGGATCCCGCTCGACGCCAATCCGGCCATGTCGCACATGTTCATCATCAAGCCCTTCTCGGGCGAGAGCCTGATGCGGCTGTTCTCCACTCACCCGCCGACGGCGGAGCGCATCGCGCGCCTGGAAAGGGTCGCTTGATCCAGGTCGCTGTCACGCGCAAGGGCGAGGCCCGCCTCGAGTCCGGCCATCCATGGATTTACGCCAGCGACGCCGCCCGGCCGGAGGGCGCCGCGCCGGGCGATGCCGTCCGCGTGGTCAACGAGCGGGGCCGCTTCCTGGGCGTCGCGCACTTCAGCTCCGCGTCCCAGATCCGGCTGCGCCTGCTGGCGCGCGAAGACCGCGCGATCGACCGCGCGTTCTTTCTGGAGCGTCTCCGCGCCGCCATCGAGTTCCGCCGGCGCACGGTGCGGGACTCCGACGCCTTCCGGCTGGTCCACGCCGAAGCCGACCTGCTGCCGGCGCTGATCGTGGATCAGTACGCCGGCCATCTTTCCGCGCAGTTTCTCGATCAGGGCATGGACCGCGCCGCGCCGCTCATCGCCGGCTGCCTGCGTGAGCTGCTGGCGCCTGCCTCGATCCTGGCGCGCAACGACGTGCCGGTGCGCCGTCTGGAACAGCTCGGGCTGGAGCCTCAGGTTCTCCACGGCGAGCCTCCGGCGCGTGTCGAGATCCTCATGAACGGGTTGCGGCTCGTGGTCGACCCGCTGCGCGGGCAGAAGACCGGCGTGTTTCTCGACCAGCGCGAGAACTACGTCGCCGCCGCCCGCTGGGCGCATGGCCGGGGGCTGGATCTGTTCACCTGCACCGGCGGCTTCGCCCTGCACGCCGCGCGCGCCTGCGCCTCCATCGAAGCCGTGGACACTTCCGCCCCCGCGCTGGAACTGGCGGCGGAGAACGCGCGCCTCAACCACATCGAGAACATCCATTGGCGCGAGGCGAACGCTTTCGACTATCTCACCGGACTGGTTTCCTCGCGCCGCCAGTTCGACTGGATCGTCCTCGATCCGCCTGCGTTCGCCAAGTCGCGCTCGAATCTGGACGCCGCCCTGCGCGCTTACCGGGAGATCAACTTCAAGGCCCTGAAACTGCTGGCGCCGGGCGGCGTGCTGGTGACCTGTTCCTGCTCGCACCATCTGGCGGAAGCCGAGCTGCTCGGGATAGTAGCCTCCGCGGCGCTTGCCACAGGGCGCACGCTGCGCGTGCTGGAGCGCCGCACGCAGGCGCCTGATCATCCCATCCTGCTCACCGTGCCTGAGACGCACTATTTGAAATGCCTCATTCTTGAGGCGCTGTGAAGCCTGCGGCGCGGTGATCGAGGGAAATCTGCTCATTGCGGCTAAAGTCCGCCGCGTTCCTGCCGATCCTGTAGGCAGTGATCGCTACCGAAAGGAGGTGAACAACATCCTGGTAGATCATCACTGGGGCGATCACGAACGGGAGCGGAAGCGCTGCCCCGCCTCCACCGGCCTTGAGCGGCTATGAGCCCCGGCCAGCGGTTAGGACCGCACAGCGGGCGGAGATGACAGCGACCGCCAGGCATGCTGCGGCTGCGCCGGCTGAGGCCCCCGATTCGTGATCGCCCTTCCTGCTTTTCTGCGCGCCCGCAGCGAGCCCGCTGTCGCAGGAATCCCATCCTCTGGGCTCGCGAGATGGTTTTCCCGGGCAAGGCAGGTCCCGTGCGTGGCCACTGCATCGTCTCAACCCACGGGAGGGCTTTCTCTCCATCGAAGCAACCATCAACGGTTATCGGCTCCCCCCCGCCGGGCGCCCCTGGGCCGTCTCGGGTCCTCCTGAGCGCCGCGGCGGAAGCCCGCCGGGCATGGTGATTGCCGGAAAGCGCCGCCACTGGGCAGCAGGCCGGAATTCCGCACGCTCGTTGACCCATTCAGGAGATTTCGATACGCTTGTCCTGCCGGGCCGTGCGCCGAACGCTTGACGCTCCAGGACGCGGCCTCAAGGAGTCCTGAATGGCAGATCTCAGCAAACTTTTTGACGCTGTACTCAACGGAGACCAGAAGACCGCCGTGGCGGTCACGCAGGAGGCGCTGGCCGAAGGCCGGGACCCGATGGAACTGATCACGCAGTACATGGTGCCCGCCATGGACGAGGTCGGGCGGCGCTTCGAGTGCGAGGAGTATTTCGTTCCCGAACTGCTGCTCTCGGCTCGCGCCATGAAAGGATCGCTCGAACTGCTGAGGCCGCTGCTGGCAGCCAGCGGCGCCGAGCCTGCCGGACGGGTGGTGATCGGCACAGTGAAAGGCGACCTGCACGACATCGGCAAGAACCTTGTGGCCTCGATGCTCGAAGGCGGCGGATTCGAAGTCATCGACCTCGGCGCCGACGTTGGGCCGGCGCGCTTCATCGCAGCCGTGCGCGAGAAAAACGCCCGCATCGTCGCTCTCTCGGCGCTGCTCACCGTCACCATGCCCTCCATGCGGAAGACGATCGAGGCGCTGAAAGAAGCGGGCGTGCGCGATCATGTGAAGGTCATGGTGGGCGGGGCGCCCGTGACGCCGCAGTTTGCCGATGAGATCGGCGCCGACGGCTACGGTGAGAACGCCACTGCCGCCGTCGCCCTGGCCCGCAAGTTCGCCCAGGCAGGTTGACCTCTTATGGCCGGACTCGCCGACTGGACCGCCCGCGGCATCGTCATCACTGACGGCGCCTGGGGCACGCGATTGCAGGAGCTGGGCCTGCCCCCGGGAGAGATCCCGGATTCGTGGAACCTGACGTGGCCGGACCGTGTCGAACAGGTCGCCCGCGAGTATGTGGAGGCGGGCAGCGAAGTGATCCTCACGAACACGTTCCGGGCCAACCGCATCACGCTGGCATCGGCCGGACTTGCCGGCGAGGCGCGGCGGATCAATGCCGCGGGCGTCGCAATCAGCCGCCGCGCCGCCGCGGACCGCGCCCGAGTCGCCGCCTCCATCGGCCCCACCGGCAAGATGCTGATGACCGGAGAGGTCTCGGCGGAAGAACTTCACTCCGCTTTCGCAGAGCAGGCCGAGGCGCTGGCGGAGGCGGGGGCCGATGCGCTGCTCATCGAGACCATGAGCGATCTGGAAGAGGCGCGCATTGCGCTGCGCGCCGCGCGCGCCACGGGTCTGCCGGTCATCGTCTCCTTCGCCTTCGACACCGGCAAGAACCGCGACCGCACCATGATGGGCGTGACGCCGGAGCAGGCGGCGGCGGAAATGCAAGCCGCCGGCGCGGACGCCGCCGGAGCCAACTGCGGCGCAGGGATCGAGCGCTTTCCGGCTCTCTGCGCGCGCATGCGCCACGCCTGTTCGCTCCCGATCTGGATCAAGGCCAACGCCGGGCTGCCGGAATGGCGGGATGGCCGCGCCGTTTATACGGCCGAGCCGGAAGCCTTCGCCGCGCACCTGGCGGCGCTGGCCGAGGCGGGCGCCTCCTTCGTCGGCGGATGTTGCGGCACCTCGCCTGCCTTCATCCGCGCGCTCGCCGCCGCCCGGGAGGCGCTGTGAAGCTCCGGCTGATCAGCTGCGAAGTGCTGTATCGGGAGCTGTGCGCCGCCGCGGCGCGCTCGCCGCATCAGGTGGACGCGGAATTCCTGCCCAAGGGCTGGCATGATCTCGGCTGGCGGCGCATGGCCGGACTCATCCAGGAGAAGATCGACGCAGTCGCTCCGGGCGCCTGCGACGCCATCCTTCTCGGCTACGGGTTGTGTGGAAACGGGCTGGACGGCATCGAGGCCCGGCACACGCCTCTGGTGCTGCCCCGTGCGCACGATTGCATCGCGCTGCTGATGGGCGCCCGGGCGCGGTACCAAGAGTTTTTCGAAGAATACCCTGGAACGTTTTACCGCTCCGCAGGCTGGCTGGAACGGGGCAAAGGTTTGAAACAGCTTGCCCATGGCACGACCGGACTGGAAAATTCCCTCGAGGATTTCATCGCAAAATACGGAGAAGACAACGGGCGTTATCTATACGAAGAGCTGACGCGATACCGCTCCGCGTATCAGCGCCTCGTGTTCATCGAAACCGGCCTGGAGCCGGACTCCCGCTTCGAGGACGAAGCGCGCTGGGAGGCGGCCGAACAAGGCTGGGAGTTTCTCAAGATCCCGGGCAGCCTGGACTGGTTCCGCCGTCTCGTCAACGGCGACTGGCGCGGCGAGGATTTTCTCTTCGTCCAGCCTGGAGAGCGCGTGCGCGCCGCATACGGAGACGGTATCGTGCGGGTGGAGCCGGTCCGCGAAACCGCCCCGTAACGGTTCACTCCGCCTGGAGCAGAAAGGAGGCGCAACCATGACCGGCAGGCAGAGAATTCTGGCACGCATCCGCCACGAGATGCCCGACCACCTCCCGCTGATGCCCATCACCATGATGTTCGCCGCCGATTTCGCCGGCGTCCGGTACGGGGACTACGCCCGCGACCACCGGGCGCTCGCCCGGGCGCAGATCGCCGTTGCGCGGCGCTTCGGGTTCGACTATGTGAGCGCCATCTCCGATCCGGCGCGCGAGACTGCCGATCTGGGCGGCGCCGTCGAGTGGTTCGACGACCAGCCGCCCGCCGTGGTCGAAAGCCGCGCGGTGCTGCATGAGAGAGGCGCGCTGGAGCGCCTGCCGCTGCCCGATCCGCTCGCGCCCGGCAGCCGCATGAAGGACCGCGTCGACGGCGTCGCGCTGCTGGCGCGGGAAGCCGGCGACGAATTTGCGGTGGAGGGCTGGGTGGAAGGCCCCTGCGCCCTCGGCGCCGACCTGCGCGGGCTGAACACGCTGATGCTGGACTTCATCGACGATCCGCCTTTCGTTGAGGCTCTGTTCGACTACTGCGTCCGGCTGGAAACCCGGTTTGCCCGCGCTCAGGCCGAAGCCGGCGCCACGCTGATCGGGATCGGCGACGCCGCCGCCTCGCTGATCGGCCCGCGCCTGTACCGGGAGTTTGTGCTCTCTTACGAGAAAAAACTGGTCGCCTCCATTCATGAAATTGGCGTTCCGGTGCGGCTGCATATCTGCGGAAATACGAGGAAAATCGCCGGAGGAATGGGCGAAACAGGCGCCGATATTGTCGATCTGGATTTTCTGACGCCCATGGAAGAGGCCCGTGCGGCCATGCCGGAGCCGCAGGTGCTGCTGGGCAACATCGACCCTGTGCGCGTTCTTCGCGACGGCACGCCGGAACAGGTGGAAGCCGCGCTGGAGCAGTGTTTCCGGGCCGCCGGTCCCTCCTACATCACCGGAGCGGGCTGCGAGACGCCCCGCGGCACCCCGTACGAGAATATGGAAGCAATGGCGCGTTTTGCGCGCACCCGCCTATGAGGCTGACGCTCCGTCCCCTGCCCGGCAAGAGCCTTGCCGACCAGCTCCAGCAGGCGGGCGTAGAATTCCCCTGCGGCGGCGAGGGCATCTGCGGCGGCTGCCGCGTGCGCGTGGTGGAGGGCGAGATCCCCGTCACCGAATCCATGCGCATGCAGCTCAGCGAGAAGGAACTGCGCGACGGCTGGCGGCTTGCGTGCTCCGCCATGGCGTCGGCGCCGGTCACCGTCGAGGTGGAGCAGTGGTCGGTGCGCGTGCTCGCCGACGACGCCATGGTTCCCGTGGAGCCGCGCCGCGGCTGGGGCGCCGCCGTCGATCTCGGCACCACTACGGTGGCGGCGCAGCTTGTGAATCTGGAGACGGGGGAGGTGGAGGGGATCGAAACGGCGCTCAACGCGCAGGCGCGCTTTGGCGCCGACGTCATGAGCCGGATCCAGTATGAGCTGCGCGAGCCGGGGGAGCTCGGCGTTGTGATCCGCGGTCAGATCGGGGCGATGCTGGCGCGCCTCGCCGGCGGGCGTCCGCTTGAGGAAGTCCTGCTGGCGGGCAACACCGCCATGCACCACCTGTTCTGCGGTCTCGACGTGGCGCCGCTGGCTGCCGTGCCGTTCCTGTCGCCGCATGCCGGCGCGCAGCGGCTGGAAGCCGGCAGCGTGCCCTGGCGCGCGGACACGCTCTTTTTGCCCTGCCTCGGCGGCTTTGTCGGCAGCGACCTGCTGGCCGGCCTTGTCGCCACCCAGCTCGACAAAAACCAGGATTCCCACGTTCTGTTTGATATTGGAACCAACGGTGAAATCGTCTGCGCCTCCCGCAGCTCCGTCCGCTGCGCCTCCACCGCCGCCGGCCCCGCTTTCGAGGGAGGCCGCATCCGCCAGGGGATGCGCGCCGGAGAGGGGGCCATCGACCATGTCGGCATCGAGGGCGGGCGCCTGGCGCCGCACGCCATCGGGGGCGGCGAGCCGCGCGGCGTCTGCGGCAGCGGCCTGGTGGACGCCGTCGCCCGCGCGCTTGATCTCGGCATCATCCTCGCCAGCGGGCGGCTGACGCAGGGCGAGATCGCCCTCGCGGACGCGGTGTCCCTCACGCAGTCCGACGTCCGCCAGCTACAGCTCGCCAAGGGCGCCATGGCGGCGGGCCTGAAGATGATGGCGGGCGAGGCGCGGAGGCTGTGCCTGGCGGGCGCTTTCGGAAACTACCTCCACCTGCTTGGCGCACGGCGCATCGGCCTGCTGCCGGAGGACGTGGAAGTGGAGCCCGTGGGCAACGCGGCGCTCCGCGGCGCGCGCCTGCTGCTGCTGTCCCCTTCGTCCCGCGAGGAGCGCGTCGGCGGGATTCTTTCCGTCACCGAGCACGTCGAACTGGCAGCCGATGCCCGCTTCCAGGACATCTTCGCCGAAAGCATGGCGCTGGAGCCGTACCGCCTCCGGTGACCCCGGTCACGGCGGCCGGAGCCGCGGCGCGTCAAGATGGAGCAATGATTCCTCCCGGACAACTGTTCGCCTCCGCCGCCGCCCCCTCGCCGGACAACGTCGAGGAGTTCCTCAAGGCCTGCCACCGCCGCATCGAGCAGCGCCTGGAGGCGATGGAGCGCGCGGCGGCGGCGATCGAGACGAGCCGCGGGGAGGCGCTCGCCGCGTTCGAAGCCGCCTTCCGGTTCCTCGATTCCAGCGGCGCCCTGCACACCGAGGACGAAGAGGAGAGCGTGTTTCCGCGCCTCCGCGCGCGCATGGAGCCGGGCGAGCGCGTCTATCTCGCCGAGCTCGAGCACGACCACGCGGAAGCCGGCGGGATCCACCGCCGCCTGCGCACGCTCGTTGAGGCTGCCGCCCTGGGCGATGCCGACGCTCCCGCCATTCGGGGCGCTGTGGAAGCGTTCACGGCGCTCTACCGCCGTCACATCAGCAGCGAGGACGCCGCCCTCACGGATTACGCGCGCCGCCTGCTTACGCCGGAGGACCGCGGCGGGATCGCCGCCGAGATGCGAGCCCGCCGCTCGGTGTCTGAAAAAGGAAACTCCTGAGCGCCGGCCAGCCGCCCGCTGAACTTCAATCGGAGATCGAAGCCGGTTTCAGCAGTGCGGCGAGTTTTTCCGGCGCGGGCGGATTCCGCTCGACGACGTCCATGCCTTCGGCGGTGATCACCGGGCAGCTCTTGTCGTCGAGCCCCACCCAGCCGCGCTGCTTCAGATACCATAAGGCGAAGAATATGGAATTAGCCGGGAAGTTGACCATGGCTTCGATGACGCGCACGGGCGCGC
>DYJN01000158.1 GCA_020723085.1 Arcobacter sp.
GCAGGTGGCCATGCTGCCGTCGGATGCGCTGGGGGCAGTGCTGGGACGCCGCGCCCTGCCGTTGATCCGGCAGGCGCAGGGAGTAGCCGACGAACCGGTGGGCGCGCGCCGCCCGCGGGCGGAAGACGGCTGGACGGAGCGGATCGAATTTCCGGAAGACGTGTGGGAGGAGAGGCTGCTGCTGGCGGCGCTGCGGGGGATGCTGGAGCGGCTGATGGCCGCAGTGCGCGCCGCGGGCGTCGAGGTGCGGCGGCTGACGCTGGATCTGCGGTATACGGATCGCGCGGAGTCGCGGTATTCCCTGGATTTGCCGGAGCCGGCATGCACGGAAGACGAGGCGCTGCCGCGGCTGCCGGCGCTGCTCCAAGGCGCCTGGACGCGCCGCGTGCGGCTGCGGGCGATAACGCTGCGCGCCGGGCGCGTGTACCAACCGGGACCACAGCTGGCGCTGTTCGATCTGAACGCTGAGCGGCGCGAGCGGCAGCGGCGCGCGGCGGCGGTGTTGGACGCCGTGCGGCGCCGTTTCGGCTCGGGCGCGCTGGTGCGGGGCGCCGATCTGCTGGACAAAGCGCCGGCTTTCCCGCAGGATTGAAATATGTCTCTGCGACTGTTGATGCTGGTGTGGCTGCTGGCTGCCGTCTGCTCCGCCGCAACGCGCCGCGTGGGACCGGGGCAGCGCTACCGCACGCCGTGCGAAGCCATCCGCGCAGCCGCCGCCGGCGACGTGATCGAAATCGACGCGGCGGGCAGCTACACGGGCGACGTGTGCGCGTTTTACCCGGCGAAGTTGACGGTGCGCGGCGTGAACGGGCGCCCGCGGATCGACGCCGGCGGGCGGGCGGCACAGGGCAAGGCCATCTGGGTCATCGGCGGCGGAGAGGTGACGGTGGAGAACCTGGAATTCACCGGCGCACGGTGCCAGGACCGGAACGGGGCGGGCATCCGCTTCGAAGGCCGGCGGCTCACGGTGCGGGACTGCGTTTTTCGCAATAATGAGGATGGGATTCTCACCTGGAACAATCCGTCTTCTTCGCTTCTCGTGGAATATTCCGAGTTCGATTCAAACGGGTATGGAGACGGATATTCGCACAACATTTACATCGGCCGCATCGCAGAATTCACGCTGCGTTTCTGCTGGTCGCACGGAGCGCAAGAGGGGCATCTGGTGAAAAGCCGGGCGGCGCAGACGAATCTGCTGTACAACTATCTGGACACCGGCAGGGGTACGGCCAGCTACGAGGCGGACCTCCCGGAGGGGGGCAGCGCGCTGATGCTCGGCAACGTGATCGTGCAGCGGCCGTCGACGCACAATCCCATTGTGGTGACCGCGGGCGAGGAGGCGGCGGCGCCGCGCCCGGGCGCGGCGCTGCGGCTGATCCACAACACGATCGTGAACCTCGGGCGTGCGGGCGCGACGCTGGTGTTCAGCGGACGCGGAGCGCCGGGCGCCCTGGTGTTTCAAAACAACGCGTGCTTCGGCGATGCGCGGATCACGAACAGAGCCTTGCCGCCGGGAGCCGGGAACGTCCACCTGCCGCTGAGCGCAGTGTCGGATCTCGCCGGGCTGGATTTCCGCCCGCGCGGAAAGCTGCCGCGCGCCGTGCCGTTGGGGGAAAGCCCGGCTCCCGCGGCTCAGTACGCGCACCCGGCTTGCGGGGCTCGCCGCGGATCGGCGACAACGCCGGGAGCACTGGAAGCGGAAGCCGCGGCGGGGCCGTTGCCGGAGGCTCCGGCGCGGTGCCGCGCCACCGCCCGTTGAAGCCGCCACGGCTCGAGATGTCTGGATAGGGCTTGGCCCGCCGTCTATCATAGAAGGAGACGCTGCTGCGGGACCGTAGCTCAGCTGGATAGAGCATCTGCCTTCTAAGCAGAGGGTCGCAGGTTCGAGTCCTGCCGGTCCTGCCATTTCTTT
>DYJN01000085.1 GCA_020723085.1 Arcobacter sp.
AGAAGACGGTCGGCTGCAGCCCGAGTTCGTCACAGAGCTTGGAGACCGGCTCCTGCTCCAGCAAATCGCGCCTCAGAATGGCCACCTTCTCTTCTGCGGTGTAGTGCTTTCTTGATTCCTTCACGCATTTTCCCCGTTATCTTAACGGCAGAACGCTCTCTCCATTTCCAGCTGAGGCGGAACAGGAGCGAAACGGCGGGAGGCAGGCGGGAAGGAGGGAGAAAAGGGCGTGCGGGCTGGGGCTACCGCAGCTCCCGCCAGAGGATGTGGAACAAAGACCACCCGATGTGGACGAGCGCGACGATTTCAATGATCCTGACCAAGGCGACCAACCGCTCGCTGAGGAACTCGAAGCGGAGGAGAAGAGCGCAAATGACAGCGACGTAGGCGACGTACGGATTCAGCGTGAGGGGATACAGGTTCAGGTAGACGACGGCGGCGAAATAATACACGATCGGCCAGTTGTTTTCGAGGCGCATGCGGAGGCGGGCAAAGGCCAGCCAGAGTGTGCCTGCGAGAAGTCCGACCGTGAATAGGAAGCCGATATTGCTCATATCAGGTAACCGTCGACCGGCTTGAGACAGCTTCCATCATACGCTGGGACAGGCGCGGAGTGGACGCGAAATGAGCTGGAGGGGCTGAAGCGCAAAGCGCTTCGGACGCGTGTCGGGCAGCCCGATGGGGGCCGGGAGTATAGCCGGAGGCTGGCGCGAGCCACGCGCGCTGTCAAGGGCAGGCGGGGCTGCCGCTGGCCTGGTCCTGGGCCCCTGGCGCCGGTGCGCAGTGCAGCGAGCCGCACCGCCTCAGCCGCGGGTGCGGTGGATGTACGGGCTGCACAGGCTGGTTGTGCGGGACCGAATGACCCTGCCCGGGCAGGCGCAAAGCCGGACGGCTTGGGGCGAACCGGGGGGACGGAGAAGGCTGGAAGATGGCCTCCCCCGCCCCAGATCTCCGTCTGCAGACGTCTGGGCTTACTCTTCAGCGTTGTGGCTCCTGCGGCGCATGATGATTGCCGCCAGCAGGACCACCGCGAGCACCGCGCAAACGATACGGACGAGCGAGTTGCTATCCATGAGTTGTTTCTCCTTTCCCTTCAATACCGCGGAATTCGATTTCTTTCACCTCCGGGCCGGCTCCGCGCTGCCGGCTCAGATGCCTGTCATCATCGGGATCAACTCCCTGACGATCTTCACAGCCACTGGTCCTACCGTGACCACGAACAGCGACGGCAGGATGCAGAAGAAAATCGGAAATACGAGTTTGACGCCCAACTTGGCCGCCTTCTCTTCGGCCGTCTGTCTGGCCTGCACGCGCATGAAGTCAGCGTGTGCGCGGAGGCTCTGGGCGACGCCGGTGCCGAAGCGGTCGGCCTGGATGAGCACGGCGACGAGCTTCTTCAGGTCGTCGACGGCGGTGCGCTCGGCGAGGTTGCGGAGCGCCTCGACCCGGCGCTTGCCGGCTTTCAGTTCGATGTTGACCAGCGCGAATTCTTCGCTGATTTCGGGATGGGCGTGTTCCAGTTCCTTGGCCACCTGGACGATGGCCTGGTCCAGGCCGAGGCCGCTCTCCACGCAGACGACGAGCAGGTCGAGGGCGTTCGGCAGGCCGCGGCGGATTTCGCGCTGGCGCCGCCGGCTCATCCAGTTCACATATTCGTTCGGCCCGAAGAACCCGACGCCGGCTGCGGCCGCCACGGCTGCCAGTTTGTTGAACACCTCCGAGGCGGAGCCCCACACCACGATGGTCATGACCAGAGGCAGCCCGACGCCCAGGACGAGTTTGGCGCCATAGAGAAGTTTCAGGGCGTTCGGACCGCGCAGACCGGCCCGCACCAGCCGGCGCTGCATCACCGTCATGTCTTTAGGCGAGGCAGGAACCATCGATCCCAACCGGTTCAGCAGGTCCCGGAAGATCAGGCTGGGATGCGCGGGAGTCTCTTCGGGTTCGGCGACGACGCCCGTAACGCGCTCGATATACTCCTGCGGCCGCACCCAGAGCCGCATCCCGACGAGGGTCACCGCCAGAGCCACGGTGATGAAAACCATGACTGTGAGAAGTATCGACATCATTGCCTGGCGCTCCCTTGTGTCATATCTCGATGTTGACGATCTTGCGGATGATCGCGTAGCCGACCAGTTGCAGGGCGATGGCGCCGGCCATCATCAGATTGCCCACCTCCTCGCGGACGAAGAAGGTGACATAGTCGGGATTGACGACGAACATCATGGCCGCCACGCCGACGGGGATCAGGGTGAGGGCCGCGCCCGTCATGCGCCCGTGCGCGCTGATGGCGCGGATCTTGCCACGGAGTTTGAAGCGCTCGCGGATCACATAGGCGAGCTTGTCCAGGATCTCTGCGAGATTGCCGCCGGTGCGCTTTTGCAGCAGCACGGCGGACACGAAAAAGTGCACGTCGAGCGACGGCACCCGCTGGCCGAGCTTCTGAAGGGCGAGATCGAGCGGCATGCCCAGGTTGTGCTCCTCAAAAACGCGGCGGAATTCCCCGGCCAACGGCTCCTGGAACTCGCGGTGGAGCATTTCGAGCGACACGGAGAAGGCGTGGCCCGCCCGCATGGACCGGGCCATGAACTCGAGGCTGTCGGGAAACTGCTCTTCGAACTTGCGGAGCCGGGTCCGCCGCTTCGAGGCGAGGTAGAGCAGCGGAAGCGCACCGGCGGCGATCCCTACGAGGAAGGCTGCCGCGCTGAACCGGGAGGGCAGCAGGGCCCAGGAGAGCCAGAACGCCACCAGGAAAAGGCCCAGGCAGGAGTGTACGAACCGGGCCACCTTCCATTTGAGTCCTGCCTGTTCAATGAGCATCCGCAGGCGGTCGTGGAGTTCCAGCCGACGGATGATCTGGAGCACGATGCGGCCCGTGACCGGATCCGCCGGGGAGATGAGCGGCGTGTGGCCGGGCTTGCCGGAGGATTTGGCCTTCTTTTTTTTATCCCCCAGGCCGAGCACGCGCCTGGTGATCTGTTCCGCGTCGGCGGCCTTGGCCTTGCGCCCGACCAGCAGCCAGAGAACGAGGACGCCGGCCCAGATAATGACAAACAGGAGAAGGAAGCCGGTCATATCAGACCTCCTCGACTTCGTCGAAGATGTCAGGCCGCAGGCGGATGCCCGCCGCCAGAAGCTTTTCGTAGAATTTCGGCCGGATGCCGGTGGCGGCGAAACGGCCGAGCACGCGGCCTTCCGGCGACATCCCCCGCTTTTCGAACACGAAGATGTCCTGGAGCGTGACGATCTCTCCCTCCATCCCGGTGACCTCGGTGATGTTGGTGACCCGGCGGGAGCCATCGCTGAAGCGCGCCGCCTGCACGAGCAGGTGGACGGCGCTGGCGATCTGCTGGCGGATGGAGATCAGCTGCATGCTGGAGTTCGCCATGGAGACCATGACCTCCAGGCGGCTGATTCCGTCGCGCGGGGAGTTGGCGTGGATGGTCGTGAGGGAGCCGTCGTGGCCTGTGTTCATGGCCTGAAGCATGTCGAGCGCTTCGGGCCCGCGGACCTCGCCCACCACGATGCGGTCGGGACGCATGCGGAGACTGTTGATGAGCAGTTCGCGCTGGCGCACCGCGCCGTGGCCCTCCAGGTTGGGCGGGCGCGTCTCCAGGCGCACGACGTGAGGCTGCTTGAGCTGGAGCTCGGCCGCGTCTTCGATGGTGACGATCCGCTCTTTGGGGTTGATGAAGAACGACAGCGCGTTGAGCAGCGTCGTCTTGCCGGCGCCGGTGCCGCCGATGATGATGATGTTCAGCCGCGCCTTGACGGCCGCCTCCAGCAGCTCCATCATTCCGCGCGTCATCGCCTTGCGCTCGACCAGGTCGGCCGGCATCAGCTTGTCCTGGCTGAACCGGCGGATCGACATGACAGGCCCGTCCAGCGCCAGCGGCGGGATGATGGCGTTGACGCGGCTGCCGTCCAGCAGGCGGGCGTCGACCATGGGGTTGGACTCATCCACGCGGCGTCCCACCTGGCTGACGATCTTGTCGATGATCCGTAACAGATGGGCGTTGTCGCGGAAGGTCACGCTCGTCAGTTCGAGCACGCCCTTGCGTTCCACGTACACCTGCTTGCTGCCGTTGACCAGGATGTCGGAGATCGTCGGATCCTGCAGCAGCGGCTCGAGCGGTCCGAGACCGAACACCTCGTCGAGCACTTCATCGCAAATCTGCTGTTTTTCGAGGGCGCTGAGCAGCGTCGGCTCGCCGTCGATCAGGGAGATCAGGGCCTGCCGCACTTCGGCGCGGACGCGCTGGTTGTCGATCGTCGCCAGGGCTTCGAGATTGATTTTGTCCAGAAGCTTCCGGTGTAGTGTGAATTTCAGCTCCTGATACTCCGGCTTCAGCGCCGTTTTCGGCCTGCCCGCGCTTTTCAGCAGGCGTTGTTCCCAGCTCAGCTGAGGGACCGGTTTCTGCTCCAGGTTCGGGATCATCGAGCCTCGCTCCTACCTCAACACCGCGCGGGCCGGAAACAGCCCGCTGCCTATTGATCGGACGGCACGGGGGAAAACTTCAGGCTTCTTCCTCACAATTCCGCCGTCACGGTGCGGCCGTCGGCCGCCGGGCCCTTCACCCGCGCGGCAGGCACCGCCAGCCCCTGGATTCTCTTGACCATCTGTTCCAGGGCGCGTCCCAGCTCGCACTCGCCGCCCAACGGTTCCGCGCGCGTTACCGTCCTGTGAACCGGCTGCGGGTCTTCAGGCAGCGTGGCCAGCACGGGGCAACTGAAAATTTTCTCCATGTCCCCCACCGACAACCCGGCGCCGCGCTCCATCCGGTTGACCACCATCTGGAAGCGGTCGGAGCCGAATCCGAGGTGCGTCAGCATGCCCACCGCGCGGCGGGTCATATGAAGGCTGACCAGTTCCGCCGTGGAGACCAGCAGGGCCGTGTCCACTTCGGACAGCGCCAGAAGGCTGTGCGGATGGAAAACGGACGGCAGGTCCACCGCCACCCAGTCGTACATCATCCGGCTGTACTCCAGCACATCGTGCAGGCCGGTGGCTTCCAGTCCGTCCGCTACCGGCTGCTCCGGCGCGGCGAGCACATCGATGCCTCCTGCCTGCACGACAAGCGCGGACCAGGTTCCTGGATCCAGCCGCGAAGACCGCTCAATCGCATCCAGAACCGAATAGGTGGGACGGAGCTTGAGATGGAAGGCGACCGACGCGCTCTGGAGATCGAGGTCGATGAGAAGCACCCGCCGGCCTGTCTGCCGCTTGAGCGCGAATGCCGCCTGGGTACAGATGGTCGACGCTCCGGATCCGGGCTTGGTGGGAGCGAAGGCGATCAGGCTCCCCGCCTCCTGCGGCCGCCCCGCTTCAGGGGCCCGCAGGCGGCGGATCCTGGCAGCCGCCTCCCGCTGCGCGCCGGCCTCGAAGGGGACGGCCAGGAATTCCGAGGCGCCCGAGCGGAAGCAGCGTATGACCACTTCCGGATCGGGCTTGTAGTGCAGGCCGACCACCTGGATCGGGGGCTGCACGGAAGATGCCGCCTGGATCAATCCCGCCGCTGTATCGAAATCAGAGGCCAGATCGATGAGGAGCACGTCGGGCTGAATCTGCCGCAACCTCATCTCGAGAGTCGGCGCCGCGACGTACTCCTTCAGCTCCGCCAGGATTTCGAAGACCTTCGGCTCGGCCGCCGCATCACGGAACTGCTGCGCCAAAGCCCGGTCCGGCGCGACCAGAACCGCAGTCAGAGCCCCCTCGCGGGCACCCGCGACGCCGTGCATCACGTGACCTCCGATTCGGCCCCGGCTCACCGGGACTTGCCGACGGCTTTCGTCAAGTCCTTGCGCCGCTCCGCCGGAGCGGGCTTCGGCCCGGCTGCGCCGGCGCCAGTGTTGGACGAGCCGGGCATCCCTTCGGGCGCCAGCGCGGGCGGCATGACGCCGAATGGCAGGTGCGGCAGCAGCTTCGGATCCGATGCCGACATCGGCTCCACGATCTCGGGCGTGACCAGCACCAACAGCTCCGACTTGCTGCGGGTCTCGCTCCGGCTGCGGAACAGCGCTCCCAGCAGCGGAATGTTGGCGAGGCCGGGAATCCGGCTCATGTTGTCCGTGGTCCGGTCGTCGATCAGTCCGCCGATAACGAAGCTCTGGCCTGGCCCCAGCTCGATGTTCGACTCCACGCGGCGTGTTGCCAGGGCGGGGATGGTGAAGCCGCTCATGGTGATCGCGTTCGAAAGGTCGATGGTCGACACTTCGGGCTTCACATGCATCTTCAGCGTGCCATGCTCGGTGAGCGTCGGCGTGAACGTCAGCCGGATGCCGAACTCGCGGAACTGCACCGTCACCGCTCCGGCATTGGCTCCGCCTTGCAGGACCGGCACGGGGAACTCGCCGCCCACCAGGAAACTGGCCTCTTTGCCATTGCTCGTCAGCAGGTTCGGTTCGGCCAGGATCTGCAGGAAGCCCTGTTGCTGGAGCGCTCGCAGGGTGGCCGCCAGGTTGAGGTCTGGCCGGAAAGCGAAGATGTTCAGAGCATCGGAGAGGGTGAACTGGCTGGTGGTTCCAGCCACGCTGCCAGGGATAACCCCCTGCAGGTTGCTGGGCCTGGGTGGAGAAAACTGCTGCGTGGTGACTACGCCGGGCGTGTTGGCCGCTCCAGTGGAGATCAGGTTGAGGCCGAACTGCTGGACCTGGTTGCGGTTCAGCTCAGCGAACTTGACCCGCAGCAGGACCTGCTTGTCGACCGGCGCCGGCTTGGCGCGGAGGTTGTTGACGACGTTTTTCGTCACGCCCTGCAGCAGGGCCGTGGCCCTGTCGGCGACCGCCTGCGAGGAGACAGTGCCGTTGAGGGAGATGGAATCGCGCGCCGCCGAAACCTGGATATCCTCCCCGGGGAAGGTCTCGCGCAGGAGCTTGCGGAGAGGCTCGAGATTCATCTCGACGTTCACGTTGTAAAAGTTCCGCTGGCCCGATTTGGCCCACACGACGAGAGTAGCCGAGCCGACCCCGCGGGCATGCAGAAGGATCTCGCGAGTCGACACGGGCACGTAATCGACCACGTCGGGATTGGAAGTCGAGATCCGGCTCACATCCTCGGGGTAATCGATCACGACACTCCGGCCGAGGGTGACGCGGATCTCCTCGGCTCCCTTCTGCCCCCAAGCCGGCAGGAGCAGCGCAAACATGACGGACGCCGCCATCAGAGGAGCGGCCCAGCGACAGTTGCGAGAGTGGTGTTTCACGGATTCCTCCCTGTGTCCTGAACGGACTTCGTCTGGAACGTTTCCACTTTCTTTTCCACGCCACGGATCGTGATGATCTGATCCGGCGCCGGCGCCGGAGGAGGCGGCGGAGGAGGCGGCGCTACCACGACCGGCGTCCGCTCGGGGACGCGGCGCCGCGGATTCACCTCGTCGAATTCCTCCTCCGATGAGCCCCTGCCTCCTTCCGCCTGGACCATACGGGCATACTTGCCGTAGATGGCCGCCAGGTTGAGCCCGGAGGTCTTCTCGATGTTCTGGTCCCCGCCGTTGCGGAGCACCAGCTGGATCCGCCCCTCGTTGCCGGCCAGAGTCAACAGTTCGGCCTGTTGCGGCGACACGAGCAGCGTTACGTTGGGCGCATCGACAGGCTTGCCCGAGTCATCTGTCTGCAGCGTCTTGCCAGCCGACAGAACGAGGATGTTCTGCAGGATGGTCTTGGTCACGGTGGTCTGGTTGCCAGGGGGGGAGCCCGTGATGAGCACGTCCACGCGCATGCCTGGCAGCACGAAGCCGGCTACGCCAACGACATCGTTGACGCGCACAGTGACCGCGCGCATGCCCACCGGGATGATCGGCGCCAGCCCGACGCCGCTGCCCCGCTGCGCGAGCCGCCCTTCCAGGATCGGCTCGTCAGCCAGAATGTTGGCCACCACGGGACGGTCCAATACGTCCTCCGGCTTGCTGAAGCCGCCTTTGGGAAATGCCTGGGCAGGCATCTTCACTACTTTCACGTCGCTTGCCTTCACCGTGAGGCCCACCGGCAGCGGGCGCGCGGCCACAACGACGTCTTTCATCTCCAAGGCCTCGGCCTTCTTCGGCTGGCTGCCCGCTTTCGAGGTCATCGAGTAGAACACCGCGCTGACCACGAGCGCGAAGACGAGGCTGACTGCGAGAAGTGTCAGAAACCTACGATCCATGGAAAAGCCTCCATTCAACTGCCTCACCATCCGGACAAGCACACCCGGCCGGCCGCGCTCGCCGCATGCCGGCCGACTGCCGGATCCCGGGCGGCCTCATTTCTTTCCTCCCGTACCGGCGCGCAGCGTGCACGGGTCTTCCGAACGATCCGGCGCCGCCGCTTCCGGCCGCGTCTCCAGCCACCGGGCGCCCGCGACGAGCCCCGCCGACAGCGCGAACTTCAACAGATCCTCGCCTCCCGGCATGCGCCAGCTGAAATCGGTGGCGGCTTCCGGGCCGGCGGCTTTCTCGCGGCGCATGCGCTGATCCTGTCCGGCTGCGGACATCTCCCTCTCCTGTTTCTCTTTCGGCAGAGTCATGGAATTTCATTAGGGCGGGCCGCACAATTCGCGCAAGCGCCATGGAGCCGCGCAGTTTCCTGCAGCCGAACCGGCGGCCGGCGCTTTTGGAACAGAACCGCCTGGCCGTCGTCGTCCACCAGTTTCCAGTTGGGACTGATCTTAAGCAGACTGGCCAGGGCGACGTTCGGCGGCAACAGAACGGTATCGAAGCGATACTTTTCCAGAACTTTCTCCCATCCCGGCCGTCCCTCCATCGCCTGCAAGTACTCTTCCGCGATCTCCACGCCGTAGAAATCGCTGCGGCCGTCGAAAAACACCTTGATCTTCGGCCACTGGCGGTAGATCAGATAATCGGCCCACTGGTCCTGGGTGAGAATCCGGGTCCCGGCCAGCAGGGACTCATGCCTCGCCACCATGCCCGAAGGGAAACGGACCTCGGGGAAGTCGGAATAGTACGTGAACGGCACCACGCGCAGCGCCACAAGCAGAAGCAGCACGGCCGGCAGCAAGCTCATCCGGCGCAAATGCGGCGCGGCTTCTCCGGCCAGTCCGCCCAGAAGCGCAGGCGCCGAACTCCGTCCCGCCCGGCTGGCCCAGCGGTCCCAGATACGCTGGAGCTCGGCGGCCACGAAAGGCATCGCCACGCCTACGAACAGCGGGATGTGGCGGGCCGACTGCAAAGAAGCATGCGCCCAGAACAGAATCCACAGGGGCGCGACGAACTGCCGCCTTGCGATCATCACTCCGCTGGCCGCAACAGCAGCCAGCAGGGCCAGCTCATAATGCAGCATCGGCTCGCCGCGGAACGAAGGCGCGCGAAACTCTCCCACCAGATTGCGGATGTGATCCGCCTGCAGGTAGTGGAGAATGTGCCCATGGAGCTGCCAGCCGTACGGGTTGATCAGCGTCGCCGCCAGGCACAGTCCGGCTAGCGCCCCATACCGTCCTGCCAGCCACCACCGCCGCGCCCCGGCCGCCTCCTCCGCCGCCACGCCTGCCGCCGTCAATCCCAGGAGGACAATCAGCGCCGGCCACCCCCCGTGGAGGTTGGCCCAGAGTGCCGCCAGCGGAACCAGCAGCCAGACGGAGCGGCCGGCGCGCCTGCGGTCCGCTTCAATCCACCACGCCGCGGCCGGCAGCAGAACCATGGTGAACAAGTGCGGCCGGGCAAGCAGATGCAGCGTGGCCGATCCGAAGCTCAAAAACACCAGCGGCAAGGCGATCCAGAGATTCGCGCCCTGCCAGAGCATATGCCGGAACACCAGCCCGCAGAAGGCTACGCCCGCCACCACGCCGAACAGGGCGACCGCCTGAAGCCCGCCCGCCTGATACAGGAAGGCAAACCATACATCCGCCAGCCACTCCCACGCAAACCACGCCTCCCCCGGCTTGGTGAACGAAAAGAGGTCCCGGTAAACGAAACTGTGCTGCTCGAGAATCCATTGCCCGGTGCGGATGTGCCACCCGGTATCTCCGTCGGCCAGCAGCAGGCCCAGCCCTCCCTCCGCCAAGCTGAAGAACCAGAAAGGCACGGCGATCAAGAGGATGTCGAAAAGAGACGGCTGGAGCCAGCGCTGCCACCCGGCAAGCCGGGCGTTGTCCAGGCGCGCCCGCAACTGCGGGGCTGGCCCGCAGGGAGCCTGTATCGCTTGCGCGGTGACCGGTGGCTGTCCCATCCAATTCCCTGCCACCCTGTCCATCGGCAATCCGGGCGCGGCCGTTTAGGCCGGCCAGCAAAAATGTCGAAGGTCCTCGGTCCAGGCCGGCCGCCCATGGACGGACGAGACAGTGACAGAGGATGAGAAGAAAATAATGATTAAAACGGGCGTGCCCCTCTTGCGTCCGGCAGAGCTCCAAGGCAAAATTGACAGTAGAGATATCTGAAGTATCTCCTCCTCCAAAACTGGCCGACTGCATCCTCCTCCGGCAGTCGGCCATTTTTCTTGCCTGCCTCCGAACTAGCCGTCACACAAGGTGTTACGGGTGTACTGCCAGGCTGGAAGCCCATTGCCGCGCCCGCGTTCCGGCTGCCATTGGCCCGGGAGCGGGGCCAAGTGCGGCGGCGCTGGCTCATGCCCGCCCGGACCGGCGAGGGCGCCAAGGGCTCCGAAGCAAGGCCGGCAGTTGGAGTGGGCGACGCGGCAAATCGGCATACATGCGCACAGGCGAGGTAGCTGCGAAGCGGCCATGGGCCTCGGCGTGGCCACGTTGCTGTCCATCCCGGAAGCGGACAGGCGGCAGCATCTGCCGGAGGCCCGCCCGAGAACCGGGCGCGGCGGCGCGAGACGGGCGCAGGGGAGAGGCGCGATATCAGACCAAGCCGGAGGTTGCGGTTTCGTTGAAGGAGCGGGCCTGCGAAATGGCTGCCAGCGGGGGTGGTGCTGGCCGGTCCAGGCTATCGGGCCGACACGCGGTTTCGAGAGTGGCTCGAGGAGGAGCCATGCTCTCTGGCCGTCGCGCCGACGGCATGAGGCGGCGGCGCCCCGGACAGGGTCCACTGAAGGCGAAGCCGTGGAGCGGGCGCTGGCGGCCGCCGAAACCGGCGCGCCGCAAGGCGCGGCAAAAGCTCCCCCGGCCGAGGCGAGCATCTCTTCCTCTTCGAGCCTGGTGGCCGGTCTGATCTGCGACGGGGCTTACCCGCAGGGGTTCGAACCCGCCACCTGGTGTTGAAACTGGGCGAGCGTGCCATGCGGCGTGGCGGGAGGTAACCAATAAGTGGCTGAGGTCGCACGGTCCAGTGCGAGCATCCCGCGTGCGGCCACCACCGGGTGGCGCCAAGGATCAAGCAGGTAGTCGAGCTTCTGGTTCTCTGGTTATGCGGGTGCGCCCGGCGCATGGGGGGCCCGGGGCGGAGCGAGCCGCACGAAGAGTTCTGGTTTGTGAGGGAACGGCCGCGCGGAGCGGAGCACCCGGCGAAGGACCGGTTGTCGAACCTCGCCGAGGAGACGCCGCCTGGCGGGATGGCGCGGCCCGGCAAGCATCACTCGGTTGGGTAGCGGGACTCGCTGGAGCTGAAACAGGAGCCAGGGCCAGGGCGTTGCGAAAGGCGGCCGTGGCGGGGACTTCATCATCACGCCACGCTGCCGGCGGTTGCGTACGGGCTCCTGGCCGCCGAGAGGAGCCGAATTTCGGCCTCGGCGCGCGCCGGCAGGCTGGAGTCGGCTGCGCCGGAGCCGCTGCCGGGTTACCGGCCGAAAGGGGAGCCGGCGGCGGCGAACTGAGGCGTGAGCCCGGTTCGATTGCGAGTCTCCGGCAACGGCTGGTCGAGCGCCTGGGCCGGCACCTACGATGCTGCCGTTCCTGCGAGGCGAAACGTCGATGAGGCCGAGGCGCCAGCCGGCCGCTGGAAATTGCCGGAATCTTCCGGATGAATCGCCTCTCGATTTCTCCACCCCCCTATTTTTGCCCTGGGGGCGGGCTCAGTCACGCTGCCCGCCGGCCCTCCGCGCGGGCACTTCGGGGCCGCCGGATGGTTCTGCGCGCTGCCTCCGGCCTTCACTGCTGGGAGGTACTTCACTCTCGCCAGGCTGCAGGCCGCCGCAGCCGGCGCGAATCGCCGTCCCAACTGCTACCGCCGCTCCCACATCACCTTCCCCAATCCCGCCGCCACTTTCGCCCACCCGAAGAACCCTTCCTTCCGCTTCCCCCTCCTCCAGCGCACCCGATATCCCTGGCGGCACGCCGTCCGCCCATCCCAGCACTCAAACGCCCGCCCCCCTGCAAGCGCCTGGTCGCGGCTCTTCGTGAACACCGTCACGCGCCATGCCTGCCCGTTCCGGTTCGCCCCACGGACAGCCGGAACGCCAACTTCGCACGGCCCCCCGCCGAGCGCCCGCCTGCTGCAGATCAGCGGCAGTGGAATCCACAGCTCCGCCCGCTCCAGCCGCTCCGCGCAATCGGCGACAGGCCCACTTCTCCGCGGAGCCTGCCCGATCACCGGTCCGGCCTGCGCAGCGCCCTGCCCCTTGTCCGCGGCATCAACCGGGGGGCGGCCCACCGGAAGCAACTCCTCGAGCCCGCCATAACGGAACACGCGCCGCTTCCGGAGGTCTGCTTTTCTCATGTCCATTTTGCGCAGAGAATA
>DYJN01000021.1 GCA_020723085.1 Arcobacter sp.
TGCCAGATGCCGCGCTGCGTCGCCTCCGCGTGGCCCGAGTCGAGACCTCGCACCCCGCCATGTTCAGCAGACGGCTCGATCAACTCCACGACGTGATATCTCGGCCTCCCGCTCGCCCTGCGCCTGCCCCCCACGGGGTCCGGCTGCCACACCAAAAACGCCGGGTCTCCCAGCCGCTTCCGCATCCGGGCTTCATAATCCGCCAGCTCCGCCGCCGGCACCTCCCGCAGCCACTCCACAAAACGCACCGCCGACCGCGGCTGGGCCCTCTCCACCATCACTTCATAAAGCGCTTGGAACTCCAGCGCATCAAGACCCTGGTCGAACTCCGCCAGCCCCTGCAGCGCCGCCAGCACGTGCAGGCTCGCCGACACCTGCTGCTCCAGCGCGGCGATCTGCGTCTGCGCCATCCGCTGGTGCTCCCGCACGATGAGCGATTCCTCCCGCTCGATCATCAGGTGAAACAGCAGCACTCCCAGCGCCAGCCCTGCCACGGAGCAGAGCAGCGCCGGCGCCAGTGCTTTGCCCCGTCGGAGCCACAGGAGCGCTGCCGCTGCCTGCTTGCCCCATGGCGCTGCGCGCGGCTCTCCCTCCTCTGGCGTCGCTGTCATGCCGAACGGCCTCCGTCCGTCTTCTTATCGGCTTGCTGCCCGTCTTCGAACACCCGAAATATCCCCGCCCGGCGGCTTCACCGCGCCGCCACCGCCCGGCGCGATCCTGAGCCTGGCGCCGGGCGTGATTCCTCCCCGGCATCAGCCGCCCAGACAGGCTTCCGCGCCGCGCCGGTTGCATTCAGAATAACGCGAATCCCTTTCCCTCAGAAGGCCGCAGGGCGCTGGACGCCGCCACCCGGGGCACAGGCGCCTGCATCCGCTCTTGACGAGGCGTCCAGCGCTTCATGGGCAGCGGATGTTGCAGATCCTTGCAACGCTGAGAGGCCTGATCCCTCAGGCGGATCCCTGCGCTTTGCCGGTGCAGCGTTCCCCCTGCGGCGCGGAGCCGCGCCGCCCGCCGCGCCTCTGCGCCGCTCCCGCAGCCCTGCGGGCAGCAGGCCCGGCCGCTTCCCATTACGCTAGGATGGAGGTTCCCGCGGGTAACTTCGCCCCCCTCAGGCGCGCTACTTCCTTTTTGAGCCCGTTTTCTTTCGAGCCTTCGCCATGCGGAAACAAAATTTCCTTCATTTGATTCGGCCGGCCGCGGCCCTCGCGCTGTCTTTGGTTCTCGCTTTCCCCCCCTCGCTCGCCGCCGAGCTGCCGCCTCCTGCCGATGCCGTGCGGGCGGACCGCTTCGACCTGCCCCATTCCCGCGGCGCCTGGTTCCTGCGCCCGTACCGGCGCCCCGAAGTGCCGCCCGTGCGCCTGGAAAACTCCAGCCGCCTCGAATCCCTTCTCCGCGCCGGCATCCTCTATCTCAGCCTGGCCGACGCCATCGCCATCGCCCTCGAGAACAATCTCGACCTCGAACTGTCCCGCTACACGCCGATGATCGCCCAGGCTGACCTGCTCCGCGCCCGCGCCGGCGGCCTCTTGCGCGGCGTGCCCACCACCGTGCGCGCCGCCGCCCAGAGCGTCCAGGCCCAAGTCGCCGGAGGCGCCACCGGCGGCGCGGGCGTCACCAGCGCGCAAGCGGCAACCTCCGGCGGCGACGGAGGCGTCGGCGGCGCGGTGATCACCCAGACCGGCGTCGCCGTGCCGACGCTCGATCCCTTCGTCTTCTCCAGCACGACCATCGGCCACCGCTCTTCGCCCCAGTCCAACACCGTCACCACCGGCACCACGGCGCTCGTCTTCGACACCCGCCAGTACAACTTCGGCTACCAGCAGAACTTCCTCTCCGGCACCAGCCTCACCTTCGCCTGGAACAACAGCTACTTCCAGTCCAACAACCGCAACTCCGTCATCAATCCCGGCTGGAACCCCTCGGCCCAGCTCCAGATCACCCAGCGGCTGCTGCAGGGCTTCGGATTCGCCGTCAACAGCCGGAACATCCGCGTCGCCCGCAACAACCTCCGCGTCAGCGAGCTCACTTTCAAACAGCAGGTCATGGTCACCGTCGCCGGCGTCGTCAACCTCTATTGGGATCTCGTCAGCCTCAACGAAGATGTCAAGGTCCGCCGCAAGGCTCTCGAGGTCGCCCGCAAGTTTTACGAGGACAACAAGGCCCAGGTCGCCATCGGCACGCTCGCCCCCATTGAGATCGTCCGAGCCGAAGCCCGCGTCGCCCAGGCCGAGCAGGATCTCACAAACGCCGAAACGGCCCTGCTCCAGCAGGAGACCATCCTGAAGAACGCCCTCAGCCGCACCGGCGTTGCCAGCCCATCCATCGCCGCCGCGCGCATCGTTCCCACCGACCGGCTCTCCGAACCCGAGCCCGAGCGGCTCGACCGCCTCCAGGAGATGATCGATCTCGCCTTCCGCTCCCGGCCCGACGTCGAGCAGGCCCGCATCGGGCTGCAAAACAACCGCATCCAGATCGCCGGCTCGCGCAGCCAGCTCCTGCCTTCGCTCGACCTGACCGCCACGCTCCAGAACAACTCGCTCGCGGGCAGCCGCAACGCGCTGCTCCCGCCGGGCAGTCCAGCCGCGCCCGACCCCTTCTTCATCGGCGGCTACGGCACCGCGCTCGCCCAGCTCTTCCGCCGCAATTTCCCCGACTACTCCATCGGTTTCAACCTCAGCATCCCCATCCGCAACCGCACCGCCCAGGCCGATTACGTCCGCGACCAGATCTCCCTGCGCCAGGCGGAGCTGAACCAGCAGAGGCTTCACAACGACATCCGCGTCAACGTCCAGAACGCCCTCATCGCCGTCATCCAGGCCCGCGCCCGCTATGAATCGGCCGTCAAGGAGCGCCGCCTTCAGGAGCAGACGCTCGACGCCGAGAACAAGAAATATGCGCTCGGCGCCTCCACCGCTTTCCAGGTGGTGCAGACGCAGCGCGACCTTGCCCAGGCTCAGGCGGGCGAGGTCGCCGCGCTGGCCGCCTACAACCGCGCCCGCGTCCAGCTCGACTTGCAGACCGCCCAGATATTGGATAAGTACGGCGTCACCATCGAAGAGGCGCGCGAGGCCCGCAGCCGCCGTCCCATTCAGACGCCGCCCGCGCCCTGAGGTCCCGATGGCGGCAGCCGGAGCGCCCGGCAGGGAAGGGAACCGCGCCGCGCGCTCCGGGACGCCCGGGGCGCCCGCCGGGCGGAATCATCAACGCCCGCGCGGGAGCTTCCGGCTCCTCTCGCGGTTCAAACGCCGTGTTCCGCGCCGCGCGCCGCGCACGGTTCCATGCCGCGCAGAAAGGACGGCATCGCGCGGGCAATGAGCGGCCGCCCGCATGGACGAGCGCGGAGGGTGGCTCGACACGAGCGCCGCAGGCGCGAACGGATCTGACCGAACCCCGCGAAGGCAGCGCCCGCTCCAGGACCGCTCCATGTGGCGCCTGACGCCGCCTTCCGGCGCGGCTACGCGCCGCGGTACAGCGCCGCAAAGCGCTGCGCCTCCTCTTCCACTTTGTCCTTCGGCACCGCCTTGGGACTCGTGTAGCGGAGCGACACCAGGCTCATCTTCGCCGCCAGCGGCGCCCACGCCACCTGTACCTTGTGCCTGCCGTACCAGACGCTGCCGTCCTGCTCCTCCGTGCGGGCGCCTTTCCAGCCGCGCAGATTCCAGACCTTGAGGTGGATCTCGGGGAAGAACGGCTGCATGGCGGCTGCATTCAGATCCACCGGGCGGTCCACGTACGGCGCGCCGCCCTCGATGATCTCGAGCTTTTCGAGCCCCTCGCCGCTCGCCGTGACGAAGTGGGAACGCAGTTCGAAATCCCCGCGCCAGCGGATCTCGGTCCGCACCCGCGCCGTCACCCCTTTCAGCCGGATTTCGTAGACCAGCTCCACGCGCTCGGCCTCCACGGAGCTTTCTTCCACGGGGCCGCGGCCGGCGCACTCGCCGGTGGCCGGGTCCCGCAGGAGCACGGCGTTGTCGGCCGTAGGCCGGCCCGGCTCATGGTTCACGGCGAAAGGAAAGTGGGAATTATAGGCCAGTTTGTTGTATTTGTCGCGGTAATGCGGATCGTTTTTTGTCGATTTCGCATTATAAATCGTCACCTGGCCGCTGATTCGCGCCCCGCGGACCAGCAGCCCCGCCTCGGGAATGGCGATGGCGTAATCGGATTTTTCCACCGGCAGCGGCGCCTCCGGCGCCGTCCAGTACGGATCGCCCTCCGGGATCAGCCAAAAGGCGAACGCCTGCATGCCCCAATAAGGGTGCCCCCCGTCGATGTAGCTCTCGCAGATGTCGCGCGTGCCCGTGCGCGTGTACGTCTCGCGGAGCTTTCCGGAGGCGGCGTCGAAAGCCCCGATGTCCCACTGCCACAGAATGTTGCGCTCCACGATCCGCCGCAGCATGCCGGGCGGATGGGGCCAGAGCCCCTGCCGCCAGGCAAGCACCAGCGGCGTCACCGCCGCCCACCTGTAGATGAGCGACCTGCCGTAGAGAACGTGCCCGCCGTGGCTGGCGAAGAAATAAGGCGCGATTTCCAGATAATTCTTCAGGCGCTGCGCAAATCTGTCCCGGAAGTGCGGATAAAATGCGCCTGCCATCTCATTCCAGTAAAGAAAATGCGAGGCGAACACCCAGGAATTGTAGTAATCGAACGCCGCCCCTTTGAAGCCGTCGTTGTACCAGCCGGAGCCGCCCGCGGCCATCGCGTCCAGCGCCTTCAGGTCGTCGAGCATCCACTTTTCGTCGAACCGGAACTCGGGATGCTTCTCGCCGAGTCTCCGGCAGGCGGCCTGCACGACGGCCGTGAACCATGCCCAGTTGTTGTTCCTGACCGGGACCTGGCAGCAACTGGAGAGCCATGCCGCCACGTTCCGCCTCTGCCGCGCGTCGAGCGCCGGCAGCACGAGGTCGCGCGCCGTCCACAGGCTCCAGGCGACGATCGAAGCCTCCACCTGGCGCTGATTCTGCCGGTCCGCGGGGCTGGGCAGCCAGTAGCCGGGCGAATCCGGATCCGTGCCGTTGCGCAGCGCCTCCACAAGGGCATCGCGCGCGCCGAGGTCCGGCTGGCGGCCGCTGGCCGCCCAGGCAGCCAGGGCGGGCATCATGCGCGTGACGCCTGTGACGCTGAGTCCTGACCTGTCGAGGAAGCTCTTGGTGACCGTGGCGCCGGGAAACTCCACTGCGGTCATGGACGGCGACGTGCGCCGGGCAGCGTCCAGATAGCCGCGCACGATGTCGAAAAACGCCTGCCGCACGCGCTCTCCGGGCGGCGGTGGCGGGGGAGGCGCGTCCTTCGCTTGCTTCTTCCTGCCCCGTTGCGCCAGCGCCGCGGCTGGCATCAGGCTGAGAAACTCCCGCCGGATCATGCTTCCGGCATTATCCCGCACCAGGACTCACCCGAGCTTCGGGGGCAGTTCCGTCAACGGCCCCATCCATTGCAGCATCCGGTCGAGGTCGGCATGCAGGCGGTACTGGCGCCGCACCGATTCCAGCCGCTCGCCGCGCAGTTCGATGTTTTCCCGCTTCCACACGCCCACGCCGGTCTCCCCGCACCATTGCAGGTAGCCGAGGTAATCCGGGTTGACGCCCATCGCCTCGGCGCCGATCCGGTCCGCCGCCACCATATCGGTAGAGGCGATGGCGATGCGGTGATCGACGGGCGTGCCCGAATTCGGCCCGTTGCCTTCCATCCCTTCAAACCCGTCCAGCACGCCGGCGCCCCAGTTCCGGCACAGCCGCTGCGCCGTGAGCAGAATGTCGTAATGCGTCTGCCGCACGCCGCCGTGATAGACGCGCTTGTCGTTCCAGCGCCGCGATTCTCCCCGCCGGTAGTGCAACGGCGCGCCCAGCGTCATGTTCTTGATGTTCATCGTGGCGATCACGGTGTTGTGCGTCTTGAGGATCCCGCTGGAAATCACGAACGCCTCGGGATCGCACAGACGTTTGGCCAGCCGCACCGGCTGGATGTGCAGGTCGCCATTCAGAATGTGCAGGACTTCGTATTGGCCCTCCTCGTTGAGGTCGATCAGTTCGACCTTCATTCCCTTGTGATCGCGGACCGCCTCTTCGTAACGGAAGTTTTTGTAGCCCTCCGTGGTGAATCCCGCCGACGACTCGGCGATGTAAACCGGCCCTTTCCACCGGTCCGCCAGATAGTCGAGGATGCCCTGCAGCGCGTCCACGTGGGTGGAGGCGAGCTGCCGCGCGGTATTCACGATGTTCGGCTTGATGATCACGCACTTCCTGCCCGCAAGCCTGGCGCGGATCTCGCGGTCGATCAGCTTGAGCGCATCATGAATGTTTTGCCGGCGGCTCCCGCCCTGGATGATCGAGACGGGCGCCTGGAACGGGGCGCCCGGCAGGCGGCGCGCGGCCAGCAGCCCGGCGGACGCGCTGAACAGGGAGCGGCGTGTAACGGAGTGGGTCATCAAATTCGCCTCTGTTGGCATGGTATGTTCAGATCGGATTCTCTGTAAAGGAGGGAAACTTTAATGGACGCGACCCGGCGAGGTTTTCTGGCAGGGGCGGCTCTTCTGGCCGGCCCCCGTTCCCTGAAGGCGGCGCCCGGCGACATGCCGAAACGGAAGCTTGGCAGGACAGGGCTCGAGCCGACTCTGCTGGGCTTCGGCTGCATGACCACGACCGATGCGAGCGTCATCGAGCAGGCAGCCGACGCCGGCATCAACTGGTTCGATACCGCCCGCGGCTACCAGAACGGCAACAACGAGCGCATGGTGGGCGCCGCGCTCAAGAGCCGCCGGCAGAAGGTCCACATCACCACCAAGACTCCAGCGCGGAACAGGGCCGGCGCCCTGGCTCACCTGGACACCTCGCTCCGCGAACTCCAGACCGATCATGTCGACGTCTGGTACCTGCACAACCGCTCCAATCCCTCCGACTGCCCCGATGAGCTGTTCGACGCACAGGACGAGGCCGTGAAGGCAGGCAAAGCGCGCTTCCGCGGCGTAAGCTTCCACGCCAATCACGAGCAGATGTTCCGCTTCCTGATCGACAAGGGACGCACGGAGGTCATCCTCGTCAGCTACAACTTCACCATGGGCGAGAAGATCGAGCCGCTGATGAAGGAAGCCTCCGACAAAGGCATCGGCATCGTGGCCATGAAGGTCATGGCGGGCGGATGGCGCCGCGTGCGCGAGGGCGACCCCATGCGCGAGAAGCTGTCGCGGCCGGGCGCTTTCGCCGCCGCGCTGAAATGGGCCGTGCGCCGTCCGTTCGTTCACACCGCGATTCCCGGCATCCTGGATCTGGACCAGCTTGACGAGAACTGGCGCGCCGTCACCGCCGGTTACAGGCCGGAGGCGGACGGCAAGCTGCTGGCGGCGCAGCTCGATCTGATCCGTCCCGTTTACTGCCGCTCCTGCGGCGCCTGTACGGGCGCCTGCCCCAAGGGGCTCCCGGTGAGCGACATCGTGCGTTACGTCAATTACGCCGAGGGCTATGGCGAGTTCGCCCTTGGACGCGACCAGTTCCGGCTGCTGCCGGAACCGCTGCGCGAAGTGCGCTGCTCGGATTGCACGCGCTGCGTGGTGGAGTGCCCCAATGGCGTGCGCGTCGCCGAACGCGTCGCCCGCGCGCAGGAGCTGTTCGCATGAGGCTCGCCTGCGGACTGCTGCTCGCCGCTTCGCTCTTCGCCCAGAAGCCCGACTGCTCCATCGTGCCCGGCTCGAAGCAGCAGGGCGAGGCGCGCGAGTTCGACACGGACACGCTGTACGAGTACATGAACGGCAATTCCGAGGGGTACTTCCTCTACGGGTTCCGCAAGATGCATGGCGTCACGTGCCAGGCGGGGCAGGTGACGCTGATCATCGACCTGAGCGAGTTCGCTTCGCCCGAGCACGCCTACGGCATGTTCACGGGCAATCTCGATCCCCGCCTGCCCGTGGAGAAGATCGGCGCCGGCGGCCAGACCACCCCGCGGAAGGTGATTTTCACCAAGGGCCCGTACTTCGCCGAGATCGCCGCCGAGCCGGAGGGCGAGCATACGGAGCTTCTGCGGAAAGCGGCTCTTGCGTGGGCCGGGAAGTTGCCCGGCTCGACCGAGCCGCCCGCCGCCCTCGCCTGGTTTCCCAAGGAAGGCATTCAGCCCGGCTTCCCGCGGCTCGTGCCGCAGAGCGTGCTCGGCCTGCGCCTGCTGCGCCGCGGCTATCTGGCGCAATATGGCCACGGCCGCGCCGTGGTGATCGCCGAGGACTCGCCCGAAGCGGCGCGCGGCGTCTTTGAGAAGCTCAAGGAGCGCTTCTCGCCGAACGAGCCTCTGAAGGGCGTCCCGGAAGGGTTCGTCGCGAAAGACCGCTTCCTCGGCCGCGTGTGCTTCTTCCTCAAGGGCTCGCGCATCGGCGGCTGGACCGCCGTGGCGGAAGGCCAGGACCCAGCATCGCTGGCCGCCGCGCTGGCCGCCCGGATGCCCTGAGTCCGCCGGCCTCTCAGGCAACCGGCTTCTCTTCAGCTCGGATCCAAGGCTGCATCGCGGCGCCAGTGCCCGCCGGCGTGGCGGCGCGTTTTCCCCGTTGGAGCCGCTGGCGGCGCCATTCGCGCCCAATTCCCGCCGCCGCCCCGCTATTCTGGGAAAGTCCATGCCCAGAAAACCGTTCCTCGCCGGCGGCATCATGTCCGGCACCTCCCTCGACGGCATCGACGCCGTCGTCGTCGAGCTCTCGGGCGCACGTGTGAACACTCTCTCCTTCCACTCCGTGTCTTACCCGGCGCCGCTGAGACAGGCCCTCCTCGCCGTCTCCAACACGGACACGCACACCCGCGAGATCGCCCGCCTCCATTTCCTTCTCCCGGAGCTGTACGCCGAAACTTTCCTCGAAGCCTGCCGCAAGGCGCGCGTCAAGCCCGCGCAGGTGGCCGTCCTCGGCTGCCACGGCCAGACCATCTACCACGAAGGCCGCCCCGCGCCGTTCCTCGGCCGCCGCATCGCCTCCACTCTCCAGATCGGCGATGGCAGCGTCCTGGCCGCCCGCACGGGTGTCCCTGTCGTCTGCGACTTCCGCCCCGCCGACATCGCCGCCGGCGGTCAGGGCGCGCCCCTGGTTCCTTACGTCGATTACCTCCTGTTCAAAGACCCCAAACTCCGGCGCGTGGCTCTCAACATCGGTGGCATCGCCAACGTCACCTGCCTCCCGCCCGCGTGCCAGCCGGAGGATGTGCTCGCCTTTGACACCGGCCCCGGCAACATGGTCATCGATCAGCTCATCGCCGGGTTCACCGGCGGACGCCAGACCTACGACCGCGACGGCGCATTCGCCGCCTCCGGCAGCGTCCATCCTTCCGTCGTGCAGCGGCTGCTCGAAGACGACTACTTCCGCCTCAAGCCGCCCAAGTCCTGTGGCCGCGAGCAGTTCGGCCCTGAATTTGTCCGGCGCCTGCTCAGCCTCGGCCTCAGCCCCCAGGACACTGCCGCCACGGCCGCCTATTTCACCGCCGCCGCCGTCGCCGAAGGACTCGCCCGCTTCGCGCGTGCGGCGGAATATCCTCCCGATCAGGTCATCGTCAGCGGCGGCGGAGTCCACAACAGAACCCTCATGCGCTTCCTCCGCGCCGAACTCCCTGACTCTGACGTCGTCCGCAGCGAAGTCTTCGGCATCGACCCCGATGCCAAGGAGGCCATCGCCTTCGCCATCCTCGCCCGGGAGACCCTGGAGGGCCGCTCCGCGAACCTCCCCTCGGCAACCGGCGCGCGCCGCCCGGCGGTGCTCGGCAAACTCTGCCGCCCCTGACTCCGGAAGCCCGGATAGAATCAAATTTCGCCCCTTTTGTTTATGTCCTCGCGCCGCGAGTTCCTTTTGACTGCCGCCGCCGGGTTCGCGCAGCCCGTGGGGCTCCGGCCCGATCCCGCCTTCCGGCTCTGGTTCGACGAGCCCGCCGCCGATTGGAACGAGGCCCTCCCGATCGGCAACGGGCGTCTCGGCGCCATGGTGTTCGGCGGCGTCGAGCAGGAGGTGCTCCAGATCAACGACGACACCCTGGTTTCCGGCGCGCCCGGCATCGACGACCTCCCGCTCGACGTCACCCGGCGTTTCGATGAGGTGGTCGCCCTGCTGAAACAGCGCCGGTTCGCGGAGGCCTCGGAGATCATCACCCGCAACTGGACCGGCCGCTCCTGGCAATGCTACCAGCCTGCCGGCGATGCGCTCTTCACCGTCCTGGGCGCGGGCGAGGCGCTGCGCTATCAGCGCCAGTTGGACCTCAATACGGCTGTGGTCCGCGCCTCCTACCAGCGCGGCGAAACCATTTTCACCCGCGAATGTTTCGCCTCGTCCCCCCACAAGGTGCTCGTCGTGCGCTTCCAGGCCTCCTCCTTCGGAAGCCTTTCCATCCGCGCCAGCCTCCGCAGCCCGCACCCCGCCCTTGTCGAGCCCCTTGGCCGCTCCGCCCTCCGTCTCCGCGGGCGCGTCCCCGGCTTCGTGCTCCGCCGCGCGCTCGAGTGGGTGGAGAAGCGCGGCGAGCAATGGAAATACCCGGAACTCTGGCATGCCGACGGATCGCGCCGCCCCGGCGCCGCCCAGGTTTTATACAGCGGCGAAGCCGGCAGCCGCGGCGCGCGGTTCGAACTCCGCCTGGCGCTGCTGTTCCACAACGGCATGGCCGGCGCCGATCGTGACACGCTCGCCGTCGACGGCGCCTCGGAGGCCATATTCCTCATCGGCTCTTCGTCCTCCGTCCGTAACAATGACCTCGACGCGGAAATGCGCACGGCGCTTCACTGCTCCTACGACACCCTCCTGCGCCGCCACCTGGAAGACTACCAGCGCCTTTTCCGCCGCTGTACAGTCAGCTTCGGCGCCACCGCCCAGTCCGCTCTCCCCACCGACGAGCGCATCGAACAGTTCGCCTCGGGCAGCGACCCGGCGCTGGCCGCCCTCTATGTCCATTACGCGCGCTATCTCATGATCTCCGGTTCGCGCCCCGGTTCCGAACCCCTCAACCTTCAGGGCATCTGGAACGCCGAAATCATTCCGCCGTGGGCGAGCGGCTACACGCTCAACATCAACACGGAGATGAACTACTGGCCCGCCACCGTGGGCAATCTCCTCGAATGCGCCGAGCCGCTCCTGCGCATGGTGCGCGAACTCAGCGCCTCCGGCGCCCGAACCGCCCGCTCCATGTACTCGCGCCCGGGATGGGTCGCCCATCACAACACCACCCTCTGGCGCGGCGCTTACCCGGTCGACAACGACGCCATGCCCTCCTTCTGGCCCATGGCCGCCCCCTGGCTCTGCCGCCATCTCTGGGAGCAGTTCGAATTCACCCAGGACCGGCAGCTGCTGGCCGAAATTTACCCCGTCATGAAGGGCGCAGCCGAATTCCTGCTGGCTTGGCTCATGGAAAATGAGGACGGTTTTCTCGTCACGCCGGCAGGAAATTCTCCGGAGAATCTCTTCGTTTACGTCGGCCAGGACGGCCGGAAACGGACGTCCGGCATCTGCATGGCGCCCACAATGGACATCGCTCTCGCCCGCGACCTGTTTGCCAACTGCATCGCCGCCGCCTCCATCCTCAGCGTGGACGAGGACTTCCGCGCCCGTCTCGCCGCTGCACGCGCCCGCCTGCTCCCCTACCGCATCGGATCGCGCGGCCAGGTGCAGGAATGGCCCGAAGATTTCGAGGAACGCGACCCCCGGCACCGCCACATCTCTCATCTCTATCCTCTGCACCCCGGAATGGAATGGACGCCCGAAGAGACCCCCGATTGGTGCGCCGCGGCCCGCCGTTCGCTCGAGCTGCGCGGCGACGGCGGCGCCGGCTGGTCCCGGGCGTGGAAGATCTGCCTCTGGGCGCGGCTCCATGACGGGGAGCGGGCGTATCAGCTCCTCTCCCGCCTCTTCGAGCCGGCGCGCAACGCGCCGGGCCAGTACCGCCGCGGCGGCGTCATGCCCAATCTGCTCTGCTCCCACCCGCCCTTCCAGATCGACGGCAATTTCGGCGGCGCTGCCGGCATTCTCGAAATGCTCATCCAGAGCCGCGCGCGGGACGGCGAGGCGCCGGCTCCGCTTGCCTCCCAGCGGCCCCCCGCCGCCACGGGGCAGCCCTCCCCTCAGCCTATGCCCCTCATCCACCTTCTCCCCGCCTTGCCTTCCGCCTGGCCCTCGGGCGAGGCCCGCGGACTGCTCGCCCGCGGCGGCTTCGAGGTCGACATCGTTTGGCGTGACGGCCGCCTGGCGGAAGCCCGCATCCGCTCCTCATCGCCCCGCGCCTGCCGCGTCCGCTATCGCGGCAGGACCCTCATTGTCCAAACTCCCGTCTCCCTCCGCGAGTCCAGTTTTTCCGCGGCCTGACCGTCCGCGCTTGCCTCGCGCGGCGCGGAAACCCGACAATGGCAGTGACCAGCGTGTAAGGAGCCTTCCGCCTTGTTGAAATCCCTCCCCGAGTACGAAAAGCTCGCCCGGCAGGCCCACGGCCATCTCTGCGCCGGCCAGGTCCTTGGCATCCGCATGGCCCTGCATGGCCTTTCTCTCCTCGGCCTCGACGACCCCGCGGGCGTCCATCGCAAGCGCCTCGTCACGTTCGTCGAAATCGACCGCTGCGCCACCGACGCCATCGGCGTGGTCACCGGCTGCCGCCTCGGAAAACGCGCCCTGAAATTCCTGGATTACGGCAAGATGGCGGCCACATTTTGCGATCTCGAAACCGGAAAGGCCGTCCGCATTGCGGCCCTTGAGTCCAGCAAAGACCGCGCCGGCCAGTTGTTCCCGCACTTGGACAGGCCCGGCCTCCAGCAGATCGAAGCTTACCGCGTCCTGCCGCCGGAAGAGCTCTTCTCCGTCCAGTGGGTGGACGTCCGCATCCTGCCTCAGGACCTGCCGGGGTACAAAGGGCCCCGCGTCTTTTGCGATGCCTGTGGCGAGCGCATCAACTTCCGCCGCGAGGTCGTCCGCGAGGGCCGCACCCTCTGCCGCTCCTGTGCGGGCCAACGCTACTATGATCCGCTGCCACATCACTGACCGGCGCGCCGCCGGAGGCGCCGGAGCCCTGCTCGCCCTGATCGAACGCAACGCCCGCCTCGGCGTGCAATGGATCCAGATCCGCGAAAAGGACCTCGACCCGCCCTCGCTCTCGATGCTCGTGGAACAGGCTGTCCGCCGCGCCGCCGGCGCCCGCATCCTCGTCAACTCCCGCGCCGACATCGCCCTCGCCTGCGGGGCGGCGGGGCTTCACCTGCCCGCGGATTCTCCTCCCCCCTCCGCGTGGCGCCCCATCTGTCCCCCCGGCTTCCTCATCGGGGTCTCCTGCCACAGCCCGGAGGAGGTGCTCGATGCCGCGCGCCAAGGCGCCGACTACGCCCTCTTCTGCCCCGTCTTTCGCCCGCTGTCGAAGGACGATCCCCGCCCGCCGCACGGCCTCGAGGCCCTGCGCCGCGCGTGCGCCTCGGTCCGCATTCCCGTGCTCGCTCTTGGCGGCATCACCGCTGAGAACGCCGCACTCTGCCTGGAAGCCGGCGCCGCCGGCGTCGCAGGCATCACAATGTTCCAGTCGAGTCAAACGGCGTTTCATACGCTCGTATGAATCAAGCGTTCGTCTGAATTTTATGCACATCCATCGCTTCACAGGAAGAGCCGCGAGTTACCTCAAAGGCCGCCCGCCCTATCCCGAGGCCATTGTCGACGAGCTGGAGCGGCACGGGCTCGCGCCTGGCTCGCTTATTGCCGACATCGGCGCCGGCACCGGCGCAGCCTCGCTTCTCTTTCTCCGCCGCGGCTACCGGGTGATCGCCGTCGAGCCCAACGACGACATGCGCGCCGCCGCGCTCGCCTCCGGCATCGACGCCCGCCCCGGCCTGGGCGAGGAGACGGGTCTGGCCGGGTCGTCCGTCGATCTTGTCCTCTGCTCCCAGGCGTTTCACTGGCTGGACCAGCCCCGCGCCTGGGCCGAGTTCAACCGCATCGCGCGGGCTGGCGGCTTCATCGCCCTGCTGTGGAACAACCGGCTCAGATCGGGCACGCCGTTTCTCGACGATCTTGAAGCGCTTCTGCACCGGCATGCGATCGAGGACATCGCCCAGGCGGAGCGCATGGACAGGCGGTGCTGGCCTGGCATGCACGAGGCCGGCTTCCCCCACACCCACAGGCTCGATCTCGACGCCTTTCTGGCGCGGATCTCCTCGCTCTCCTGGATGCCGCGGCCCGGCGCGCCGGGGCATGCGGAGATGACCGCCGCCCTGCGTGAACTCTTCGCCAGGCACAACCGCGGCGGCCATGTGGAGATGCCGCACGAATGCAAGCTCTATTGGACCCGCCGGCCGTGACGCATCAGGCGCGCCGTTGCGGAAACAGGCGCGCGGCATTGCCGGCGAGCAGCAGCCGCGCCGTCTCCACCGCTTCCGCCGCCGTGCACCATCCCCGCGCCACTTTGCCCGCCAGCACCTCGGCGATTCCGGCGCGCGCCATCGTCGCATGCGCGTATGTCAGCTCGGCGTAGCGGTAGTCGCCTCCGAAGCCGAGGATCTTGTTCGCCGGAACGGTTTCGAGCATCTCATCCAGGGCCTGCCGCGCCCCGACCGGACTGAGCACCCACATCCAGCAGAAATCCACGGTCACGTTCGGGATCATCTTGGCCAGCGCCGCCGCCTCGCCCGTCCACGGCCAGCCCGTGTGGAACAGGTCGAACGTCACCCGCGGGTAGCGGAGGAACAGCGGATTGAGCTGGCCAGGGCGTGTGTAATCGAGCATGCCGCGGTTGCCCGCCAGAGTCCCTGTGTGGACCTGCACCGGCAGGCCACGCTCGGATGCGAGCGCCAGCACGTGATGAAACATGTGGTCAGACAGCCGCCTCGGCGGCTCGGGCTGCGGCGCTTTCATCACCAGATCAAAGTCCGCCTGCGCCTCGCGCTCGTCCACCACCGCAAAATGCAGCGGGCGCGAATACGCCAGCGTTGTCTTGATCGCCACCAGCCCTGCCGCCAGCGACTGTTCGAGCCGCTTCTCCATCGCCTTTTTCAGATCCGCGGCGCCGTGGATCGCCACGCCTGTCACCTCTTCCATGCGCCGCACGTCCGAAGCCTGCCGCACCGAGCAGAACCAGTCCAGCTTCCGCGCCAGCACGAAGAACCGCGCGTCGGGGCGCGACGGCTCGCCGCGCCAGTAATCGTCGAGCACAGCGTAGCGGATGCGCGCCATCTTCTTCAGCACACGCTCGTACAGCCCGGGGCGGTTGGCCGCGGCGATCCGTTCGTTCAGCAGCGGAACCGTCTCCGCATTCAGCTCTTCCACTCCGTAGACATCGCGGAGGGCGATCCGTACCGCCTGCCCGTAACCGGTGCCCCGGATGTGCCGCCACCAGGGCTCGATGCCCGCCCAGGTCTTCGGCTCGCCGGAGAGCCCCGCGCTGCGAAGATCGTCCGCCGCATAGTGGCCCAGCAGCGTGAACAGGTTGGGCTTCAGCGCATACCGTTCTTCCTCGCTGAGGAGGTGCTCATGGGACGAAACAATTTCCAGCTCTTCTGTTTGTTCAGCGATCGCTTGCGCCGCCGCCGGCAGCGCCGCGGGAGCGGTGAGGAACTCGCGCCGTCTCACGGCACGAGTATAGGCGATGCGCTCAGCCGCGCGCGAGGTCCGGCCGCCACTCGGGCTGGCACGCCTTTTCCAGATAGGCTGCCGGCAGCCGCCAGTATTCCGGGCACGCCGCATCCGGCAGATCGTAAGGAAGCAGGCTGTTGGCCAGGATCTCTTCCGTCAGCGGCTTCACGTCCACCTGGCGCGGCTCCTGCTGCTGAAAGTCGAAGCGCTGCTTCAGCTGGTGCATGTAGCTCAGATAACGCCGCTGCCAGCTTTCCGTCGATTGCAGCGGCGGCACCAGCACGCGCACGCGCTTCTGCCCCTTCAGCCGGAACGCCACCGCAGCCACCGCCGGGATCTGGTCCGTGTCGCCGCTCAGCAGATACGCCGTGTCGAAGTTGCCCGCCGCCGCGTCCAGCAGCATCTCCACGGCGATATTGACGTCCGTCTCTTTTTCTTCACGCAGCGCGCCCGGCGCGGAGCGGTAGTATCCGAACACGGGCTGCAGTCCCTTGATGCTCGATGCCGCGCGCAGCCACAGCTTGTACCGTTCGTGCTCGTCGGGGCGCGCCGCGACGCCCTCCGTCACCGGAGCCGTGAAGTAGCGGATCCGGTGCAGCGTGGTTTCGGGATCGAGAAAATGGCGCTCGATCAGCGCGCGGAAGTCGCACCATACCAGCCCGGAGAGCGAGTAACCGCGCTTCTCTTTCTCCGGCTTGAAATGGTTGCGGACGCCGTAGTAGAAGTTGAACCCGTCCACATAGAGCGCCGCGCGCCGCATCGCCGGCTCACCCCGCCGTCATCGTCTCCGCATTCCAGGTGCAGATGCGGCCCTCATAGTAGCTCGTGTTGCACAGCAGCGCCGGTCCGGCGGCGCGGAAGCCAAAGACCGCGTCCTCGAAATGCGGCTTGCGCGTGCGCACCGCCTGGATGAAATTCGCCATGTGCCGCCGGTGCGCGTCCTCGCCGCTGACGAACCGCGTCTCGCCAGCCGCGTCGAGGGTCTGCGCCGTCACCTTCGTCTGCGGATACTTCTTGCGGTACTCGCGCACGAACTGCTCCTGCACCGCCTTGGGGAACGTGTCGATGATGTAGCCCGGCTCGCGCTCCTTCGGATGCCGCGCCAGCGTCACCGTGCGCACGTCCGTCGTCAGCGCGCCTTCGTTGCCGATGAAGCGGAAGCCGAAATCCTCCTGCGGCTTCGAGCTCTTGAAATTCACTCGCAGCAGGAACGTGAACTCGGGATGGGACGCGGATTTCGGGTACTCAATGACGGCATACTGCGTATCGGGAGTTTCGCGCCCGTCGCGCCAGTAGCGGATGCCGCCCGTCGAGTAAACGCGCGTTGGTCCCAGCGCGCCAGTGGCGGTGTGCAGCCCGGTGAGCAGGTGTACGTACAGGTCGCCGGCCACCGCCGTCCCGTAGTCGAGATAATTCCGCCACCGGAAGAGCCGGATCGGCTCGAACGGGCGTTTCGGCGCATGGCCAAGAAACCGGTCCCAGTCGATGTTGGCGGGCGAAGCGTCGGGCGGAATCGAATACTGCCACGCGCCCATTGCCGTGTTGCGGTCGAGCCACGCCTCCACCATGTTCAGCTCTCCGATCGCACCGGAGCGGATCAGCTCGCCGATCTTGTGAAAGCTGAGAGCGGAGGCGTACTGGCTCCCCACCTGAAAGATGCGGCCGCTGCGGCGGTGCGCCTCGATCACCTGCCTGCCTTCCTCGATCTTCTGCACCATCGGCTTTTCGCAATAGACATCCTTGCCCGCCGCGAGCGCGTCGATCGAAATGCGCGCGTGCCAGTGGTCCGGCGTGGCGATAATGACCGCGTCGACGTCCTTGCGGGCGAGCACCTCTCGGTGGTCGCGCGTCGTGAAGATGCCCGGATACGTCTCCTGCATCTTTCTCAGCCGTGCATCATAGATGTCAGCCGCCGCCGCCACGCGCACGCCCTCGTTGAGCAGCGCGTCGCGCACGTCGCCCTGCCCCATGCCGCCGGAGCCGATCAAAGCAATCTGAATCGTGTCATTCGCGGAAAATGCCATGGCAGCCTCCTACGCCTTCGCCTTCAGGTTCACCGGATCCCACTGGACCGTCTTGCCGCCGAAGTAGCTCGTGTTGCTGAGCACGGCGGGCGCAGCGGCGCGGAAGCCGAACACCGCGTCTTCCACCACGGGCTGCCGTGTGCGCACCGCCTGGAAAAAGTTGAGATGGTGTTCATACTGATCGCTATAGCCTCGCGGAGGAAGCCAGCGCTCCTCTTTCGCCGCGTCCATGTTGGCCGTCGTCGCCTGGCGCGGCGGGTATTTCCTGCGGTGCTCGGCGAGGATTTTCTTTGCCGTCTCGCTGTCGAACCCGCCTGCGCTCGTGCCAGGATCGCGCTCGGGAGGCGCCTTGACCAGTGTTACGCCGCGGTCGATCACCAGGATGCCGTCGCTGCCGGTGAAGCGGAAACCGGAATTGTCGCCCGCGCCGTTGACGAAGTTCACGCGCAGCGCGAGGTTGAACGCCGGATGAGACTTCGCTTTCTCGTAGTCGTACAGGCCCACCATCACGTCGGGCACGTCGCGCCCGTCCTTCCAGTAGCGCAGCCCGCCGGCGGCGAAGATGCGCACGGGACCGAGCGAATCGAGCACGAAGTGCAGCCCGCTGAACAGGTGCACGAACAGATCGCCCGCCACGCCCGTGCCGTAATCCTGATAATTCCGCCACCGGAACACGCGCACCGCGTCGAACGGCCGCTTCGGCGCATGGCCGAGGAAACGGTCCCAATCGACGGTCTGCGGCGAGGCGTCCGGCGGAATCGGATACTGCCACGCGCCGAGCGAGGAGTTGCGGTCCCACCACGCCTCCACCATGTTCAGTTCGCCGATCGCCCCGGCCAGATACAGCTCGCGCGCCTTGGCATAAACGGCGCTCGATACGCGCTGGCTGCCCACCTGCACGATGCGCTTCGTGCGGCGTGCGGCTTCGATCACGGGCAATCCTTCCTCCACGCGCTGCACCATCGGCTTCTGGATGTAGACGTCCTTGCCTGCCTCCATCGCGTCGATGGCGATGCGCGCGTGCCAGTGATCGGGCGTGGCGATGATGACCGCGTCGACGTCCCTGCGGGCGAGCGCCTCGCGGTAGTCGCGCGTGACGAAAATGTCCTTGCCCCAGACCTCCTGAGCGCGCGTGAGCCGTCCCTGGTAAATGTCGGAGACGGCCACGAGCTTCGTGCCGGGCACGCTGACGGCGGTCTGCGTATCGCCGTAGCCCATGATGCCGAGGCCGACCGTGGCAAACTGAATACGGTCGTTGGGCGACCGGCCGGCCCGCTGTGCCGCCGCGGCGGACAGGGCCGACGCAGTGGCTGCGGTTGTCTTGAGGAAATGGCGCCGCGTGGATGGCATGACACCATTCTATCGGCGGCGGCAGGCAGTGAAAGGGATGCCGCACTTTCGCAGGAGCGAGTGGATCTGCGCGGCCTATTTTGCGTACTGGGCCGTGGTGGCAGCCGTGAGGCCCATCTCCGCCGCCGCGCGGATGGAAGTGTGGACCGCCGATGCCGCGGTGTTTCTCGCGCTGTGGCTGCTGGCGTGGCGGCGCGCCGCCAGCCTCCCTGCACTGGCGGTTGTGCGCGACTGGCTTCCGTTGGCGTTGATCCTGCTCGCCTACCGGCAGATGGGCTGGATGGCGCTGCCGCACGGGAACCGGAACTTCGAGCAGTATTGGATCGGGCTGGACCGGCTGCTGCTTGAGCGTTGGGGCCTGAAGCGCGCGATCGAGGCGCTCGGCCCGCTGCTGCCGAACGTGCTGGAGCTTTCCTACCTGCTTGTGTATGTCATGCCGGTGGCGGCAACGGCCGTGTTTTATGCGGCGCGAGCGCGCGAAAGGCTGGACCGGGCGTATTGTGTCGTGCTGTCCGCCACTCTGACGACATACGCGCTGTATCCGTTCTTTCCGAGCGAGCCGCCGCGGATCGTCTTTCCCGCGGACGGCTTGCCGGCGATGAGCGCGCTGCGGGCGTTCAATCTGAAGATCCTCGGCGCCTACGGCATTCACATGAGCGTGTTTCCCAGCGGCCATGCGGCAGCGGCGTTTTCCAGCGCCTTTGCCGTGAGGCGGCTGCTGCCGGAACACCGGCTGGCGGGCCGCGTGTTGCTTTGGCTGGCCATTTTGATTGCCGTGGCGACGGTTTACGGCCGGTATCATTTCGCCATCGACACGCTGGCGGGGCTCGGCATGGCGCTGGCGGCGGCGTGGGTTGGCCGGGCCGCATGCCGGCGCGCGTGAAGTCGGCGGCGGCGCCCGCGCGGGCAGGAGGGCAGCGTGTGCGGAGCGGGCTTGCGCGGCGCGCTGTATGCTGGGAACACTGCAGGAAGCGAAGTCCGGATGAATAGGGGGGCCGAAGCGCGTGCTGCTGCTCACTGCCTTTAGCGTGATTCTCGCCTGGCCGGAGGCTTCGCCGGAAGCCGTGCGGCGCGCGGCGGAACTGGGCGCTGCAGTTCTCGTGGTCCCTGCGGCGGAGAAAGCGCCGGCAGCACCAAGGGGGCTGGAAGTGCTCGCTGCCGCCGCGGCGGATGGCAGGTCGATCGCAGCGGCGAAAGCGGCGGGCTTTCATGGCGTCATGGTCCGCGCGCCGGAGGAGGAAGCCTCTCTCCGGGCTCTTCTCCGGGAGCACGGCTCATTGATCCGCATCGTCTCGCTTGCGCCTGCACAGGCTCATTGGGACGTGAGTCCGGCGCGGGCGGCGGTCCGGAGCGGGCAGTGGCCGGGACTGATGGCCCTTGGCGGCGAAGCGGGCGCGACCGAACAGCCCTGGATCAACGGCAACCTGCACCACTACGCGTGGCTGGAGGGCTTCTTCCCGCGGCGCGAGTCGGTGCTCGACTACGAACCGCCCGCCGGCAGCCTGCAATATGAAGGCGCCGAGATCGCCCTGGCGGAGGCGTGGGCGTTTGGCGGCTCGGTGGTGCTGAGGTTGCCCTCCGCCTTCCGGGAAGGGCTCGCCAAAGGCGAGACGCGGGCGGGCGCGGCATGGGAGCGGCTGCGCCGCGTCGCGTCGTTTCTCAGGCAAAAAGGCGCTGGTCTGAAGGAGCCGGCTTCCACGCTCGCGGTGCTCGTGCCGCAGTGGGACGAACAGTTCGAGGAGATCTTGAATCTGGCCTGGCGGCAGCAGTTATCGCCGCGGGTGATTCCCTCCGTCAGCTTTGCGGCGCCGCGCGGGCTGCGGCTGGCGGTGGTGGCCAACCATACGCCTCCTGGGCAGACGCTCGAACGGTTGCGCGAGTTTGCCGCCGCGGGCGGACACGTGCTCGTCACCCCGGAGCCGGGCGAACCGCTGAAGCCGTGGTGGGGACAGGCGAAACCGCAGAGCAAGGAGGGAGGGATCGAGACGTTCCGGATCGGCAGCGGGACGGTGCGCGTGATGGAGGAGCCTGCGCTCGATCCGTTAGTCTTTGCGCTGGATCTGCGCGAGCAGCTCGGCATGGACAATCCGCTCGGGCGCGGGCTGCACGGGCTGGACGTGCGGCTCTGGTACGCTTCGGCGGTGCTGCCCGTGCTGCGGCGGCAGAAGAGTGGAGAACGGATGGCCGTGCTGATCGGCTACGGGCGCTGGATCGAGCATGATTTCCTGGTTGGCGTGCGCGGGCGGTTCCGCTCGGCGCGCATGGAGCAGCCGGGCGCGGAGGCGCCGCTGAAGCTGATGCCGCGCGGCGGCGGGCGTGTAGAATGGGATCAGCCTGGGCTTCACCGGATCGCCATCATCAGGCTAGAGGAGGCTGGGCGATGACTCTCACCCGCCGCGAACTGCTGGGCGCACTGGCCGCGGCGCCTGGTTGCGCCGCATCCACGCCGTATTTCGGGCTGCATGACTTTATTGAACGCCACCCCAAGGCGGTGTTCATCCGGCGCACGAGGGTGCCGCACAAGATGGACCGCGAGGCGAAGCTGCGCGAGGGGCTCGCGCTGGCGCGGCAGATCTTCGTGCCCAAGGCGGAGCCCGGCGTCCCGCTCACGCACAGGATTTTGCTGAAGCCGAACATCACGAGCGTGCGCAGCCGCAATCGGCCCGATGAAGAGAACTGGGGCACGGGCACGGATCCGGACTTTTACGAGGGTCTGATTCTCGGGCTGAAGGAGCTGGGGCTGCGCCGGTTTTACTCCGTCGAGACGAATCTCTATCACGCGTGGCACTACCGGGGATTCATGGAGATCCACGAGCGGCACGGCGTGGAGATGAACGAGCCGGAGCAAAACTACCGTCCGCCGCGCGCCGCGCGCGAGATCGTATGGTCGAAGGTGCCGGACGGCGTCGTGTTCGAGCGGATTCCGCATCACTGGCCGGTGAACGCGCCGGACACATGGCTGCTGAACATCGCCAAGTGGAAGGGCCACTCCATGTGCCTGACGCAGTCGGTGAAGAACGAGCAGGGTCTGGTTTGCCTGCCGTTCATCCGGTTCTGTGCGGGCATGCGGATGGTGGCCAATGTGCCGGACGTGATGAAGCCGCATATGTGCCGCGAGGCTGCCGAGCGCGTGCAGCGGTATTTCGAAAACCACCGCCGCATGGGCTTCCGGCGTTACGAGGCGCGGGAAGAGGGCAACAAGGTGAGCCCGCTGGCGCAGGAGATCTGGGCGCACAAGACGCTGGACAACCAGAGCGTGCTGAAGACGGGGCTGGCGATGATCGAGGGCATTTACGGGCGAGACGGCGACGGCTTCGAGTTCGGCAACGACTATCTGACGAACCTGGTGATGTTCTCGCGCGACAAGTTCCGGCTGGATCTGATCGGACTGTGGCTGGGCGGGCACGAGCCCGGCAACGTGTACCTCTACCGGATTGCGAAGGAGCGAGGATTCAGCGACACGTTCAATCCGTGGGAGGTGGACCTGTACGAGTGGACGGATGCCGGACCCGTGCCGCGGAAGCTCACCGATTTTCCGCGCCATGAGCTGAAGAGCATTTACTTGAGGATGCCGGGAGAGCCGCTGCTGCACCTGGCCAACGAGCCGGTGGACTACGAGCGGCTGAAATTCTGATCAGCGCCGCTTGTGGGGGCTCTTGCGCTCGAGCCAGAGGCGCAGGGCGATGGGGAGGAGTTCGCCGAGGGCGGCGCCGGCGCGGTACTGCCAGCCGGGGATGACAAACAGCTTCCGGCTTTCGAGCCCGCGGAGGCTGGCTTCCACAACGGTATCGGCGTCCAGCCAGAGCCAACTGGGAATCTTGTTGCGGTCGACGCCGAGCACGTCGTGAAACTCGGTGCGGGTGAAGCCGGGGCAGAGAGCCTGGACGGTGACGGGTGAGCCAAGCAGGTCGAGTTCGATGCGCAGGCCTTCGGTGAAATCGTTCATCCAGCCCTTGGTGGCGCAATAGCCGGCATTGCCGCCGCTGCGCCAGAAGCCGGCGACGCTGCTGACGTTGATGATGGCGCCGCTGCCGCGGCGGATCATCGGGCCGAGCACGGCGCGGGTGAGGCGCATGGCGGCGAGCACATGGAGGTGGACCATCTCGACCTGGCGGGCGTAATCGGTCTCGTGGAAGAAGCCGAGGGTGCCGAAGCCGGCGTTGTTGACGAGCAGGTCCGGCGTGGCGCCAGCCTCGATGCGGGCGGCGAGCCCTTCCGCCTCGGCGGGTTTCGCCAGGTCGCAGGGGAAACATTCCACTTCGACTCTGTCTTTGCGTTCGAGCTCGAGTTTCAGCTCATCCAGGCGCTCGACGCGGCGGGCGGCGAGAAGCAGGGAATAGCCGCGGGCGGCGAGCTTGCGGGCGAAGGTTTCGCCCAGACCGCTGGAGGCGCCGGTGACGACTGCGAATTTCATGGCGGATCAGTGCCATCATCGCACGGCTCAAGGGGGCGGCGAGATACAATACGGGTTCGATGGAAGCGCGCGCGCAACACCTGCACACGTACTTTCTGTTCCCGTTCGCGGTGGACAAGGAAGCGGTGATGCAGGACCATCAGCGCGTGTGGGAAAAGCAGCGGCTGTGGACGGCGGGGCTGGACGAATGGATCGGCGACCACGCGATGGGGGCGGGCTCGCCGGTGCCCGGAAAGCTGGGGCGCTGGCAGCGGGACCCGTTCCGGCGGCTGGACATGGATTCGTTCGCCTACCAGGACATGGTGTTTTTCCACCCGTTCGTGCGGCGGGTATTTTTCGATGTGGGCGAAGGGATTGCGGGCGAGGAAGGCGCGCCGGAAAACATGCTGCGGGTGTACGCGATCCCGCTGGCGCATCTGGGCGAGACGGGGCGGAAGCTGATCTACTACGCGGAGGATGCGCGAGGGCGCAGCGCGTCGGTGCGGGTGACCGACCTGCGGCTGTTCATGTTCGCCAACGGAATCGGGATTCTGACGATCGGCGTGGAGGCGAACGACATCCTGATTCCGCAGGCGCTGTGGATCAACGAAATGATGCGGAAGGTGTACCCGTCGAGCGGGCGGCAGATCCGCGAAGGGCGGGTACCGTGCCGGATGGAGCTGCGGCTGGAGGGCGGGGGCGAGACGCAGGTGCTGGCGGAGGAGCGGTTCTCGCGCTGCGCAATGCGCGGCTATCTCCCGCCGCTGAGCCGCATCATCACGGAGCTGCTGTATTTCCTGAATTACTCCGAGCAGGAGTTCGAACCGCTGCTGGACGAGCGGATGACGGTGTACTCGTACCTGTCGGTGGATCCGGCGAGCGTGGAGCCGGACTTCGACCAGAGCGAAGAGTACGAAATGCTGATGGCGCGGTTCCTGTATGTGGACCGGTGGGGCGAAGGGTACCGCTACGACAGCGAATTTACACGCGAGGCGATGCGGCGGCAGGTCTACCGGCGCTGGGCGCATCAGGGAACGCTGTACGGGTTTTCGAGCTATTCGAACGTCACGCTGGTGATGGGGCGGTTCGACTGCGACGAGCACCAGTTGCGCGAGGGGTTCCTGGTGCACCGGATGTTCATGTCGCGTTATTACCTGCAGGTGGTGGTGGCGCTGTTTTACCGGGCGACGCTGCTGGACTTCAGCGAGCGCACGGCGCTGGTGTCGCGGCTGCTGAGCCGGAAGTTCGGCTCCTATGACATCACGGAAGAAGACACGCGGATGGTGACGCGGCTGATGGCGGAGGTGCAGCTTTTCTCGAACTACTGGTACTTCAGCGAGCTGGCGAACAAGGACGAGGAGATCGAGCACTTCCAGATGGAGTGCGCCGAGTTCCGCGTGCCGCTGATGAAAGCGGAGATCGAGCAGGAGATCGAGAAGCTGAACAACACGCTCGAGCGGATTTACCAGCAGCGGAACACGGAATCGATCAACCGCTTGGCGATGCTGAGCATGATCCTCGGCGGCGGGGCGATGATCACCGGGTATTTCGGCATGAATTTCGGGCGGGAATTCGAGCGGATGTTTTTCGCGGGCGAGCAGCTTCACGGGGTGCACTACGGGGCTGTGATCGCGGTGACGCTGCTGGTGGTGGGATCGATCCTGTTTACGATTTTCCTGGTGGCATCCAACTGGAGCGATTACCGGCACATCCTGCTGCCCGGCAAGGGGGACAAGCTGGAGAGCCTGCGCCGGACGGCCGGATTCGGGGAGGTTCCGGAAGAAGAGGAACAGGGATAAGAGGCGGATTTCCATCTAAAGCGGCTGCATTTCCCAGACAAATCCGGCTTTTCCAGGAAGCAGCTAGCCCCCCTCACCCACGTAGCGTTCCTTGACCTGCAGGATGATCTCTTCGGCGCGCCCGGCGCCGATGCCGCTGCGGAGCATGGCCTGGCGGGCCATTTCCATGCCGCCTTCGAATTCCGGCAGAACGGCGGAGGCGGCGCCCATCCGGCGCAGTTCCTCCACCAGACGGACGTGAGCGGCGCGGGCGATGACCGGGACGTGCGGGGCGAGCGAGCGAGCCCGTTCAGCGGCGAGGCGGACGACGCCGGCGTCGGGCACGGTGAGGATGAGGAGCCGGGCGTTCTTCAGTCCCGCCGCGCGGAGGATGTCCTCGCTGGAGGCATCTCCCCAGAGTGCGGGCGCGCCACCGGCGCGGATGTCGTTGAAGATGGCGTGATTCAGTTCGATGACGACGACCCGGAGACCGGCGGCTCGAAGGACGCCCGCCACGGCGCGGCCCGTGCGGCCATAACCGGCGACCAGAATGTGATCCCGGAGCAGTTCCCGCGGGGTTTCGAAGAGGGGCGCGTGCTTCGGAGGGGGGAAGCGCCTGCGCCACCAGCGGCCCAGAGGCAGGGCCAGGCCGGCCGTGACGGGCGCGAGGCCCATGGACAGAATCGTGCAGGTGAGGACAAAATCGTAGGTTTCCTTGGACAGAAAGCCGCCGCGAATTCCGGCGCGTGCCAGAACGAAGGAAAATTCGCCGATGTTGGCCATCCCCAGGCCGATGATCCAGGGAGCCATAAGGACATAGCCGAAGGAGCGCGCCAGAAGGCCGATGAAGAGCGATTTCATCAAGTGAATGAAGAGCAGGCCGCCAAGGATCTGGCCGGTGTGGCGGAGCACAAATGCGGGATCGAAAAGCATGCCGACCGAGACGAAGAAAAGCAGGCCGAAGATGTCGCGCAGAGGGGCGAGTTCGCTCAGAGCCTGATGGCTGAATTCGCTCTCGCTCAGGATGAGGCCTGCAATGAAGGCGCCGAGGGCGAAGCTGAGTCCTGCCTGATGGAAGGCGAAGCCGGCGCCGACGCCGATGGCGACGACGGAGACCAGGAACAGTTCGCGGGAACCCCACCGCAGGATGCGCCGGAGCAGCCACGGGAGCAGGCGCGTGCCGAGCAGCACGACCAGCGCGATGAGGAACGCGGCAAGGATCAGGGAGCGCGCGACGCCGCCTGCCGCTCCGGACCAGGCGCCGGCCTGGGGCAGAAGAATCAACAGGGGAATGACCGCCAGATCCTGGAGGACGAGCATGCCCACCATCACGCGGCTGGCCAGGGTGCGGCTGACGCCGCGCTCGTCGATGATCTTGACGATGACCATGGTGCTGGACATGGCGGTCATGGCGCCGAACCAGAGCGCCTCGGCGGGGCTCATGGAGAAGATTTGCTGGCCGGCGAGCCAGCCGAAGGCGCCGCACCCGAGGATCTGGATGGGCCCGCCGATGAGGGCGATGCGGCGGACGACGAGCATGTCGCGGATGGAGATCTCGAGGCCGAGGCTGAACAGCAGCAGGGCCACGCCGATTTCGGCCAGCAGTTCGATGTCGCGGATGGATGAGACGGTGGGACCGGCGGTGTTCGGGCCGACGAGGACGCCGGCGGCGATGTAGCCGGCCAGAAGGGGCAGGCGCAGGAGGCGCGCGACGACGGCTCCGGCGAGGCCGGCCACGACGATCAGCACGAAATCGGCGGCGATGCCCACGCGCTTGCCCTATTGTTGCAGGGCGAGAGCGGTCATTTCAGGCCGTGGCGCAACAGCAGGGACTCGTCGCCGAGCAGGGTTTCGGTGGGACCGTCAGCGGCGATGCAGGACTCGTCGAGGATCAGCAGGCGCGAGGTGGTGCGGCGCAGGAAAGCAAGGTCGTGGCTCGCGATGAGTTTCGCGCAGCCGAGGCGGTTCAGATGAGCGGCCAGCAGGCGGGAAGCGCGCGGGTCGAGCTCGCTGGTGGGCTCATCGAGCAGGAGGAGGCCGGGGGAGAGGGCGAGGGCGCAGGCGAGTGCGGCGCGCTTGCGTTCGCCTGCGCTGAGGGCATGGCCGGGGCGGTCTACGGCATGGTCGAGCCCGGCGGCGGCCAGAGCTTCGAAAGCCCTGCTGCGGGCCTCTTCCGGCGTGGCGCCGCGATTTTCGAGCGGCAGAGCGGCGTCTTCGAGGATCGAGGGCATGAAGAGCTGGTCTTCGGGATTCTGAAAGACGGCGCCGAAGGGGACGGCGACTTCGACCTGGCCCGACTGCGGGCGGAGCAGGCCCATGATGCACCAAAGAAGCGTGCTCTTGCCTGCGCCGTTGGGGCCGGCGAGGCCGGCGCTTTCGCCCGGGGCGATCTCAAAGGAGATGTTCCGGAGCACGGTGCGGGCGCCGTACCGGAATTCCAGGGAGCCGACGCGGAGCGCGTAATTCATCGCGCAAGGCCCTTGACGAGCAGCGCGGCGTAGAATCGCTCGGCGCGGCGGAGGGTGCGGGGCAACAGCGAGGCCGTGGCGTGCAGGAGAGACCGCCGCCACGAGGCGCGCCAGCGGCGCGGCGCGGCGATGCGCCAGGCGCGGAAAAGAGAAAGAATTTCCTCCAGAAAGATGCGGAGAAAGTGCGTCAGAAAAAGAAAATAGAAAGTGATATTTCGAAGGCCGGGGCGGCGGACCGACCAGCGGGCGAGGCGGATCCACGGAACGGCGTGAAAGAGGAGCAGGCCGGCCGCGGCGGCCAGGATCATGCGCGCCGCCAGAAGCGGCGGGCGGCGGAGCAGGAGGGATTCGGCGGCGGCCAGGACCGCCGCAAAGATCAGGATTCCGATCCAGGCAGCGGGCAATTTCAAGCGGATTTCTCCACAAGGACTGTATATTCCTGCGGACTTTCCTCCGCCAGCAGGACGCGGGCGCCGAGCGAGGCGAGGAGCGCGGCCAATTCGGACGCCGGGGGCAGGCGGTCGGCGGCGACGGCGCCGCCGATGGAGGCGTGCAGCGCGTTGAGGGCGCCGCTCGACATCAGGTGGCCGACGGCGAGACGTCCGCCGGGGCGGAGGATCTCGAGAAGAGCCGCGAGGGCGGCGCGCTGGTTTTCGACATGCGGCAGGGCGCCGAAGAGCAGGGCGCAGCCGAAGGAGGCGGCAGGGAACGGAGGCGCGGAGAGATCGGCGCAGACATAGCGGACTTGAGGGCGCGCGGCGTGCTTGCGGCGGTTTTCGGCGAGCATGGCGGGGGCGAAGTCGAGCTCGACGATGCGCGCCGGCGGAGCGGGCAGGCGGAGGAGCGGCTCGACGAGGACGCCGGTGCCGGCGCCGGCGTCGAGCAGGGCGAAGCAGCCGGGCGGAACAACTTTTTGAAGAAATGTTTGGGCGCGCGCGGCCGTATCCGGCTGGCCGGGGAGCGAGTCCCAGGCGGGGGCGAGCTGGTCAAACCAGGTCCGTTTCATGGAGGAGAAGACCGCCGCGGCGCCGCAGGGCGGCGACGGCGAGCGGAGCCACTATCAATTGCAGCACAACGCCGGGCAAGCCCTGGACAAGCATGGCCAGGGAGGCGAAGCCCGGGGGCAGCTCGAGCCATGCGGCGGCGGCCCAGGTTCCGGCGAGGGCTGTGGCGCGGCCGGCGGCGACGGCCAGCGCGACGGACAGCGGCAGGGGCAGGCGCGAGGTGGCGGCCGCTGTGGCGGCGAGCACGGCGCATTCCAGGCTCATGACGGCGGCGATGGGCGGATAAAGCGGGGGCATGCCGGTGGCGAAGGCGGAGAGCCACGGGATGCCGAAGCCCGTGGCCACGGCCCACGGCCAGCGGCTCAGATAGCCGTTGACGAGCAGAGGGAGCAGCATGGGCAGGAAGCGGGAGCCAAGGCCGGCGGCATGGAAAGCGACCGGCAGCGCGAGAGCGAGCGCGCCCATGGCGGCGCTGAGCACCATGGACCGGAGAGAAGCTTTGCTCAGGGGCCGCATGGATCAGAAGTGATAGGTCACGCCGCCGGCGGCGTTGACGCCCGGCATGGGATAGCCGGGGAGCAGTTCATAGCGGTGATCGAGAAGATTGTCGATGAGGGCGAAGACGGAGACGCGGCGGCTGGCTTTCCAGCTCGAATGGAGGGTGAGCAGAGGGTAGCCGCCGAGCGTGGCGGTGCGGGCGGCGTTGGCATAGCGGCGGCCGACGATCATGGCGGAGAGGCTTGCCGAGAACCGGCGCCGCTGGTAGCGCACCGAGCCGTTGAATTTGTTGGCGGGAAGCAGCGGAGCAATCTGCCCCGAGCGCAGAATGCCCGTGCCGGCGCTGACCATCCAGGAACGGGCAGGCCGCCATTGGGACTGAAGGTCGACGCCGCGGAGGATGGCGCGGCCGGAATTTTCGAGACGGAGGTTGGGGAAGCGTCCGAGGGTGATGATCTGGTTCGAGAGAGAAGAATAGTAGCCTGTAGCCCAGGCGGTGAGGGAACGGTGGGGCTGCGTGTAGATGGTGGACTGCCAGTTCCAGAGGCGCTCCGGCTGGAGGCTGGGATTCGGGGCGGGGAAGAGGTAGAGCTCGCGTATGGTCGGGTTGCGGAAACCGCGGCTGACGGCAGCCGACCAGGATAGGCGGGAGGAGAGGCGGACGGTGGCGGCGGCTTCCGGGACGGAAAGGCCGCCGTAGACGGAATGGCGGTGATAGCGGTAGCCGCCGGAGAGGGAAAGGCGCGGAGAGACGGCCCACTGAGCGCGGGAAAATCCGGCGCCTTCCGTGATGTGATGATCACCGTAATTCAGCAGAGTTCTTGCGTTTCTGGCGGCGCCGCCGAAGTGGTTGAAGTCGCCGCCGAGGTCAACGGCGAGAGACGGGAAAAGCAGGAAGGTCTGCATGGCGCGGAGGCCCTTGGTCGAGTCGGTGGAGCGGAAACCGTCGGTGATGAAGTGGCGGCCCCAGGCGGCGTATTGGCGGATGTAGCCGTGGGAGCGGCCGTAGGCGTTGTCCAGGTTGATGCTGTAGCCGCCGCGTCCCACGCGGGCGTAGCTGTTCTGGAGCGGGGCGGAAACGGGGCCGGGATCCTCCACGTGGAAGAAGCCGTAACGGCTTTCGAGTGAGGCCTTCCAGTTGCCGGAGAGATCGCCGCCCAAGGTGAAGGTGGCGTCGGGGCTGCGGAAATCGCTGGAGGGCCTATGGCCCGAGGAGCCGGAATAACCGGCGTTCAAGGAGTAGAAAACGCGGTCGAATTGCGCCGCGTGATTCAGCCGGTGCTGAGTGGTCCACCAGGAGCCGAGCGAGGAGGTGAGGCGCGTCTGGAAGCCCGCCTCCGGACGTGCGGGAATGACCTCGACGGCGCCGCCCATGGCATTGGAACCGTAGAGGACCGACGCAGGGCCAACGGTGACGCGCACGGAAGCGGCGTCGGACAGAGTGTAGAGGTCGGGCAAAGGATGGCCCATGAGAGCCTGGAAATCGGGGCGCCCGTCGACCACGATGAGCACGCCGGTGTTCGGCGAGCCGCCGATGCCGCGGAGACTGACCGCGCCAGTGCCGTTGGCGGCGATGCCGTAACCCATCACGCCACGGCGTGTGACGAAGGCGCCGGGGGCGAGCCTGTCAATGGCGTCAAGCACGGTGCGGGCGCCGGTGCTTTCGATTTCGAGGGCGGTCGTGGTGATGGACTGAGCGGTGTCCGCTCCCTCGCCGCGCACCACGACGTCAACGCTGGTCTGCAGCGGAGCGGGATCGAGCGTGATGCGCAATTCGTTCTGTGCGCCGGCAAGTGCGACCGTCTTCGGGGCGAAGCCGGGAGCGGAGATGCGCGCCGAGCCGCTGAGGCGTTCCACGATGGCATTCGGAATGATTGCGCCGGACGGGTCGAGCACGATGATCTGCGGACCAGAGGAGGCAGACGCAACGAGGCATAGGGAGAAAACGGCCGGAATCACTTGGACCAGGCGGCGCATGGCCGTATCGTATCACAAATTCTGAAAACGTGATACCACGGCGCTGCCGTTCCGGGATGCGCGGGAGCGTGGCGGAGACAGTGCTGCTGTGGAGGCGCACTGTTCCCTTGCGAACCGCGGCGCGGCGGAACGGACGGGTCGCGAGGGGCGAAGGCGCTTACCGATCGAGGACGACGCGGAAGCCGATGTAATCCGGGAGCGTGGTGACGGGGGCTTTTTCGTCGGCGGGCCGGTCGGCGCTGCCACCGAGGACTTTCGGCTTGCCGTCTTTGCCCAAGACCCATTCGGCGGCGTTGCCGCCGAGGTCGAACAGCGGGTCGTCGCCCGTGCCGGGGAAAGAGCCGGCGGGCTTGAGCAGAGCGCCGGCGCCGGCTTCCTTGACGAGGGGCTCGAGGCGGGCGGCGTCGTCGGGGTTCACAGCGTAGCCTGCCCAGAAGTCGAGCGTGTTTTCATTGCGGCTCCGGGTGAGCAGCCCGGCCATTTCGTCTTCCGTGGCGAGCCGGTATTTTCGCCCCGTCCTGCTGGAAAGCCACCGGCAATACTGTTGGGCTTTTTCAAAAGAGACATTTGTGGCAGGGTAATTTTCCGCGCCTGGAGGAACAGGGTAGGAAGGATCGAAGGCGCGGAACTGGGCGCGGGTGACCTCGAAGCGGCCGACGGAGACCGATCCGCGCTCGACGGTCTCCGGCACGTCCGCCGCCTGTTTCAAGCGGGCGAGCGCGGCAAGGGGAGAGACGGGCTTGAGCGCGGGATTGGCGGGATTGGCAGTCTTGAAGAGATGGCGGTCGAACCAGGCGAGCTCTTCTTCCACCTTGCGTTTCTGGTGGACGTACTTGCGCAGGCTGTGCGGTTCGCCCGGGAAGAGGATGAAGCGGACGGGGGTCTTTCCGTAGTGCTGGAGGGCGCGGTAGTGCTGCCAGCCCTGCTCGGTGGGAACCTGGCGGTCCTCTGTGCCGAAGAAAATGATGGTGGGGCTGGTGACCTTGTCCATCTGGAAAAGCGGGGACTTTTTGATGTAGAAGTCAGGGTCATCCATCGGGGTTTTGCCCAGGTAATACTGCTCGAAGGAGTCGCCGAAGACGGCGTTGCCCCAGTCGCTGGTCCAGTTGACGTCGCCGGCGCCGGCGCCGACGGCTTTGTAGCGTGTGGTTCGGACGGAGAGTTCGATGCTGATGATGGAGCCGTTGGACCAGCCGAGGACGCCGAGCTTATCGGGATCGGCGAGCCCCCTGGCGATGAGGTAGTCGACGCCTTTTTCGACATCGACCCATTCGAGATCGTTGTACTTGCCGCCGGAGATGGACTCGCCGAACTTGAGACCGTAATTGGACGAACCGTGGTAGTTGGGTTTGAGGATGAAAGCGCCGCGCTGGGCGTACAACTGGTGGGGATAGGCCCAGCTTTCACGGAAGGCGTCGGCGTCGTGGCCGTGCGGACCGCCGTGGATCATGACGACCAAGGGGTATTTTTTGCCGGCTTCGTAGTTGTGCGGGTAATAAAGAATGCCTTCAATCTCTTCGTCGAGAGCGCCCTTCCAGCGGACGAGTTCGGTTTTCGCGATGGCTTTCTTCCGAAGATTTTCATTCGGTTCGATGAAAGGTTTGGCGTCTTCGAAACGGTTTCCGGAGAGGCGGGCGGCGATGTAAACGGCAGGGGACGAGGCGTTGGAACGGAGAAAAACGATGCGGCTGCCATCGAGGGAGGAGACAAGCTGGTGGACGTCCGGCTGGTCGATCCATTCGCGGCGCCATGCGTTGCCGGCTTCGTAGTAACGCGCGAGGCGGTTGCGGGCGCCGCCGGCGAGCAGGGCGAGGAATCCGCCGGGCAGCGGGGCGGGGGAGGCGGCGAGACCGTTGTCCCAATCGAGGGCGACCTCCGCGGGGCGGGCTTTGGCAGCGGCTTGGAAGGGCTCGGCGAGACTCATGGGGAAGTGATAGAGCTTTGTGACGCTGGCGTTGTACAGATCCGGGTGCGTGGTGTAAGGCGCGGTGAAATAGAACGATTTCGAGTCGGAATGCCAATGAAATGAGCGAGGATACAGTTTTTGTCCGGCGAACAATTCAACGCTGCGTCCGGTGGGCAGGTGGTGAAGGAATGTGACGGGCTTGATTTTCTGGTTGTAGATTTCGGCGAGGCTGCGGTTGTGGACGGTGAGAGCCCATTGACCGTCGGGGGAGACATCGATGCTGGTGATGCGGTCCGTGTTGGCGGTGAGGCGGGTGGCCTTGCCGCCTTTGATCTCGACGCGGAAGAGCCGGACAGGCGGCTCGTGCTCTTCGTCATCGACCACGGTGGAGGTGTCCTTGGCCTCTTTGATCTTCTGGTGGTACAGGGACGGGTCTTCCTGAGCGGCGGCGACGATCGCGTCATCGGAGATCCATTCAAAGGCGCGGACGCCGCGCTCGAAGCGGGTGAGCTGCCAGGGTTCGCCGCCGGAGGCGTTCATCAGCCAGATTTGCGTTTTTGGGGGCTCGGCGGCAGGGGCGCCGGAAGAGGCGGAAGGCGCGCCGGGTGCGCGGCGGCTGGTGAGGAAAGCGATGAGTTTGCCGGAGGGGGAGATCCTGGGGCTCGAGGCGCTGTCCTGGCCGCGGGTGAGCTGGATGGCATCGGATTCGTCGAGGCGGCGGAGCCAAAGGTGCGAGACGGACTCGCCTTTTTCCTTGTCGATGCGGGACTTGGCGTAGACGGCGAAGCGCCCGTCGCGGGAAAGCTCGATGGCGCCGACCTGTTCCTGAAGGAGGATGTCGTCGACGGTCCATTTTTCAGCGGCGGCGAGAGAGAGGCAGAGGAGAGCGGAAGCGGCCCACTTCATACTCTCTCATTATGCCTGCGGCGGAGCGGTCTGCTGCGGGCAGGCGAACCGATATGCTGAAGGAGAGCGCCATGCCCTTGTACAAGCGATATCTCGAATACCTCGTGACTGTGCCCGCCGTGGAGCTGAGCCTGGATGTGTCGCGGATGAATTTCTCAAGCGCCTGGCTGGATTCCATGGAGCCGCGGATGCAACGGGCATACGCGGAGATGGCGGAGCTGGAGCGGGGCGCGATCGCCAACCCGGACGAGAACCGGATGGTGGGCCATTACTGGCTGCGCGCGCCGCAGCTGGCGCCGCGCGCGGAGCTGCGGATCGAGATCGAGCAGACGCGGCAGCGAGTGCGGGAGTTCGCGGCGAGGATCCACGAATCGTCGGCGTTCACGGAGGTGCTGAGCATTGGCATCGGCGGCTCGGCTCTGGGGCCGATGTTTCTGTCGGACGCGCTGGGGCATCCAACGCGGGACCGGATGCGGCTGCATTTCTTCGACAACACGGACCCGGACGGGATCGAGCGGGTGCTGGCGGGGCTTGAGGGCAAGCTGGACCGGACGCTGGTGCTGGTGATCTCGAAGAGCGGCGGGACGCCGGAAACGCACAACGGGATGAAGCTGGCTGAGGCGGCGTTCGCGCGGGCTGGCGTGGCGTTCGGACCGAGGGCGGTGGCGGTGACGATGCCGGGGTCGAAGCTGGATGCGTACGCACAGGCGAACGGGTGGCTGGAACGGTTTCCGATGTTCGATTGGGTGGGCGGGAGGACGTCGGTGATGTCGGCGGTAGGGCTGTTGCCGGCGGCATTGCAGGGGCTGGACACGGACGCGTTGCTGGAAGGAGCGGCGTTGATGGACGAGACGACGCGGGTTCGGCTGACGCGGCAGAATCCGGCGGCGCTCATGGCGCTGATGTGGCACTACGCCACGGGCGGGGCGGGGCGGAAAGACATGGTGATCTTGCCGTACAAGGACCGGCTGCTGCTGTTTTCGCGGTACCTGCAGCAGTTGATCATGGAGTCGCTGGGCAAGCAATATGACGTGGACGGGCGGGTGGTGGAGCAGGGCATCACGGTATACGGCAACAAGGGGTCGACCGACCAGCATGCGTATGTGCAGCAGTTGCGCGAGGGGGTGAACAACTTTTTCGTGACGTTCATCCGCGTGCTGGAGGACGGCGGAGACGCGCTGGAGCTGGCGCCGGGCGTGCGGACCGGCGATTATCTGGACGGTTTCCTGCTTGGGACGCGGGCGGCGCTGAGCGGGAACGGGCGGGAATCGATGATGATCACGATCCGGCGGGTGGATGCGAAGAGCGTGGGGGCGCTGATCGCCCTCTATGAGCGCGCCGTGGGATTCTATGCGTCGCTCGTACGGATCAACGCCTATCATCAGCCGGGTGTCGAGGCGGGCAAAAAGGCGGCGGCGGCGATCCTGGATCTGCAAAAGAGGATTCTCGCGGTGCTCACAGGGGCGCCGAAGCCGGTGGACCGGATCGCGGCCGAGAGCGGCGCGGATTCGGAGGAATCGGTGGCGCTGATCCTGGAGCATCTGGCGGCGAACGGGCGGGTGAAGGCGTCGAAGGCAGGCTACAGCGCGTGAGGCAGCGGGCAGGGGCGGCTATGATGGTACAAGGATGACCGCCTCCGAGGCAGTGGCCACCGCATCGGCGAAGCTCCACGCACTGGAATCCGCGTTGAACGGCGTGGTGCGCGGCAAGCCCGATGTGGTGCGCATGTCAGTGGTGTGCCTGCTGTCCCGCGGGCATCTGCTGATCGAAGACGTGCCTGGCGTGGGGAAGACGACGCTGGCGCATGCGCTGGCGCGGAGCGTGGATTGCGGCTTCCATCGGCTGCAATGCACGTCGGACATGCTGCCGGGCGACATCCTGGGCGTGACGGTGTTCAACGCGCGCACGGGGGAGTTCGAATTCAAGCGCGGTCCGATATTCACCAACCTGCTGCTGGCGGACGAAATCAACCGGACGACTCCGAAGACGCAATCGGCGCTGCTGGAGGCGATGAACGAGCATCAGATCACCATTGACGGCGTGACGTACCCGATGGCGGAGCCGTTCATGGTGATCGCGACGCAGAACCCGGTGGAGCATCACGGGACGTATCCGCTGCCGGAATCGCAGATGGACCGGTTCCTGATGCGGATCCGGGTCGGGTATCCGGACACGGCGAGCGAGCGCGAAATCGTGAGATCGGCGACGGCGGCGACGGCGCCGGATGTGCGCCCGGTGATCAGTCCGGCGGAGCTCGTGGATATCCAGAAGGCGGTGGAGCGGATCCGGGTGGATGAGTCGCTCGTGGATTACATCCTGGCGATTGTCGAACAGACGAGAAAGCACGAGCAGCTTGCGCTGGGCGTGAGCCCGCGCGGGGCGCAGGGGCTGTACCGCGCCGCGCAGGCGATGGCGCTGGTGGAGGGGCGTGATTACGTCCTGCCGGACGACATCAAGCGGCTGGCGCTGCCGGTGTTCGCGCACCGGGTGGTGCTGAATCAGCGGACGACCCTGATTGCGCGCTCGAGCGAAGTGAGCGAGCGCATTCTGAACGAGATTCTCAAACTCGTGGAAGTTCCCCTGTAACAGCAGTAATTTCAGCCATGAAAACAGCGATTGTCGGGCTGCCGATGACGGGCAAGACGAGCCTCTTCACGATTCTGACGGGCGTGCACGAGACGGCGCGCACCGGTTCGATGGAGACGCGGATCGGCGTGACGCGCGTGCCGGACGACCGGGTGGATGCGCTGGCGAAGGTGTTCTCGCCGGAGAAGGTGACGCATGCGACGATCGAGTTCATCGACTTCCCGTCGATCTCGAAGGAGTCGCTTCGCGACCCCTCCTATCTGGCGAGTCTGCGGGTGGCGGATGCGATGGCGCACGTGGTGCGGCTGTTCGAGAGCGATCTGGTGCCGCACGAGAAGGGATCGGTGGACCCGATGCGGGACATCGGAGACGTGGACACGGAGCTGGTGCTGAGCGATCTGGCGGTGGTGGAGAAGCGGCTCGAGAGGCTGGAGAAGGACCGGAAGAAGATCAAGGATCCCGGCCTGGACCGGGAGTTCGAACTTCTCCAGCAGGCGCGAGCGATGCTGGAAAACGGAGAGACGCTGCGCGGATGGGCGCTGGAGGGAGAAGACGAAAAGCGTCTGCGCGGGTTTCAGTTTCTCTCTCAAAAGCCTATGCTGTTTGTCTTGAATGTGGGAGAAAATGATGCCGGAAGAATGCAGGAAATCGAGGAAGAATATCGGCGGAAGCTGGTGCAAGAAGGAAACCGCTGCGAGGTGACGGCGGTGTGCGGCAGGATCGAGGCGGAGCTGTCGGAGCTGGAGCCGCAGGAGCAGCAGGAGTATCTGGCTTCCTACGGGCTGCCGGGCTCGAGCCTGGACCGGCTGGTGGCGGCGATGTATCGGCTGCTGGGGCTGATGAGCTTCCTCACCGCCGGTGAGACGGAAGTGCGGGCGTGGACGGTGCCGGTGAACTCAACGGCGGTGAAGGCCGCCGGGGCGATCCACTCGGACTTCGAGAAGAAGTTCATCCGGGCGGAGGTGGTGCCGTGGCAGGCGCTGGTGGAACACGGCGGATACGCGGGTGTGCGGGAGAAGGGGCTGCTGCGGCTGGAGGGCAAAGATTACATCGTCAAGGACGGCGATGTGCTGGTGATCCGGCACGGGTGAGCCGTCCGGCTCACTCCGTGCGGCGCAGCTCCTGAAAGAGCTCGCGGAAGCAGAGGACCGCTTCGGCGACCTGGGGGCGGGGCGCCTTGTCTTCGCCGAAATAGGCGCGGACGAAGGGTCCGAAGCCGACCCAAGTGGTCTGCAGCATGCCGAGCATGCGTGCGGCCACGGGCGGGGCGGCGGTGGCCCGGGTGCGCCGGACGATCTGCAGTTGTTCCAGGGCGACCGAGGGCTTGCGCCACGGGGAACTGACGACGGAGAGGCCCTGAAGGGCGAAGAAGGGGGCGGTGGGGTGCGGGGCTTCGTAGTGCCAGTCGCAGATGACGACGTCGCGGGGGATGAGTTGAATGGCGCGGGCGGTGCCGTTTTCGGCGGCCTCCCATCTGCCGATGCCGGTGAGGTCCGCGTCGAGGAGGCGGTCGCCCCAGATCCAGAGGCGGGCGTTGCGGCGGGCGAGGAAACCGCGGAGGGCCTTCACTTCGCCGGCGAACAATTCGGCGCGGTCCCGGCCGCGGCAGCGGGGGCAGTCATCCTCGCCGAGAAGAAAGACTTCGTCCATTCCGGCGTGGAAATCGGCGGCGCCCGTGGCGTCCATCAGCTCCGTAATCAAATCAAAAACGACGTTGTGCACTTCCGGATGAAGCGGGCAATAACTGCGGCAATAAATGCCCTGATTGTCGGGATATTTGCCGGGAGTTTCGTCGAATTCCGGGTGGGAGCGGAGAAGGCCGAAGGTGGTCTTCGCCCAGGACTGGTGGCCGAGGAGGTTGATCATGGGGATGAGGCGCACGTTGGCCTCGCGGCAGGCGGCGGCGAGGCGCTCGAGGTCCTGGCGCGAGAGAGCGGGCTCGTCCACGACTTCCGGATGAGACTTGTAGCGGTAGCGGTAGTTGAATTCGAGGATGAGGGTATTGACGCCCTCCCTGGGGAGAGCTTCGCGGATGAAGCGCAGGGCGAGGTCCATTTCGTCAGGGAGCGGAGCGGCGAGATGGATACCGCGGACGGGGAGGGGTTCGGCGGCGGAGGCGAGGGCGAGAGCCGCGAGCAACAGGAAGCGCATCATGGCGCCATTTTACTCGAGGGGATGATACACGGGGATCTGGGTGGCGAGGAAGGCGGCGAGCCCGGCGGCGAGGGCGAGCCAGGCGAACCAGTCGCCGTGGCGCGTGTAGAAAGTGCGCTCGTCAAGATACCGGAAGGGTAGGCGCTCTGAGTGGAGCTGGTATTCGGGGAAGGGCTTCCAGACCTGCCCGGAGGGGTCGATGGATGCGGTGATTCCGTTGTTGGAGGGGCGGAGCAGCCAGCGGCGGTTTTCGACGGCGCGCATGCGGGCGAGCAGCAGGTGCTGGGCGCGCGCGGCGCTGCGGCCGAAGTAACCGTCGTTGGTGAGATTGACGAGCACCTGCGCGCCCTGACCCGCGAACTGGCGGACGTAATCGGGGAAGGCGGACTCGTAACAGATGAAGACGCCGAGGCGGTGATCGCCAGTTTGGAGAACGCGCGCGCCTTCGCCGGCCGCGTAGTCGCCGGCTTCGGACGAGATCTTGTGGATCCAGCGGAAACCCGGCGGGATGAATTCGCCGAAGGGGACGAGGCGGGCTTTGTCGTAGCGGCCGGCGAGGCGGCCGGAGGCATCGAGGAGGACGGCGGAATTCAGCGGGGCGCCCTCGGGCGTGTAGGCGACCGTGCCGAAGAGGAAGGGGGCGCGCGCGAGGCGGGCGGTCTCGGTGACCTCGCGGCGGAATTGCGGGTCGTCGTAATAATAGAAGGGCGCCGGGACCTCGGGCCACAGCAGCACAGAAGCGGGTGCACGGGCGGGGTCGAGGGCGGTCTGCAGAGTCCGGAAGGCGAAGCGGCGCGTGGAGGCGCGCAGCGATGGCTCGTCCCACCGGGCGTCGCCGGCGACATTGGGCTGGAGGGCGGCCGCTTCGCGGTCGTAGACGCTGCGCACCTCGAGCGGGGGAAGGAGCCAGAGGAGGAGGAGCGGGAGGAGCCAAGCGAGTTCGGCGCGGCGGCGGCGGAGAGCGAGCGCGGCGGCGGCAGCGGCGATCAGGGCGAAGACGAACGAAAGTCCGTAAACGCCGGTCCAGGGGGCGAGGCGGACAGGCACAGCCATGGAGATGCCGGCGTTGCCGAGAACGAGCCAGGCGAAACCGAGAGGGCCATGAGTCCGCTCGATGCCGGTCCAGAGCGCCGCGATGGCGGGCGCAGCCCACCACCGGCGCATGATGGGGCCGGCGAGGGTGGCGAATACGGCCAAATGGAGCCCTTTAGCGAGCGCGAAGAGCAGAAGAGCAAGCCAGGCGAGCGGGCGGCTGAGACCGCCGTAGGCGGCGAGGACATCGCCGATCCAGTAGCAGACGGCGAGCCAGAACAGGACGCCGCAGAGCCAGCCGGACAGAAAGCGGCGCAGCGGGCGGGGCTCATGAGCGAGCGCGTACAGAAGCGGCGCAAGCGCGGCGGGCGCCAGCAGGGTCCACCCAACGGGCGGGAACAATGCGGCGAGCAGCAGGGCGGTGAGTACCGCGCCGCCGGTAGTCAGCCAGGCCAGTTTCATGGGTCAGCCTTGCCGCGCAGGGGCGGCGGGAATCAGATGATGCGTCAATATTTGACAGGAAATGCATTGGCGACGCCGAGGGCGCCGAGTTTCGACCGCGCGTCGGCCATCTGTTCATTGCTGGAGAGCGGTCCGATGAGGACCCGGCACAGCTCGGGAGACTTGGGCGAAGGCGTGACATAACCGGTGAGACCCGTCTTGCCGATGATGTAGCTGAGCATGGCTTCGGCGTCGGCGCGCTGCGTGGCGGCTGCCTGAAGGTACGTGCCCGCCGGCGGCTGCTCGACGAACAGGCGCGAAGGCACTTGAGCCTGCTTTTTCGGCTCCTGCTCGGGCTGTTGCTGCGGCTGAGAGGATTCCGGCGCGGCGGCAGCGGTGCTGGACGGGGTTTCGGCTTTTTCCTGTGCAGGAGGGGGCGGCTGGGCGGCGGCAGCCTCCTGCCGCGTGGCGTCTACCGTGATCGGAACATCGGCAGGCGTCCTGCCAGCCGTGGCAGTGCCGGCAGCGGAGCGCCTGCCAGCCAGGAAACCAATGGAGAAGAACAGCCCCATCAGCAGAAGAACGATGACGAAGACGGCGATGATCTGCTTGTTGCCCAGGATGAGTTCGAACTCGCCTTCATCTTTGACAGGCATCGACATGCAGAATTCCCCTTCCTATTGCCGGGCGGCGCGGCGGCTGAGCCGCGCAATGGGCCTAACAGTTGAGAATAATCCGCCGGAGCAGGACGCTACAAGCCCGGTTCAGCGGCGGCGGTGACGGGGCATGGCCCGGAGACGTACGGGCACCAACGGCAGCCGCCGGTTTCGTGAGTAGGGAAGACGCCGGACTGCTGGGCTTCGCGCCACTGCCTGAGGGCATCCAGAGCGGTTTGCAGCGCCTCTTCGGAAACGTCCACCCGGTGGGGCTGGGCCTGGCGAAGGGGGAAGAGCCATGCCTCGCGCACGGCTTGTCCGGTGAGCTTCTGCAGGGCGATGGCGTAGAGGCGCAACTGGAGTTCGTAGCCGCGCATGCGCGCTTCGCCGAGGTGACGGTCGGTCTTGTAGTCGACGAGCACGGGCCCGTGGCCGTCGTCGAACCATAGGTCGATCTGGCCGCGGAGGAGTGTGGCGCCGATTTCGACGAGGAAGTCCATCTCGCGATGCCGGCGCGGAGCGCGCGCGGCGCGGCGGGCGATTTCGCTCTGCTCGAAGGCCTGCGCGAGCTCGCGGGCTTCAGAAGAGACATCCGCACGGAGACCGGCGAGGAATTCATGGACTTCGGTGCCGAGGGCGATGGCGCCGCTGCTCTGCGCGGGAGGCAGAGGCCAGTGGAGGACGCTGTCGAGCAGATAGCGGCGCGGGCACTGGACGAAGTTGGCAAGAGCCGTGGCGGCGATCTCGGAGGGAGCTTCACGGGGAGGGGAGAGCGGCTCGATCTCAGGCTGACGAGCCGGAGCGTGGAGTTCCGGCGCGGGGGGGACTTCGGGGGCGCCGGCGACGAGAGTCAGAGCGGCGAGACCGGAGCGGGACGGGGTGTTGGGTTCGGCGGGTATCTGAAGGCCGATCCCTTGCAGGATGAGTGTGGGCCAGGGGGAGATGCGCCGCTTGCCGGTTTGGGTCAGCGAATAGGAAAAAGCGAGGATGAGGCGCTCTTTGGCTCGGGTGAGGCCGACGTAGAGGAGGCGGTCCCGTTCCAGATCGTTTTTCTCTTTGAGTTTTTCAGCGGCGCGGGCCATGAGGAGGTCCTTCACCGGCTTGCCGTTCTCGGCGAGCCAGCGGAAACCGAGCCCGCACTCGGGGTGATACGCGGCGGCTTCCGTGTCCCGGCGTTCGCCCTTTTCGAGCGCGGCGATCGCAACGATGGGGAACTCGAGGCCCTTGGCCTTGTGGATGGTCATCAGGCGGACGGCATCGCCGGCTTCGAGCGCGGGCGCCTGAGCCTCGGCGGCGGCCTGCTGGAGGCGTTCGATGTGATCGAGGACAGCCTGGACATCGCGGCCGAGGCGGCGCTCGCAGTGGTCCACGAGAGCGAGGAACCTCTCGGCGTTGGCCGATTCGGAAGCCGAGAGACGCGACAGGTAGCCGGTCTCGTCGATCAAGCGGGCAAGCACGAGGGAAGCAGGCTGGGAGGAGAGCAGGCCACGGAGGCGCGCGAGGCAGGCGGCGTCCTCCTGCGAGGCGAGCGCGCCGCCGACGCGATTCAGCAGGAGTTCTTCGTCGCTGCGGCCGAAGAGAGGCGAACGGAGCAGGGCGAACAGGGCGATCTCGTCCTCGGGGCAGGCGAGCGCGCGCAGGGCGTTGAGGAGGTCGATCACCTCGAGAGCGTCAAAGAACGTCTTGCCGCCCGCCACGACGTATGGAATCGAAAAGCGCCGGAGCGCATTTTCGACGGCGGCAAAGGATGACGAGTTGCGTACGAAAACGGCCATGTCGTCGAAGCGCGCCGGCGAGCCCGTGGCCAACGGCGCGCCGTACAACTCGCGCAGGCGGGCGGCGAGCCAGAGCATGACGTCGGTGTCTGGATGCGTGGTGCGGTCCGAGCAGAGAATCTCGATGTAGGGGCCGCCGGCGCCGGGGAAGTCCGAGGCGGCGTGCAGCGTGTGCGGCGCAATGCCGGGCTGAGCAGGGGAGACAAGGATCCGTGAGACGGCATCGAGAATTTCCGGGCGCGTGCGGTAGTTCTCCTGAAGACGGTCGACGGCCCAGCCGCGGGCTGAAATGGACCGCTCGTATTCCCGGAACAGCCCCGGTTCGGCGTGGCGAAAACTGTAAATGGACTGGTTGACGTCGCCGACGGCGAAGAAGCGGCCGGGGCGGCGGACGAGGGACAGAATTTCCCACTGGATGGGATTGGTGTCCTGAAGCTCATCCATCAGGATGTGCTCGTATCGTTCCGATATAGCGCGGCAGATCTCGTTGTTATTGCGGAGCAAATCGAGGGTGTATTCTTCGAGGTCGGAAAAATCCAGCAGGCCGATGGATCTGCGTTTCCGTCGGGCCAATTCGTGGAAACTGCGGAGAATCTCGAGCAGAAGCCTGCGCTGGGGGAGGAACTGCTGGAAGACCCATGCGTGGGTCATTTCGCACATCAGGGATTTGGCGCGTTGCATCTCCTCCTTCACATTGTTGTCTCTCTCGCCGGTGAGCTTGATTGCCGCCAGCATGGGGGCGATCTCGGGCACAGTGAGCGTGCCGAGACAATCGAGGAGCGCCTGGATGGATTCGCGCCTGCGCCTGCGGGCGTCCGTTGTGGGGGGGGTGAGAGCCGCGACGCCAGCCAGACGGGCGCGGAACTGATCGGTCAGATCCGCGATCAGCGCGCCAGCATCGAAAGAGCCGGACAGTGTCTCTCCGATCTTGCCCGCCGCGCGCATGGCTTCATAGACCGCCAGGAGGGAATCGTCCATTCGGGGAGCCGGCCACACTTCGGCGAGCTTGAGGAACTCCTGAGGGCTCTGGCGGGCGGTTGCATCCAGCACCTGCTGCATGGCTTGCTCACGGAGGGAGGCGGCTTCGAGATCGTCGAGCAGTTCGAAGCGCGGGTCGAGACCGGCGGCGAGGGCGTGTTCCCGCAGGATGGCGTGACAGAAGCCGTGGATGGTGGAGATCTGGGCGCGCTCGATTTTCCGGCGTTTTTCGGGTTGGGACTGGAATCGGGCGGCGAGGCGCTCCTTGAGTTCGGCAGCGGCTTTCTCAGTGAAAGTAATGGCGAGGATTCTCTCCGGATCGACGCCTTTTTCGGCGAGCCAGGCGAAGCGTTCCACGAGAACGCGGGTCTTGCCCGATCCGGGCCCGGCGACGACGCAAACGTCCTGATTTTCGCGTTCGACGGCGGCTTTTTGCTCGTGGTTCAAGTTCAGGGCAGGGTGCTCGGCGCGGGGCATCTCTGCATGCATTATCGCCGAGCGGTCGCCCTGCGGATGGAATGCAGCGTCCCGGGACGTCAGGCTCTGGCGGCGTCGCGGAGCATGACGAGCAGCATGACCACCTCCGTCCTGGCCCGGATGGCATGTTCGAGGCGGGGAGCCATCCAGGCGAAGGCGCCTTCGCTGACGTCTTTGCGGTCCTCGCCGAGCTGGAGTTCCGCCTCGCCGCTCACGAAGTACAAGAGGGCGGGCACGGGCGCGGTGTGGGCGGATAGCTCGGTTCCAGGGGCGAAACAGAACTGGAGGACTTTGGTTTTTTCGTCGGCATGGAGCGTGCGGCTGAGAATGCCGTTGGAAGGCAGGGGGGCGTGCTGCTTGAGGTTCTCGAAGAAAAAGTAGGGCGGTGTCATCGCACGGGGTCCTTTCGTTTGGCGGTTTTCGGGCGCGGCGCCGGCCGGATGGCGTCCGCCGGGCAATGGAGCATGCAGAGGGGGGCGGCGCCGGGCGCGCAGGTGCGGCAGAGGGACGGTTCGAAGACAATCCGGCCGCGGCGGCGGGTGATGGCGCCGTCGGGGCAGATTGCCGCGCAAAGGCCGCAGTGTGTACAGTGGATGCTGATCCGCAGGTTCACCGGGATCCCCCATGGCTGTGCGCCGAGAAGAGGTGTTTCGCGCGACGCCGCTGTTCCGCACTCTGCCGGATGAACTGCGCCGGGAGCTGGCGGCGCTGGCAGTGGAGAAGCGGTACGGAGCAGGGGACGTGATCTTTCACGAGGGCGATCCCTGCGAAGGGCTGTACGTGCTGGGCGAGGGAACGGTGAAGATCTGCAAGACGAGCCCCACGGGGCGCGAGATCATGCTGGCGATGGAGAGCGCGCCGTCGTCGGTGGCGGAGGTGCCGCTGTTCGATGAAGGCGACTACCCGGCGACGGTGCGGGCGCTGACGCCGGTGACGGCGCTGCTGATCCGCAGGGAGGATTTCCGCCGGTATTGCCTGCAGCATCCGGAAGTGGCGCTGCGGGTGTTTGCGATCCTCGGGCGGCGCCTGCGGCAGCTGGTGGGACTGATCGAAGCGATCACGTTCGGCAGTGTGAGACAGCGTCTGGCGCGGCTGCTGCTGGAGTCCTACGAGCGGGGGGAGATGGAGGGCGCGCCGCTGACGCACGAGGAGCTGGCGATGCGGCTGGGGACGGTGCGCGAGGTGGTGAGCCGGAACCTGGCGCGGTTTCAGGCGGAGGGGATGGTGAAGATCGAGCGGCGGCAGATCGTGATCACCGACCCCGAGGCGCTGCGCGCCGAGGCGGAGACCGAATTCTGACCGGGCAGTCATCCCAGCCTTATTGTGGGGGCGCCCGGAAGGCGGAGTCGGTGATCGGAGTCACTGCCCGCCGAGGCGTTGCGGGAGCACGCTGGAAGAAGAAAGGCCGCTTCCGCGATGCGCGATTTCTCTGAAGCCCCGTTTCTGGTGATCTGGGAGGTGACGCAGGCGTGCGATCTGGCGTGCCGGCATTGCCGCGCGTCGGCACAGCCGGAGCGGCATCCGGCGGAGCTGAGCCGCGAGGAAGGGATCGAGCTGATCCGGCAGATCCGGGGGTTTGGCGATCCGCTGCTGGTGTTCACGGGCGGCGATCCGCTCAAGCGCCCTGATCTGTTCGATCTGCTTGGGGCGAGCGTGAGCGCGGGGCTGAGGACCACGATCACGCCGAGCGCGACGCCGCTGCTGACGGACAGCGCGGTGAGGCGGTTCCGGCAGGCGGGCGTGGCGAGGATGGCGGTCAGCCTGGACGGGGCGGACGGCGCGCAGCACGACGGCTTCCGCGGAGTGAAGGGGAGCTTCCGGATCACGATGGAGGCGCTGCGGGCGGCGCGGGAATGCGGGCTGGAAACGCAGGTAAATACAACGGTGACGCGGAGGAATTTTCATTCTCTCGAGCGGATTGCAGCGTTGGCGGGAGATGCCGGGGCGCGGTTATGGAGCGTGTTTTTTCTGGTCCTGACAGGCAGGGCGCAACTCGAAGACGACCTGGCGGCCGAGGAATACGAAGCCGTTTTCGAGCAATTGTACCGGATTTCCCTGGCCGCTCCATTTGACATCAAGACGACGGAGGCGCAGCATTACCGCCGTTACGTAGCGCAGCGGCGCAAGGCGGGCGGCGCCGCGCGGGCCGGAGCGCCCGGCGGAGTGATCGGGCGGCAGGCGGGCATAAACGATGGGAAAGGGCTGCTGTTCATTTCCCACACGGGAGAGATTTATCCGTCTGGATTTTTGGAGATTTCCGCTGGAAATGTCAGGTCTATTTCATTGGTTGAGGCGTACCGGAACTCCCGTCTGTTCCAGGTGCTGAGGAACGGAGACGCGCTGGGCGGCAAGTGCGGCGCGTGCGAGTACCGGAACCTGTGCGGGGGGTCGAGGTCGCGCGCGTGGGCGATCACGGGCGATTTTCTGGCGGCGGATCCGCGGTGCGCGTATGTGCCGGCGGGCTTGGCAGCAGCGGAAGAGGGGACGGCAGCTCAAGACCGGTTTTCGGCGCGGGCTGTTTCATGAAGACTGGCGAAGGGTGAATCCGGGGGGCTGCCGGCGGCGTGAGCGGCGGCGATCGGCTTTGCCAAGAGATTCCCGGGCTGCAGACCTTCCGCCTCGCCCTGTTCGTGCGGCGCCGGCGGCTTACCGCCGTGGCGTCCGGAGGGGAGAAGCGCTCAAGCGGCGGACAAGGAAGCCTGTCTCCTTTTCTTTGCCGGCGTTGCCTCGAGTTCGGGTCTGGAGACTGCTCTGGGGGGCTAAGGATTCTCAGGGGAACCGTCGATGGAGGAAGGGAAGGGACCGGCCGTCGCGGTTCCTTCGGAGCCCTGATGGCGTTTCCTGCACGGGAGCCTGGACGGTGGACAGCCGCGTGGATCGGCTGGCGGGCGCGGCGTGTCTCAGATCCTGCAGGGAGGCTGCGGGTGCTGCGGCGGTCGCTCGAGGCTGGCAGCGCAGCTGCCGGGCACAGGCCGGGCGCCTGGCGCGGGTTCCGGATCTTGCTGCTTTGCACGATCCTGCTGATGCTGCTGGCGCCGCTGGGCGCGGTGAAAGACAAGGCGGCGGAGCGGACGCCTGAGCCTTCTCCGGAGATTGCGCTGAAGAGCACGGCTGCCGCGGCGCCCGCGGAGGTGTGGATGGCGGAGCAGCAGCCCGAACATGAGCTTTACTCGAACGGGTTGCGCATCGAGAGGCAGTTCGAGACCGCGCACGAGCCGCGTCAGTATGAGGTGTATGCGCGCGGGCAAGAAGAGCGGGGCGCCGTGGAGGTGCGCAGCGCGCCGGCGGGCATCGTTTTTCATTCCACGGAAAGTGCCACGGCCGAATTCCGGGCTGATCAGGCGACGCGGCTGAAACTGCTCGGCAAGTACCTCTTGCAATATGTGCGGAACGAGCGCGCCTATCATTACGTGATTGACCGCTTCGGCCGCGTGTGGCGCATCGTGAGAGAATCGGACGCGGCCAATCATGCGGGCCGCTCCGTGTGGGCTGATGACCGCTGGACGTACATCAATCTGAACAACAGCTTCTTGGGGGTGTCGCTCGAGGGCAGGAGCGCCGATCCGTCCGGCGAGAAAGAGCCGATCACCCGCGGGCAGCTGCATGCGCTCCGGCTGCTGACCGAGATGCTGCGGTCGCGGTACGGGATCCCCGCGGGCAACTGCGTCACGCACGCGCAGGTCAGCGTGAATCCTTCCAATCGCGAGGCCGGTTACCACAACGACTGGGCCACAGGCTTTCCATTCGCTGCGCTTGGGCTTCCGGACAACTATCAAGCTCCGATGCCGAGCCTGTGGCTGTTCGGATTCACGTGGGGCCCCTCTCTCGTGAACTTGACCGGCGAGCCTTTCTGGAAGGGGCTTGTTCTGGGTCAGGACCGTCTGCGCCAAAGTGCGGCAGTCAGGGGGATGACAGTAGAGGAGTACCGGCTCGAGCGGGGAAGAGTGTACCGGCGGATCCTCGCGGAGCTGAAGGCGAAGGCGGATGCGCAGCGGGCACTCTCCGAGGGGAGGTCGGAATGATTTTCGATTCAGTGCAAGCCGGGCGCACGGTGATCGGGCTCGACGTCGGCACCAGCCGCGTGGTGGCCATCCGCGAAACAGGCGGGCAGCGGGTGACGCGGTCGGAACTGAACGCATTCCTCGCCCTGCCGTGGTCAGGAATGACGGAAGCCAGCCTGCGCCGCGAATCCATCCCGTACCTTGTTCAGGACGGCGAGATTCTTGTGATCGGCAACGAAAGCGCGCGGTTGGCGGATCTGCTGGGGCGGGAGGTGCGCCGCCCAATGACGCGCGGCATGCTGAACCCCGAGGAGCCGGAAAGCCTGGCGCTGATCCGCGCCATTCTCCGGACGGTGCTGGAGCCGGAGACAACCGCCGGCGCCAAGGTGCGCTTCAGCGTCCCCTCGCCTCCGCTGAACGGCGAAAGCTCGCTCACATTTCACGAAGCCTCGCTGCGGCAGATTCTGGAAGATCTGGGCTACCCGGATTCGGCAGGAGTCAATGAAGGCGTGGCGGTGGTCTACAGCGAGCTGTTCGAGTCCAACTACACGGGCATCGGCATCAGCTGCGGCGGGGGACTATGCAATGCGGCACTGGCGTATCTGTCGGTGCCCGCCGTCTGCTTCAGCATTCCCAAGGCGGGAGACTTCATCGATTCCAGCGCCGCGGCTGTCGCCGGCGAGATGGTCACCCGCGCCCGGCTCGTCAAGGAGCAGTCGTTCCACTTCAACGGCAATTACCCTGACAAGCTGCAGCAGGCGCTCGCCGTGTACTACGACGACGTGATCCAGACCATCAGCGCCGGCTTGCGCGTGGCGCTTCAGGGGTGCCGCTCGCTGCCGCGTTTCGGCCGCTCGCTGCCGCTGGTGCTGAGCGGCGGGGGCGTGCTCCCCGAAGGGTTCCGCGAGCGGTTCGAGAAGACGCTCGCTCAGGCGCAGCTGCCCGTGGCCATCTCCGAAATCCGGCTCGCGCGCCGGCCGCTGGAAGCCACAGCCGAAGGAGCCTTGGCGGCGGCGCTCAGCGAATAGCCGTCTTGCGCGCCCGCGCGCGGCTCGCACAGGGAGCCGCAGGCCCGGAGACCGCCTGCGGCGGCCGGCAAGAAGGTTTGTCAAGAGGCGCCGCCGGGCGCCTCGACCGAGCGGGCGGCAACTATCTCGAACCCCCGGGCGATCCGCCCCCCGCCGGTCATCTTGACATTGCACCCGGCGCTCAAGGCGGCCGGCGGCCTGATTCTGGATCTCGCCGCCATGAGACCGTTCTCTCTCGCGGCGCCGGAGCGCCGCCTCGTGCGCGGGCACGGGGGAGCCGTTTCGTTCGTGGCGTAGAACCGCGCAAGCGGCACGAACGCTTCGAGGGCGTGTGCCGCTTCCGGTGGAACACCCGCCGCGGGCGGAACATCTGTGGACGGCGCTGCTCGAAGCCGCCGCGGGGAGGCGCCGCTCCCACGGTCCGCTCCTGTGGATGCTCATGCCCCACGCGCGGCGCCGGCTTCAGCGCCTGCGCCTGTGCGGGGATCCGCGAGACCGCCGCAATGGGCTTCCATCAGCGGAACACCACCAAATCCTGCACCGCCACCCGCGTTCCGGCCGAATCCTCGTGCCGCACGCCGAGCACCTTCAACTGGATCCGGTGGCGCCCTTGTTTCAACCCGAACTGGTGATAGACGCTCTCATCCCCCTTGGCGCTTTTCTCGTCCGAGCAGACATCCACATTGTTCGCCCGTTTGCCATCCACCCACACTTCGACAAATCCGCCATCGGGCAGATAGGGCCCTACGACGATGAATCCCGTCCCCTCGAACTCGATGTCCGCGGTGGCGCCTTTTTCGCTGGTGACGCGCGCCCGCAGCCGCTCGTCCTGCCGCCACCCTCCGGCGAAGCGCCACCGCGCGTCGGAGTGCGGAATGCGCTCCACGGGCGAGCCGTAGTCATCCCAGAGCGGAACGGCCGCCGGCCGGGCCTTCTGCGCGGGGACACGGATTCCCTTCTCCGTGACCGTGCCGCCCGCCTTCGCCACGGCTTTCAGGGCCCGCTGGTACGTGCTTTCCACGATTTCGTGGAAATTGAAATCCGTATAGGCAAATTTCTTCTCCGCAATTGCCGGAATTCCACCCTTCCACTCGTCCGGGATTTTCTCCCATCCCATCATCACGCCCAGAATGCCGGCCGCGCTGGACGGGTTGCAGTCGGAGTCCTGGCCCGCCTGCGTCGAGACGCGGATGGTACGCGCCATGTCGCCGCCGCCATAGAGCAGGCCCAGAGCGATATAAGCGCCGTTGATCTTGGCGTCAATATTGAACGGCCTCAAAGCGCCCGCCGGACAAGGCTCCCGCCGGTTCCATTTCTTTTCGATTTCCGACCAGTTTTTCGTCCAATCGGCCGGGTATTTTCTGTGCCATGCCAGCACGTCGGAGATCACCCGCGCGTAGGGGCTTTTTTGCGGCAGGCAGGCCAGCCCAGCCTCCACCACACGGCGCGGGTCGTTTTCGAAAAACGCCGCGGCGTACATGCAGGACACGAACACGCCGCCGAGGATGCCGTCGCCGGCATTCATGACTCTTCCGGCGCGCACGCCGATATCGGCTGCCATCCGGGGCAGCCCGGGTGTCATCAGCCCGATGAAGTCCGCTTCAATCTGGAAATCGATATCGTTGGCATGCACGTTGTAACGCGGCGTCCCGCTGAGATGCGCAGGAACCCCGCGCCGCAGAGCGCGCCGGGCGGCAAGGTTGGCGTGCCAGAGAGCGTACTTCGATTCCCGGAACATGGCGCCGAAATCTTCCGTTGTGGCATCCAGCCCCTTGTCGTCGAGCACCTTGGCCAGCGTCATGTCAACGTAGAGGTCGTCCTGATTGAGCGCGTTGGAGACCATCTCGGGCTTCCAGGCAGGCAATTTGTCTTCAGGGATGATCTGCCCGCGCCAGCGGAATTCGGTAGGCGCCCCATAACTGACGCCGATCATCTGCCCCGCCCATCCGCCGCGGATCTTGTCGCGCAAAGCCTCCAGAGTCAACGTCCGCGGCGACGTCTGCGCGGCAGCTACGAGAGACAGCATCCACAGGCTCAAAAGCCCCTGTTTCCTCATGGCCATCTCAGCCTATCACGGCGACGCGCCGTATCGACCGGCCCTATAGAGCGCGCCGAAAACGGCCGATGTTGGTGAGAAGCCATGCTCTCTCTCTGGCTCGCGCTCGCCTCGCCGCCCGCCATCGTAGCCGGCGGGGCGCCGCTCTACTCAAGTTGCGATCCCTCGTCAGAGACCGTTGCCCGGCTCGAGGGCGGCACGCGGGTCAGTCTCGGCTACTCGATCAGCGGCGAGCATGGCCGCTGTTTTCACGTCACCGCCGGCACCCACCAAGGCTACATTTTCGCCGCTTCGGTCACGACGCTCGAGGAGTATGAGAGGGCGCGGATCGCTGCCTCCGACAAAGAGCTGCCGCAGATGATCCGGGCTGAAATCCACAAGATCCGCGACGAGGCGCCCGCCCACCCTCTCGTCGCGCCGGTCCTGGGAGCCTTGGAGTCCGGGCGCCCGGCCCAAGCCCTGCGCCTGATGGAATCCGAGCTTCTGCCCAAGGTTCCTGACGATCCCAACGCGCTTGCGCTGGCAGGGTTGGCGGCGTTCCAGTCCGACGACACGAAGAAGGCCGAAAGCTACTGGTCGCGGTCGCTGGCGCTGCGCCCGAATCCTCAACTGGAGATGCTGCTGGCCCGGGTGAGGGCCGAGCGCGCCAGCGACGCGGGCCATGACAAGGCGTCCTCCTCCCGCTTCCTTCTGCGCTATGACGGCCGTGCCCTGTCCTCCCACGCCGCGTCCTCCCTGCTCTCCGTACTGGACGCGGAACTCGACCGGATCGACGCCGCGCTCGGCTGCCCGTCGGCGGAGCCGCTGACCGTCATCGTGCAGACCCGCAGCTCTTACCGCTCGGCGACCGGCGCCGGAGAGTGGAATGGCGGGCAGTTCGACGGGCGCATCCGCGTGCCTCTGATGGAAAGCGCTCCGGCGGGTGAACTGCGCGCCACGCTGGCCCACGAACTCGTCCACGCATGCCTCGCCCGCCGCGGCATCCGGGAGCGCTGGCTGCATGAAGGGCTGGCGATGCGCTGGTCGGGCGAGCGCCCGCCGCCGAATCTCCTGCAGGAGGCGCGAAGACTGGACCGGCTTCCCGAGTGGAACGAATTGAAACCCGATCTGATCCGGCTTTACTACGCCTGGGCGTGGCTCGCCGTCGAGCATCTCTACGAGACGCGCGGCGAATCCGGCGTCCGCGAACTCCTCAGAAATCCCGCGGCGCTGCCCGCGCCCGCCATCCGCTGATATACTGCCCACCATTGCCGATGCCCCGCCGCGCCGCCTCGCCTTGGCCGCTGCTCGCTCTGCTGTCGTTCTCGGTCCTCATCAACTACCTCGACCGCAGCAACCTGAGCGCGGCCGCGCCGCTGCTCGCGAAGGAACTCAGCCTCCCGGACTCGCAACTCGGCCTGCTGTTTTCGGCTTTTTTCTGGACCTACGCCCTGTGCCAGATTCTGGCCGGCTGGCTGGTGGACCGTTACAGCGTCGTCTCCGTTTACGCCGCCGGTTTCCTGCTTTGGTCGCTGGCGACCGGCGCAATCGGGCTGTCGCACGCATTCGGCCTGCTGATCCTGTTCCGGCTCGTGCTCGGCGCGGGAGAGAGCGTGGCGTTTCCCGCCTATTCGAAAATCCTGATCCGCGCTTTCCGCGAAGACCAGCGTGGATTGGCGAATTCCATTCTCGATGCCTGCACGAAAATCGGTCCCGCTGCCGGCATTTATCTGGCCGCCTGGCTGATGCATGGATACGGCTGGCGGAGCTTTTTCCTGATGACGGGTTTTGGCGCGCTGGCATGGCTCCCGTTCTGGCTGCGGTACGCGCCGGCGCGGCTGCCGGCATCAGACCCCGCGCCGGGCGGCCCTTCCGGCGCCGGTCCCGGCTGGCGTGAACTCCTGTCGAGCCGCACCGTCTGGGCCACCTTCCTCGGCCTGTTCTGCCACAACTACAACTGGTACTTGCTGCTGACCTGGCTGCCGACAATCCTCATCCGCGAGCGGCGCTTCTCGATGTTGGACATGGGCGCCTGGAACGGCGTGCTGCTGGCGATCACTGCGGCGTCCACGCTGGCCTCTGGCTGGTATTCGGACCGCCTCGCCGCGCGCGCGGGGAATGCGGCTTTTTTGCGCCGCTCGTTCCTGATCGCCGGGCTGCTCGTTACCGGTCTGGCCATGCCTTTTACTGTGGCTTCCTCGCCCTGGGTCTCCGCCATTTCGCTTGTGATCGCATTTACTGGCATTGGCATTTACGTCAGCAACTGCTGGGCTTTCACGCAGACGCTCGCCGGCGTGGCGGCGGGCAGATGGACCGGAATGCAAAATGCGTTTGCCAATCTCGGCGGCGTGATCGCGCCCGCTGTGACCGGCGTTCTCGTTGAAAAGACCGGCCGGTTTTTCCCTGCGATGATGGCCTCGGCGTGCATCCTTCTGTCCGGTGCGGCCGTCTACGCTTTTCTCGCGAAGATCCCCCGCGGCAGCGGCGGCAACGCGGGCGCCATGCAGGCCGGCGCCGCCCCGGCTGGACAGCCCTCTCCACCGTAGAGACATGGGCGCTGCTCCCGCGGGGCGCAACATCTGTAAACCGTATGCGGCGGGGCTGGACGCTCAGGATGTGATACACAGGGAAAATCTGCCGAGCCCGCACGGCCTGGAGCGACGACGCGGGCGGCAACTGGCGCGAGGTCAGCGGCAACCTGCCCACGGATTTCGGTTTCGTGATCGATGTCCACGCCCCCGAGCCGGACACCATCTACGTGGTTCCCATTCAGAGCGACTCGGAGCACTACCCGCCCGGCGGGCGGCTTCAGGTGTGGCGCAGCCGCACGGGCGGCGGCGAATGGGAGCCCCTGTCGGACGGGCTGCCGCAGAGGGACTGCTATGTGAACGTGCTGCGCGATGCGATGTCTGTGGACTCGCTCGACCCGTGCGGCGTTTACTTCGGCACCACCGGCGGGCAGATTTACGTTTCCGCCGACGCCGGCGATCACTGGGCCACCGCCGCGGCTCACCTGCCCCCGGTGCTCTCTGTGGAAGTCCAGACGCTGCCATGATCCGCGTCGTGCTGCCCTACCATCTGCGTCTGCTGGCGGGAACCGGCGAGGAGATCCGGCTGGATCCGGCGCCGCCGGTCACGCTCGCCGCAGTGCTGGGCGCGCTCGAATCGGCCCATCCGGCGCTGCGCGGA
>DYJN01000159.1 GCA_020723085.1 Arcobacter sp.
CCGGAAACAACGTGGGATTCAACATCCCCCATCGGGTTCATGTTGGCTCATGCACCGGGATGCGACTGGCCCAACTTCCGCAGTTCGGCCCGCCGTGACGATTTTTCGCGCTGCCGGGGCAGGGCGCGGCGGGCGCATCTGCGCGACCCTGCGGGCGGAGAGCAAGGCGCGACGGACGAAACGCGCATGTAGTGCCGACCTACTGGCTTGCGGATGATGCGGGCTGCGTGCGATCTCCGAGCAAGGAGAGCACCTCGTTGTACCTGCGGCATTCGACGCGTCGCAAGGACGGCAAGACGCACACGTACTGGCGGCTCGTGCGCTCCGTGCGGCACGGCAGCAAGGTGCACCAGGAGACGGTCGCGCATCTGGGCGAGCTGGATGCGCAGGGCCGAGCGAACGCGCAGGCGCTGGCGCGGCAGATTACCGGACGCGCCGAGCAGTACGAGCTGTTCGAGGATCGTGCGCCGGCGCCAAGGAAGGTCGAGGTGCGGCTCGACCGCGTGCGTGTCGAGGGCGCACGCGGCTTCGGAGACGTCTGGCTCGCATGGACTCTGTGGCGCGCGCTGGAGCTCGACAAGGTCTGCGCCGAGCAGATGGCCGACGGCCGCGAGGCGGTGGCGTGGTCGACGATGGCGGCGATCTTGACGATCGCGCGACTGTGTGAGCCATCGAGCGAGCTGCACATCGCGGAGGACTGGTACCGGCGCACCGCGCTCGAGGATCTGCTCGGCGTGCCGGCCGAGCAGGTCAACGACGATCGGCTCTACCGCGCGCTCGACGAGCTGCTGCCGCACAAGGCCGCCATCGAGCAGCACCTGCGGCGGCGGCTCGGCGAGCTGTTCGCGCTCGACTACGACCTGCTCTTGTACGACGTGACCAGCACCTACTTCGAGGGGCAGGCGCTCGCCAATCCACAGGCCAAACGCGGTCACAGCCGCGACCACCGCCCCGACTGCAAGCAGGTGTGCATCGCGCTGGTGGTCACCCGCGAGGGCATCCCGCTCGGGTACGAGGTGTTCGACGGCAACCGCGTCGACGTGACGACGGTCGAGGAGATCGTCGACACGATGGAGGCACGCTTCGGCATCGCCGGCCGCGTCTGGGTGATGGATCGCGGCATGACAAGCGCGGCCAACATCGCCTGGCTGCAGACGACCGGCCGCCGCTATCTCGTCGGCACGCCCAAGAGCGACCTGAAGAAGTTCGCCGCACAGATCACAGACGCACGCGACTGGCAGAGCGTGCGCCAGGGCGTCGAAGCCAAGCTCTGCGCGGGCCCCGACGGCAAGGAGACGTTCGTGCTCGTGCGATCGGAAGAACGCCGCGAGAAGGAGAAGGCGATGCACCAGCGCTTCGCCGAGCGCATCGAGCAAGGGCTTCGACGGCTCGAGCAGCGCATAGCCCGTTCGCGCAAGCCTCTGGACCGGGGCCGGATCGAGCGCCAGATCGGGCGCCTGCTGGGCAGCAACTCACGCGCCGCCGGACGCTTCGTCGCCAACCTGTTCGACGATCCGAGTACGGGCGCGAAGCTCCGCCTCGAGTGGTCCACGCGGACCGACTGGGACGAGTGGTCGCGCCACAGCGAGGGCTGCTACGTGCTGCGCAGCAACGTCAACGATTGGACGCCCGAGGCACTCTGGCAGACGTACGTGCAGCTCACCGAGGCGGAAGCCGCCTTCCGCATCCAGAAGAGCGACCTGTCGATCCGGCCGATTTGGCACCACAAGCAGGACCGCGTGCAGGCGCACATCTTCGTCTGCTTCCTGGCGTACGCGATGTGGAAGACCCTCGAGCAGTGGCAGGCGCGCGCCAGCCTCGGCAACAGCCCGCGTACGATCCTGTACG
>DYJN01000086.1 GCA_020723085.1 Arcobacter sp.
GCGAGTTGTTGCGGACGGGCAGCCTCGGGCCGGCGGGAGCGGGAGCGCTGGCGGCCATTCCGCACGGCCTCCGCGCCGTCAGCCTGCATCCGGTGGATTCGCAGGGCGTCGTCGCGATGCTGCAGCCGGGAAGCCGGGTGGACGTGCAAGTGGTGAACGTGCGCGGAGAGACGTATGCGAGGCGGGTGCTGGAAGAGGTGGAAGTGTTGCAGGTGCAGAAGGGCGACGGGCAGCGCCCGGTGGTGACGGTGGTCGCCAAGCCGGAGGACGCCGACCGGCTGTCGCTGGCGGACGCGCTGCAACAGATCCGGCTGCTGGCGCGCAATCCTGCCGAAAGCTCCCGCGATGGGCGCCCGGCGCGGTGAGGACGGATGCAGCAGGCCACCGTATTTGCGATGATGTTCGCCTCAGGGCTGCTGGCGGCGCTGCTGGCGGCGTCCTTCTACTGGGCGGTGCTGGAGGCGCGGCAGAGGCGGAAGGCGGAGGGGAGCGTGCTGCTGGCAGGGAGCCAGTTGAGCACGATCCGGATCTGGGCGGCGCTGCTGGAGCGGTTCAGCCAGGTGGAGCGGCTGCGGCGGCTGATCGGGCAGGCGGGGGTTTCCTGGACAGTGGGGCGGACAACGCTGATCATGCTGTTTGGAGCGGCGTCGGTGGGCCTGTTCCTGACGGAGGCGAGGCTTCTCCCGCCCTGGATCCGCTGGCTGCTGACGCTGCTGGCCGGATCGATTCCGCTGCTCTACCTGCGGGCGGCGCGCGGGCGGCGGTTCCGGCTGTTTGCCGAGCAGTTTCCGGAAGCGCTGGACTCGCTGTCGCGGGCGCTGAAGGCGGGCTATCCGCTGGCCCATGCCATCGAGATGCTGGCGATGGAGCAGCCCGAGCCGCTGGCTTCCGAAATGCGCCGCACGCGGGATGAATGGAAGCTGGGCATTCCGTGGGACCAGGCGCTGGACAACCTGGCATACAGGATCCCCCTGACTGAGGTAGCGCTGTTCAGCGCGGCGGTGAAGATGCAGAACCGCTTCGGGGGGCGGCTGAACGATGTGCTGGGGCGTCTGGGCGAGACGATGCGGGAGCATGCGGCGCTGGAGGGCGAGGTCCGCTCGATCTCGGCGCACAGCCGGCTTACGGGCGCGGTGCTGTCAGCACTGCCTGTGGTGATCGCCCTGCTGCTGTTCTGGGTGAATCCGGATCAGATGGCCCTGTTGCTGCAGCACCCCGCCGGGCGGGCGATGCTGGCTGGAGCGGCGCTTGCCATCGTGACCGCGCATTTTGTCATCCGGCGCATGGTGCAAATCCGATTGTGAGGCGGTGATGAGCGTCGTCTGGATCCTGGTGCTGCATTTCGGATTCGTGCTGGCGGCGGTGGCCGGGGCGCTGGCGCTGGCGGCACGGCTGATGCCGGCGCCCGCAGCGCCGCCCGCCGGCGAAGCGGAACCTGGAGGCGCCCGGCAGCGGTGGTCGGGCCGCGCGTTGGAGGCCCTGCTGCAGCTTGGGATGCTGGCGCGGCCGTCGGAATCCCAGACGAAGAATCTGCGGGCGCGGCTGGCGGCGGCGGGCTACCGCCACCCCGCTGCGGCGCAATTGTTCCAGGGCGTCCGCATCGCCACGGCGGCGCTGCTGGGCGCGGCGCTGGGCTGGGCAGCCATGTGGCAGTCGGCGGGCGCGGCGCCGGCCGTGCTGGCAACGGTGTGCGGCGCGGGCTTCGGACTGCTGCTGCCGGAACGCATCCTCGAGTGGATGACGCGGTCGCGGATCGGGCGGATCCACAGGGCGCTGCCAGCGGCGCTCGACCTGATGGTGCTGAGCGTGGAAGCAGGCCAGAGCCTCGACGTCGCACTGGCGGAGACAAGCCGGGAATTGCGCCTGATCCACCCGGAGCTGTCGTCGGAATTCGCGCAGGCGCTGCTGGAAATCCGCGCCGGGCGCCAGAGGCCGGAAGTGCTGGCCGAGATGGGCCGCAGAACGGGTTCACCGGAGATGAAGAAGCTGGCGGTCGTGCTGATCGACAGCGACCGTTTCGGGACAAGCCTGGCGCCGGCGCTGCGCACGCATGCCCGGTACCTGCGCACGCGGCGCCGGCAGGCGGCTCAGGAGGCGGCGCGCAAGCTGAGCGTCAAGCTGATCTTCCCCGTGTTTTTCCTGATCATGCCGGCCGTTTTCGTGGTGACGCTGGGGCCGGCCGTGCTGGCCTTTCTCGGCGCCATGCAGACCTTCTTTGCCCCGTAGCGGAGGGCGCTTCAGAGCGGGTCCCACACGAGCGCCTCGAAGTGGTGGATGGCCCGGAAGCCGAACGCATCATACAACCGGATGGCGCGCGTATTGGACGAAGTGACGGTGAGCGACGCCTCGGTGGCGCCGCTGAGGCGGAGGGAGTGGAGAGCCCGCCGGAGAAGTCCGGCGCCGGCGCCGCAGCCCTGAGCGGCAGGGGTGACGCAGATCTGCGCGATGTGGCCGGTTGCCGGCGCGATGCGGCTGGTGAAGCAGACTCCCACGACGCTGCCCTCACGGGTCAGAGCCACCCATGTGCAGTCCGGGGCGAAGTAGCCGCAGCCGGGGTAGCGGACGATGTTTTCAATAAAGCGGCGGGGGCCCGCCGCGGACCGGTACTGGCTGTTGATGGCGCTGTCGACGTGGCCTTCATAGGCCTCGGCGATGACTTCCGCCGCCGGGTCGGTCCAGTAGGCCGACCAGCGCTCGAAATGAAGATCGCCGGCCGCGGGGGCAGGTTCGGGCAGGTCATAGAGCGATGCGAGCATGAACTGGCGCGGATAGGCTGCGGGCGGGCGGACGGCGGAGGCGATCCGGCCGCTGTGGAGGCCCAGATGCATGAGCTGCGCCTCGACGCGCCGGAGCCACGGCATGGAACGCATCCGGTCGAGCACCGCTCCGAGAAGCAGGTTTTCGTCGGCGGGCGTGCGCAGGGCGCCGAGGACGTAGAGATCGCCGAGAAGCCCTTTGTCGCCTTCGATGACATAGTAGGCGTAGCCGGCCACGCGGCCGCGGTCCTTGAGCGCAAAGCCCTCGAGCGTTCCCATGGCGGCGTAGCGCAGGATCAGCTCGGCCAGGGGCGAAAAGTCCCAGTGCAGGAGCCGCAGCCAGCGGGCCTTTTCCTCCTCGAGCAGAGGAGCGAGTTCGGCTCCGCCGATCGCCGACAGCTCCACGACTGCGGCGCCCTGGCCCGGCGGCATACGGAATCAGCTCTCCCTGCGGCGCGCGGCGTCGCGCAGGAACTGGCGGATGGAGCGCAGCGCCTGACGCGTCCGGTGGTGGTTTTCGATCAGCGCGAAGCGGACATAGCCCTCGCCGGCGGGCCCGAAGCCGATGCCGGGACTCACTGCCACCAGCGCTTTTTCCAGAAGGAGCTTGGCGAATTCCAGCGACGGCATCTGGTGAAATGGCGGCGGAATTTTCGCCCAGACAAACATGGAAGCCCTGGGCTTTTCCACCTGCCAGCGGGCCGCGTTCAACCCTTCCACCAGCAGATCGCGGCGCTTCTCGTAGACATGGCAGATCTTGCCCACTTCCTCTTCGCAATCGCGCAGTCCGATGATGGAGGCGATCTGGATGGGCTGGAAGTTCCCGTAATCGAGATAGCTCTTGATGCGGGCGAGCGCCTGGATCATGCGCGGATTGCCGAGGCAGAAGCCGACGCGCCATCCGGCCATGTTGTAGCTCTTGGTCATGGAGAAGATCTCGACGGCGACATCTTTGGCGCCCTCCACCTGGAGGATGCTGGGGGCGCGGTAGCCGTCGAAGCAGAGATCGGCGTAAGCGAAGTCGTGCAGGATCATCGAGCCGTGCCGGTGCGCGAGCCCGACGACATGGCGGAAGAAGTCCAGATCCACGCACGCGGTGGTGGGATTGTGCGGATAGTTCAGCAGGATCAGGCGGGGCGGCTTTGAGGCCTTGCGGAAGTGGTCTTCGAGCCGGTTCAGGTACTCGGCGGGGTTGTCAACGGGCAGGGGCGCCGCATGCCCTTCGGCCATGATGACGCCGTACTGGTGGATCGGGTAGCAGGGAGCCGGGGTGACCACTTCGTCGCCGGGTCCGATGACGGCGAACATCAGGTGGGCGAGCGCGTCCTTGGCGCCGATGGTGACGATCGCCTCGGTTTCCGGATCGAGCATGACGCCGTAGTTGCGTTCGTACCGGCGGCAGATTTCGAGCCGCAAGTTGGGGATGCCGCGAGAAACCGAATAACGATGATTGCGGGGGTTGCGCGCCGCTTCGATGAGTTTGTTGACGACCGGGCGCGGCGTCGCCCCGTCCGGGTTGCCCATGCCGAAATCGACGACGTCATACTGCTGCGCCCGGAGGCGCGCCTTCATCTCGTTGACAACAGCAAAAACATAAGGCGGAAGTTTTGCAATGCGGTAAAACTGATCCGCGCGAGTACCCAACTGCATATACACACCATGCTACACTGCCGCTCATGAGGGCATTCTGCCGGGCCTGCATTCCGGCTTCGGTGCTGGCGTTCGCTTTCGCCTGCGGACAGCCGGCGGCTCGGGTGAAGCAGCTGAGCGCCGATGAGCTGGCGAAGCTGCTCGAACAGCCTGACAAAGTTTTCTTCCTCGACGTGCGCGAGCCATACGAGATCGAGATGCGCGGCTCGGTGAAGGGCTATGTGAACATCCCATTGAGCCAGTTGCCGGCGCGGCTGGGCGAGGTTCCGAAGAACAAAGTCATCGTCACGCTTTGAACGCAGGGTGGCCGCGCCGTCCGTGCGGCGGCGTTTCTTGCGGAAAAGGGCTACGGGACGGCGGGCTCGTGCGGGCTGGAGTCCGTGAAGCGGCAGAAGGACGGAGCGGCGCTCCCGGCCGCGCATGGCAGGAGATAGCGCTGCAACGAGGCGCTACGGGTCGGCGCGGTCTGAGCGCGGCGGGCAGGCACAGCGCCGGGGTAGCCCTCAGTCGCGCGTGTTTCCTGCGGGGGGTTGCTCAGGCTCCCACTCGAAGTAGGACCCGTAGCCGGCGCCGAGGTTGCGCGCCAGCCAGAGGCTGTACTCGCGGGAGGCGGTGCGGGTGACGGCGCGGCCCGGGGGGTCAGCCGTGTTCGTGAGCACGAGGAGAGTCCAGCGGCCGTTGAGGGTTTTCGAGCAGACGATCTCGTCGCGATAGTCGCCCCAGAGATCCGCCGTGGCCAGGACGCGGCAGCCGGGGGCAGGCGGCTCGGCGGCTGCAGTGAAGCTCCTGCCGTCGAAGCGCACGATCTGCGACGCGTCTGAGGAGATGAGCTCCCGCACACGGCGGCCGAGCCAGTTTACGGGCCGCCAGGCGCCGGGCACGGGGCGGAGGAGTTCGCGGCCTTCGGAAGAGAACAGGATGATGTCCTTCATCGCGTGGCCGTCGGTGTTCGACAGCAGCTCGTAACCGGGCGAGTCCTCCCAGATATCGGCAGCCCAGCCGGTGTGCGCATGGGACCAGCGGGGGTCGTCCTCGCGGTTGCGCTTCCAGTGGAGGCGGCCAGTGGCGGCATCGACGACGTAGACGCCGGCGTGGGTCGTGCTCTCGACGGCATAAAAGACCTGCCGTTGGGGCTGCCCGAGGATGCGCTTGATGGCGACGATGTCGGGGTGCAGGCGGTAAAGGCTCCAACGAAGCGAGCCGTCCGGGTTCAGCACGGTGGTGCCGTCGAAGACCTCGTCGCGGCCGTCGCCGTCGAGGTCGGCGATATCGATATGGTGGGAGCCGGAGCCGGAGGTGGGACCGGTGCTTTCGTACTTCCACAGGAGCTTCAGACCGGGGCTCCAGGCGTGGAAGAGCTCGTTCTCGTAGAGGCCGGTCTGCGTGACGAGGCTGGGCGTGCGGCCGTCGAGATACGCGACGGCCATATGGATGCGGGTGGATGTGCCGGCCTTGTCCGTGAACATCTCGGGCCACGGCGTGCGGCGGAGCGTGCGTCCGGTCATGCCGTCGAGAATGGCGAGCCACGCCTGGCCGTCCTTTTCGATGCGGGCGGCGACCTCGGCGCGCCCGTCGCCGTCGAAGTCGTAGACGAGGAACGGCGCGTTGTTGGCGTTGCCGAAGCAGGCGTCAAAGCCGATCATGGGGCGGCGCCACAACTGCCTGCCGAAGCTGGTGAAAGCCTCGAGTTCGACGGGGAGCCCCGGGTTGGGGCGGTTTTCCTGGATCAGGTTGTCGAGGCGGAACACGGCGTCCGGAAGGCCGTCCCCATTGAGGTCGCCGAAGACGGGCGTGGCCTGTCCCTGGCGGATGCCGGGCTGGAAGACAGCGGCGGCGGGCAGACCGGCGGACTCGGGCAGTTCGGCGGCCCATTCCGAGGGCGGGCCTTCGCGGCCGTCCTCCCCGACGGCGCGGACGCGGTAGTAGAGGCGTCCTTCGGGAGGGGCCGCGTCGAGGAAAGACGTCCGGTCCAACAAAGGTTGACGTGTCAGGCGTTGCCCGGCCATGTCGCGGCGGCGGGAGCGGTAGACGTGGAAACCGGAGCGGTCTTCGCCGGGAAGGAGCTGCCAGGAAACAAAAATGCCGCGTTGTGTTCTGACGGCGGCGAGGCGGCGCGGCCGGCGGCGGAAGTGGGCGGCGCCCTGCGGCTCGCGCACGAGGCGGAAGCCGAGATCGGGGTGGCGGATGCCGGCGCCGCCCGCGCCGCCGCGCACGCCGATTTTCAGGTATGCGGCTGAGCGCGCCCAGGAACCGCCCATGACGGTGGACTCTTTCTCGTACGGCTGGTGGAGGCGGAAGATCCAGCGCTGAATGGCGGGGTCGTGACCGGTGTGAACCATCTGCCACACGTTGCCAGCCATGTCGTACAGCCCCCACGGGTTGGGCGGGTAGGAGCGGACGGGTTTCAGGTGTTCGCGCCAGGCGGGAAATGGGCGGCCGGCGCCGGAGTCGAAATTGGCCTGGCTGGACGGCGGTTCGTTACCCCAGGGATAGAGCACGCCGGGACGCCCTGCACGCGCGGCGTATTCGAACTCGGCAGGCGTGGGAAGGCGGTAGATGCGGCCCTCGCGGGCTGTGCGCCAGGCCAGGTATTTTTCGACGTCGTACCGATTGACGAAAATCACGGGGTGATTTTCGAAGCCGCGCGGGGGCCGGCCGTTCTCCCAATGCAGGGGAGCCGGGTGCGAGGCGGCGGCGATGAACCCGGCATATTCCGCGTTGGTCACCGGAGCGTCGGCGATTTCAAAGTCCAGGACATTTCCGTCGCCTCGAATGGCGACGAACTTCTCGGCGGCGAGGGAGACGAGACAGAGAACCGGAAGGCAGCACATCAGGCGCATGGCGGGCCTCCAGACGGATTTTCGCGGTAATCATACTCCAATGACCGATCGGGCATGCGCCTGGGATGGGGTGCCGCGCGGGCTGACTTGAGCGCCCGCGCGGCACAGCGCAGAGCGAGCCGGCATGGGTGCAGGCGCCGGGATGCTGAACTTCGAGGTTGCAGGCTGGTCAGTCGCCGCATGCCACGCGCTACGGCAGCACCAACCGCCGCGCTTCTCTATTCCCCGCCACAACGCAGGCTTCCGTCAGGTCCCTCCAATGCGGATTGCCAGCTTCCCGGCTCCTCACGGCAATATACGACCAACGCGCCGCCGACCGAGAACCGGCAATGCCGGTGATCCGCCTGCTGCCGTCCGGCAGCCGCGCCGGGCACAGTCTACGGCGGGCTCCGCGAACCCAGGAGCATCCTTGAGGGGGACCACACCGCCCTGGCATCGTCCTCGGGAGAGGGGCAAGCCCCGCTTTCTTCCGGTAACTTCTTCCGTAGTCCAACGAGCCCCCATTCGGCTCCATCATCCGCGACGGACCCGAGGGTTCCCACCGGACGCGGGCGGCGCTATAGTAGAGCCGCGAGCATTGCCAGGAGGCGACACATGCGAAGGCTGTTCGAGATCGTTTCCGCAGTGCTGTTGCTGGGCGGGCTGTGCGCCGCCCAGCCGGCCAACATCAGCGGCAACTGGCAGCTCAACGTGAGCCGGTCGAAATGGGGCAATGTGAACAAGCCTGTTTCAGTGATGCTGACGATCGAGCACCAGGAGCCGAAGCTCAGCTATCACGGGACCGTGCAATACGCCAACGAGGAAGAGCGCGACTTCGGCTTCTCGGGCGCCATCGACGGGAAGCCGTATGCGATGTCGCGGTCTTTTGGGAACGGCGAGATCGTGCTCGTGCGAGTCAACGACCGGACGATCGACTCGACCTTCCGCACACCGGACGGCAACTACGTGGAGACAGCCCGGACCATCGTGTCCCGCGACGGGAGCGTGATGGAGCGGAGGCTCAAGCTCGTCAGCCCGGAGGGCACGAAGCGCTGGACGGAGATCTACGAGCGGCGGTGATCACTTCCGGCTGTAAAACGAGCTGAGCCGGACAGCAGAGCCGGGCGCGAGGCGCGTCTCCTGCGACCAGTAAGTGAAGATGGCCGCGGGCGGGGTCTTTGCAGTCCACTGGGCGGCTGCGCGCGCTGCATCGCCGCTGGCGGCGAAAAAACCCGCCAAGGAGAGGCGGAAGCCCTCGCGGGGCAGCGCGGGCGCATCGAACTGAAGCCGGCCCTCGGGCGGCTCGCCGGGCTGGATCAGAAGGCGGCGGATGGAGCGGCCTGAAGTATCCGCGTATTCGAGAGCTTCGGCGTCGATGTCCCCCGGAGCGGCTTCGGCGTGGTGCTGGATGACGGCGGCGATCTCGTCCGGCGCCGGATTGGACACCGTGGTATCGAGCGCGAGGCCGCGTTCGGTCAGCACGATCCGGTGACGCACCTGGAGGCCGTTGTCGAGAGCGGCGGAAAGCAGCAACTGTCCTTCTCCAGCCCGCTCGGCGCGCCAATGCGCGGGCCACGCGGGAGCGCGGCGGTGAGCGTGGACGCCGGCGGCGATGCCGCCCGTATCCGGATATCGGAGGTCGTGCTGCGGGGCCGGACGCAGCAGTTCACGGCCCCGGGTCTTGTCTAAGAAGCGCACGATGCGGGCATTCAGCAAGGGCACAACGATTGCTTCGAAGAACCGGTTCTCGAGACGTTCGGCCTGATAAGACTGGAGCGATTCAAAGAAGCGGTCATCGAACTCGATGGGGCGGCCTTCGTGGAGGCTGCGGATGCCGTGCCGGCGGGCGCCGGCGAGAAAGGCGCGCGCGTTATCCTTCAGCAGTTCGAGATTGGCCGGCGCATAGCGCCCGGCGCGGACTTCATAGCGGGCCGAGCGGAGCAGGGCGAGGTATTCGAGGGAAAGGCGGTCCTTGCGGATGCGGCGGCGGATCTCGGCCGATTCCGCGGCCTTTTCCGCTTCGTCGAAAAGCCGGAATCCCTCGTCGAGCAATCGGGGGCTGTAATCGGGGACATTGAAAATCCAGAGGTGCAAACCGCGGCCGGCGGGCTGCGGGCGGACTTCCGCATGGAGCAGATCCAGATACCGCCGCATCAGCGGCGCGGCGCGTCCGTAAACACCCTCGAGGAACTCATCCACCAGCTTCCAGGCGTCACGCGACGGATCCCACAGCAGGCGCGCGAGGACCCATGACTTCAGCCACGCCATTTCGCCGCCGCCGCCCTCCGGGTAGGCGCCCTGGAGGAACAAACCCTTGACACCGGTCCTGCGGTAAAGCGGGATATCGGCGGCCAGCTCGTCGAGATCGGGGAACGGCATCAGATAATGCCTGAAATTCGTGTTGTAATGCCAGACGTACAATTGATCCGTGATTTTGGCCCACGCCTGCAAATTCCTGTAGAAATAGGCGCTCCGCGGGCACTGTGAGAAGGAGTGGGCGGTGCAGATGCCGATCGGGCAGAGGCGGATGCGGACATTGGGGCGCGGGCGGACGCGTAGGGGCGGGGCCTCCGTGTACCAGTAGGCGAGTGTATCGATCAGCTTGCCGGGATGCTTCTTCGCGATCTGATCGGCCAGCGCGTTGACAAAGCGCAGGAGGGGGCCGCTGTGCGCGCCGCCCTCCTCCTCTTCGACGCGCCTGCAGCGATCGCACTCGCACCAGCCTTCCCAGTCGTTCTGCGAGACGGAGAAGATCGCCGCTTCCGGGTGTTCGGCGATCCAGCGATCCACGGTCTCGGTGGCGATACGGAGGACGGCTTCGTTGGTGAGGCAGAGCTGGCTGCGCTCGGCGCGCCGCTTTCCGTCGATGAGCGAGAAATACTCGGGGTGTTCGGCGAAGTATTTTTCGGGCGGGACCAGTTGATTGAAGGAATGGACGAACGGGTAGTAGCCGACCTTTCCGCCGGTGGAGGCGTCGAGCCTCGCATGGTCGCCGTTGGCTCGGTTGCGGGCGGCCCAGTCGCGGTCGAAGGCTTCGGTGAAAAACGGCTCGCGGTATTCGAACGCCGGCTCCTGGCGAACGCGGAGGTTGCCGAGCGGGATGGACCGAAGGCGCGGAACCCGCGTGACATCGGCGGTGAACCAGCGGACGCCGAGGCGCTCGAGGAACTCATAGACGCCGTACATCGTGCCGCGCTGGCCGCCGCCGGCGATGACGAGATGCGGTCCACGGGTTTCGATGACGAACCCCTCGGGCCCGAGGCGTCTGGGCGGCAGAGAGGGAGCGATGCGGGCGAGCGCGCGGCTGCGGCCGATCAGCACCAGGGGCCCGCGCACGGCGCGGCTGTCGTCCCGGATGGGAAGTTCGGCGCCGCTGATCTCGCGCACGTAGCGCTGGAGTTCCTCCGCGGCGCGGCGTTCGGCGGGCGGCGCCTGCGCGGAGACGACAATCCTGTAAGGCGATTTGCCGAGTCGCACGAGATCTGCGCCTGATGCGGCAGACGCAGTCAGGAGGAGGACCAGAAGAAGTTTCATTGCCGGATCTTGCCTCGCAACTGATACAGCCACAGGAGGGCGCGGTTCATCAGCTCCTCGCCCGCGCCGACTGCGGCCGGGGCAACAGGCGGATCAGCGCCGTAGCCGCCTTCGGCCGCCGCTTCAATCGTCGGGAAATACTGGTGATATCCATTGGAATATCCGAAGAAAAAGAGCGTTTTCAGGCGCGCTCTTTGCCGGAGGCGGACGGCATGGTCAGAGAAGAATTCACCGGAGGCGGCGACCATGCCGAGATCCGCTCCGAGAAGAACCGCCATGAGCCGGGGCCGGACGCCCTCGGCGTATTCGTCCTGATAATTGCGGACGAGCTCGGGAAAGAACGCCTTGCCGTAGGCCGCGGCTACGAGGGGATTTTGCAGATCGATCCGGGCTTTGAATGTGAAGCGCTCTTCGCGGGCGCGGATTTCGACGGGCTGGACGGGATCGGCGGGAGCGAGGGAGCGGGCCAGACGGACGGCTTCGCGGCCCAAGGCCTCTCCATAGGCGAAAGTATCCATGCCGCGCCGCGCGGTGCGGAGATCGCCAGCCGCGCCCTGGAGAAAAACGGCGGCTCCCCCCGTTTCTTTGCGGACGATTTCCTTGAGAGAGCCGACATAATCGGCGGAGAATTTCAGCGTGGAAGGAGGCAGCGTTGTGGGATGCGCCGCCCAATTGACGAGCACGGCGAGCGGCCCGCCCGACCTGCGGTCGACGCGCAAAACGGCAAGGACGGGATCGACGGGCCTGGGTTCGAGCTTCGTATGGCGGTTCGCGTTCCACCCGGCGAGTTCGACGGCGCCGGCGGCGAAGCGGGCAGGCTCGAGCTTTGCATTCGCCTCGAGCACGGCCTCGACGATGGAGTCCTCCAGTTGACGGTAATACCGCAGTGCGCCATCAAAGCGTCCTCTTCCCTTCCCCTCTTCATCGGCGAGTTCCAGCACGGGACCATGATGCGTGTGCGAACCGCCGAGGATCGACCACCGGATGCCGGCTTCGCGGAGGAGGCGCTCCCGGATGTTGTTCAGCGAGCGCTCGCTGGGGCTGCGGCCGAGATCGAGGCCGACGATGGCGAGTTTCTCTCCGCCGGAGGCGAGGACGAGCGCGTCGGCGTAGAGGGGATCGAGGACGCCTTCCGAGAGGGCGTCGCGACGGGCGCCGTAGCCCCACATGGGCACCGGCTCGCGCGGCGTGATGTCGCGGCGGGCCGCGGCGGCGAGAAATGGCTGGCCCGCGGCAGAGGCCCAGGAGAGAAGCAGGAGGAAATGAACGGCGGCGAGGCTACGCATGGAACTCCAGAATATCGCCGTCCTCGACGACGTGATCGCGGCTGACGGGCAGGCCTTCTTCCAGCCGGTGGCGGCGGTAGAGGCGGGCGAGCTTCAGCCGTTCGGCGAAATTCTTATGGACGTG
>DYJN01000160.1 GCA_020723085.1 Arcobacter sp.
TGATCGCTTATCATGAGCACAGATCCGCGCCTCAGGCGCGGGGGGAGACGCCATGCTGATCGTTCATGTCCATGTCTCTGTGAAGCCGGACTGCATCGAGGCATTCCAGAAGGCCACGCTGGAGAACGCCCGCGCCAGCGTCCAGGAGCCGGGCATCGCGCGCTTCGACGTCATCCAGCAGCTCGAGGATCCGGCGAAGTTCGTTCTGGTGGAGGTCTACCGTTCTCCGGAAGCCGCGGCGGCGCACAAGGAGACCGCCCACTACGCCAAGTGGCGCGACACCGTGGCGGAGATGATGGCGCAGCCGCGCACGAGCGTGAAGTTTTCGAACATCTTTCCCGCAGACGAAGGCTGGTGAGGCCATGGTGTGGGAGTTCGCCACTGCCGCGCGAATCGTATTCGGTCCCGGCGCCGCCAACCAGATCGCCCACGCCGCCCGCGGCATGGGCAAGCGCGCGCTGCTCGTGAGCGGGCGCAAGCCCCGGCAGGCGGCGCGCATCGTCGCCGATCTGCACGGCGCCGGCGTCAGCTGCTCGCCCTTCGCCACCGACGGCGAGCCCACGCTCGACACCGTACGCGCCGGTGTGGAAACCGCCCGGCGCGAGGGCTGCGACGTGGTGATCGCCTGCGGCGGCGGCAGCGCCATCGACGCCGGCAAAGCCATCGCCGCCATGCTCGCCAATCCCGGAGACGTGCTCGACTACCTCGAAGTAATCGGGCGCGGACAGCCCCTGCAGGCTGCCCCGCTGCCCTTCATCGCCGTGCCCACCACTGCCGGCGCCGGCAGTGAAGCCACGCGCAACGCGGTCCTGCTGTCCCCCGAGCATGGCGTGAAGGCCAGCCTGCGCAGCCCGTTGATGCTGCCGCGGCTGGCGGTGGTGGATCCGAAGCTCGCCCTCACCGTCCCGCCGGACGTGACAGCCGCCACCGGGCTCGACGCGCTCTCGCAGCTGCTCGAAGCGTTCGTCAGCGTGCGCGCCAGCACGATGACGGACACCCTCTGCCGCGAAGGATTGCGCCGCGCCGGGCGCTCCCTCCGCCGCGCGATTGAAGATGGGGACGATCTGGAGGCGCGCACGGATATGGCCCTGGCCAGCCTGCTCAGCGGGATGGCGCTCGCCAATGCCGGTCTTGGCGCCGTCCACGGCTTCGCCGCGCCCATCGGCGGCTCCTTCCCTGCCCCGCACGGCGCCGTCTGCGCCGCCCTGCTCGCCCCGGTGATCCTCGTCAACCTGCGGGCGCTGCGCCAGCGGGAGCCCAGCCACCCGGCGCTCCAGAAGTACGACGAGGCGGCGCGCCTTCTCGATCCAGACGTCCAGAGCGCCGACGACCTGCCCGCGTGGATCGACTGGATTCAGGCTGACCTGCAAGTTCCTCGCCTATCCGCATACGGCATTCGGCCTTCTGATGTCCCTTCGCTCTGCGAGAAGGCCGCCCGCGCCAGCAGCATGAAGGGGAACCCGATCCAACTTTCTATCAGCGATTTAGAGTCTATTCTTTTGGCTGCCCTTTAACCTCTGGAGGGAGCCGCCCGACCGGGGCTGAACCGGCAGCGGAACCGGATTTTCACACGGAGAGAAATCTGTATAATCTTGCTAGAGATTATACAGATACTGTAGCCTATTTCCATGGAGATTCCGGACGGCAGCTCCCTTAGCCACCTCCGGTGGCTGGAAGCGGAGAGCATCCACATTTTGCGCGAGGGAGCGGCGCAGTTCGCCCGCCCCGTTCTGCTGTATTCCATCGGCAAGGACTCCTCCGTCCTGCTGCACCTGGCGCGCAAGGCGTTCCATCCGGCGCCGGTTCCCT
>DYJN01000161.1 GCA_020723085.1 Arcobacter sp.
CCCGCCACCGCCCTTCTTCTCACCGTCGGCACGGGGCAGCAGGGCTTGCCGCTCGAGACGCTCATCGAGCCCTTCGGCAAGAGCCTCCGCGCCGCCCGCTGCGCGCGCAACATCCTGCTTCCTTCGCGCAGGACGCTGCCGCAGGCGGAGATGATCCGCGAGCGCTTCGGACGGGAATTCGACCTCGAAATCCGCCCTCTGCCTCACGATGGAGACGAAAACGACGCCGACGCCTGCTTCCGCCACTTCGACTCCGTGCTCGCCGAGCTCCTCGCCTCGGGCGTCCTTCCGGCGGACATGACCGCCGACATCACCCGCGGCACCAAGGCCATGTCCGCCGCCCTGCTGTTGGCTGCCGCCATCCACGGCGCAGGGCGCGTCCGCTACCTCATGGCCCAGCAGCAGGACGACCGCGGCGCCGCGCTGCCGGGCTGCGAGTCGCCCAAGGACATCGAGCCTGCCTTCATCCGCATCCGGCTCGTCCTCCAGATGGCCGGGACCCTCTTCCGCGCCTGGAGCTTCCGCGCCATCGAAGTGCTCCTCCAGCCTTTCGCCCCTGCGCCCTCCAGCCCGGCGGCGCCGGCTCGCCAGCTCATCGGCCTCTGGCTGTGGGCCGCCCGCTTTTGGGGCGCCTGGGACCGGTTCGACTACCGGCAGGCCCTTGCCCTGCTCAACAGCCGCCCGCTGCCCGCTCCCGACGCTCCAGGCTTCCTTCTCCCCGCCCCCCAACAACAGGAGTTCCTCCAGCGCCTCGCATCCCCCTTCCCTGCCGCCAACGGCGAGCGCATCAAGCAGTGCCGCGCCATCGCCGCCGACCTGCTGGCAAACGCGGAACGCCGCCTGGCCGCCGGCCACTCCGAAGAAGCATTGGTCCGCCTGTACCGCGTGCTCGAACTCATGATCCGTTACCGCCTCTTCGTCCACAACATCGACGCCGAGAGCGTGAACCTCAGCCATCTGAAGGCCAGGGCGTGGTTCGAGGAATACCGCGAACGGAACCCCAACTTCCGTTTGGCCCCGTCGCGCTCCCTCGGCCGCCGCCAGGCCGCCAGCCTGTTGGCCTTCATCGAAGCCGCCAATCCTGACCGCAGGAGCCACGGCATCGCTCAGCGCCTGCTTGAAACCGGACAATGGCTCGGGCTGTCCGACGCCGAGCTGCGCAACAGCTCCATCCTGATTCACGGCGTCGAGGCGAGCGCGCCGCGCGTCGGGCCAAAGCTGGAAAAGGCCCTTGCCGCGCTCCGGGCATTCTTCTTCGAGGAGCACCCCAACAATTGCGCCCTCTATGAACGCGCCCGCTACCCCTTCCAGTCCTGAATGGTCCCTTCCCGGCCCGGCGGCAGCCCGCCGCATCGCCCGATCCAGCCCCTGCCGGCCAAGTCCGGCGGGCCTTCATCTGCCCGGTCTAGCCAGGCTCATTCGCCCGCCAATCAACAAGGCTCTTGCATTGGGATCAATTTGCGCCTATATTGGATTATGGTTAGGTGTGCGCGGAGAAGGGAGTTTTCGATTGACATTTTCGCTCAACTTTGTTTTATTCCGAAATCTCTGCAACCGCCCCCACAGCTCATTGAAAACTGAAGAGTTATTTGATCTGGCAGTTGAACACCAGCCCCGTTCAAAAGGGGATTGAGACCCATCCTCGGGGAGCCATTGGCAGACGTCGTCTGGTTGAACACCAGCCCCGTTCAAAAGGGGATTGAGACCCTCCCGGAGACGGTCAAGCGGCGTGTCCGCCGTGTTGAACACCAGCCCCGTTCAAAAGGGGATTGAGACCGGGACAAACCTTCCGGTC
>DYJN01000087.1 GCA_020723085.1 Arcobacter sp.
ATTGGCACCTTCGCGAAATTGACGAAAGTGCCGGATCAGGCTGTCCCCCTCGCGGCGAAAGTGCCAGATCAGGCTGTCCCCCTCGCGGCGGTGCATCACATACTGTAGTCGCATGGGAGCGGCGGAACGGATTGCGGAAAAACCAGCGCCGGGCGAGTCTGCCCGTGGACGCTATCCGCGCACGCTCGTGATCCGGCCAGGCGCCATCGGCGACGCCATCGTCTCGCTGCCGGCAGTGGAACTGCTTGCGCCCGCCGAAATCTGGTCCACGGAGCAGACCACCCCGTTGTTCGAGCACCTGGCGCCGGCACGTTCCCTGTACGCCGAAGGGTTGGACCGGCTCGTCTTGACGGAAGCCGCGCTCGAAAAACTCCGCCGGTTCGACCGAATAGTTTCCTGGTACGGTGCACAGCGTGAGGATTTCCGGCGCCAGGTTGCCGGGCTGGCGTTTGAGTTTCACCGGGCCATCCCGCCGGAGGGCTGCGCGTCGCACGCCGTGGACTATTATCTGCAGCAGATCGGCGCGCCTCCGGGCGCCGTCCCGCGGCTCCCGTTTCAGGCGCCGCCGGCGGGTTATGCCGTCATCCATCCGTTCTCGGGGAGTCCGCGCAAGAACTGGCCCCTCGATCAGTTCAGGAAGACTGCGGCGGCAGTTCAGCGCCGCATGCCCGTGTACTGGTGCGCCGGGCCGGAGGAAGATCTGGATGGCGCCGTGCGCTTCCCGAATCTCCGCGGACTGGCCCTTTGGCTGGCGGCGGCCAGCGTCTACATCGGCAACGACTCCGGCATCACGCACGTCGCCGCAGCTTGCGGAGTGCCCGCCGTGGCCCTGTTTGGTCCCACCGACGCGCGCGTCTGGGCTCCCCGCGGCCGCGTCTGCGTGCTGCCGTTCGACACGCCCCCGGAAGACGTCGCCCGAGCCGCGCTCGCCATCGCCCGCTGAGCGACGCTGGACGCTCCCCGGCGGCGAGTCGTACACTGGCATTTGCTCTCCGCCGCCGCCCGGCGCGGTGCGGCTCCCATGAAGACCGTCCTGCGCGACCTTGCCGTGCTTGTCCTGTTCGTCGCCGCCGTGCGCGCGCCGTTCTTCCACCACCCCCTTCAGGGCGACGACATTTACTACCTCAAAGGCGCTGAACACGCCCGCAGGAATCCTCTCCATCCTCACCAAGCCCAGTACGTCTTCCAGGGACGGCTGGTGTCGATGCTGGGCCATCCGCACCCGCCCCTGAATGCCCTGCTGCTGGGCCTGCTGCCGGATTCGCTCCCCGTCCAGCGGGTCTGGTACGGCACGCTGATGCTCTCCTGCGTCCTCGCCTGCTACGCGCTGGCGCGACGATTCACATGCCACCCCCTGGCCGCTGCCCTGCTGTTCGCCTCGACACCGGTTCTGTGGGTGTCGTCCAACACGTTCGACTCGGATGTCCTGTTCCTGGCCTGCCTGCTCGCGGGCATCGCCCTGCATGCCTGGGGCCGGCCGTGGCTCGCCGCCATTCCGCTGTTCCTGGCGGGGCTGGCCGCTTATCAGGCCGTCGTCGTCATCCCGATCCTCTGGCTGCTCGGCCGCCGGGGCCGCCTCGCCGCGCTGGCGCCGGCTGTGGCCGTGGCCGCGTATCAAGTCTTCGAGCGCCTATCCGCGGGAGTCTGGCCGCTGGCGATGACCGCACAGTACTTCGGCGAATACGGCCTCCAGAAGGCAGCCAACAAATTCGCGAGCGCCGCAGCGCTCACTGCGCACCTGGGCTGGCTCACCGGTCCGGTGGCCGAATGGCGGCTTTCCTGGACGCTGCTGGCCGGGCTGCCCGCGGCGCGGCTCGATCCGCACCCGCTGTTCTGGGCCTCTTTCGCGCTCGGCGCCCTCATCCTCTGGCGCGTCGAAGGCTGGCTCGGCTGGTGGGTCCGCATCTACTTCGCCGCGTCGCTCCTGTTGTTCTTCGCCGGCGCCGCCCGCTACCTCCTGCCCGTGGCGCCGCCCCTCGCCATTCTTGCGGCCCAACGGCTCGGGCGCCGCCGCCTCGCCGCTGCCGCCGCGTCCCAGGCGGCGCTCGCCTTCCTGCTGTCCGCCGCCGCCATGCGCCACTGGCAGGGCTATAAAGACATTGCGGCAAGCATCGAACTGGCGCCCCAGACCGTCGTCGCCGGTGAATGGAGCTTGCGCTATTATCTCGAGCGGCGCGGCGCCCGCCCCGTCATGGCGGGCGAGCGCATCAGTCCGGACTCGATCATCGTCCGCAGCGAACTCGGCTTCCCCGTCCACTACTCCACGGGCGGCGGCCGTGCCGAGACCGCCGCTTCGTACGAAATCCGCCCCGCGCTGCCCCTTCAACTCATGGGTCTGCACGCCAGATCCGCCTGGATGACCTGCGCCTTCGGTCTCCGCCCCTTCGACTGGAGCCGCGCCCCGCTCGACCGCGTCACTGTGACCCGCGTCGTCGCTGTCCCCCTCGTGCGCTCCGACCTGCCCATGAGCGCGCCCGACGCCGATACTTACATCCTCAGCGGCGTGCATGGCCTCGAAGGCGGCCGCTACCGCTGGATGGCCCGCCGCGCCGAATTCGTTCTCAAGCCCAAACCCGGTGTGCTGGCTCTCGCCCTCTTCCTCCCCGATTCCTCGCCCGCGCGGCAGCTCGTCGTCACCGCCGGCGGTGCGGAGGTCCTCCGTGCGCCGCTCCAACCCGGCATGCATACCCTTCGCACAGCCCCCTTGCCGGTTCCCGGAGACCGGCTCGAGATCGTCCTCGAAGCCGACCGGTCGTTCCGCCCTCCCGGCGACGCCCGCGAGCTCAGCCTGATCCTCGAATCGCTTCGCATCGAATAAGCCGTCCCTTCGGTGCGCTCCCTTCAGAGAGGGCGATCGCCGGATCCGTCAATTTGGCGAAACCCCCTAAAGTGTTTCGCCGATTGTTCCGAAATGCGGGTAGTACGCAATATGGTCTTGAATCGTCTGCACGTGCGGCAGATCAGAGCGTACGGGCCGGCTCATGGAGACCCAAAGCATGGCTGATGCGGCGTGGGCAAAGCCCCAGGTCGCTCTGGCTGAAGCGATCACTGCTGCCAAGCTGGGCCAGCGTCAACTGGCGCGGCAATTGCTCGCTGAACTTGTCGAGAGGGATCCGAAAAATGAGAGCGCCTGGCTCTGGATCGCGGCCCTCAGCGAAGACAAGCAGCAGGCGTTCAACGCGCTGTCCCGGGTGCTGGACATCAACCCGAACAATCAGCAGGCCCTGAATGCACTCGCACTGGCTCGCCTGCAGGAGAGCAGCATCCGGTTCGGCAGCGGCGGACGGAAGCCCCCGTCCGGCGACAACGGACACCAGCCCGGCGAGGCTGGCCAGGCGGCGGCCACGTCAGCCCCGTTGCCTGCCGCGTGGGTCTGCCCGGTCTGCACAGCGCCATCCCCGCGCGCCGAGCGCCGGTGCCCGCGCTGCGGGATCCTGGCCATGCTGGCCGATCTCGAGGAATTCGCCCAGAACAAGGGGGTCAATGAAGACGCCGTCCATCAGGCGATGCAGCGGCTGCAGGCCCGGCTCGCCAAACAGGAAAGCTTTGCCGACCGGTTGCTGATGGCTTTGTGCCTGCTGAACCTGAACCGCTCCGCGGAGGCCGTCCAGCACTTGAAGAAGTCGGCGGAACTCCAGCCCGGCCACACGGGGGTGGAAAGGCTGCTGGGCAAGCTGTCCGAACGCCGGCTGATTCTCGCCGTCGACGACAGCCTGACCGTGCGCAAGATCGTCTCCATCACGCTCGAGCGCCTCGGTTATCGCGTTCACACGGCTGCGGATGGCATGCAGGCGCTGGCGCGCCTGAGCGAGGAGACTCCCCACCTCGTGCTGCTCGACATCACCATGCCTCGCATGGACGGCTATCAGGTGTGCAAGGTGATCAAGCAGGCGCCGGCGACGAAGTCGATTCCCGTGGTGATGCTCTCCGGCAAGGACGGCTTTTTCGACAAGGTGAAAGGCCGCCTGGCCGGCGCCACGGATTACATCACGAAACCCTTCAAAGAGGCCACGTTGGCCGAAGTTGTGGAGAAGTATACCGCCGCCCGCACATCACAGCCGGGCGGCTTGATGAGGTGACATACGACCATGGCGAAGCGAATCCTGCTGGTGGAAGACAGCCCGGCCCACCTCCAGTTGATGCAGGATGCTCTGGCCGGCCGAGGCTACGACCTGCTGGTGGCCGAGGACGGGGAACGCGCCCTCGCCCAGGTGCGCACGCACAGGCCGGATCTCGTCCTCCTGGACATCGTCCTGCCGAAGGTGAGCGGCTTTCAGGTCTGCCGCCAGATCAAGAGCGACGCGGAGCTGAGAGCGATCCCGGTGATCTTCGTCAGCAGCAAGACGCAGGAGTTTGACCGCTATTGGGGTTTGAAGCAGGGGGCTGACGGCTACATCACAAAGCCGTTCCGCCCGGAGGAGCTCGCTGCGGAGGTGGACGCCCGCCTCCATTGAGGACTCGGTATTCAGGGACAGCCGCTTATGGAGCAGCCTTGGCCACAGCCTCAGGAATCCGCGCCGGACGCCGATGATCTGCCCCTTGCCGGGCTGCTGGCGGAGCTTCTGGCGGCCGCCGAGACGGAGTCCGCCCCGCCCCCGGAAGACGATCCCGTCGCCGCGCTGGCTCAGCCCGCCGGCTGGCAGGGGGAGAGCCGGCAGGAGGCTGCCCTGGATGCCCCTGAGGTTCTCCGCGCGCTTGATGAGGCCGCGCAGTCTCCGTCGTCCTCCGGTGGTGAAGAACTGTCCGGCATGGTGATGGCCCGCCTGGCTGGAGAAGGCGAGCCGGAGGCTGAGCCGGGATCTTCCTCGGGCAGTACGGACGAACACGGGCTGGCGGCATCCGGGGTGCCGGGGCCAGCCGAAACCGGGAGCGCCAGCCCCGCGTCAGGGGAGTCCGAGGTTCCGGCTGCGGACGGAATCCGGCAACCGGAACTGGAGGAACCAGAGGAAGAAGCCGCAGGGGATCTGTCCGCCGTCCTGCTGGACCGTATCATGGGAGCGGGCGCGTGCAGGACGATCGCGGACGCGGCTGAGGCTGCGCAGGAGGAACTGCAACTGCCGGCGGCGCGCCAGGGCACCGGCGAGGAGCCGCCGGTCCCTGGAGGCGACGAAACCGGGGCAACGACGTGGTGCATCGAGCAGGAGGACGCCGAGGCGCCGGCCGCAGGAAGCGCCGGCGTGGGTCACGAGCGTTGGAAGCAGACAGGAGAGCAGGCCGGGCCTGCTGCATCCGGCGCCGCCGCGCCCGTGCATGTGGACCCGCCTGCGGCGGAGCCATCGGTGGGGGATGCGGGCCGCACCGGCCCGGCGGGGGATTCCGCCGGCCATGACGGAACAACGGCGGCGGAGACTGCCTCGTTCCTGGAAAGCGGCATGGAGGAGGCACGCCCGGCGCCGCTGGAAGTTGCTGGGGCAGCCGAAGGCGCAGAGGATTCAGCCGCCCGGCCGGCGGCATCGCCCCTGGCAGTGTCCGCCGGAGACGAAGACGAGTTTGAACTGGTGGACGCCGGGCAGGCGGAGAAGATGCTCGACCGGCTGCTGGATGCCGCGCGGTCGGCCATTCGCTCGACACAGGCGCAAACGCCGGGCGGCGCGCTTGCGGGTTCTTCTCCAGCCGCTGCATCATCCCGGCCGCTACAGGCCGGGGAGGCAAGCCAATCCGAACCGCTGCCACTCTCCGAGAAGGCGGCGGCCCGGCTGCCGGCGGGTTCTGATTCTGTAGAGGCAGGGCTACGGGTGAGCCCGGTTCCGCCGACGCCCGCGGGCGAGCCTGCCGTGCGGGAGACGCCGCCGCGCACGACCGTTGAAGACCGTGCGGGGGATGTCTCCCCGATTCCGCCTGCTGCTGCGCTCATGGCGCTGGGCTTGCCGGAACGATTGCGCGCGCGGCTGGAAAGTCTCGGGGACGTCGAACAGATCCTGCGGAGCCAGAAGCAAGCGGAGCCGGCGCAAGACCGGAAGCCAAGGCTGCTTGTGTTCCGGGCGGGCGGTGAATCCTACGGGCTGTCCATGGAATGCGTGCGGGAGGTGGAGCGGGTGAGCCGGGTCACGCCGGTGCCTGGAGCCCCGGAGTTCGTCCGGGGACTGGTGAACCTGCGGGGCGAAATCCTGCCGCTGCTGGATGTGGCGGCGCTGTTCAGCCAGAAGGGGGACGCCCCGTCGCCACGGCTGATCGTGGCGCAGGCAGGGCCGGGCGAGCCGCCCGTGGCTCTGATGGTGGAGGAACTGAACGGGCTGGCGCCCTTCCACGAAGGCGGCGTGGAACCACCGCCGCAACCAGGCAAGTTGCGGGGCAGCCTGGAGCACCGCGGCCGCCGTGTCTGGTGGATCGATCCCGTGGCTGTCTTCGGCGCCGAGGCGCTGGAGAAGGCGGCTGGCGAAGGACAGCCGGGCGGTATGGAGGAGAGGGCATGAGACGGTTCGCCTTTTGCGTGGACGCCCGGCTGCGGCCGGGCTGGAGGTAGCGGGAAGATGCTTGGCAGTCTGAAAATCTGGCAGAAACTGGTCGTCGCCGGCCTGATGGCGGCCATCCCGGTCGGAACCCTGTTGTATCTGTTCCTGACCGCGCAGGACGAACAGATCGCGCGCACGGAGGCGGAACGCGAAGGACTCGAGTACGTGCTGCCGCTGAGGAGCCTGCTGGAGCGCGTACCGCACCACAGAGTGGCCGCAAGCGCATACCTGAACGGCGATACGAGCGTCGAGCCGGTCCTGGAGCGCACGGAGCGGCAGATCGCCGAGGCGGTCGAGGCCGTCGACCGGGTGGACGCGCGCCTCGGGCGGAGGCTGGGTACGACGGCGCCATGGGAGGCGATCCGCGCGTCGTGGAACGACCTCCGGGGCGCTTACAGGAAGCTGGCCGCCGAAGACAGCTACCAGCGCCACACACAGTTGGTCGCGCAGATTCTCCAGCACATCCGGCTCGTGGGCGACAAGACGGCGCTGACTACGGATCCGGAGCTGGACACCTTCTACTTGGTCGACTCCGTTCTTCAGCAGATCCCGTCGACGGTGGAGAACCTCGGGCAGCTGGCCTCCTACGGGTCGGCTGTAGCGGCGCGGCAGTCGATGGGCGCGGCCGAAGAGGCCCAGATCCGGTACCTGGTGCGCCAGGTGAGTTCTTCCCTGGAGTCGCTGCAACGGAACTACCGGGCTGCCTTCGGCTACAACGAACAGCTCCGCGAGCAGCTGGACGACACCCTGGCGACGGCGCTGAATTCCGCCGGCTTCCTCCGCAACCTGACCCAGCGCGAGCTGCTGGATCGCGGCTCGATCGAGGTGCAGCCGCTGAGCTACATCGAAAACGGCGCGTCGGCGGTGCAGAAGCTGTTCGCGCTGCATGACGCAACGGCCGCCCAGATGCGGCGCCTGTTCGATGCCCGGCTGAAGCGGCTGGCGGCGCAGAAGAACTCGCAGCTGCAGACCGCACTGCTGCTGCTGGCCATGTCGGCGTTGTTCGTTTTCCTGATCCAGCGGGGCATTACGCGGCAGATCCGTTCGATGCGCGAAACTTTCGATCAAATCCGGGTCGGCAATTACGACGCCCGCGCCGAAGTCTACAGCCGGGACGAGCTCGGCACGATGGCGCAGGCGACCAACGAGATGCTCGCCAACACGCTGTCGCTGATCCAGTCGCGCGAGGAGCGCGACCGCATCCAGCAAAGCATCCTCAAGCTGCTCGATGATGTGAGCGGCGTGGCCGCGGGCGATCTGACCAAGGAAGCCGAGGTCACCGCCGAGATGACCGGCGCCATCGCCGACGCGTTCAACTACATGCTGGGCGAGCTGCGGACCATCATCGGCGCCGTGCAGGACACCACCGCGCGGGTCAACTCGAGCGCGTTCCAGGTGCGCGAGGTCACTGAATCGCTGGCCGGGGACAGCCAGGCACAATCGCAGCGGGTGCTGGCGGCCTCCAATGCGCTTCAGGCCATGGCGCAATCGATCCGCAGGGTGGCCGAGCAGGCCAACGCGGCGGCCAAAGTGGCCGAAGATGCGCTCGCCGCCGCCCTTGCGGGCGGCGACTCGGTGCGGCGCACGGTGGCCGGCATGGACAACATCCGGCGTCACGTGCAGGAGACCGCGCGGCGCATGAAACGGCTGGGCGAGAGTTCGCAGGAGATCGGCGAAATCGTGCAGCTCATCTCAGAGATCTCCGACCGCACGTCGATCCTGGCGCTGAACGCTTCCATCCAGGCGGCTGCCGCGGGTGAATCGAGCAAGGGTTTCGCCATCGTCGCCGAAGAAGTGGAGCGGCTGGCCGAGCGCGCCACCGAGGCCACGCGGCGCATCACCGTCCTGATCCAGTCGGTTCAGACGGAGACGAACGAGGCCATCTCGGCCATGGAGGCGACCACGCGCGAGGTTGTGGAAGGCTCGGTTGTGGCGAGCGAGGCCGGCGAGCGCCTCAGCCTGATTGAAACGGTCTCCCAGCACATCTCAGACCTGGTGCGCGGCATTTCGGAGGTGGCCCGCCGCCAGGCGGAGAGTTCCGAGCAGGTGGCCTCCACCGTGGCCGAGGTTTCCCGCGCCACGCAGACGACGGCGTCCGGGGCGCTGCAGGCGGCGGAGAACATCCGGCGCCTGGCGTCGATGGTGAACACGCTGAATGAGTCGCTGTCGCGTTTCCGCGTGCCTGGGCGTGACAACAGGCCCGCGCTGGAGGCCGAAAGCGTGAAAGCCGTCTGAAGATTTCACGGAAGCGCGCCATGAGCCACGCACTTGATCCCGCGGTCCTGCACAGCTTCCTCGAGGAAGTCCGGAGCTATCTGCCGTTGCTCGAGAAGGAAGCCGCCCGACTGCGCGAAAACGGCGGCGAGCCGGACGCGCTGGCCGAAATCCACCGTCTGGCTCACTCCATCCGCAGCGCCTGCGACATGATCGGGCTGGATTCCCTCGCTGGTCCGGCGCGGGAAATCGAAGAGCTGGCCGCGCCGGTGCTGTTCGGCGAGCACAGGCTGGACGAGGAAGGGCTGTCGGTCCTCGGAGGCGCCCTGGAAGCGCTGCGGCGCGGGCTCGGCCCGTCCCCGGGGGCGGGGGAAGGAGACACTCAGCCGCGCAGTTTCGTCCGGCCGGCTGCGGCCGGCGGCGATGATGCGCCCGTTCCGGACACAGACCCTGTGGCCCCGGATCTTCTCAGCACATTCCTGGCGGAGGCCGAGCAGCTGCTCGAGCGGATGGACGCTGGAGTGGCGGTCTTGCGCGCGCATCCGGGGTCGCCGGACTCGGCCCTTAGGGATCTCCGCCATCATGCCCACACACTGAAGGGCGCGGCGGCCATGACGGGGCTGGAAACGGCCGCCCGGGTGGCGCACCGCATGGAGGACCTGCTCGACCTGCTGATCAGCGGCAGCCTTCCGCCCGAGGACGAGGTTCTGGATCTGCTCCAGACAGTCCACGACTGCCTGGCGGATCTGGCAGCCGCGCGAGGCGACAACCGGGCGCTGCGGCCGCGGGTGCGCGACCTGCTGAGCCAGCTCGACGCACTGCTGGCGATTTGCGCCGAGCAGACGCCGGCTCAGCCTGCCTCGGCTTCCGCCCAGTCCGCCGAGGAGGACGCGCTGTCCGCACGGGAAGAGACGGACCCGTTTCTGCTGGAGACATTCCTGGCCGAAGCCGAGTCCAACCTGGCGGCGGCGGAGTCGGCGCTGCGCGAACTCTGTTCCCACCCGGCCGATCCCAAGCCCCACCTTCAGGTGTTCCGGCGGGCCATCCATACGATCAAGGGCGCGGCAGGCATGGTCGGGTTGGGCAGCGCCAGCACGGTTGCCCGGAAGCTCCAGTTCCTGTTGGACGGAGTGCTGAACGGCACGTCGGCCTATGACGAGGCCTGCCTGCGCGCGATGAACGCGGGTTTCGACGTGCTTGGCGAGCTCGTCGCCGCCCAGGGCGACAATGAGGCCCTGCTCGGCCGGGCTCAGGCCGCGCTGGCCGAAATCGCTGCTGCGGCAGCGGCCCGGACGGCGCCATCCGCGCCGGCGGCCGAGGCGGTCCAGTCCGGGCCGCGTCCCGAAGAGCCGGCGCCGCGGCAGGCGGCCGCGCAACCGCAGGCGGCCGTGCGCGTGCCGGTGGAGCGCCTGACCGGCATCGCGCGCATCCTCAGCGAGATCTTTATGAACGCTTCGGGCTTCGAGCAGCAGATCGAGGCCTTCCGCAGGGAACTGGACGAGCTGTCGCTGAACCTGGGCCGCATGCGGCGCATTTCGCACCAACTGACGGAGGCTCAGGAGAGCGTGGCTCCGGGCGCCGGCCCGCATGCCGCGCACGAAGCCACATCCTCGGCATCGGAATTCGACGTGCTCGAATTCGACCGGTACACGCGGCTCAATCTCATCGCCCGCGATCTCGCGGAAGCCACCGCCGACCTGAGTTCGCTCAGCGCGCAGTTGCAGTCCATGCGCGCGCAGTTCGATACCTGGGCCGCCCGGCAGCGCGGCCTGAGCGGCGAGGCGCAGGATCAGTTGATGCGCCTGCGCATGGTGCCGCTGGCGAGCCTCGCCAACCGGCTCGACCGCGCGGTCCGGGTGACCGCCTCCAAGACCGGGAAGGCCGCGCGCCTGGAGACCTCGGGCATGGAGACGGAGTTCGACAAGACCGTCGTCGAGCAGCTGGCGCCCGCGCTCGAGCATCTGCTGCGCAACGCCATCGATCACGGGATCGAGGCGCCGCAGGCGCGGATCGCCGCGGGGAAGCCCGAGACGGGCCTCATCCGCCTGAGCGCGTCCCGGCAGGGCGCGCACGTCTCCATTCAGCTCAGCGACGACGGCGCAGGGCTCGACTTCCGGAAGGTCGCGCAGCGCGCGGTGGAGCTGGGCTGGCTGACGCCCGAGCAGGCTGCATCCGGCGACCGCGTCACGTTGATCCGTCTGATCTTCGAGCCCGGATTCTCGACCGCGGAAGCGGTGAGCGAGATTTCCGGCCGCGGCATCGGCATGGACATCGTCCGCAGCACAATCGAGAGCCTGCGCGGCCGCCTTTCCGTGCAGACCGCTCCGGGCGCAGGGACCACGTTCACTTTCGTTCTGCCGGTGTCGATGGCCGTGGACAGAGTGGTGATCCTGGAGGCTGGGGGCGAGAGGTTCGCGCTCCCCATGTCGGCCATGACTCGCCAGATGCGGGTCTTCGATGGGCCGCTGATGGAGCAGAAAGGGCGATTGGGCATCGAAGCCGACGGCCAATGGCTGCCGGCGTGCCTGCTGGGCGAATGGCTGGGCGTGTCCTCAGCCGACGCCCGCCCGGCTCGGTCGGCGCTGCTGTTTGTGAGCGACGGCGAACACGAACTCGCGTTGCTTGCCGACCGGGTCATCGAGGCCCGTGAGGTGGTCGTCAAGCCGCTATCGGGGCTGCTGGCCCGCCTGCGCCGTTTCTCTGGCGCGACGATCCTGGGCGACGGCTCGGTGGTTCTGATTCTGAACCCTGCGGCGCTGGATCTCGATCCCGCTTTGACGGCGCCCGCCGGGACGTTCCGCCGCCGCGCCGTGCGCGAGGAGACCGTCCTCATCGTCGACGATTCCATCTCGATCCGCCGCTCGGTGGCCAACCTGTTGCGCGCCGCCGGCTGGAAGACCCACGAAGCCAGAGATGGCATAGAGGCGCTGGAGTTCCTCGACCGCAGCGCGGCGCCTCCCGACGCCGTCATCATGGACATTGAGATGCCGCGCATGGACGGATACGAACTCGCATCCGCTCTTCGCAGCCGGCCTGAGTTCGAGTCCGTCCCGCTGTTGATGCTGACTTCCCGCGCCGGCGAGAAGCACCGCCAAAAGGCGCTGCAACTGGGCGTCGACCGTTACCTCGTGAAACCCTGTCCTGAAGATCTGCTCGTCGCCGAACTGCGCAGCTGCATCGGCGCGCGCCGCGGCAGCCGCCTGGCCGCCGGCTGACGTGCCTGAACCGGAGAGACGCGCACCAAAAGGGGGGACGCCCTCTGGCTCCTGGTTGCGTGAGCAGGAGCCGCGGCAGAGGGCCGGGTCCGGGGCAGAGGGC
>DYJN01000088.1 GCA_020723085.1 Arcobacter sp.
GCCAAACACGTTTGCGGTTCCGCATCGCTTGTACTCGCCGTCCCGCCGCAACGGCTTACCGGGCTTGGCGGGAAGCGGCGGACGCACACCGGCGGGCAGCGAAAAGAGCGGCCTGCCGGCAACTCATTCCCGGCGACACGAGCAAGACGCCGTGCAGGCGGTGGCCGTAGCGCGACTCCCCGGCGCGGCGGATCTCCGCCTGCAGGGCCGGAACTGCCAGATGAGCGCCGGACACAGTCAGGGGCTTCATAGAAACAAGAAACCACAGTTTTGTTCTATGCGCAATTGCTTCTGACGCTCAGTTTAAAAGCCCGGTTACAGCAACGGATTGCAGAAGTTTCCGCACGAGATTCGCCTGTGTCCTCACGCCGATTTTCTGGTAGAGACGCTTGAGATACGCTCGAACCGTGTGAATGGTGACGCCCAATGCCTCTGCCGCCTCAGCAGGACGCCTGCCGAGAAGCAGTTGCTGAGCCAGCCGGACTTCCGCCGGGGTCAACCCGTAAATGCTTTGCAGCAGACTGCCCGTCACGTGAACCCGGCGCTCCGGGTCGAAGACAACGCAAAGAAGCTTGTCCTTTTGGCCGGAATGGCAGTCGGTGAGTGGCGTCATCCAGACGAGCAGAAAGGGGCGATCACCAAGTCTGGGAACAGTAAAAATCGCCGAATGTGCGCCGGCCGAGAGCCGGATGGAAGCTTCCGTGCGGACTCTGTTCCATTCCTCTGCGCGCAGAAGCCCGGCGCCCAGTGAATTGACCGCCACCGGGGCTGCATTCCGACGAAGCAGAACGGCTGCAGCGATCTCCATGCACCAAGAATAAACAAATCGTCTGCTTGGAGAGCATATTTAAATCATTGCAGTCGTTTAATGTCAGCCTTCTCTGCCTCCTGCCCCAGGAACCGGCGTATTCTGCGGGCGGCTTCCAGCAGGTTCTCGAGCGAATTTGCATAACTGAAGCGCAAGTAACCCTCTCCATATCGCCCGAACGCCGTCCCGCTCAGGCACGCCACTCCCGCCTCATTCAGCAATGCGTCGGCGAGCGGGCGCGAACGCCAGCCCGTCTGTTCGATATTGGCGAATGCGTAAAACGCGCCCTCTGGAAGCGCACAGCGCACGCCGGGCATACTGTTGAGTTCTGCCACAAACGCGTCCCGCCGCCGGCGGAATTCCGAAACCATTTCGTCAACCGGCGTCTGGTCGCCCGACAGGGCGGCGACGGCGGCTCGTTGCGTGAACGACGCGGTGCAGGAGTTGGAATTGACCATCAACTTGTTGACGGCATCGACGAGGAACGGCGGGAAGACGCCGTAGCCGATGCGCCATCCGGTCATCGCGTAGGTCTTGGAAAATCCGTCCAGGATGATAGTCTTGTCCAACATCCCCGGCTCAGCGGCGATGGAGGCGGCTTCCGCTCCGTAGCAAATCCGGCTGTAAATCTCATCCGACAACACGACCACGTCCCGGTTTCGGAGCCAGCCGGCGATCGTGCTCAGATCTTCACGGCTCAGGACTCCCCCAGTCGGATTCGCGGGCGAATTCAGGATGACCATCTTCGTTTTGTCCGACAGCCGGGAGCGGAACAGGTCGAGGTCGAAGGCGAATCCGCGCTCTTCCAACAGCGGCACCGGCACAGGCGTGGCGCCGCAGTACCGGATCATGGACTCGTAGATGGGAAAGGACGGATTGGGGTAGATCACTTCGTCGCCCGGCTCGAGCAAAGCCAGCATGGAGAAAAAGATGACCGGCTTGCCTCCAGGCACGACGCATACGCTGCCCGGACCCACGTGGATTGCCCGCGTGCAGGAAACATATCCGGCGATGGCTTCGCGCAGCTCAGACAGTCCTTGCGTGGGTCCGTAGTGGGTCCACCCTTCGTCGAGCGCAGCCTTGGCTGCCTGGCGGATATGCGAAGGCGTGTCGAAATCCGGCTCGCCGATTTCCAAGTGGATGATGCTCTTGCCCTGCGCTTCCAGCTGCCGGGCGCGGACGAGGACTTCAAAGGCGGTTTCCGTACCGATCTGGCTCATGGCCGAAGTCAACTGCATGGTTGTCTTCCTTTCGCCGTGGAAAGTGGGGGCCGCGTCGTGGCGGCCTTGACGGCGGCAATCCGGTTCCTTCCGGCCCGCCGCTACCTTACAATTTGAGCATACAGCCGATTCATGGTTATGCACGCCGGGCACCCGTTCAGCGTCATGAAAAACAGGAATGCAGTGCCGGCAGACAGCTCGGGAGGGAACCTCTCGGCAGGCGCAGGAGCAGGCCGCCGTGTCTGAAGCAGGCAGGCCACGGGCGGACGAGGCGGGCCAGCTCTGGCAGGCCGGGCAGGAAGAGTTTGTCCAGACCCACCTCAAGCGGATCTACCTGCTGATTTACCGGCTGGTGGGCAATGCAGCCGACGCGCAGGATCTGACGCAGGAGGTCTTCATCAAGGCCTTGCAGCGCCAGCAACAGCTTCGCGACAGCGGGAAAGCGGCCCACTGGCTCTCGCGCATCGCCACCAACACCGCACTCGATCACCTGCGGCGCCGCAACCGGCGTGCAGAATCCGGCTTGGAAGCGCTCACGGGACCGTTTCCGGCGCCGGATGACGAAAGCCCGGAGGACCGCCTGCTACGCGCCGAGAGGGCGGACCTGCTGGAGGAAGGGCTAAGCCTGCTGACGCCAAGGGAAAGGGCGGCCCTGATCTTGCGCGATCTGGAGGAACTGCCTGCCGAGGAGGTGGCCCGGCATTTGCGGTGCGGCAAGGCGACCGTGCGTTCGCACATCGCGAATGCGCGGGTGAAGTTCCGCCGGTTTTGGGAGAAGCGGCAGCGATGACCAGGCATCCTCAGGAACCGGATCTGGCGCTCTACGCGGGCGGCGACCTGCCGCTCTGGCAACGCCTGCCCCTGTGGTGGCATGTGCTGCGGTGCGAATTGTGCAGGCGCGAGGTGGAAGCCATCCGCATGGCGGTGGCGGGATTGCGCGATGCCGCCGTGGAACCGGCGAACCTGAATTGGCCGGCGCTGGAAGCCGAAATGTGCGCCAACATCCGCCTTGGTCTCGCCGCGGGAGAGGCGGTCCGGCGCAGCTCCCGGCTGGAGGAGCCCCGCCGGACGGACTGGCGCGCGCTGGCTGTGGTGACCGTGGCTCTGGCCCTGGTGGCGGTTGTGGGCTGGATGCTGCGCCGCCCCGGGGCGGCGCCGCCCGCTGCCGGCATGGACGGGCAGGTAGCTCTTCAGCCGACGGCGGAAGGCTTGTCGGTGCAGTGGGGCGGGCAGAATGAGGCCGTTGTTGGCGCAGGCCGGGCGCCGGTGGCCGCAGCGGTAAGCTGGGACGGCAGCGTACGAGCCCCGTTCGTGGACGAGGAAACCGGTCAGGTGACGATCTATGATGTGGCGCCGGAGTAAGAGGCTTGCCTTGGCATGGTGGGCGGCGTCCGCCCTAGTCTGGGCGCAGCCTGCGCCGTTCCGCGCCGTCGTGCCGCGGAGCGGCCCCATCGAGGTGGTCAGCGCCGACTGGGGCAATTCCTCGGCAACGCCGCGCGGCGGGGCGGTGCTCGTGGATCTGCACGCTTCCCTCCTGTTGCGGAATGTCTCCCCGCGGCGGATCCGGGCCGTCTCCCTGCTGGTGGTGGCTCAGGAGGTGGCTCCGGGCGGCCGCGGCGCCGTGACCCGGCCGGGCCTGGACGTGGCCCCGCGCGAGGAGTTCTCCGTCAGAATCGACATGCGGCTGATGCGCCCGCTGGCGCCGCAGCCGGCGGTGCAGGCCGAAGTGGCATTGGATGGCGTGCTGTTCGACGACCTCACGTTTTTCGGCCCGAACCGGATGAACGCCCGGCGCATCATGCTGGCCTGGGAAATGGAGGCGCAACGGGACCGGCAGATGCTCGCCCGCCTGCTGGACAGCGGCGGCGCGGAGGCTCTCCGGGCAAGGCTGCTCGACGTGCTGTCCCGCAGCTCGGCTGGCGCGATGATGCCGGTGCAGGTCGTCCGTGGCGCCGCTCCGGCGACGGCGGTGCAACCAGGCCGCTTGGTCGAACTGGCGGCGTTGCGGTTGCCCGATGCACCGGTCGAGGTGCTCGCAGGAGACGCGCGATTGGCCGGCGCCGAGGTTCGCGCACCCCGCGTCGAGATCGCCAACCGCGGCCGCCGCGCCGTGCGGTTTGTCGAACTCGGCTGGCTGGCGCCGGATGGGGCGGGCCGGCTGCTGCCAGCCGGGACGCTGCCGTCCGAGATTCATCTGCCGCCCGGCCAGCGCGGGACTGTGAGTTCCGGGACGCGGGTTCGCTTCGCCCGTCCGCTGGAAGCTCTGACCGTCTATCCGGCGCTGGTCGAGTTCGAAGACGGCGGCGTCTGGGTTCCGGGCGCTGCCGCCTGGACGCTGCCGGGACTGCGCAACGCGCTGCCGGTTTCCGGCGAGATGATGCGGCTGGCCGAGCTCTACCGGAAACGGGGTCTGGAGGCAGTCGTCCAACAGCTCCCCTCGATGCGCTAATATTTGGAGCGATGGATACGGCCAAGGTGATCGGGCGCGCCCCGGAACGATTGACGCTGGAAGAACGCAGCCAGTTGACTGGCTGGTGGGTGGCTTACGAAGTCTACACGCCGCAGACGATGCCCCTGAAGCGCATCGAAGCTATCGGCCGCGATGTCCTCGCCTGCATCACGCAGCTGCAGAACCGCGGGCTGGATCCCCGGCAGTTCGAGTTCCACCTGTTCCGGGACTAGCTTCAGCCGATCCCCGCGCCGCCTCTCCCCCAAAAAGGCTGATCCCGGTTCCCCACTCGTTTCCGCACTCAGCGCCCGCCGCTTCCATTCACCGGCGCTGACTGTAAATTCTTCCAAGACTCCGGTCGAGAATTCCCCCGGACATCCGGAAAATCGCCCTCGTCGGTCATTCGCAAGCAGCGCAGCCCGAGGTGTGCCGCCCGGGAGCGTCGCCCCGATCACAGCCTCGCGGAACTCTCCTGCCCGTTCCATAACCGCGCTGTCGTCACTTCCTGCCGCCGTTGCATGTACCGCAAGATGATTCACCGCAGCTGTTCTCGGGCAGCCGAGGTTGCCGGAATCGAGCAAGCCGGAGGCGCCACGCGGTCCCGTTTCCAGTTTGGTAGGGCAATCCAGGGGAGATTGACCCGAGAAAGAGGACTTTGCAGCCCAATCATGCCTATGGGAGTGCCGGCAAGGAACCGGGAATCCGCCGTTGCCCCTGGGAGGGAAAAGGACAGGTGAAAAGCTGGTGGACGGCATGGGACTCGAACCCACGACCCCCGCGTTGCGAACGCGGTGCTCTCCCAACTGAGCTAGCCGCCCACGGTTCAGCTATCTGCCAGTTTATCTCAACTGCGGGCTGCGTGGCGAGCACGCGCCGCCTTTTTGATGTCAGGCTGCCTCAGTGGCGCACAGGTGGAGCTCCGGCACGAGCGAGCGCCGCGCATGCCCTCCCGGTTCTAGCGGTACTAGAACTCGGCGTGAGAAATTCCGCCCCGTCCTCCCACTCTCCCTGTGAAAGCGCAAAATTCAACAGGCGCCGGTCGAAGGATCCGGAGGTTCCACCCCGTGTCACAGTCCACCCTTCGACCCGCTCCCGGGCGGCTGCCGGGGAGTCTGCGGTCCGTGTCCCGCCGTGGCACCAACGTCGCAAAGCTGACACTGAATTTCATGCTCCTGGCTTCAATGCCGCAGATGCTGTCAGGCACGGTTCTCACCCAGCGCTACGGCCCGGAACCGCTCGTCACGGCTGCGCCGGCGCGGCTTGAGTTCTTCGAGCCTCAGCCCCGCGCCTGTGCACAGGACGCCGGCTGCCTGATGGAGATGCCTCACCACGCGCTGCCCGCCGCCCTTGTCGTGCCGCTGCGCGCGCACCTGCCCGTGGTGACGGCCCGGGTGTTGCTGCCCGCCTCAAACCGCTGGCTGCTGGCGGCTGCGAACCTCTCCAGCCCCGGCGCTCTGGCGCCCGCGGCGCCGCGCGTCGGGCAGCAACCCCGCGGCGGCTCGCTCCCGTTCGAAATGCTGGCGCGCGCGGATCGATGGCACGTCGCCGGCATGTTCCTCATTGGCGTCGGGCTTCTGTTGACGGGCGCCGCTCTTGGCCTCACCGTCCGCTCGCCCGCAGAGCCGTTCACTCCCGAGGCCGAGCCGTGGATTCCCCCTGGAAAAGTCCTGCCCCGCCTCGTGGCTTCACCCGTCTCGCCGGCTCACCTGCGGGTCCGGCTGTAGTAATCTCGGCTGCATGAAGCTTTGGCTGTTTCTCGCCGCTGCGGCGCCCCTGCTGGCTCAGGCGCCGCTTCAGTTTGCCGAACTCCGCAACTTCCGGCTCTCCAGCGGGCAGGAGATCGCCTCCTGCAAGCTCGGCTATCGCACCTACGGAACGCTGAACGCGGACAAATCGAACGCGCTCCTGATCCCGACGTGGTTCACCGGCACGAGCGCGCAGCTCGAGGGACTCGTCGGCGCACAGAGGCTGGCCGATCCGTCGCGCTATTTTGTGATCACGGTGGACGCGCCCGGCAACGGCGTGAGCTGCTCGCCGTCGAACACTGGCGCCGCGCTGGACCGGCTCTCCATCGCCGACATGGTGGAAGCCGAGCGCCGCCTCGTCACGGAAGTCCTGGGCATCCGCCGCCTTCACGCCGTGATGGGCATCTCCATGGGGGGCATGCAGACGTTTGAGTGGATCACGTCGCACGCCGACATGGTCCGGCTCGCCGTCCCCATCGTCGGCTCGCCGCGGCTGAGCCCGTCCGACATCCTGCTCTGGAGCGCCGAACTCGCCGCCATCGAGACGCTGCTCGGCTCGGGCGCCGATCCGCACCGCATCATGCCTGCTGTGCGCATGATGCACGAATTCGCCTTGACCTCTCCCGGGTGGATCCACGACAACCGCCGGGGCACGGAGATGCCCTCGTTTCTCCAACAGCTCGCCGAGGACGCCCGCAAAGGCGTGGATCCCCGCGATTATGCCGCGCAGCTCCGCGCCATGCTCGGCCACGACGTGACGCGCCGCTTCGGCGGCTCGTACGAGAAGGCCGGCGCCGCCGTACAGGCGCGGGTGCTCGTCGTCGCCGCCGAACAGGACCACATGGTCAACCCGCGCCCGGCGCTGGAGATGGCCTCTGTCGCGGGCTTCGGCGTGCTCCGCCTGAAATCCAATTGCGGCCACCTCGCGACCCGGTGCGAGGACGCGCGCATCGCCGCCGCCGTCCGCGGGTTCCTCGCCCCAGCCAGGTAGGAAACCCGCCACTGGCGCGGATGTACGCGCATACGATACGATCTTGAGTCAGCCATGCAACAGGCAGCCAGCAGACTCATCAGCCTTGGCGGCATTGACATCGCCATCATCGTCGTCTATTTCGCAATGGTGCTCGGCATCGGCTTCTACCTGAAAGGGCGTTCCGGCACCGGCGAGGACTTCTTCCTCGCCGGACGCGAAATGACGGCGTGGATCGCAGGGCTCAGCTTCCTCGCCGCCAATCTCGGCTCGCTGGAACTGATGGGCTGGGCTGCCGCCGCCTATCAGTACGGCATCCTCGCCACGCACTGGTATTGGATCGGCGCCATCCCCGCCATGCTCTTCCTCGGCGTGGTGATGATGCCCTTCTACTACATCTCGAAGACGCACTCCGTGCCCGGCTATCTCCAGCTCCGTTTCGGCGAGCCGTCGCGCGCCCTGTCCGCTATTACATTCGGTTTCATGACCGTGCTGATGAGCGGCATCAACATGTACTCGATGGCGCTGGTGATGAAGGTCGTGCTGGGCTGGGACATCAACTTCTCCATCTGGGTCAGCTCGCTCACGGTGGCCATCTACGTGGCGCTCGGCGGACTGCGCTCGGCCATCTTCAACGAGGTGCTGCAATTCATCCTGATCTGGGCGGGCGCTCTCGTGATCCCCATCATCGGGCTGATCGAAGCCGGCGGCTGGGACGGCATGGTGGCAAAGATCCAGGCCAACTTCGCCGGTCAGGACTTCACGCACCTCTGGTCCACCATGGGCAGCTTCACCGATAACCCCATGGGCATCCACTGGACCGGCATCGTGCTCGGACTCGGCTGGGTGATCAGCTTCGGCTACTGGACCACGGACTTCCTCGTCGTGCAGCGCGTGCTTGCGGCAAAGGATCTGCGAGCGGCGAAAATGGCCCCCATCATCGGTGCAGCCTTCAAGATGATGGTGCCGTTCATCGTCATCCTGCCGGGCCTGCTGGCCCTCGCCATCCTGCCTTTCAAGCTCGTTCCGGAGGACATCGCCGTCGCCGGCGGGGGCCACAGTTACAACGAAGTCCTGCCGCTGATGCTGGCCCGCTACGCCGGTCCGGGCTTGCTGGGTCTCGGCGTCACGGCGCTCATCGCCGGCTTCATGAGCGGCATGGCGGGCAACGTCAGCGCCTTCGCCACCGTGTGGACCTACGATATCTACCGCGCCTTCTTCCGCAAGGAAGCTCCCGACGCCCACTACGTCTCCATGGGCCGCTGGTGCACCGTGCTCGGGGTGCTCATCTCGATCGGCACCGCCTATCTGGTGATGCAGTTCAAGTCCATCATGGACTACGTTCAGGCGCTGTTCAGCTTCTTCATCGCCCCGCTGTTCGGCACCGTGCTGCTCGGCATGCTGTGGAAGCGCGCCACGCCGGCGGGCGGCTTCTGGGGGCTGCTGGCGGGCACGCTTTCGTCGGTGGCCATGTGGGCCTGGGTGAAGCTCGACCCCTCGGCCCTGCGCTACATCGCCCTGTCGCCGCACGCCAAGGACATGGCCGAGAACATGTACCGCGCGCTGTGGTGCTGGATCATCTGCGTGGTGGTGACCATCGCCGTCAGCTACGCCACAAAGCCGCTGCCCGAGAGCGCGCTGCGCGGCCTCGTTTACGGCTGCACGGACGTGCCGCACGAGCGCGACATGCCGCTCTGGCACAGGCCCATCTTCTGGGCCTGCGCCGTTGGCGGCGTGTTCCTGCTGCTACAGATCATTTTCTGGTAGTTCTGTTTCAACCCTGGCCGTAGCGCGCCTGCGGTCCGTGTTTGCGCAGGAAATGCTCGTCATGCAGCGCCTGCGGAAGCGGCGCCGCGTCAGGCTTCAGCGCCAGTGTCAGCGACGCGATCCGCGCGATCTCTTCCATTAGCACCGCGTGCATCGCCGCCTGCGACGGGTTCCTGCCCCAGGCGAACGGTCCGTGCGAGGCCACCAGGACGCCGGGATGGGACAGGGGATCCAGATCCCGGAACCGCCGCACGATCGCGCGTCCCGTATTGAGCTCGTACTCCGACCGGATCTCGGCTTCGGCCAGCGGCGCGGTCACGGGCACCGGACCGTGGAAATAGTCCGCGTGCGTCGTACCCAGGCAGGGGATCTCGCGCCCCGCCTGCGCGAACGCCGTCGCATGCGTCGAGTGCGTGTGCACCACGCCGTGCACGCCGCGGAAGTAGCGGTAGATTTCCAGATGCGTGTCGAGATCCGACGACGGACGCAGCGTGCCTTCCACGATCTTGCCGGAGAGGTCTGTCACCACCATGTCCTCGGGCCGCAGCCTCTCGAACGGCACGCCGCTCGGCTTGATGGCCACCAGCCCTTCGCGCGCATCATAGCCGCTCGCATTGCCGAATGTGTACAGCACCAGCCCGCGGCGGACAATCTCCAGGTTCGCCTCCAGAACTTCGGCTCGCAGATCGGGAATCAGCATCGGACTCGCATCACCTCTCTACCGAGTGTATGCGATATCATGGCATGTCCGAGGAGGTTCGCCCAATCATGGCCGTTGTTGCCGGCGTCGATTTCGGCACGCAAAGCGTGCGGGTTTCCGTGTTTGACAGCGACAAGGGCAGGATCGGCGCCGCGGTAGCCGAGTATCCGGTGCACCGCAGGCGCGAGGATCCCGACCACGCCACTCAGAGCCACGCCGACCACATGCAGGCGCTCGTCACCGCCACGCGCGCCGCGCTTCAGTCCGCAGGAGTCGCGGGCGACCGCGTGGAAGCCATCGCGCTCGACACCACCGGCTCCACCGTCCTCGTGCTCGACGAACAGCTCGAGCCGCTCGACGACTACTACCTCTGGTGCGACCACCGCGCAAAAGGGGAAGCCGCCGAGATCACCGCAAAGGCGCACGGGCAGGAGCTTGAAGCGATCGAGTGGTGCGGCGGCGTCTACTCATCCGAGTGGGGCTTCTCGAAGCTGCTCCACTGGCTGCGGAACAACCCGGAGAAACGCCCCCGCTTCGCCACCGCCATCGAGCATTGCGATACCGTCGCCGCCGTGCTGTGCGGCATCCGCGCGCTCGACGAACTGCCCCGCTCCGTGTGCGCCATGGGCCACAAGTGGATGTGGAACGCGGCGCTCGGCGGCTTGCCGCCGGAGGAGTTCCTCGCGGGCGTCGATCCGCTGCTGGCTGGCGTGCGCGCGAAGCTGCGCGGGCGCTATGAGACGTCGGACAAGCTGGCAGGCAGGCTCTGCGGAGAGTGGGCGGCGAAGCTCGGGCTGCGCGCGGGCATCCCCATCCCCGTGGGCGCCTTCGATGCACACTGGGACGCCATCGGCGCCGGCATCCGCGAAGGCGACGTGGTCAACGTCGTCGGCACCTCCACCTGCATGATGGCCATCGCGAAACAGGTGGGCTTGATCCCCGGCGTCTGCGGCGTCGTCAAAGGATCGATCCACCCGGATTTCTTCGGCATCGAAGCAGGACTGTCCGCCGTCGGCGACATCTTTGAAGCCATCGCCCGCCGCGCCGGCGCCACGGTGGCGGAGCTGTCGCAGGGGCTGGACAGGTACAGAGCCGGCTCCACAGGCTTGCTGCGCATGAGCTGGGACAACGGCGACCGCACCGTTCTCGTCAATGCCGAGCTTGGCGGCGTGACCTTGGGATGGACGCTCACCTCCACGGCCGCCGACGAACTGTTCGCCGCCATCGAGGGCACCGCCTTCCACACGCGCATCATCCTGGAACGCATGGCGGAATACGGCGTGCCCATCCACCGCGTCATCAACGGCGGCGGCGTCCCGCAGAAGAACGAAGTGCTGAACCGCGTCTACGCCAACGTGTTCAACAAGCCCGTGCTGGTGCCCGCTCAGGAGGTGACGAGCCTCGGCTCGGCGATCTTCGCTTTCCTTGCCGCAGGCACGTTCCGCACCATCGAAGAAGCGCAGCAGCGGCTCTGCCCGTCCTACCGCACGGTGGAGCCGGATCCGGAGCAAGCCGCCGTCTACGAGCGCCTGTTCCCGCTCTACCGCAAGCTCTATTTCAGCCTTGGCAGGTCCGGCTCCGAACCCGTGCCGATCGGAGACGTGCTGCCCGAGCTGCGCCGGATTCGCGGCGCGCAGACGCCGTAGCGCCGCGCCGGGTCATCGCCGGCGCCTACACTGAAAAGAGTGTCGATGAATCCCTCCGCCAAGGCCGCGGACTGGGCCCAATTTCTGCGCAAGAACCGCGAGGCGCCATTGGCGATTCTCGTGGGCGTCGCCACCAGCCTGGTGATCACCGCCTTCATCTGGACTACCGAGCTGGTGGGCGCACGCCTGTACACGGCCGAGAGTCCGGCGTGGATGCGCATCGTCTTTCCCGCCGCGGGCGCGCTCGTGTCCGGGCTGCTGCTGTACCGTCTGTTCCCGGACGCGCGCGGCAGCGGCATCCCGCAGACGAAGGCCGCGCTGTTCACCGGGCGCACGGTGAGCCTGCGCACCACGTTCGGCAAGTTTCTCTGCTGTTCCGTTTCTCTCGGCAGCGGCATCTCGCTCGGGCGCGAAGGACCGTCGGTGCAGATCGGCGCGGGCATCGCCTCCGAGGCCGGGCGGCGCCTGAACCTGAAGGAGCACGAGACCTCGGCGTTGATCCCGATGGGTACGGCTGCCGCGCTGGCGGCGGCCTTCAACACGCCGATCGCCGGCGTTCTGTTCACGCTGGAAGAGGTCCTGGGCAACATGCACGCGCGCATCCTCGGAGGCGTGGTGCTGGCGTCGGCATCCTCGTGGCTC
>DYJN01000162.1 GCA_020723085.1 Arcobacter sp.
CACCGGCGTCAAGAAAGTGAGCAGGACGCGCACGTGATCGGGGGCGAGTTCGGCGTCGCGCATAGCCCACATCCCGTGCGCGTGGGCGCCCGGCCCGATGCGAATCACGTCATGTCCATACCGCATCATACCATAACCTTGCTTTAAGAACAACACCTGTCCCGCCTGAGGACGGGTAGCCGTGTCATCCGTCTCCCACACACCGCCGGGTGGGAAGTCAAAGGCCACCTGCGCTGCGACGCCGTCCAATCCGTCGAGGGTTTGGTAGTGCAGATCGAAACCGCCATCAACTTCACGAATATCCAGTGTGGACAGCGGCGGGGGCATACGGCGCAGAGCACGTTCTTCAAGCATCTCCGTCCACCGCTCCGGGGGAACGGGCCGGCCCAGCGGCAGCTCGTAGCCGGGGCGGCGCGGATTGCCGTATCCTTCGGAGCGGAGAATGACGCCGCCATCGGTTACAGCCATGTCGTCGCCGATGAAGCGCCCGGTGTTATGGCCGAAGTACGTCTGGCTGATCTTGACGCAGCTCAGTTCCGCCTTCCCGTAGACGAGCGAGAAGAGCCGCGTGGTATTGCGAAATGCGGACGCGCTCAGCAAACCGCGCCGCGCGCGCCAGATGCCGTTCAGCGGCAGAAAGAGCGCGAAATCGTCGGGCAGCTTGGCGTCCGTGGGAGCCGGATCCCCGTACTTGAGCAGCGGATACGCCAGCCACAGGAGATGCCCTGCCGGCGCGTCGCTCTTCTCCCAAAGCATCTGCGCAACCCGCACGTAGACCGGATTGGGCCGCAGCGCGTTGTAGAGCAGGTAACAGTGCGCCAGGCCGAGCGGGACGGTGCGCGTGCCGTAGTCCTGGCGGCGCGAAAGGCCCGTTTCGGTGGTTCCGTCGGCGTGGAGAAAACGCAGGTCGAGATCGAGGTTGCGCGCGACGGCATCCAGCGCCTCCGGGCAGTCGCGGCGTTCGGCGATGAGCAGCCACGAGCGGTCGTTCACCGCATCGTAGACGCCGATGCTGCGCTCGATGAACAGCCCTTCCGCGTCCACGTCGATGCCCTCGGCGAGATAGGCGTCCACCGTCGCCGCCACATCCAGGTCGGGGAAAAGCGCGTGCGCCTGCACCAGCGCCGCCGCGATCACCCAGCGGTGGTTGGGCGTGTGAAAACCGCCGGTCAGCATCCCGGCGACGGCGCGGCGCACGAACTGCTCCAGCTTGTCCAATAACATAACCCACGCCGGGCTATCTACACCACGCGCACGCGCCAACTCCAGCACGGCGCAAAGCTGCTGCACCACAAAACCGGTATCCGGCGCGGAATCGTAGTTGACGGAGAGCAAGTCGATGTTGCCACTCGGTCTTTGCGCCCGCAGCATAAAATCGGCAGCCTGCGCGGCGCGATCCAGACGGGATTCGTCGCCCGTTCCCAGCGCCAGATACGCGCATCCCACCACAAAGTGCGCGGCGTAGATCGCGTCGGCGATGCCGTAATCCGGGTGAATCAAGCCGCCGCACTGGGAATGCGCAGGATCGGTGATCTGCCAGTGCTGCAGGTCATCAATGTGGGCGACCAAATCCTCTAAAATCGATGCAAGCGCCAGTTTTTTCATCACATCACCTCGACATCAAAGTTTCGTCCGCTGAAACACATGCCGGAACGCATGGTATAATGATAGTAGATCTTGGCAAGACTGCACAGGAGAGCAGGCCATGGCAGAAACGGTTATGATGAGCAGTTTCAAACAGAGAACCACAGTGCGGGATGGAGGTCGAATAG
>DYJN01000022.1 GCA_020723085.1 Arcobacter sp.
CGGCACACCAACGGCACACCAACGGCACCCTTACGGCACCCCCTACGGCGCCCATGCGGCGCCCAAACGGGCGCGAGAACCATGGCGGAGCCTCGTCGGACCCGGACGTGCTCGCGCGGCTGATGAAGGAGGTGAACGATCCGCAGTTCGGGCTGCTGGTGGATCTGGGCAACTGGAACAAGGGCGACGATCACTACCAGGCGATCCAGATGACACTCGCCTGGGCGCGCGGCATCAGCGTGAAGGACATTCCGGGCTGGGATCTCGAGAAAAAACTGAAGATGTGCATGGCCGGCGGCTTCCACGGCTTCTGGGGCATCGAGAGCGGCGCGCGGCCCCCTGAGGGCGCCACGCCGCAGCAGATCTTCGATGCCGAGCTGGCGGCGGTGCTGAAGATGAAGGCGGTGATAGAGCGCGCGGTGCTCGGAAAGAGCTGAGCGGGGTCAGGCTTTCGGGCGCAATAGCAGGAACAGGTGCGGCGGGCGCTTGGCCTCCGCCCCAAGGTGCCGCCGCCAGGATTCGGCCGCCTGATCGAGCAGCGACTTTGCCGATCCGGGCTGCCAGCCGATCATCGTCTCGATGAGGCGGACTTCGCTCCAAGCCTCGCCGGCGGTGTTCTGGGCGGCTGGCACGGCAGAGGAGACCGCCAGCAGGAGATCCCCAGGCGCGAGCTCGATTTCCGCCTCCTCGCAGCGCAAGCCGCTGCGTGCCTCGAACGGCGGTCCAGTGTGCCGCAGCCGCAGCACCTCCGCGCCCAGAGCCGTGCGCCGGAACAGGAAGGGTGCAAGGAAGCCCGCGTTGATGTACTGCAGGCGCCGCGTGCCGGAGCGGTAGCGGGCGAGAAAGATGCGCGCCGCGGGCCAGTCCACTCCGGGAGCGTGCATGGCGCGGCGGGTGGACTCGGCCAGCTCCGCCAGATCCTCGTGATAGGCGCGTGCGCGGGTGCGCAGCAGAGCATGCAGCTGCACCATGCGGATGGCGGCATCCTCGTAGCCGGAATCGAATTCCACGGCCGCGAAGGCGGCAGCGCGGCCCGGCAACGGGATCACGTCCAGAAACACGCGGCACTCGTCTTCATTGGACGCGAAGCCAGCGCAATCGAGGTCCGGCAGTGCGATCTCCTCAGGCGGCTCGATAGCGTCCAGCGCCAGCCGGACGACGGCGCGGCGCGCCTCCTGGCGCGCTTCGGCGGCGGCCTCCTGCGCCGCGCGGCTGGTGTGCGGGAGCGACTCGCGTAAGACAGCCACGGCGCCGGCATACTCTTCCAGAAAGGCGAAGTGATGCGGGGCGAACGCCCCTGCGTCCGCGAGAGGCCCAACGAGGAAGAATCCTTCGAGCCGTAGGCCGCGGAACACCGGCAGGGCCGCCGCCGCGCCGGAGGATTCGATGCGACCCTGTTCCAGCGCGGCTGCCGGGCTGCGCGTCCAAGGCAAAGCCCCGCCAGCGCGTGGATCGGCCAGGACGAGAGGCGCGCCCTCGGGCAGGCGGGACAGTTCCCGCACGAGGATGCTGGTGGCGGGCCAGGCCTCGCCGGCGCTCAAGTCCGGGGGGAAAACGCCGCAGGCTTTGAACTCTTCGTCCACGGCCAGGAACAAAGCCGCGCGCGTGCAGCCCAGAGTTTCACAAAGGACACGGCAAGCGGTTCCGGCCAACAGGGCCTCATCGGCGGCCGCGGCCAGTCTCGAGCGGGCCTCGGACGCGCGTGCGGCCCACTCGCGCGCCAGCCCGGCGCGGCGCTGCGCGCCGTCCCTCACGGAGCGCCAGGCGAAGTCCGCCAACAGCCAGGCGGTGACGCCTCCAGCGGCCACCGAGGCCAGTTGCACTGCCCGCGTCTCGCCGGCGCTCAGGACAAGCAGAAGGGACGCCGCCAGGACCGTGAGCCCCGCGCAGAACAGGCGCCGGAGTCTCGGCCGCACAGGCGGCGTCCGCCGGCGCCAAGCGGCCTGCACACGAAGGCGAACCAGCCGCGGGGCGAGCCATGCGGCTGCCACCAGCAGCAGGAACAGGAGCGCAGCGGGGAGCCAGAGCCAGAAGAGGAACCACTCGAACGAGTCCGGCATTACAGCTCAACGAGGTCGAAACTCGAGGAAATACTGGTATTCGAGAAAGCCGTGCCTGCGGGCGAGGCGGAAACCCGCCTGTTCGAACTCCCGTTCCACCTCTTCCTCGGAGAGCTTCATCGAAGGCGGCGGCCCGACCGGCAAGACGCGCTTGTGAAAGTCAATGACGACGATGCGGCCGCCCGGGCGGAGGGCGGCCAGGAGCTTTCCGTAGTAAGCGGGGCGGCCGTCGATATGGTGGAGCACGTTGCAGAAGAAGATTGTGTCCGTGCTTTTCGCAGGAAGCTTCGGGTCGTCCGCAGCGGCCGGAACCGTGCGGACATTTGGCAGTTGCAGAGCGGCGATCCGTTCGAGCAGGCGGGGGGCGGCGTCGACAGCGTAGACGGTGGCGGCTCGGGCAGCGAAGCGGCGGGTGAAGTAGCCCGTGCCGGCGCCGATGTCGGCGACGGTTTCGCGGCCGTGGATTGCCAGAGCGGCCATGACCTCGTCGGGCTTCTGCCAGGCGGCGCGGCCCGGCTCTTCGCGCATGCGCGCCATGCCGTGACCCTGCCCGTGGCCATGCCTCTGGGCGCCGCCCTGCTGCTGCGCCTGGGCGAGCGGCAGGATCGCGAGCAGAAACAGGCTAGCCTGCCAGCGCACTGTGCTTCCTCCCAAAGGCGAAGTAAATCACCAGGCCCACAATGGACCAGCCGACGAAGCGCACCCACGTCTCCAGAGGCAGGGCCATCATCAGTACGAGGCAGGCGAGCATTGACAGTATCGGGAACACCGGGCCGAAGGGCACCCGGAACGCGCCCTGGCGCGCCGGGCGGATGCGCCGCAGAATCAATACGCCCGCCGAGACCACGAAGAAGGCGAACAGCGTCCCGATGGAGGACAGGTCCGCGAAGGTCCCCACGTCCCAGACTCCCGAGGGAATGGCGACTGCGAAGCCTGCGATCCAAGTGGAGACATGCGGCGTGCGGTGCACCGGGTGGATGCGCGAGAAGAGCTTCGGCAGCAGCCCGTCGCGCGACATGGCGAACCAGACGCGCGCCTGCCCGTACTGAAACACGAGCAGCGACGACACCATGCCGCCGAGAGCGCCGATGTCGATCCACTTCCACAGCGTGTTCATCCCGAGTTTCTTCAGCGCGCCGACGATGGGTGCGGCGTTGTTCAGCGTGCTCCAATGGGCGATGCCCGTGAGAACCACGGCTACGCCGATGTAGAGCACGCCGCAGGCGATCAGCGTGCCGATGATGCCGATGGGCAGGTCGCGCTGCGGGTTCTTGCACTCCTCGGCGGCGGTGGAGACGGAATCGAATCCGATGTAAGTGAAGAAGACGATCGCCGCGCCCGTGAGCACGCCGGTGAAGCCGTTGGGCATGAACGGGCGGTAGTTGCCCGGATCAATGGCCCGCGCGGCGCCGAGAATGAAGACAAGAATCGCGGCGATCTTGACGAGCACCATGATGTCGTTGGCGCGTGCGCTCTCCTTGATCCCGTACACCAGCAGCCAGGTGAGTCCCATCACCACGAGAAAGCCTGGCAGATTGAACCATGCGCCTGTGAACTGCCCCCCCTGAATAGCAGGCGTGGTCAGCTCGCGGGGCAAGGGGATGCCAAGGACCCCCTCGATCATGTGCGTGACGTGGGCGGAGAAGCCGACGGCGACCGCCATATTCGAGACAGCGTATTCGAGCACCAGATTCCAGCCGATCATCCAGGCGGTGAACTCGCCCATGGTGGCGTAAGCGTAAGTGTAAGCTGAGCCTGCCACGGGAATGGCGCACGCCATCTCGGCGTAACAGAGAGCGGCAAAGCCGCAGACGATGGCCGTCAGCAGGAAAGAGAGCGCCACGCCCGGACCTGCGCCCGGCCGGCCGAACGTAAAGCTCGAATTGCCGCCCTGCATCAGCAGGTCGAGAAGCGGCACGTGGAGCAGAGACTCATACGTGCGCACTTCGCCCGCCGCGGCGGTGCCGGTGAGGATGAAGATGCCGGAGCCGATGACGGCGCCGATGCCAAGCGCCATCAGAGACCAGGGCCCGAGCGTGCGTGCAAGCCTCTTGTCGGGCGCCTCGGCGGCGGCGATGAGTTCCGGGATGCTCTTCGTGCGGAAAAGAGATTTCACCCGAGCGGCCCTTTCCACGGCGGGCTTGCGCGGCGGCGCGGCGTGATGGCGCGCGCCGCCCCCTTGCGGCGCGCTAGCGCTTGCGCTGGCCCTTGGCCATCCGCTTCACCTTCTTCTTCTTCGATCCGCGTTCGTAGTCGCGCGGCTGCAGCGGGCTTTTCGCCTCGGCTTCCTTGCGCGCCTTGCGCTTGAGGGCCTTGCGCTCGGCCCGGTCGGTGACGTTCTTCGTGTTCATGCTCAGGGGTCCTCTGTAGTGTACAAAAAGTCAGTCGTCCTGCTGGAGCTTGGCAAAGCGGGCCATCAGAACCTTCAGGCCGTGGCCTGGGAAACTCACGGTCAGTTTCGTGTCGTCGCCATCGCCTTCTTTGCGGACCACGGTGCCACGACCGTACTTCGGATGGCGGACTCTGGCGCCGGGGCGGAAGCCGCTGCGGGGTGGAGCAGCCTTGCGGGCGGGCGCGGGCGCGGCAGCCGGCGGCGCGGGGGCTTTGGCAGCGGAGCGCGGCGGCGCAGGCGGCGCCGGCGTTGCTCCTGCTGCTGGCCCGCGCATGCCGCGATCAGCGAAGAACTGCTGGATGTGATCGATCGAATTTACCGTCTTGCCGGTGAAGGTGTGGCGGCGGACCGCTTCGCGCACCATGGCGCGCTCGCCGAACAGGTCCAGCGCGCCCGGCACATTGCGCGGCTCGTGGAGAGTTTCGATCAGGTGCTCCGGGATCTCTTCCAGGAAGCGCGAGGGCTGGCAGGACTCCAGCGGCGCGCCGCCGTACTTGCGGCGCCACCGCGCGCCGGTCAGATACAGACGGCGCATGGCGCGCGTCATGGCCACGTAAAAGAGCCGGCGCTCCTCTTCGAGCATGGACTCGCTGTCGATGGAACGCGAGTGCGGAAACAGCCCTTCCTCCATGCCGGCGATGAAGACCACCGGGAACTCCAGCCCCTTGGCGTTGTGCATCGTCAGCAGGGAGATCTGCGCCTCAGTATCGACGTCGTCGGCGTCGGAGCGCAGAGCCGCGGTGTCGAGGAAGTCCTGGAGCGAATCGCCGCGCTCGGCGGCGTCAGCGGCAGCCGAGACCAGTTCCTCGAGGTTGCCGAGCCGGGACTCGGATTCAGGCGTGCCTTCGGCTTCCAGCATCCGCGTATATCCGGTGCGGTCGAGCACAAGCAGGATCAGTTCCTGTGCCGGCAGCCGCGCGGCCGCTTCACGCAACTCCTGGATCAGGCGCTGAAAGGAGGACAGGGCGGCTTCGGCGCGGGCGCCGAGTTCGTGCCGCTCCAAAACGTGCCCGATGGCCTCCCACAGGGTGCAGGATTCCCGCGCGGCGATGGCGTCGAGCTGTTCGGCTGTGGTCTTGCCGATGCCCCGGGCAGGGACGTTCAGCACGCGGAGCAGAGAGACATTGTCGCGCGGGTTCAGCAGCAGGTGGAGATAGGCCAGGACGTCCTTGATTTCGGCGCGCTGGTAGAAAGAAAGCCCGCCCACCACCTTGTAGGGAAGAGAGTACCGGCGCAGCGCCTCCTCGATCTGGCGCGACTGGAAATTGGTTCGGTAGAGCACGGCGGCGTGCGTCCGCGGATCGGAGGCGAGCATCTTGCGGATGGTTTCGGCGATGAACAGGGCCTCCTGCTCGCCGTCTTCGGCTTCGAAGTAACAGATGGGGTCGCCCGCGGGGCCGTCGGTCCAGAGGGTTTTGCCCTTGCGCGCAGTGTTCTTTTCCACCACTCGGGAGGCGGCCTCAAGGATCGTTTTCGTGGAGCGGTAGTTCTGTTCGAGCCGGATGACAGCGGCGTTGGGGAAGTCGCGCTCAAAATCGAGGATGTTGCGGATGTCGGCGCCCCGCCAGCCGTAGATCGACTGGTCCTCGTCGCCGACGACGGCCACGTTGGAGTGGCGCTGGGCGAGCAGCCGCATGAGTTCGTACTGCGGGCGGTTGGTGTCCTGGTACTCGTCGATCATCAGGAACTCGATGCGGCGGTTCCAGAGTTCGCGCACCTGTTCGTCGTGGCGGAGCAGGCGCACGGCCTCGAGAAGCAGGTCGTCGAAGTCGAGCGCGTTGGCGGCCTGCAAAGCGAGCTGGTAGTGCTCATACAACACCGCGAGCCGGGCTGCGTCGGGCGCCGCAGAGACACGGTAGATGTCTTCGGGCGCCAGCTTCTGATTTTTGGCGTGACTGATGCGGGACAGAATGCCGCGCGGCGGCGTCGCTTTTTCGTCGATGCCGAGCTTCTTGTAAACCTGCTTGAGGACGGCGAGCTGATCGGAGTCGTCGTAGATGTGGAACGACGTGGTGAAGCCGGGACGGAGCTCGGCGAGCGAGGCGCCGTCGCGCCGCAGCAGGCGGACGCAGAAGGAATGGAACGTGGAGACCACCGGTCCCGACTGCGAGGGCAGGCCGCCGAGCAGCCGCAGAACCCGCTCGCGCATCTCGCCCGCCGCCTTGTTGGTGAACGTGACGGCGAGAATCGCGGGACCGTAGACGCGATGGTGCGCGATCAGGTGCGCGATGCGGTGCGTGATGACCCGCGTCTTGCCGCTGCCGGCGCCGGCAAGGATCAAGAGCGGACCTTCGACGTGTTCGACGGCACGGCGCTGCTCGGGATTCAGACCGGAGAGGAAATCCATTCCGAGGGGCTAAGTGGCAATTTTACCATGCGGGTACGGTTGAAGATAGGATGGTGAGCGATTGTTGTAACCTGTGAGCGAGCCGGGTGCGCCTATAAACGCAGGTAAAGAAATGTAAACCGCGCCCGCGCCGCAGTATTTCATGCTGGTGGAATTCGACATCGTCGAGCGGGCGCAGGCCGGGGACGCGCAGGCGTTCAACCAGATCGTCCACGCGTACCGGCGCCGGATCTTTGGCACGGTGTCGCGGCTGATCGGGCGCCCGGAGGATGTTGAGGATGTCGCCCAGGAGGTGTTCATCCGGTTGTATTATTCTCTGGATCAGCTCCGGAGCCCGGAGGTGTTCGAGCCGTGGCTGTACCGGCTGACGGTGAACGCTGCGCTCGACTACCTGCGGAAGCGCCGGAAGCGGAAGTTGGAGTCCCGGGTGGCTGATCTGAGCGAGCAGCAGGTGATGATGGCCGATGCGGCGGCTGGATCGAAGGCCGAGGTCGATGAGAAGGAAAAGGCCAGGATCCGCGAGCTGGTCGACTCCCTTCTGTCGGGCGTCTCGGAGGACGACCGGCTGCTGCTGACGCTGAAGGAAGTGGAAGGCCTGTCGTTGAAGGAGTTGGAAAAGATCTACCGCGTGAACGAAAATGCCCTGAAGGTGAGGCTGTTCCGCGCCCGCCAGAGGGTGTTGCGAGCCTACGCGGCGCGGCGGGGCGAGGAACCCCGGAAAGGATCGGACGATGAACGGTGAGGACCGGCATCTGGAGCAGGAACTGGACCGGCTGTTTGCCGCCTACCGGGACGCCTGCGATGCGCCTGAGCCCGGCGCTGACTTCCTCCCGCGGCTGTGGGCGCAGATCGATTCCGCACAAAGTTGGCCGGAGCGGCTGTGGAAGTGGGCCAACGGGCTGGCAGTGGCCGCCGCTGCGGCCAGCGTGCTGCTGGTCGTCTACCAGGTGTCGACGCAGCCCGCGGAAGACTTCTATTCAGCCACCTATGTGGAGACGTTGATGGCTCAGACGGAGACGGAGCTGGCGCCCGTGGAGCTGGCAGGCGTGGCCGTAGAGGAGCCCCCGGAGCAGCCGCAGCGATGAAGCGGTCCAGTCTCAGTCTGGTCTTGAGCCTGCTGATCGTGTTCGCCAGCGGCGTGGTGGTAGGAGTCGTCGGCGACCGCTGGCTCGGCCGCGCACAGCGGGCGGAACGGAAAGCGCCCCGCACCCCGGAAGAGTACCGGCGCGCCTACGTCGAGGAGATGAACAAGCGGCTGAAGCTCTCCGCGGAGCAGCTCCGGCAGCTGAACCAGATCCTGGACGAAACGCGCGAGCAGTTCCGGTTGCTTCGCGAGAAGCAACGGCCCGAAGTGCGCGCCCTGCAGGAGGCGCAGACGGAGAAGATCAACGCTATTCTGGATCCGGTTCAGAGGGAGGAATACGCCCGCATGCGGAAGGAGCGGGAGGAGAAACGAAAGCGGGAAGAGAAAGAGCGCGGCCATTAAGCCGCGCCTGCGGACGGGGACCTAGTTCTGTGTGTTCTTGATGCGGTCCGCCTTTTCTTTCTTGATGGCGGCGCTGCGCTGCAGTTTGCGCTGGAAGCGGTCGATCCGGCCTTCGCTATCCACAAGCTTCTGCCTTCCGGTGAAGAACGGGTGGCAGTGGGAGCAGATTTCCACGCGGATGTCGCCCTTGTGCGTGGAGCGGGTCTTGAAGGTGTGTCCGCACGCACAGATGACGTTGACTTCGTTATAAGCAGGGTGGATGCCGGCTTTCATGGTGTGAGGGAACCTCTTAACTTACCCCAGTATAGCAGACCGCCGGGGCCGCGGCTGGAAAGCAAAAGCCCCGCGGCCGGACTCCGGCGGCGGGGCTTTCGGTAGCCTTCACATACAGGCCTGCGGCCTGTCTTGGGTGCGCTCGAGTGGTTGGGTCCGGCTCGCTCCTCTTCGCCAGCCACGGTGGGCCTTGATGGCGAGCGGCACGGAAACCAGAAGCGAGCCTATCCGCTGACCACCTCGCGCGTAGGCTTACTACCAGAACTCATATCGACTGGACCACCTCCTTTCTTCCGTGATGCCCCGATGGTACGGGAATCGGGAGGAAAAGTCAACAGAATTTTGAGACCACACACCAAGATATCGGACTAAGCGGCGAAAAGGGCCTATAACTAGCGCTAGGGTTCCCCCGCGCCGCACCCTGCTTCCCGCGGTGCAGCCGCCCCTCTTCAAAGCCAACCCTTGGGCAGAGGGACAATCGTCCGGCGCATCGTCTCCCCTGCCCGTAGTGGACGGATTTCGAGCGCGAAGGTTTCCGCCCGGCGGACGAGTACTCCATACAGCGGCAGATCGCGCGGCTGGACTACATAGCGCCCCTCGTAGAGGTCGAAGATATCCCTGGGCGAACTCATGACGACCGGGGAATCCGGCAATGAGCGAAGGCGGAACGCCGCCGTGGAGGGCTCATAATTGGCGTAGCTGTAGCAGCGCCCGATGCAGGCGCGGTCGATCATGTGGAGCATGGGGTTCATGCTGGAGGGAATCGCCGTCACATCCGTCACGGCGCGGCTCCCGGGCGGCAGTTGCCGGACCGCCTGATGGAAGACTCTCTCGGCTTGTCCCAAAGCGCGCCAGTCTGAGTCGAGGAGGACGAAGTAGACGGCAGCCGCGGCGAGACAGGCGCCCAGAGTGAAGCGGGACGGCAGGCGGGCGCACAGCCAGGCATGCAGAAACAGGGTGAACCACAACGCCATCCGCCAGTCGATGAAGTAGAGGGAGTGCCGGGTGCCGGGCCAATCCAGGCTCGTGGGCAGAAAAGCCACGCCTGCCAGCGTCAGCAACGCCAGAGAAGCAGCGGGCGGGTCGAAGGAGCGCAGCCTGAACCTCGTGGCTGCCCAGAGCGCGGCGGAGATCCAGGACAGCGCCAGCAGCAACGCCGGAGCGAAATATCCGGGGCCATAGATCAGAAATGGGGTGACGCCGGAAACGTGCAGCCACCGCGCCGTCATCCTCACGGCAGGAAACGCTGCTGACAGAACCGCCGCAACGGCAGCCACGCCCAGGATGCCCCCAAACAGCAGCCATTTGCCATATTCCGGATCCAGCCTTCTTCGCACCAGTAAAAAGCCCGCATATGCCGCTGCCAGAGCCGCCCCCAACAGATGGCCGGAGGCTGCCGCCACAACCAACGCAGCGGCTGCCGCCAGCGTAGCCGCCCCTCCTGAGAGGGCGAGGCCAATGGCCCAGAAACCCAAAGCGCACGAAAGATAGTAATTGAAGAAGCCCTGATGGTACACCCAGCCGTAGGCGAGCATCGCCAGAAGGGGCGCTGAGGGCCATGCGGAGCGCTCCGTCAAGCGTTCCAGGAGAAAGAATGCGCCCCAGAAGAACAGCAGAACAGAGACCGACACCGCCGCCTTCTCCGCGAACACCGGTCCGCCGATCCGCCACAACCCCTCCAGCCACCAATCGAACAGCACGTTGGAATACTGCGGCACGATCTCCAGCCCCAGCGGCTTGCCCGCCTTGACCAGAAGCGCCAACCACGTGTTGTAGAGATGGCTCGCCAGATCTCCAGCCTGCACGTGTTGCTGCACGACCACTGGAGCGATCAGCAGGAGTGACACTGCGGCTCCGGCGGCAAGCCGGCGTCTCATCGCGGGTGAACCGGAGTGTGCCACACCCCGTCAAACGGCGGAGCCGCGGGCAGGCTTTAGACCAAAGGGCAAAATGCCGGCCTTGCAACGTGATCCGGTCGCTGCTGCGCGTGTCGAGACAGGAAATCCCCTCTATGGCTGTTGCTTGGGGATTCCTCTCAGAGACTGCGGCGCTTGAGCCGAACGGGGAGGAGGCAACCGCCCGACCTCAGTGACTTAACCTAGACCCGCCTCAACCAAGAGCACGCGAAATGCCAGCCGTAAGTTGTTGCAAAAGAAAGCGGGCCTATCCCATCGGAGGACAGGAGGTACGCATTTTGGGATCTCAACTATGAGAGTTAGAATCGTTGTCTGATCTCGAACCTCCGATGCTTTCCGCCGGCACTTGGCGGGAGGAAGGATCTGCGCCTTTCGCAGTCTCCGGCGATTCCGTCATGTCTCCTCCCCCCCATGCGTTTCGCTCCCCCTTTCAGGATCCTGACCGCACGGTTTCGGCGTGGCACCGCTTCACGTCCTCTCTTCTTCGCCGACACGGGACGCCTGATGGACAGCAAGCAGCAGGGGCGCGCAAGTCTGCCCTCGCGATTTTCATCCTTGTCCATTCAGACTCCCAGCGGAGCGCGGCGCCATCGCGTTCCGCTGTCTCCCGCAACCGGCGCCCGGCGGATTGGGCGGAAGGGAACGGCTGCTCGCACGGCGCCCCCCAAGTACCGGCTGAGGGCATTCTGGCGAGGCGCCCCGCGTCCGGCGACCCCCGAATCGGAAATTCGAAGTCGCCTTGCTCCCGTGATGCGCCTCAAGGGGGGCGAACTTCAGAACCAATCAGGAGGAATTTCCACACTCGGGCGTGGGACAGTCTCGCCTACCTTCAACGGACGGACTTCGAGCCGAAAAGGGGAACGAGAGGCGAGGAAGATGCCGTAGAGCGGGACATCCCTCCGCCGCACGAGGAACCGCCCTTCCTGCAAGGCGTCGACATCCGTGCTGGAGTCCATCACGACCGGCGAACCTGGCAGCGCCCGGATCCGGAAACCGGCTGAAGACGGCACGTAGCTGGCATAACTGAAACAGTGGCCGATGCAGGCTTTGCTGACCATGTGGTTGAGCGGGCTCATCCACTTAGGTAGCCCCGTGACGGCGGCAACAACGCGCCCTCCCTCGGGAACCTGGTAAACCGCCTTGTTGAACTGCTCCTGGGCGGCTGCCAAATGCCTGTAGTCTACGGCAAGGAACCCGAAGTACGCGACGGCGAGCAGAGTCTGCGACCCAACCATGAGGATCGTTTGCCGGCTATGGGCCGCCAGGGCCTGGACGGCGACGGCGAGAATGAACGCCAAACGGAAGTCGATCGCTGTCAGCGGCCGGTTGAGGCCAGGGGGAACGACGGCTGCGGGCAGGAGCACGATTCCGCAGGCCACGATGACCGCAACGCCGGCGGCCGGTTCCCGCATAAGCTCCTCCCATCTGCCTTCCCAATGGTCTGCGATGAGGACCGCCCACAAGAACGTGATGCAGACGACAAGGAAACTGTACTTGGCGCCGAAAGGCCTGAATGGAGTAGCCAGGATCGCGTGCAGAGTCTGCTGCAATTCCCAATGGGATGGAAGTCCCGCTCCCAACCCGAATGCCAGGGCGGCTACCAGCGCGCAGGCGCCTGCCGTGAGTCCGATCCGCGCCGCCGGCGCAGCTTTCCGCGCCAGAATCACAAAGACAGCAATCCCGGCTGTGACTGCGGCTCCCAGAGCATGGGCGAGCACCGACAGAACCCATGCCGCGGCGGCCGGGGTAGCTCTGCCCGGGCGGTTCCACACCCAGGACAGGGCCCAGAACCCCAATCCGCACGACAGGTAGTAGTTGAAAAAGCCCATGTGGTAAATCCAGCCGTACGACAGCATCGCCAGCAGAGGCGCAGAGGGCCATGCCGGCCGCCCGCTGATGGCGCCAACCAAAGAAAACGCTCCCCAGAAGAAGATGAGCACGCACGCGGCCACTGCGATCTTCTCAGCCATGATCGGCCCCGCTAGGCGCCACAGCCCTTCCAGCCACCAGTCGAAAAGGATGTTGGACCATTGATGCGAGACCACGAGCCCCAGCGGCTGCCCCTGCTTGACCATCAGCACAAGTCATGTGTTGTAAAGATGAGACGGAAGATCCACGGCAGGCACATGCCTTGGCAGGAGAACTGGCAGCAACAGCAGGACCGAAGCCCCCGCGCACTGCAGCGTCGCTTTCAGGCGTCCTGACATGGCCTCAGTGAATAGAGCTATCTTGACATACTGCCGGAACCAGTTTGTGCAGGCGTCCGGAATCGGCAAATCCGGCGTATCCTCCACTGTCGAAGCCATCGGCTCGGTTGCCTGCAGTCTCGGCGGCAGCTCTTCGAACCGCGCGGATGCGACGGCGCGCCGTCCTGCGCCAGGCAGGACGCACGATGCCGCAGGCTGAGCCGCATAGCCCTCCGGCGGCGGGCTTGCCTGTTGGCTGGGAAGAATGCGAGACAGAAATGCGCGGCCGGGACCGCCGAGGGAAGGCCAACAGAGCATGGATTGAATGCCCGGGAGGAGTCCGCCTGACGCGCGGAGCCATGCACATCCCGTGAGACGCGCCTGGCAGCCGCTTTCCGGCTGCGGCAGTACAATACTGGGGGATGACGTCACCCGGAGAGGGAGCGAAGAAAAGATGAACACCGACGGCAGCGTGGCCATGATGGTGGCGCGCCGCGGTGTTGCGGCGATGTTTTTCTCCGGCATGCTGATGGCGCTGTTAGGGGCCGTGCTGCCCGTGTGGCGGTATCACCTGGCGCCGGACTTCGCCCTGATCGGACATTACTTCCTGATCCAGAACCTTGGCGTTTTGGCCGGAGCAGGCGCAGGGGCTTGGGTGCTGGCGAGGAAGGGAATCGGGTTCGCGCTGGCTCTGGGATGCGGGCTGGCGTGCCTCTCGCTGCTTCTGCTGGCCGCGTTTTGTCCGCCGGCGAGCGTTTGGGGGCGTCTGGCTGGGCTGCTGCTGATGGGAGGCGCGGCTGGGGTGATCAACCACGCGGGCATGTATGCTGTAACGCCGATGTACGAACTCCACCGCACGGCTACGCTGAATTTGGCGGGAATTTTGTTTGGGGGAGGATGCCTCGTCTGCGCGCTGTTTTTTTCCGGCGCGTTCTTCTTCTACACGGCGCCGAGTCTGCTCATCCTTCTGGCGGCGCTGCCTGGGCTGGCGGCGGGCGTCTTCGCGCGAACGCCAAGCGGGCCGGAGATCGTGCTGCCGGAGCGCCCTTGGCGGGATGCGCTCGAGGACTTCCGCAAGCCGGCGGCGTTGCTGTTCGCGGCGCTGCTGTTTTTTCAGTCCGGCAACGAGGGGGCGCTGGCCGGGTGGCTGGCGCTGTTCCTGACGCAGCGGCTCGGGGCGAGCCCGGCGACGTCGCTGTTCCTGCTGGCGCTGTACTGGGCGGCGCTGCTGGTGGGGCGCACGGTGGCGCAATGGGCGCTGAGCCGGGTGAAGCACGGGCGGATGCTGGCAGGAGCGGTGCTGGCGCAGATCTTCGGCTGCGCTGCGTTGTACTTCACCGACAACCTTTTCGGCGCTACGGTCGGCGTATTGCTGGCGGGCGGGGGCTTCTCGGTGATCCTGCCTCTTGTGCTGGAAAAGATCGGCGACCGGTTCCCGCAGTTTCATCCAGCCGTGTTCAACGGGATCTTCTCGATTGCCTGGACGGGAGCGCTGTTGGCGCCGGCGACGCTGGGCTACTTCGCTCATTTCGCCGGCATCGGTGTGGTGATGGGGCTGCCCGTGCTGGGGGCGATGATGGTGATGGTGCTGCTGCTGGCGATCTGGCTCGAGGCCCGGCTCACCGCAGCCTGAACGTGGCCTGCCCGGCGGGGCCGTCGTAGATCAGTTCGATCCGTTTCAGCCTCGCGTGCTTTCCCCGCCAGTAGAAATAGACCAGCCCTGCAGCGCCGGCCTTCGGAGCCTCGATCCTCGAAAGGCCGAACGTTTCCGCAGCCTCGGCGGCGCCCAGAAGCACGCGCGGGGTCCGGGGTTGCTCCGAACCCGGCCCTCCCGTCGGAATCCGCGCCTCCGGGTCGCCGGGAAACCGCTCCGCGCGGCGGGGCCGGCCGAAGATCACCTGCCCGCCGCCCACGCCTCCGCCGGCGACCAGGCCGGGCCGCTGCTCGTAATGGTCCGGATTCCGGATCGCCAATGCCACCGTCCCTGGAGTGACAGGGAGGAGCTCGGGTTTCTTCCCGTTGAGCCTCAGACGGAAATGCGAGGGCGAGAATTCCATCGGCGCCTGACTGGGAAACAGCGCGACTTCGACCACAAGGAAGTCCTGAGTGACAAAGCTGCCGGTCTTTGAATCGAAAGCGCGCCCGTGGTACTCGGCGCCGATGGAGGCCTGAGGCAACGCGGAATGCAAAGGATACTCGCTGGCTGACGGCCGGGGATCCAGCCCGCCGGCCATGAGCGTCAGAGGCAGCAGGGCGCACCAAAGGCGGGGCACGGCCTCAGGATACACTGATGCGCATGAGACGGAAAGCCTGGCTGCCTCTGGCTGCCGCCCTCGCCCTCGCCGCTTCCACGCCGGCGCAAAGCCTGGAGCAGAGAATCGGCGCTCTGCTGGAGCCGCCGGCGGCGAAGCGGGGATCATGGGGAATCCTGGCTGTCCGCGCCGCTGATGGCGCGGTGCTGTATGAGCGCAATGCCCGCATGCCGATGACGCCGGCCTCGAACACGAAGCTGGTCGGCACGGCGCTGGCCCTGCTGCGGCTGGGCCCGGATTACCGGTTCGTCACTCGCGTGCTGGCTGCGGAGGCGCCCGGCGCGCAAGGCCGGCTCCGCGGCGATCTTCGCCTGGTGGGCGGGGGCGATCCGACGTTGTCAGGGCGCGCCGTGCCGTACTCGAGAGATGCGAAGGAGAGCGATCCCCTGGGGCCGCTTGGCGAACTGGCCGATCAGGTGGCCGCGCGCGGCGTGAAAGTGATCGAGGGCGACGTGGTGGGCGACGCCACGCGGTGGCCATGGTCGCCGTATCCGGCGGGATGGGCCATCGGGGACATGACGTGGGAATACGGAGCGCCGGTCAGCGCGCTGACCGTCAACGACAACGCGGTGCGGATGACGATCCGGCCAGGCAGGAACGAAGGCGAGCCCGCCGCTGTGGAGTTCTCCCCGCCCGTCGAGCCTTTCACGGTTCATAACACGCTCAGGACGAGGCTTGGCGCCGAGCGCAGGATCGAGGTGGCGCGCGAGCCCGGCTCGCGCGTGCTCGAAATCCGAGGCATGACGCCGCCGGGCGGCCCGGCGGCCGTGCAGTGGGTGGCCGTGCCGGAACCGGCCGAGTTCGTGGCCGAGGTCTTCGCCCGGCTGTTGCGGCAGAGAGGAATTACGATCCTGGGGCGTGCGCGAGGCTTGACGCGCCCACCCGGCGTGCAGTGGAGCGAACCGGAGGGGGTGGAGCTGGCGCGGCGCGAGTCGCCGCCGCTCGTGGAGCTGGCGCGGATCGTGAACAAGGTGAGCCAGAACCTGCACGCCGAAATGCTCCTGCGCGAGACGGCGCACGTGCTGCGCGGCGAAGGCACGGCGCGCGCGGGCGTGGAAGAGATGCGGGCCGTGCTGACGGAAGCGGGCGCGGACGACGCCGAGTTCGATCTGGAAGACGGCTCCGGGCTGTCGCGCCGCGGGTTGCTCTCGCCCGCCACGCTGGTCGCGCTGCTCCGGCACATCGAGTCGAAGGGGCTGGGCGACCTGTTCCGTTCGCTGCTCCCGGTTGCCGGGAGCGACGGTACGCTGAGCAGCCGATTCCGCGGCATGCAGGAGGCCGCGTCCATCCGCGCCAAGACCGGGAGCCTGGCCCACGTGGCGGCGCTCTCAGGCTACGCGGGGGAGGATCCCGCGCGGCGGGTGGTGTTTTCGATCCTTGTCAACGGATACACGGCGCCGTCAGCCGAAGTGCGATCGCTGATGGATATAATAGTGGTAGAGATTCTTAAAGAGAGCGGAGGGTAAGCGTATGCCGATTTTTGAGTACAGGTGCACCGAATGCGGACTCCATTTCGAGAAGCTGGTGCGGACGGCGGAAGACGGAGACAGCCTCAGTTGCCCCTCTTGCGGAAGCCAGCAATTGCGGAAAGAATTTTCGACGTTTTCCGCCCGCTCGGCTTCGGGCAAGGGCGAAACCCCTGCCCCGATGTGCCCGTCCGGAGGGATGTGCCCCACGGGCACCTGCGGGCTGAACTGAGGGGCTCTTCGCGAAGTCTGGATTTCCACTTGACTTTCGCTGCTTATTCGCCAACAATGGGTGCATGGCACTTACGCCGCGGCAGAAAGAAGTGTTGGACTTCCTCGCAGCCTATATCGAGCGGCACGGCTTCAGTCCCAGTTTTGAGGAGATTGCTGCGGGACTGAACCTGTCTTCACTGGCGACGGTTCACAAGCATATCACCGCGCTGGAGCAGAAAGGCTACGTGCGGCGCCGCTTCAACGAAAGCCGGTCCATCGAAGTGTCTCGCAGCTATCTGGAAGCGGAGCGCGAACGGCTGGAGGCCCGGCATGGAGGGCAGAGGGAGGTGCCCTTGCTGGGCCGGATCGCGGCCGGCCGTCCCGTGGAGAGCGTGGCGTCCCCGGAGACGCTCGATCTGGGCGATTTCACGGAATCGGAAAACATCTACGCGCTGCAGGTGAAAGGCGATTCCATGATCGAGGATCACATCTGCAGCGGCGACTTCGTGCTGGTGGAGCGGGTGGCGGAGGTGCGCGACGGCGAGATCGTGGTGGCGCTGGTGGACGGCATGGAGACGACCCTGAAACGGCTCTACCGCGAGCCGGACGGCCGCATCCGTCTTCAGCCTGCCAACGCCGAAATGGCGCCAATCTACGTCGAGCCGGAGCGGCTGGAAATTCAGGGGCGCGTCCTCGCCGTGCTGCGGAAATTCCGCTCGCAGGCGGCGGCGCAGCGGGTTGGATAAGCGGCTCTGCCGTCCTGAATGCGCCGCTTCAGCGGGTGGCCGTATGCCGCGCCTGGACGATGTCGACTGCCTTGTGCCAGTCTTCCTCATCGCGGCCGTGCGCGCCGCCGCGGCTCAACCATAGCAGGTACGCTTCGCGGGCGATTTCCTCATGATGGAGCGCCGGATCAAAGGGCCTGGCGGTCCTGCGGCGCGGCGCTGTCTTGCGGACCATGGCGGCGCCAGCCTGCGCCTCCTGGCCGGCACGTACGGCGGCGGGCGCCTTGGCGCGAGCGCTGCGCTTGGGAGCGGCGGCCCCGGCGGCTTTCGACAAAGTCCTGGTTTTTCTCTCTTCAGCCATTAGGGTTTCTCCGGTTCAGAAGGATGACCTGTTGATGGTTTTCACGAAAATGCAACAATGGAAGTCGTCAAAACGGCCCGGTGTGAGTGGCTTACAGGGCTGGTTTCGCACGGGCAATTCGTGGCCCGGATGCGAGATTTTTTATCAGGATACCACAAAATTCCGGGCCGGAGATTCAGGCCGGCCTGCCGGTCCGGCAGGACTTCGGAATCAGTCCGGGCCGCCGCCGCCGGACCGCAGGATCTCCGCCAGGCGGATCAGGAGATCTGACTGGCCGAATCCGCCCGCCTTGGTCACCAGCAACCGCTTCGCTCCGCCTGACTCGAACGTGCTTGCCACCACGCCGGGCAGGACCTCCGCCGCCGGAAAGAGGAGAGGATCTTCAAACAGCCGCAGCACTTCGCGGGCCGTGTCGCCGCCGAACACAATCAGCGCAGGCGCCCGCTTGAGGTCGTCCCGCAGCGTGGCCATGCGCCAGCCGCCCGAAAACACGCCGCCGGCCCGCGCCGCCTCGATCTGCGCGCGGGAAGCCGGGTGGGCGCTGCCGTTGATGACAAGGCAATCGCGCGCCGGCGGCGCCAGCTGCGGGCGGCGCATCATGCCCATGCGCCGCGCCAGCGCGGCGAGCAGACCGGCGGGGCCTGCGGCCAGCCGGGGCGGGCGTTCGGCCAAAACCGCGTCCGCCGCCCGGTCGAGATCCGCGTCGCAGGAGCCTTCATGGATCACGGTGCGTTCGAGCGGCGCGCCCTGCCGCGCGAGCACGCTCCGGATGTCGCCATCCCGCACCGGCTCGAGCGGATCGCCGGCGAAAGCCGTCTCTTCCACGGGCGTCCCGTCCACGTAGAGCCTGCCCTTGCTCACCGTCCTGCCAAGGCGGGGATAGGCGGGCGCGTAATGGATCTGTCCCGGAGGCAGTGCGGACAGCTCGGCCCCGATGTTGCCGCGCAGGGTCGAGTCCGTTTTCTTGTAAATCAATTCCGCCGGAATTTGTTCGATCCATCCGGCCACGCGCCGCCGCGCCTCTCCCGGACCGGCGTGGCGGGATTCCGTATCGATCACGGCCGCCGGAGCGGCAGGCGCGGTTTGCACCGCCACTGCCGCGTCCTCGAGCAGCACGCCCGCCTCGAGGGCGCCGGTGAGATCGTCGGCCAGAACCAGTGCTTTCCTCATAGGCGTCGGAGGCGCCTTCCCGCTCCACGATACGGCTTCCGAAGCCGGATCAGAAGAACCAGCGGAGCCGCACCCCCGCGGTGAAAGGTTGCACTACGCGCGTGCCGACGAAAATCGACTGGAAGTTGTACAGGGCTGTGCGGTCCGTCAGGTTGGTGAACTGCAGGCCGATGTCGTAGCGCTTTTTCTGGTCGTGCGTCTTTTCGAATCCGACAACGAGATCGACGATGTTGCGGGGGCGGACGCGGGCCGGATTCCGGTCGAGCTTGACGTAGGGCAGCAGGTCGCGGAAATCGGGATCGGCGGCGACTTCGGCGGGATCGGAGGAATTGGCGACCAGCCCGTAGTCGTAGCGGCTGCTGACCGTCGCGTACCAGCCTTTCGGGTGGTTCCAGTTGACGACGGCGTGAACCGACAGCGGCTGATCGTGGTCGATGATGAAGGCGCCTTGGGTGAGGGCGTCGATGGCGGCGTTGCCGAGGAACAGGCCGCCGGTGAACGGCGGCGTCGCCACCGCGCGCGAGTGCGTCACGCTGAGCGTATAGGAAAAGCCGCGGGCCGCGGGTCCCACCAGCCGGCCTTCAACGCCGTTGACGCGGATGCGCGCCAAGGCGACCGGGAAGATGATTCCCGTGTCCAGAAAATTGTTGTTGTCCTGCACGTTTTGCGAGTTCTTGTGGTAGAAGGACACGTTCAGGCTGGCCTTCTTTCCGATGGCCTGCTGCAGGCCGGCCTCGAGAAAATTCTGCTCCTCGGGCCGGATCGCCGCCCAGCCGCCGAGAGCCTGCTGAACGGCCGGCGGCGTCACCGATGCCGCCTGCGGCGAAGACGACAGCAAGAGGTTCTCGTTCGGCGGCGTCTGATACAGGCGCGAGTAGGATGCGCGCAGCACGGTGCCGGCTTCGCGGAAGTGGTACGCCGCTCCCACCCGCGGCTGGAACTGATTGCCGTCGGCCAGGAACCGGTAGGCGTCGAAGCGCAGGCCAAGCGAGAGGTTCAGCCGTCCCAGCGAGACGGCGTCCTGCAGGAAGCCCGAGTACATCCCGCCGGTGCGGCTGCCGCGGAAATCGAAGAGCGCCCCGCCGCGCGTCAGGTCATGCGGCAGCAGGTTGGGATTGTAGTTGTCCGCGTCCGCCGGGTCGTTGAAAGACGCTGACGTGATGCCCATGGCGAAGTGCTCGCTCAGCGGATAGCGCTGGATGTCGAAGCCCGCCCGCAAGGTGTGCCTGCCGCGGACCGCGTTCAGCCGCGCGCCCGCCGTGATCGTGGACATCTGGCGGTCCTGGGAGGCTGTCACCGGAATGTCGCCCAGGCTGGGCTTCAGCCACGCCTGCGCCTTTCGGGCGGAAAAGTTGGCGTCGAAGGTCGTCTGCGCGTTCAACGTCCGCACCCAGCCGAGCGAAATGGCGCCATCGCGGAGAAGCTGGCGCTGGTCCATCCCGTTGGCGTGCTGCGAGCGCAGATTGGCGAGCTGGAACGACGCGCGCCCGGCCATCAGATTCAGCCGGAACACATCGAGCGCGCCCGGATGCCAGTCGAGGCGCGCAAAGGCGCGCTGGTTGTTGCCGCCGTTGTGGAGATTGTCGAGCGAGACGGAATCCAGATACCGGTTCGTCTTCGACGTGTTGACCACCGCCGAGTAGCCGAAATGGCCCGCCTCGCCTGATACGTGAGTCACCTGGCTCAGAAGATCAAACTGGGCGGCGTTCAGCAGGGTGCTTCCGCCGAAGCGCCGCGCCGTGCCCATGCCGGAGCGGGTGGCGATGTTGGCTATGGCGCTCACCTTGTTGCCGTACTCGGCGGGCACGTTGCCGGTGAACAGTTCGACCGTCTGCACGATGTTGGGGTCCACGGCATTGGCAAAGGCGCCGGTGAGCTGGTCGGAGATGGGCATGCCGTCGATGACGAAGGTCATCTGGTTGTGCGCCCCGCGCGGGTGGATGGCGCCGTTGGCGTTCTGCGCGAAGCCGGGCATGGAGACGAGGATGCTCTCCAGCCCCTTGTTGCCCGCCTGCAACGCCAGCTTTTCGATGTCGGACTGGTTCATCTGCACGTGCGTGCCGGTTTCCTCCGGATCTACCAACAACCCGACGGACGCCTCCACGGTGATGCTTTCGCGAACGCCCGCCGGCGCCAGGCGGACGATCAACTCCACCGGTACATTGGTGCGCAGCGAGACGGTCTCCTCGTGCGGCTCGAATCCCTCGCGTTCAACCGTCACGCTGTAACTGTGGAATGGAATGTTGCGGATCTCGAAAGCTCCGTTCTTGTCCGTTCTCATCTCGGTGCGGAACCGCGTCACAGGGTTCTCCACGCGGATGGTCGCGCCGGGAATCACCGCGCCGGTCGCATCCTGCACCACGCCCTGCAGCACCGCCGTCGATTGCGCAACGGCAGCCGGAGCGAGAGACACCATCAGAACAGCTGCCAGCGAAGGGATACGCATGAAGAAGGCCCGTCAGATTGAACTGATATCTTCTCACTCTAGCGCAGCCGGGCATGTGCCAATGTTCAGATGCAGCGGGGCAAGCGGATCATATAAACTCCCTCCGAATGGCTGAAGTCAGCGCGAAGCGCCAGGGGATGTGGCCGAAGCTGGCCGTGCTGGCTGCAGTCTTCGCGGGCTTTGTGTTCCTGGTTCCCCGCCCGGAGGCTTTGACGCCCGGAGCATGGCGCCTCGGCGGGCTGTTTCTGGCCACGGTGGCAGGGCTGATCCTGCAGCCGGCGCCCGGCGGGGCGGTCGTGCTGCTGGCGGTGACGGCGGCGCCGCTGCTCACTCCGCTGAAGCTTTCGGACGCGCTGGGCGGCTACGCCGATCCGACCGTCTGGCTGGTGATGGCGGCGTTCTTCATCGCCCGCGCGCTGATCAATACCGGGCTGGCGCGCCGGATCGCGCTGATGTTCGTCCGTGCTTTCGGACGCAGCACCCTGGGAGTGTGCTATGCGCTGGGGCTGTCCGACATGGTGCTGGCGAGCATCATTCCGTCCAATGCGGCGCGCTCGGGCGGCGTGATCCTGCCCATCGCGCGTTCGATCGCGGAGCTGTACGGATCGCAGCCGGGGGCCACGGCGCGGCGCATGGGCGCATTCCTGATGGCGGGCGTGTATCAGTCGATCTGCGTCACAGCGGCGATGTTTTTCACCGGGCAGGCGAGCAATCCTCTGGCGGCGCAGATGGCGGGCGCATTCGGCTATACGGTGACGTGGGCGGGCTGGATCGCCGCCGCGTGCGTGCCGGGCGCGTGCTCGCTGGCGCTCGTGCCGTGGGTGGTGTCGAGGATCTATCCGCCGGAGATCCGGCGCACGCCGGAGGCGGCCGAGTTCGCCCGCGCCGAACTGGAAAAGATGGGGGCGATGTCGGCGCAGGAGAAGGTCCTGCTGGCCGTGTTCCTCAGCGTATGCGGCGCTTGGGCGACGTCGTCGTGGACCGGCCTCGACATCGCCGTGGCGGCGCTGTGCGGCAGCGCGGCGCTGCTGCTGGCGCGCGTGCTGTCGTGGCAGGACGTGACGGGCGAGCGGGCGGCGTGGGACATCTTCCTCTGGTACGGTGGGCTGCTGCGTCTCGGCAAGGCGCTGCACGAGCAGCACGTGACGGAGGCTTTCTCGCAGCGTTTCGGCGCGGTGCTGTCCGGGCTGGAGTGGTTCGCCTTGCTCGTGGCGGCGCTGCTCGTGTTCTACTATGCCCACTACCTGTTTGCGAGCATCACCGCGCACCTGCTGGCGCTGTATGCGCCGTTTCTGGCATTGCTGTCGGCGAAAGAAGCGCCGCTGGGCCTGGTGGTGTTCAGTTTCGCCTGCTTCGCCAATCTGAGCGCGGGGCTGACAAACTACGGCACGACGCCATCGCCCATGTATTTCGCGCACGGATACGTGCCGTTCCGGGACTGGTGGCGCGTGGGCTTTCTGGTCTCGTTATGCCACTTGGCCGTCTGGGGCAGCGTAGGATTCGCCTGGTGGAAGCTGATCGGGCTGTGGTGAGCCTCGCCGTCCCGGCTTAGCTGACCGCCTCCACTTCCACCTTGCGCCCCGCGCGCTCGAAGCGCAGCCGCGCCTGATGCTCCTGCCATAACGTGGAAAAGCCTGCCCAGAAATACCCCGACACGAAGATCATCAGGAACGGCAGGGCGAAGAAGTTCATCACGTCGATGCAGTAAGCCACCATGGCAAGGAAGAACAGCCCCATGCCGATTTCGGCGAAAGGCAGCCAGCCCGACTTGCGCTTGTAGACCACCGCCACCTGCGCGCCCGGAGCTTTCGGGGCGTATTTCGGCGTGCGGACGAAACTCGATTGCTTGCCCAGCAGCGCTTCGATCACGGCTTTTGTGTTTGAGATCGTCAGGGCGACGCCCATCGCCAGCAGGAACGGCAGAATGAGAATCGACCGCTTCCAGCGGTCCGGATACAGCTCTTTCTCCGCCAGCAGGTAAAACGACACGACGCTCCAGAACGAGCAGACGATCAGCGGCGCGTCCACCAGCAGCAGCTCCTGCCAGCCGATGTAGAAGCGCACCATCATCACCGGCAGCATCAGCGCCGAGACGGCGACCATCATCGGATAGCTGATGTTCGGCGTCAGATGGAACCAGGCTTCCAGCTTCTCGCGCCAGCTCACGTCCGCGCGCAGGATGCGCGGCAGCAGCTTCAGCGCCACCTGCGTCAACCCCTTCGCCCACCGCTGCTGCTGCACCTGGAAACCGTAAGTGTCGACGGGCAGCTCCGAGGGGCACTCCAGCCACGGCAGATAGACGAATTTCCAGCCGCGCAGCTGCGCCCGGTAGCTGAGATCGCTGTCCTCGGTGAGAGTGTCGTGCTCCCAGCCGCCCGCGTCCTCGATCATCTGCCGGCGCAGGATGCCGGCGGTGCCGTTGAAGTTGAAGAACAGCCCCGTGCCCCACCGCGCCACGTGCTCCAGCGCGAAATGGCCGTCCAGCATGAGCGCCTGCACTTCCGTCAGCAGGTTGTGATGGCGGTTGATGTAAGTCCAGCGGGTCTGCACGAGCCCCACCTGCGGATCGGCGAAGAAGTGGACTGTGCGCTCGAGAAAGTCCTCCGGCGGCATGAAGTCGGCGTCGAAGATGGCGAGCAGGTCGCCCTTGGCGCGTTTCATGCCCTCCTGCAAGGCGCCCGCCTTGAAGCCCGTCCGGTTGGTGCGGTGGATGTATTCGATGGGATGCCCCTGGGCGCGCAGCCGTTCCACCAGTGCTTCCGTATAGGGGTGCGTGTCGTCGGTGGAGTCGTCGAGCACCTGAATTTCCAGCAGTTCGCGCGGGTAGCGGATCTTCAGCACGCTGTCGAGAAGCTGATCCACCACGTTGCGCTCGTTGAACAGCGGAAGCTGGATGGTGACGCGGGGCAATGCTTCAAAGCGCTGTTGCGGCTCGCGCGGGATCTTGCGCCGCGACTTGAGGTACCGGCAGATCACAACGAAGCGGTGGGCGCCGTAAATGGCCAGCGCGCCCAGCATCAGGAAATAGGGGATCAGCAGCAGCCAGTCGAACCAGTCGAGTTGATGGATGCCGGCGAAGGTGTCATCTGTCAGGACTCTCGACCAGCGGTCCGCCGCTGACGGCGCCAACAGGAATGCCAAAATCATGTCCGGGTACCTCTCCCGATACCTTCGCGCACACCGAACCCGCGGCTATTGGCGCCGCAGCGCAGACAGAGCTGTCTCCTCCATGCCTGCCATTCCCTATCATAAACCGGCGCAAGGAGCAGCGGCCGCGTCCGCCCGGGCGTACAATGGCGGGTGCCGCTATGGAAACCCACGTCAAGGTACTAGCCTGGTTCAACCTGGTCCTCGGAGGGCTTGGCGTCCTGCTCGCCGCCATCACCTTCGCCGGAGGTTCTGCCGTGCCAGCCATCATTGCGGCTGCGGCGGGCGAGGCCGGATTCCTGCCCGCTTCGATTCTTCAAGCGATCGTCGCCGTGGTTGTGGTGCTGATCCTCGTGCTTTCGCTTCCATCGCTGATTCTGGGCTTCGGCCTGTATAACCTCCGCCCTTGGGCAAGGATCCTGGGCATCGTGCTGGCGGCGATCCACCTGCTCAACGTGCCTCTCGGCACGCTGATCTCCGTGTACGCATTCTGGGTGCTCCTGAACCCGCAGACGGAGGCGTTGTTCCGGCGTCCTCAGGCCTGAGCGCGCGCATCGCGCGGGCGCAGGTAGAAGTCGAGCAGATCCTCCAGGGAACCCGACGACGGCTCCGAACCCGCCTCCGGGTGAGTCTTCTGGAAGCGCGCCAGGGCGATGCCTTCCAGCTCCCGCACCACTTCAGCGTTCGCTCCGGCCACGTTCCGGAACTCGCCCGGATCCTTTTCCAGGTCAAACAGGCGGACGTAGCGCCCGGGGGCCGGATATTCCGTCACGTACCCGTCCCGCCGCCTCCGCCTGCCGGAGCAATAGGTCAGTTTCCATTTCTGAGTGCGGACAAAGACCTCCTCGTTTTCCAGGTACTCGCTCACGATGTGGCGGCGCGGGTTTTCGGGCCTGCCGCCGCGGAGGTAGCCCGCCAGGCTCTGGCCGTGCTGGATCTCGAAGGGCGGCGCGCCGAGCATTTCGAGCAGCGACGGGCCGAGGTCCACGTGCTCGGTGAAGTCCGTCACCACGCCCGGCTCGATCCGCCCCGGCCAGCGCACGATCAGCGGCACGCGGAGAGCCGGATCGTAGCCGCAGTGCTTTTCGAACCGGCCATGATGGCCGAGGCAGTAGCCGTGGTCGGCCGTGTAGACGACCAGCGTGTTCTCCTCCAGCCGCAGCTCGCGCAACTTCGCGAGCACGCGTCCCCAGTTGCGGTCCAGGAACCGGACGCTCGTGTAGTAGGCCGCCAGGATGCCCTGCTTCTCGCGCACCGTCAGCCCGCGGAAGATCAGCGGGATCTGCCAGTCATCGCCGGCGGCGGCCGGCGGCGGCTCGAAGCTGCGCGGATCGAACACGCCGCGGTCCTCGATGGGGAAATCGAAAGGCGAATGAGGTTCGAACAGGCTCACCCACAGCGCGAAGGGGCGGTCCCGGTTCTCCTCCAGAAACCGCATGGCCTGCCGCGCCAAAAAAGTGCCGCGCATATCGGCATCCAGGCGCGGGTAAGGCGCAGCGGCGGCGTTCAGCCACTCGCGCGCCGGAGTCTTGAACGGCCGCCAGGGAAGGGCCTGCACGGGGATGGAAGGATCGACGGGCTGCGGCCGCACCTGTTCTTGCCAGGCGCGGGTTGCTGCACCATCCGTCAGCGGGTGGTCCAAGCCATGCAGCCCCGGCTCGGGCTGGCGGTTGAAGTGCATTTTGCCGAAGGCAGCCGTAATGTAGCCGGCCTTCTGGAGTTGTTTGGCGAGCGTTGGCTTGCCGGGATCGAGCGGCGTCTCGAGCACGGTGACGCCGGCCGAGTGCGGCATCTGTCCGGTCAGCAGGCTCTGGCGCGACGGCGTGCACACCGGCGAATTGCAGTAGTGCGAGGCGAAGCGGACCCCTTCCCGCGCCAGGCGGTCGAGATTCGGCGTCCGCGCCTGCCGGTTGCCATCGCAGCCCAGCACATAGGCGGCGTGGTCGTCGGCCATCAGAAACAGCAGGTTCGGACGCCGCCGGGCGCACTGCCCGCGCAGGACGAACGGCGCCATGCCGGAGGCGAGCTGTCTTCGGGTGAGCACGGCATCATTCTATTCCCGCCGGGCTGTTGAATCGAGCGGCGGAGCTTCCCTATCATCAGAATCAGAGGGTTCGTCCCAGGGTCATGGAGCAGGCATTGAACCAGCGTTCGATCGAGGTTCTCCACGCCATCGTCCAGACCTATGTCGAGACGGGGGAGCCGGTGGCGTCCCGCACGATCGCCCGCCGCCGCAAGGATCCCTTGAGTCCGGCCACGATCCGCAACATCATGTCGGATCTCGCCGACATGGGCTACCTCGAGCAGCCGCACACCTCCGCCGGGCGGGTGCCGACAGTCAAAGCCTTCCAGCATTACGCCGCCAGCGTTGCCGCGGGACTGCGGTCCCTGCCGGCGGATGAGCGCCTGCGGAGCGGGCTCGGGTCTTTCGGCACGCCGGACGAGTGCGTGCAGCAGGCTTCGCACCTTTTGACTTCGCTCACGAGAAACGTCGGTATCGCCGCGGCGATTCCGGCTTCGGCGCAGACGCTGGATCAGATCGATCTGATCCGGCTGCCGGACAGCCGGATCCTCATGATTGTCGTCACGCGCGACGGGCTGGTACACAACCGGGTGGCGCACCTGCCCGAGCCGGTCATGCAGGACGAACTGCAGTCGATCCGGAATTACGTCAACCAGCACTTCTCCGGATGGCGGTTGCGCGAGATCCGCGCCGAGCTGGACCTGATGGTCAGCGAGGAGCGCGCGGTGTACGGCCTGTTGATGCGGCGTCTCCAGCTTCTGCACGCTCAGGGACTGCTGTCGTTCGAGCTGCCGCCGTGCGTGTACCTGGAGGGGGCGTCCAATCTTCTGGGGCTCGATCTGCACATCACCCGGGAGCGGCTGCGGGAGCTGTTCCGAGCGCTGGAAGAGAAACAGCGGCTGATCGAGCTGCTCGATCAGTTCCTGGACGCCGGGCAGGAAGGGCTGCAAGTCCGGATCGGATTAGCGCAGGCGCATCCGGCGCTGCGGGACTTTGCACTCATCGGCATGGCCGTGGAAGGCCCCGGCGGGCTTCAGACGCGGCTCGCTGTTCTGGGGCCCCTGCGGATGAACTACCCGCGGGTGATGGCGGCGGTGGCGCAGTTGCGCTCGCTGTTGCAAAGCATGCCGCAGTAGCTGGACGGCCTGCTACTCTGAAAGTTGAACCGTTAGCTGTCGATTTATGCCGGAACAGGAAGTGCCAAACGCAACCACGGAAGACGCCGCCACGCTGTCGGCAGAGGCTCAGGCAGCCCTCGATCAAGCCGCCGGGGCGCCCCCGGCTCCCTCAGAGGAGGAGGCTGTGGCCGCCGAACGCGACAGGCTCGCGCAGGAGAAGGCCGAGCTGCAGGACCGCCTCCTGCGTCTGGCCGCCGAGTTCGACAACTTCCGCAAACGCAGCGAACGCGAGCGGCTGGAAGCGATCGAATACGCCGCCGCCGGCGCGCTGGCCGCCCTGCTGCCCGTGCTCGACGACCTGGAGCGCGCACGCAAAACGCCCACCACGGACAGCGAATACGCCCGCGGCGTGGAACTCATCTACCAGCGTTTCTCCGACGCCCTGCGCAAGCTGGGAGTCGAGCCGCTCGACGCCGAAGGCAAGCCTTTCGATCCCAACCTGCACCATGCCATCGAGCGGGTGGAAGATCCCGCTGTCGAACAGGAGACCGTCGCTGCCGAACTCCAGCGCGGCTACACATACAAAGGGCGGCTGCTCCGCGAAGCTCTCGTGCGCGTCGCCGTCAAGAGCGGATCGTGACGAAGCGCGATTACTACGAGATCCTCGGCGTGTCCCGCTCCGCCTCGGAGCAGGAGTTGAAGAGCGCCTACCGCAAGCTCGCGCTCAAATACCACCCGGACCGCAATCCGGGCGACAAGCAGGCCGAGGAGAAGTTCAAAGAGGCTGCGGAAGCCTACGGCGTGCTCTCCGATCCCGAGAAACGCCGCCTGTATGACGCCTATGGCCATCAGGGGCTCTCCGGGGCGGCCGCGCAGGGCTTCAATCCGGAAGCGTTCGCCGACTTCGCCGACATCTTCGGCGACTTCTTCGGCTTCGGCGACCTGTTCGGCTCGTCCGCGCGCCGGCGCAACCGCCCGCAGCGGGGCGAGGACACGCGTTTCGATCTCGAGATCGAATTGCAGGACGCCATTTTCGGCAAGGAAGTGGAGATCCAGGTCCCGCGGCTGGAGACCTGCCCCGCCTGCCAGGGCTCGCGCGCCGAAGCTCACGATGGGTGGACCACCTGCTCCGCCTGCCACGGGCGCGGCGAGACCTTTTACCGGCAAGGCTTCCTGACGATCCGCCGCACATGCCCGCAGTGCGGCGGCGCGGGCCGGATTCTGCGGCGCCCATGCCGCCAATGCCAGGGCGAGGGGGTCGTCCGCACCACGCACAAGCGCAAGATCCAGATCCCTGCCGGCATCAGCAGTGGCGACAAGCTGCGCGTCTCCGGCGAAGGGCAGCCGGGGCTGAACGGCGGCCCGCCCGGCGACCTGTACGTCTTCATCATTGTCAAACCCCATCCGGTGTTCGACCGCCGCGAATACGACCTGCATTGCACCGTTCCATTGAATGTCGCGCAGGCCGCTCTGGGGACCGAAATCAACATCCTGACCTTCGAGGGCGTTCAGAGCGTCAAGGCGCCGGAAGGCGTGCAGAGCGGCGAGACCCTGCGGCTGAAAGGCCGCGGCGTGCCGCACCTGCATGGCAAGGGCCGCGGCGACATCGTCGTTCATCTGGATGTCCGCATCCCGCGCAAGCTGACGCGCGAGCAGCGCCGGCTGTTCGAACAGCTCCTCGAAACGTTGCCCGACGAGAGCGACCCGCAGGAGAAGTCGCTGCTCGAAAAGCTGAAGGACTATCTTGTCTGAGCGCCGCCGGCGGCGCCCTCGGGCTTGCGCCCGACGGCGATGAGGGAGACGCCTGGCCACGGCAGCCGCCTGTCGAGGCGCTTCCACAACCACACCAGCCGGTCGAAGATCCATAGCTGAAGCCGGCTGAATGTGCGCCGCTTCAGCACCCGTCCGTTCCACCACCAACCCGGGCGCGTCACCCGGTTGAATCCGAAGACGCGCTCCACTTCGAAGCCGGCCTCCTCCATCTTTGCGCGCAGCTCCGGCTCGGCATAACGGCGCCAGTGCCCCAGTACGACGTCGAGTTCGCCGTAGATGCCCTGTCCTTCCGGCACGAGAACAATCGCCCTGCCGCCGGGCGCCAGGACGCGGTTCAGATGGCGCAGAGCGAGAAGATCGTCCTCCACGTGTTCCACAACATTCAGACAGATCGCCGTATCCACCGTGCCCTGCAACGGTTCGAAGTCCTCCCAGCGGGTGAGGTCCACGCGCGCCACCCGCACGTTCGGACGGTGCGCCAGGCGCGCGGCGAGCCGCGCCAGGTGTTCGTTCTCAATGTCGGAAGCAACGTACAACGCGCGTCCGGGCGCCAGCCGCCGCGTGAGGTTGCCGATGCCTGCACCGATCTCCAGCACTCTCCTGCCGATGAACGGCGCGATGGTCTCCGCCATCCAGCCGTTGAACCGGCGCGTGCCGGCCAGGCGGTCGAGGATTTCGGGGCCTCTTTCGAGATAGGTGTCACGCTGCACGCAGAACCTGAAGAGAGTAAGAACGCCCCACAGCGCATCCCGGGGCCGGATCTTCTTCCCTTCTTCCTTCGTGCGTCCGTGATAGCGGATGGGGGTTTCGTAGATCACCGCTTCGCGTTGCGCGAGCTTCAGGGTAAGTTCGACCTCGAAGCTGAAACCGTTCGAGCGAAGCGGAATGCTGCGCACCAGTCCGGTGCGGAAGGCCTTGTACCCGGTCCAGACATCGGTCAGGTTCAGGCCGGCGCCGGCATCGACCAGCGCCGTCAGCCATTGGTTGGCGACGGAATGCCAGTAGTACAGCACGCGTCTCTCGAGACCCACGGCGAAACGGGTTCCGAAAACGGCATCGGCGCGCCCCTCCAGCAGTGGTCCGAGCAGCCGCGGATAATCGCGGGGATCGTATTCGAGATCGGCGTCCTGAATCAGCGAGAACTCGCCGCGCGCTTCCGCCAGTGCCGTGCGGATAGCGGCGCCCTTTCCCCGGTTCTTCTCGTGGCGGAGTACGCGGACACGGCCGGGCGCGCGGCCCGCCGCCGCCAGCGCCGCCTCTGAAGTGCCGTCCGTGGAGCCGTCGTCCACCACCAGAATCTCTGACTCCACGCCCGGGAGAAGGGGGGCGGCGAGCGCCCGCTCCAGCAAGGTAGGCAGGAACTCCTCTTCGTTGTAGGCGGGCACGAGAATGCTGACAAGCGGCATAAGAGGGGATCGACTTCCTATCATGACACCGGGCCGCGCTGCGGAGGAGCAATGGAGTTTCAGATGCGCTGCTGCGGTATATTGGGCTCGGAGCGCAAGCCATGAACGTCATCTGCCGCCGCAGCCTGTTTGCCACCCTCGCCGCGGCGCTTCCGCTGCCGGTGCGGGCGGCCGATCCGTGGACCAAGCCTCCCAAGGAATGGAACGAGAAGGACGTGCAGAAGGTCCTCTCCAACTCTCCATGGTCAAGAACCGTGACCATCACCATCAGCAGCGGCATGCCGGTGGGCGGCAGAGGGCGCGGCGGGCGCGGGGGCCGGGGCGGCGGCATGAGCGGCGGGATGGGCGGCGGAATGCCGGATGCCAGCGTCGGCGCAGGCAGCGAAGGAGGCATGGGCGGCGGAGGCCGCGCCGGCATGGGCGAGGGCATGGGCGGAACCATGGCCCCCTCGGTTCAGTTCCAGATCCGCTGGCTGTCAGCCAAGCCCGTGAAAATAGCCACCATGCGCGCCCGGATGGGCGCCGAAGCCGAGACTTCGCCTCAGGCGCGCGAGTTCATCGGCCGGGAAGAGCCCGACTATGTCATCGCCGTGATCGGACCGCCGATGGGACCGCCGTCTGAGCGAGGCGCCATGCCCGGCCCCGGCCAGCGCGCGGGCGCGCCTCCAGCGCAGGAAAGCGCCGCCGGACAGGAGCGGCGCGGCGATCCCGAAAAGTGGCTGGCGGGGTTGAAGGAAACTACGTGGCTCGCCTGGAAGGGCCACGAGAAGCTTCATCCGTCATCCGTGGTTCTGCCGCCGGGAGGCCAGCGCAACGTGCTCATCTTCCACTTCCCGAAGAGCCACCCGATCGAGCTCGAGGACAAAGAGGTCGAGTTCTGCATGCGCCGGGGGGCGTTCGACGTCAAGAAGAAATTCAAGCTGAAGGACATGGTCTACGAGGGCAGGCTGGCCCTGTAGGGGCGCCGCCGGCGCCTTACGGCTTTCGTGGGCGGCTCGTCGCCTCGGCGATCGCGAACTCGTAGAGGGCGAGCGCGCGGAAGTAATCCGTCAGCGCCGGTATCTCGCAGTATCATGCCGATCAGCGTCTGCACCGCTACCGTCAGCCCGTCCAGCAGCAGCGCCGCTCCCGCCGTCTGCACCGTCACCACTTCCAGAAAGCGGTTCACCAGTTCGGGTCCGTGATGCCGGTCGAACGCCTCCGGCTCCAGGCAGACCAGCTTGTCTGCCACATCACCCGCCAGGCGGACGAAGATCCGCCGCTGGATCATTTCAACGACGTACTGGCGGTATCCGTTCAGCCACGCCACCGCCAGCAGGGCGATGAGAACCATCAACGTCAGCACTGCCAGCGGTTGCAGCAGCGTGCCGAACGAGATCATGTTCACCACCGCCTGCACCGCGATGGGAACGATCAGGGAAATCAGCTCAGTGGCAGCAGTGTAGATCACCACTACCCGGGCGTCTTCAGACTCCAGACGTAGCCACTGCCGCAAGCGGAGTATCGGGTGGACGGAGTGATAAACGAACGCTCTTGTGCCGTCTGCGGACATGCGCAAGTCTTTCTTGCTGCGTTGATTCCGGTCGGAGGGGCGCAACGCGAACTTCGTCTGCCGCCGCCTGCCGCCACAACGGAGGATGCTTCCACGCGCCGCCCCGCCCGCAGCCAGGCGAACCGCAATTGCTTAAGCGGCCCGGCAGCGGAGCCTGGCCCCAGATCTCAATGGATTAACATTTTCAGATATTTGACCATAAATCCCAATTTCGGGACAATGATCGGAGAAGAACGCACAGGGGAGGGACGCCGATTCCCGCTCGATCCTTGGCCGCCAGGGGGCTGTCCGAACTGCTTGCCGCCATGGCTCATCCGCACCGGCTGCGCATTCTCGTCGAACTGCACACGGGCGAGAAGGACGTCAACGGCATGCAGGCGCTGCTGGGCATCAGTCACTCATCCGTGTCGCAAAGCCTCTCCATCCTGCGGGCGCATCGCCTGGTGCGCGAACGGCGTCAAGGGCGGCATGTGTATTACTCGCTGAGCAATCCCGAACTGGCAGAGTGGCTGCTGGACGGGTTGAGGTTCCTCGAGGGCGGCCTCGCCCATGATGAGGACATGAAATCCGCGGCGGACAACGCCAGGCGGATGTGGACAAGGAAGGCGGCGGCTAGTCCTTCAGCCCTGCCAAGCGATAAACCTCGCGCTTGGGGAGGCGGAGCCGGCGGGCGATTTCCTTGACCGCCTGCATCCGGGAAAGTCCCCCCTGTTCCAGCCGCTGCAACTCTTCGGCGAGATCCACCCGCGAAGCACTGCCGGCAGGGCGCGCGCCGCCCTTGCCGATGAGGAGCGTGATTTCTCCGCGCACGGCGCCGCGCTGGCGGAGTTGTTCGAGAACTTCGGCAGGCGTTCCCCGCAGGAACTCTTCGTGGATCTTCGTCAATTCCCGGGCGACCACCACCGGTCTCTCACCCATGGCTGGCGCCAGGTCCTCGAGCGTCTCGAGGATGCGGTGCGGCGCTTCGTAAAAGACGAGGGTCGTCTCCAGGCGCGAGAGCTGCTCCAGAAGCCTGCGCCGCTCTCCTGGCTTGCGGGGCAGGAAACCGCCGAAGTAGAAGCTGTCGGTCTCCAGTCCGGCGGCGGACAAAGCCGCCATCAGCGCCGATGGGCCTGGAATCGGAGAGATCCGGATGCCTGCCTCGGCGGCTTTCCGGACAAGCCGGAAGCCGGGGTCCGACACCAGCGGAGTGCCGGCATCGGAAACCAGTGCGACTGACTCGCCCTGTTCCAGACGGGACAGCAGTTCCTGGCTGCGCTCCGCCTCGTTGTGTTCGTGGTAGCTGACCGTGCGGGCTTCGATCCCATAGTGGGCGAGCAGCCTGCGCGTCTGACGCGTATCCTCGCAGGCGATCCACTGGACGGAGCGGAGGATCTCTACAGCCCGGAAGCTGAGATCGGCCAGATTGCCGATCGGTGTCGCCACCACATAGAGCGTTCCTGCCACGCGACCATTGTATGGCGGTGCCCGCAGCCGCCGCCCCATGGGCCGGGAGATAATAGGAGAACACGCCCGCTGGCGCTGCCGGCGGCTTTGCCGGGGACGGCACGGGATCCTGCATGTCACTTGACGACCAACGCGTGCCGGAGCAGCAGAGCTTCCTCTACGAGAGCCTGCAGCCCAGGGCGCGGATCTGGCTGGACTTTGGAGTCGTGGACCGCATCGCGGCGGAGGCGCTGCGGGGCCTGAGCGCGCTTCCGCGCCGGGGCATCGAAGTCGGCGGCATTCTTCTTGGCCGCGTGGCGGCATCGGCTTCGGCCACCGCCATTCACATTGAGGACTCCGTTCCATTCGAATGCGAGCACCTCTACGGGCCGAATTTTCATCTTTCGCCCAAGGATCGCGACGCGCTGTCAGAGCTTCTCGCGGGCGCGAGCTCCCGGCGGCCGCGCCTTCAGGCGGTTGGCCTGTACCGGACGCATACGCGGGGGGATCTCGAACTGACGGCGGAAGACGTCGAGTTGCTGGACGCATTCTTTCCGGGCGCCTATGCCCTGTGCCTGATGGTGAAGCCCTACGCCACAAGGCCCGCCGAGGCGGGTTTCTTCATACGAACATCGGGCCGGTTCCGTCCCGGCCCTCCTGGCTCCAGCTTCGTTTTCCGGCGCAAAGAGATGGGGGGAGGCGCGACGCCGCGGGGCGCCGCCGCGCCGGCGGCCAGCCCCGCGGAAGAGACCGGCGAAGAGCCTGCCGGCAGCGCAGCACCCGCCGCGATCGAGACGGAACTGCCCGACGAGGAAGCGCCCGCGCCTCCGCAAAGCTCCTACACGTGGCTCTGGGTGATTGCCCTGATCACGTTTCTTCTCGCGGGGGTGGCCATCGGCGTGCAGATCGCGGGCGGCGTCTCCCGGGCTGCCCCGCCGCCGCCTTCGGCTGATCCGTTCACTCTCGGGCTGTCCGCCATGCAGTTTGGCGACGCCATCCATTTCCGCTGGAATCCGAAAGCCCCGGCGCTGGAAGCGTGCCAGAGCGCCTCTCTCGTGATCCGGGATGGCGACAACACCAAGATCCTGGATCTGCGCAAGGAAGACCTCGCCCGCGGCGCCCTGATTTACCGCTATGTCAGCGCCGACGTGCAATTCCGCATGGAGGCCATTCTCTCTCCGGGCAATCTCGTTTCTGAGTCGCTCCAGCTCCGCCTGCTGCCGCCGCAGGAGGCGCCGGCCGAGCCCGCAGCGGGCGATTCGCTAAAATGACAAGGGTGACGCCGGAGATCCCGCCAGTCCAGCCCGAGCCTGCACAACAGCCCGAGCCGGCGCCGCAGGGCGAAGCCCCGGCGGTTGCCGCCGCGCCGGCGCGCCACGCGCTCTCGGAGTGGGTGATTACGATCATCCTGCTGCTGTTCGGCACCACCACGCTTCTGCAGGCATTCGTGATCCCCACCGGTTCGATGGAGGACAGCCTGCTGATCGGGGACCATCTGCTGGTGGACAAGCTGGCTTACGCTCCTGCCGGCGCCCTGAGCCGCCGCCTGCTGCCCTACACGCCGGTCCGCCGCGGCGACATCGTCGTCTTCCGCTATCCGGCAGACGTACGGCAGACCTTCGTCAAGCGCGTCATCGGCGTGCCAGGCGACCGCATCCGGATCGTCAACAAGGACGTGTTCCTCAACGGGCGGCGGCTGGAGGAGCCATACAAGGTCCACAAGACCAGCTACATTGATTCTTACCGCGACAACTTCCCCTCCGAGCCCAATACGCGCATCGACGCGCGCGCCCGGGAGATGCTGGAGCGGCAGGTGGAGAACGGAGAGATCGTCGTGCCGCCAGAGCGCTATTTTGTGCTCGGCGACAACCGCGACTCCAGCCTCGACTCCCGTTACTGGGGCTTCGTGCCCCGCGGCAACATCATCGGCAAGCCGCTTCTGATTTACTGGTCCTACGACGCGCCCACGCACCGTCTGGCCGGGCCGGGCTTTCAGTTCGAGCACTGGAAGGATCTCGCCGCGAACTTTGTGACCAAAACGCGCTGGCGCCGCACATTCTTGCTGATCCGCGGCCACGCCATGCAGCCATAACGCAGTTCCGCCATGAAGAATTCCTCGAAAAAGACCGCCACGCCGCCGGAAAAGAAAGAAGAGTTCAAGCCGGATTTCGCTGAAAAGGTCCGCGCTTTCGTCTCCGAGTGGGCCGTCACCATCGTCCTGTTGCTGTTCGGCACCACCACGCTGCTGCAGGCGTTCGTCGTCCCCACGGGCTCGATGGAGGACACCGTGCTCATCGGCGATCACATGTTCGTCGACAAGCTCGCCTACTCTCCCGCCGGTCCCATCAGCAGGTTCCTGCTGCCCTATGTGGACGTGAAGCGCGGCGACATCGTGGTTTTCAGGTTTCCCGTCAATCCCCGCGAGAATTACATCAAGCGGATCGTCGGCGTGCCCGGCGACCGCATCCGCGTGGTCAACAAGCAGCTTTACCTGAACGGCAAGGCTGTGGAAGAGCCCTATGTCGTCCACAAGACGCCATACGTGGATTCCTACCGCGACAATTTCCCATCCGAGCCGAACACGCGGCTGGCCGAAGCCGCCTATGACATGCTGGCCCATCACGTCGTCAACGGGGAGGTGGTGGTGCCGCCGGGCGCCTACTTCGCCATGGGCGACAACCGGGACAACTCGCTCGACTCGCGCTACTGGGGCTTTGTCCCGCGCGAGAACATCATCGGCAAGCCTTCCATCATCTTCTGGTCTTACGACACCAGCACGGAGCGGCTCGCCGATCCGAATTTCATCTCCATTGACCACCTCATCGATCTCGGGCTGAATTTCTTCACCAAGACGCGCTGGAAGCGCACATTGATGGTTCCGAAGAGCTATCCGCTGGGCTGAGGCGGCGCCGTCAGTCGTCCGGCAGCGTGTCCCGGTCCCGGAGCCCGAGCAGGTAGAGAATCCCGTCCAGCCCCATGGCGGAGATCGACTGCCCTGCGCCGGCGCGCACCGCGGGCTTGGCGCGGAAGGCGATACCCAGCCCTGCCAGCCTCAGCATGGGCAGGTCATTCGCGCCATCGCCGACGGCGATGCACTGCTCCAGATCCAGGCCCTGTTCAGCCGCCAGCGCCCGCAGCCGCCGCGCCTTCTCCGCGCCGTCCACAACCGGCGGCGCCACTTCTCCCGTTACCACGCCGTCCCGCACGGCCAGAGTATTGGCATGGAGATGATCAATGCCCAGCCTCGCCTGAAGCACGCGTCCGAAGAAGGTGAAGCCGCCTGACAGGATCGCCATGCGGTAGCCCAGCCGCTTCAGCGTCCGGGTAAGCCGCTCCGCACCCTCCGTCAGGGGGATCCTCTCAACCACCCTCCCGAGCGCCTCTTCCCGCAGTCCGCGCAGCAGGGCCACGCGCTGCCGGAAGGCCTGCTCGAAATCCAGCTCGCCGCGCATGGCCGCTTCCGTCACGCGCCGGACCTGTTCGCCCACGCCGGCTTCGGCGGCCAGCTCGTCGATCACTTCGCCTTGAATGAGCGTCGAATCCATGTCGAACGCCACCAGGCGCCGGTGCCGCCGCCACACCGAGTCGTGCTGAAACGCAATGTCGATGCCGCTCAAGCCCGCCAGAGCCGCCAGCGCCGTGCGCAGCGCGCCCTCGTCGGGTTCGCGGGCCGGCTCGGCGGCGCTCGCCGTGATCTCCACGCAGGAGCGCGGCCCGGCCTGCTCCGCCTCCAGCGGTACGCGCGCCGACAGCCGGTCGATGCGGTCGATGTTCAAACCGGCGCGGGCGATCTCTCCCGCCAGGGCCGCCAGGTGATGAGCCTCCAGCCTTCTTCCCAGCGCCGTAATGATGTAGCGCCGCTTGCGCTGCTGCCTCACCCACTCCGCGTAGCGTTCGGCGCTGACCTCCGTGAACCGCGCCTGCACGCCCAGACGATGCGCCTCCAGCAGCAGATCCGTCATCAGGGTGGAAGCGCGCAGGGTGACGCCGAGCTCGATGAGTATGCCGAGCGCGAGCGCGTCGTGGATCACAGCCTGGCCGATGTCCAGCACGCGCGCGCCGTGATGCGCCAGCACGGAAGTCAGCGCATGGGTCACGCCCGGCCGGTCCTGGCCCGTGATGTGGACCAGCAGTGCTCCGGTGCTCTCCATGGATCGCCCCATCTCCTCGCCCGGCCGGCGCCGCGCCTGCATCCCCTTATTCGTAGCGCAATGTCTCCGCGGGCGCCACCGATGCCGCCGCGCGCGCCGGATACCAGGCGGCCAGCAGAGCCACCGCCAGCGCCAGCGCCGCAATCCAAAGCGAATCGGCCCAGCGCGGATCGAACGGCACATACGACAGCGAATAGATCTCTTCGTCAATCCGGATCCAGCGGTAGCGCCCCGCCAGCAGGCTCAGCGTGTAGCCCAGCGCCAGCCCGATCAGCGCGCCGCCGGCGGCCACCATCAGGCCCTGCCAGACGAAGACGCGCGCGATCTGCGCCCGCCGCGCGCCCATCGACAGCAGCACGGCGATGTCGCGCTTTTTCTCCATTACGCGCAGGAACAGCGCCGTCAGGATGTTCAGCGCCGCCACGAGCTGGATCAGCGAAATGGTGATCACGGACACGATCTTTTCCATCCGCAGCGCGTTCAGCAGTTGCCGGTTCTGCTCCATCCAGTGCGTCGCGCCAAGTTCGGGACCCGCCGCAGCCTCGGCCAGGCGCGCCGCCTCCGGCGCCTTCGCGGGATCGTCGAGCTTCAGCTCGATCGCATTGACGACGTCCGGCAGCGCCAGCGCGCGCTGCGCCTGCTCGACGGTGGTCAGCGCCAGCTGGTTGTCGAGGTCGTAAAAGCCCGACTCGAACACCGCCGCCACGCGGAAGCGGAATTCCACCGGACGCATGCCGAACGGCGTCATCTCGCCCTGCGGGCTCAGGATGCGCACGACGTCGCCCGGACGCATGCCAATGCGCTCCGCCAGGCGGGCGCCGAGCACGACGCCCGGCAGCCCCCGCACGTCATCCATCCGCTCCACGCCGCCTCCGCGGATGTGCGCCCGCAGCTCCTGCGAATCCAGCCGCGTGCCCTTGAGCGTCGCTTCCGCCGATTGCAGCGGACCCGACGCCAGCACCTTGCCATACAGGGCAGGCGAGGCTTCTCTTACTCCGCGGATCCGCGCCAGCCTGGACGTGATCTCCCGCCACTGCCCGATGCCCGTCGAAGGCGTCTTCTCGAGCAGCGCGACGTGGGGCGTCGCGCCGAGCAGGCTCTCTTCCAGCGCCCGGCGGAAGCCGCTGTTGATCGCCAGCGCGATCACCAGCGCCATCACCCCCGCCGCCACGCCCGCCACCGACACCGCCGTCACCAGCGGGATCACCGCCTGCCGGCGCTTCGCCAGCAGATAGCGGGCGGCGACGAACCACTCAAAAGTCCGGGTCATTTGGAAGAGGCCTGCCGCAGCCACTCCGCAATCCCGATCTCGCCCTCCGGACGCAGCAGCGGGAACAGGATCACGTCGCGGATCGACTTCTGCCCGGTGAGGATCATCGCCAGCCGGTCGATGCCGATGCCCTCGCCCGCCGTGGGCGGCATGCCGTAGCACAGCGCCCGCAGGTAATCCTCGTCCATCTGATGCGCCTCCTCGTCGCCTCGTTCGCGCATCGCCAGCTGCATCTCGAACCGCTTGCGCTGCTCGTCGGGGTCGTTCAGCTCGGTGAAGGCGTTGCCGATCTCCATGCCGGCGGCGTAGATCTCGAAGCGGTCCGTCATCGACGGGTCATCGGGATTCTGCTTCGCCAGCGGCGAAACCTCCACCGGGTATTCGTAGATGATCGTCGGCTGCACGAGCGCCTCTTCGCAATGGCGCTCGAACAGGTCCACCAGCGCCTCGCCCGGCGTCTGCCTGTCGGAGTGCCGCAGCAGCCACTCGGGATCGCTCACCTGCCCGGGCGTGGGCTTCGGTCCATGCTTCCAGAATTCGATCACCGCCTCGCGCATCCTGTAACGGCGCATGTTGCCGAAGTCCAGTTCGACGCCGTCGTAATTCACCTTCGCCGAACCCGTGGCGTCCAGCGCCGCCCGCTTCAGCAGCTCGCAGCTCAGGTCCATCAGGTCGCGGTAGTCGGCGTACGCCTGATAGAACTCGAGCATCGTGAACTCGGGGTTGTGGCGCGTCGAGATTCCTTCGTTGCGGAAATTCCGGTTGATCTCGTAGACGCGCTCCATGCCGCCGGTCACCAGCCGCTTCAGATACAGTTCCGGCGCGATGCGCAGATAAAGGTCGATGTCGAGCGTGTTGTGGTGGGTGACGAACGGGCGCGCCGCCGCGCCGCCGTACAGCGGCTGCATCATCGGCGTCTCCACTTCGACGAAGCCGCGCTCATCGAGCTGGCGGCGCAGCGAGGCGATCACGCGGGCGCGCGTATAGAAAACCTTCAGCGCCTCCGGATTCGCGATCAGATCCAGATAGCGCTGCCGGTAGCGCAGCTCGACGTCTTCCAGCCCGTGATACTTTTCCGGCAATCCGAGCAGATTCTTGGAAAGAAACGTGAGTTTCTCGGCATGGATCGACAACTCGCCGGTTCTGGTCCGGAAGAGATAGCCTTCGACGCCGGCGATGTCGCCCAGATCCAGAAGCTGGTACAGGCGGAACTCGTTCCCGCTGACAGCGTCCTTCCGCACGTACACCTGGATCCGCTCTCCGAGCTGCTGCATATGGAAGAAGCCCGCCTTCCCCATGCGCCGCACGGTCATCACGCGCCCGGCGGCGCGCACGCGGACGCGTTCCGACTCCAGTTGCTCCGCGCCCGCCTCCGACCAGCCGGCGCGGATCTGCGGCACCGTGTGCGTGAATTCGAACCTCTGCCCGTAAGGGCGCCAGCCTAGCGCTTCGATCTCGCGGATGCGCGCGAAACGCTGCTCGAAAAGGTCCTGTTCGAGGGACAATGCGGGACTCCTTTGGGGGAAACCTTCATTATAATGGGACACTTGCGGTCGCTCAGCATCGTGATCCCCGCCTACAACGAGGAGCAGCGCCTCCCGGCCACCCTGCGCGCGATCGCCGCCTATCTCGAAACAAAGAAGCTCGATTTTGTCGAGATCCTCGTCGTGGACGACGGTTCCCGCGACCGCACCGCCGGCGTGGTGCGCCAGGCTGCCGCGCGCGACGCCCGCGTGCGCCTGCTCCAGAACCCCGGCAACCGCGGCAAAGGCTATGCCGTCCGCCACGGCATGCGGGAGGCGCGCGGCGAGTGGGTCCTGTTCACCGACGCCGACCTGTCGGCGCCCGTTGAGGATCTCGACCGCCTGGAGCAGTCCGTCGAGCGGGAGAATGCGGACGGCGCCATCGGCTCGCGCGCCGTGGACCGCAGCCTCGTGCTGAAGCGCCAGCCGCCGTTCCGCGAATTCACCGGCCGCGTGTTCAACCTCGCCATGCGGCTTGTCACCGGCTTGCCGTACCGCGACACGCAATGCGGTTTCAAGCTCTTCCGGCGCGAGGTGGCGCAATGCGTCGCCGTGCGCCAGCAGAGCGACGGATTCGGTTTCGACGTCGAGATCCTGTATATCGCCAGGAAGCACGGCTACCGGATCATCGAAGTGCCCGTGCGCTGGGCGAACGTCGAAGGCACCAAGGTCAGCCTGCTGAAAGGGCTGGAAGCGTTCCTGGATCCGCTGCGCGTCCGGTGGAACGACGCGCGCGGGCTGTACCGTTAAAGCATGGCTCTCGACCGCCGCGCCTTTCTCGCCTCGCTGCCTGCATCCGCCGCCGCTCCTTCCGCCGGCAGCGCAGCGCCGCTGCGCCTGTGGTTCCGCACGCCGGCGCGCCACTTCACGGAATCGCTTCCTCTCGGCAACGGGCGGCTTGGCGCGATGGTCTTTGGGGGCGTGCCCGTGGAGCGCATCGTTCTCAACGAAAGCTCCATGTGGTCCGGCTTCGTCGAGGACGCTGACCTGGAAGGCGCGGCTCAGGCGCTTCCTGAAATCCGCCGCCTGCTGATGGAAGGGCGCAACGCCGAAGCCGAGCAACTGGTCAACCGCCACTTTGTCTGCAAGGGCAGGGGCTCCGGGCATGCCCGCGGCAAGGATCTGCCGTTCGGCTGCTATCAGGCGCTGGGCGAGCTCCGGATCGAATTCGACCATCCCGGAGAAATCACCGGCTACGTGCGCGAGCTGGACCTGGAGGGCGCAGTGGCGCGCGTTTCCTATGAGTGCGGCGGCGCGCACTACGGGCGCGAAGCCATTGCCAGCGCGCCGGCGCAGGCGGTTCTGATCCGGCTCTCCTGCTCACGCCCAGGCGGGCTGCGCTTCCGGGCTGCGCTCAGCCGCCTGGAGCGTGCGCGGGTCCGTGCGGACGGCGCGCATGCGCTGGTGATGACGGGCGCGCTGGCCGACGGGCGCGGCGGAGACGGCGTTCGGTTCGCCGCCAGGCTGGAAATTCAGGCGAAAAATGCCCGGATTTTCGCCGAAAATGGCGGAATTCATGTGGAAAATGCCACGGAAGCCGTGCTCACCGTTACAGCTGCCACCAATTATTTACGCTTCGCGAAACTTTCCCCTCGAGACCCGCTGCGGATCTGCGTCCAACACCAGGACCGCGCGCGCCGGCCCTGGCCGCGGCTGCTGGAGGAACACGGGGCCGACTACCGCCGCTGGTTCTCGCGATTCGCCATCGATCTGGGGCCCGGCCGCGGCCATCTGCCGCTGCCCGAGCGCCTGCGCCAGGCCTACGAGACCGGCGGGGATCCGCAACTGGCCGCGCTCTACTGCCAGTATGGCCGCTATCTGCTGATCTCGAGTTCGCGCCCCGGCGGGCTGCCCGCCAACCTGCAAGGCGTCTGGGCTGAGGAGCTGCAGACGCCCTGGAACGGCGACTGGCACCTCAACATCAACGTGCAGATGAACTACTGGCCCGCCGAAGTCACCGGCCTCGGCGAGCTGCACGAGCCGCTGTTCGCGCTCGCGGAAAGCCTGGTCCAGCCGGGATCGAAGACCGCGCGCGCGTATTACGGCGCCCGCGGCTGGGTGGCGCACACGATCACGAATGCATGGGGCTTCACCGCGCCGGGCGAGCAGGCAAGCTGGGGCGCCACTTCCGGCGGCTCCGGCTGGCTGTGCCAGCACCTGTGGGAGCACTTTCTGTTCACGCGTGACCGGGAGTTCCTGCGGCGCGTGTGGCCGGTGCTCGAAGGCGCCGCCCGGTTCTATGCTGACATGCTGATTGAGGAGCCGCGGCACGGCTGGCTGGTCACTGCTCCCGCCAATTCGCCGGAAAACTCGTTCATTCTGTCCGATGGCCGGCGCGCCGCCATCTGCATGGGGCCTGCGTTCGACATGCAGCTGCTGCGGTATCTGTTCACTGCCGTGATCGAGGCTTCGCGCATCCTGGAAACGGGCGGCGAACTGCGCCGCGAGCTGGAACAGAAGCGCGCGCGGCTGGCTCCCAGCCGCGTAGCCAGCGATGGCCGCCTGATGGAGTGGCTGGAAGAATACAAAGAAGCGGAGCCGCAGCACCGCCATGTCTCGCATCTTTGGGGGCTGCATCCGGGTTCGGAGATCACGCCCGAGGAGGCGCCGGAGTTGGCCGCCGCGGCAAGGAAATCGCTGGAGGGGCGGGGCGATGGGGGCACCGGATGGTCGCTCGCCTGGAAGGTGAATTTTTGGGCGCGGCTGGGTGAAGGCAACCGCGCGGCGCGGCTGCTGAGGAATTTGTGGAAGCCCGTGCCGGTGAGCGAGGGCGGCGTACGCATGGCTGGGGGCGGCACGTATCCCAACCTGTTCTGCGCCCATCCGCCCTTCCAGATCGACGGCAACTTCGGCGCAGCGGCGGGTATCGTCGAAATGCTCGTCCAGAGCCACAACGGCGTGGTGCGGCTGCTGCCCGCGCTGCCGGAAGAGTGGCACGAGGGGCGCGTGAGGGGCGTCCGTGCGCGGGGCGGGTTCGTGGTGGATCTGGAGTGGCGCGGCGGGCGGCTGGAGGGGGCGCGCATCCGCAGTCTGGCCGGCGGCCGGCTGCGGTTGCGGCACGGGGGCCGAACCATCGGGCGGAACACGCGCCCGGGCGGCGTGGTGACAGTCCGGGCGGAGGACTTTCCGCCGCCTCGGAGCCGGCCTCCCCGGTAGCTGCTCGTCCTGCCGTTTGACACCCCTCCTGCCCGCTTCCTATACTGAAATTTGCCCCGATGGCGGGGCGGCGACTCTTTTTGCGCCCGCGGGCCGCGCCTGAGGCGGCGGGCCTCTGACCTCCAGGATTACCGATGCCGAAGAGAACATTTCAGCCGAACAATCGCCGGCGCGCCAAGACGCACGGATTCCGCGCCCGGATGAAGAACAAGACGGGGCGTGCCGTGCTGGCGCGGCGGCGGGTGCGCGGCCGCTGGAAGCTCACCGTCAGTGACGAACGGGCTGTCCGCTACGCGAAGACCAAGTAAACCCGGCGGCGCCGGACTCGAGCGGTTTCCCCGGTCGAAGCGGCTGATCCGCTCCTCCGAGTTCCGGCTCGTTTATGATCGAGGCATCCGCGTCGTGAGCCCTTACTTCGTCGCCTTCTGCTGGCAGAGCGGCAGCGGGGAGCCGCGCGTGGGTTTCACCGCTCCCCGCTCCTTGGGCAAGGCCGTGGTGCGCAACCGCATGCGCCGGCGCCTGAGAGAAACCATCCGCCGCCGCCTCTGCCGCGTGGCGCCCGGATGGTGGATCGTGTTCAACCTTCGCAAGTCCTGCCTCGACGCCCCCCAACGGGACCTCGATGCCGCGGTGGACAGGGTGGTTCTTCAATGCGCCTCGTGATCGTTGCAGTGATCCGCGGCTATCAGAAGTGGCTCTCCCCCTTCCTGCCTTCCTCATGCCGTTTTCATCCCACGTGCAGCGAGTACATGCGCCAGGCTGTAGAGCGCTATGGCGCCTGGCGCGGCGTCTGGATGGGGCTCAGGCGTCTTGCCCGCTGCCAGCCCCTGTGCGCCGGCGGCTTCGATCCTGTGAAGTGAAGTTTTAAGGAGAACGGATGGCCGATTCGACTCAAGGCAGCAGGAAGCCCGCAGGCAGCGAAATGAGCATGGAGACGCGTCTCCTGATCGCATTCGGCCTGATGGGCTTGGTGCTGTTCGCTTCGCAGTATTTCCTGCCCAAGCCCGCCCCTCAGCCGCAGAAGAAGGCGGCCGCCGCGCAGGTCGAGGTCAAGCAGGCTGCCAGGGAAGCGCAGCCTGCGCCGCCGCCCCAGCCTGCTCCCGCAGGCAAACAGCCCTCGAAAGCCGCTGCGAAGGTGGAGACCTGGCCCGAGCGGATCGTCGGGGAAAAGGAAGAGACCTACATCCTGGAAACCTCCGTCTACCGGATCGTCTTTTCCAACCGTGGCGCCGTCATCCGCAGCTGGGTGCTGAAGCGTTACCGCGACAGCGCCGGCAACCCCGTAGAACTTGTCAATGCCGCTGCCGCGCCCAAAGCCGGATGGGCCTACTCTTATGTGTTTCCGCGCGAAAAGCCCGCCGTCGACCTCAACCGCGCCCTGTACGTGGCCAGCCAGCCGGATCCGCTCACGGTGGAATTCCGTTATGACGACGGCTCGACGCGCGCGGTCAAGCGCTTCCGCTTCGAGCAGGGCCGTTATCGGGGCCAGTTCCACAGCGAGGTGACCAGCCAGAGCCGGCCCGTCGAGCATCATCTCGCCTGGCGCGGCGGGTTTGGCGACAGGACGGTGCATAATCCCACCGGCGTGCAGAAGACCGTGTACTATGACGCGGCCAGGCAGAAGCTGGTAGAGGAAGGCGTGCACGCCGCCGACAAGGGGCCCCTCACCACATCGGGCTCTTTCCACTTCGCGGGGATCGAAGACACTTACTTTGCCGCGGTCGCCCTGCCGCGCGGGGAGTCCGGCATCGAATTCACCGCCTGGAGCGACCTCGTGGCCGAGACGCAGGGCGGCGAGGAGAAGCCGCATGCGGGCGTCTCTCTCGGAGGCCGCGCCGTCAATGAGTGGGCGTTCTTCGTCGGGCCCAAAGACACCCACATTCTCCGTTCCACCGACCGGAAGCTGGAAACCATGATCGACTGGGGCTGGTTCTGGTTCATCGCCAAGCCCCTTTTCCTGGCGCTCCACTGGATCAACGACCACTGGACCGGCAACTGGGGCTGGGCGATTGTCATCGCCACCGTCATCATCAACTTGCTGATGCTGCCTCTGCGCCTCTCGCAGCTGAAAAGTTCGCAGAAGATGGCGCTGATCCAGCCGGAATTGCAGGCGATCCAGGCCAAATACAAGGGCCTGTCGATGAAGGATCCCAAGCGGCAGAAGATGAACGAGGAGATGATTGCGCTGTACCAGAAGCACGGCATCAACCCGATGGGCGGCTGCCTGCCGCTGCTGCTCCAGATGCCGTTCTTCATCGCCTTCTTCAAGGTGCTCTCGGTGGCCATTGAACTCCGCGGCGCTCCGTGGCTGTGGGTGACGGACCTCTCGCAGCCGGAAGCATCGTTCATCCGTCTGCTCCCCGTCGGCATGCTGATCACGCAGGTGATCTTGCAGAAGATGACGCCCGTGGCCAGCCCCGACCCGAGCCAGCAGCGGCTGATGATGGTGATGATGCCAGTGATGCTGACCGTGCTGTTCTACAGCGCCTCCAGTGGCCTGGTGTTATACTGGCTCACTGGCAACGTCGTCGGCATCATACAGCAATACTTCTTCAATAAGGCAGCCGCAAAGCCCTCCCCGGCGCCCGCCCCGGCGCCGAGAAAGAAATAAGGAAGCATTCTGATGAGCGAGCGCCTCTACACGGTTGATACGGTAGGCGATCAGATCGCCGACTTCCTCGACGCGGTCCTCGATGCGATGGATCTCGACGTCGAATACGAAATCCTGGATGGGCCTGACGCCGGCGATTACTTCGAAAAGCCCTCGCTGGTGGTGAAATTCAGCGGCAACGACCTTCACTATCTGACCAACAACAAGGCGGAAGTCCTGCTGGCTCTGGAACAGCTGACGCAGGAAGTGCTGCGCATGGCGCCGGATGAGCACGCCCTGATCTGTTTCGACGCCAACGACACGCGGCTGCTGCGGCAGGAGGAGTTGCGCCTGAGCGCGCTGACCGTCGCCGATCAGGTGCGCGAAACCAGGACCCCCTACCGCTTCAGCCCGATGAACAGCCGCGAACGGCGCCTGATCCATCTGGCGCTGCGTGACATGACCGACCTGCGCAGTGAAAGTTCGGGCGCAGGTCCCTACCGGCATGTGGTCGTGTATCCGGCAGGCATGCCATCGCTGCCTGAGCCGCCCATGCCCCCGGCGCCGCCGCGGAGGCCCCCCTCTTCTTCCAGCCCGTCCGACCGCCACGGACGCAGGGACGGCGGACACCGGGACCGGGCGAGAGACGACGGAGGCCGGGGAAGAGGCAGGGGCGGGCCCCGCGGGCGCGGACGTGGCGACCGCCGCGACCGGCACTGACACTGCACTGCGTTGAATCAGCACGACACGATCGCCGCCATCGCCACGCCGCCCGGCGCGGGAGGTCTGGGCATCGTCCGCCTCTCAGGTGCGCGGGCCCGTTCGATTTCCGAGGCCATATTGCGTCTCCCCGAAGGGCATGAGTGGGAGCCGTGGCGCGCTTCGCACGGGTTCCTGCTGGATGACGACGGCCTCCCGGTGGACGAGGTGATCGTCACCTTCTTCGCCGCGCCCCGCAGCTACACGGCTGAGGACGTCGTGGAGATCTCCTGCCACGGCTCGCCCGTCGTGCTGCGCCATTGCGTCAGCCGCGCCCTGCGCGCGGGCGCGCGAGCCGCCGAGCCGGGCGAGTTCACTCTGCGCGCGTATTTGAACGGACGGATCGATCTGCCCCGCGCCGAAGCCGTGCGCGACCTGATCCAGGCCACGACGCTGTACCAGGCGCGCGTCGCCGCCCAGCAACTGGAAGGGTCCGTTTCGCGCGCCGTGCAGCCGGTGAAGGACCGGCTGGCGGAGCTGATTGCGCTGCTCGAAGCGGGCATCGATTTCGCCGAGGACGATGTCTCCGTGGCGCCGGCTGAAGAGATCGACGCGCGGCTTGGCGCCGTGCTGGAAGGGCTTGACAAGCTGCTCGCCAGCTATGCCTGGGGCAAGTACGTCCACGAAGGCGTGACGCTGGCCATCGCCGGGCGCCCCAATGTCGGGAAAAGCAGCCTGTTCAATGCGCTGCTCGGCCAGGACCGCGCCATCGTCGCCGACATCCCCGGCACCACCCGCGATACGGTAAGCGAGTCTTTCTCGCTCGAAGGCGTGCCGGTGCGCCTCGTCGATACGGCGGGCATCCGCGGGAGCGAGGACATCGTGGAAAGGCTCGGCATCGAGCGCACGCGGCGCGCCATGGCCGATGCGGATCTGACCATCGTCGTGCTGGACCTCAGCGAGCCGCTGACGCAGGCTGACCGGGAGATCCTGGGGTATGCGGAACAGCAGGGCTGGCGCGTGATCGTGGGAAACAAGAGCGATCTGCCGCGGCGGATGGAAACCGGAGTCGAGGAAATCGCCGTTTCCGCGCTGTCCGGCGACGGAATCGCCGAACTCCAGCGGACGCTCGTCGAACGCATTGCTCCCGATGGCATCGCGGCCCCGCAATCGGGGCTGATCACCAGCGCACGGCACGAAGCGCTGCTGCGCGAAGCCCGCGAAGCCGCCCAGAAGGCCGGCGACGCGAATTCCATCGGTCTGCCGCACGAACTGCTGCTCCTCGATTGCTACGCCGCCCTCCGCCCGCTCGATGCCCTCACCGGCGCCACCACGGCGGACGACATCCTGAACCGCATCTTCTCCACGTTCTGCATCGGAAAGTAGAATCGGTACGCGGTGCGTCCTGAAAGACGCGTTGTTCTTGCAGGTGCAAGTCCTGTCCGGGTAAGCGCCGGAGCGCCCGGTAGCAGACTCCAGCCGGGAGGAGAGATCCGACCGCGCCGAGCGGAGTATCGAAAGCCCTTGAAACAGAGGGGAGCAAACCGGCGGGCCGCAACAATCAGTGAACGCAATAGCCTCGACAAATTCTCAGCCGAAAGGTGTTTGGGAGGGCCGAGCCGCTCATGTCACGGCGAAGGCCATGGACAGCACGCAGGACCGGAACGGGTGCTGGACCTCCCCGGGGTCGCAGGCGGCGGCACGTGGGTACAGAGCAACGCGGAACAGGAGAGACCCTGCCTGGCAGCCTCGTCGGGCAAAGACCGGGCGTATAAGGCCGGACGGCTGAAGTCGCGCGGAGCCGGGAGGGAGTCCGAGAGGTCCGTAGTAGCCGAGAAGGCGCGCAAGATAACGCGCTGGAGGGAAGGGGCCTTGCTTTGATCACGCTTGAGGGGAGGCAAGTGCGAGGGCATGCCGGAGACGGCCAACATCCCCGTGGATAAAGTACGACAACTCCAACGCAAGCTATATGTGTGTGCCAAGCAGAGTAGGGCGCGACGCTTCCACGCGTGGTACGACCGGATCTACAGGAGTGACGTTCTGTGGGAGGCATGGAGGCGGGTGCGCAGCAACGGCGGCGCGGCAGGGGTAGATGCGGAGACGATCCGGGCGATCGAACAACGAGGACCGGGAGAGTTTCTGGCTGAAATCCAGGCGGCGCTGCGGGCAGGCCGATATCGTCCTTCCCCGGTGAAGCGGCGATACATACCGAAAGCAGATGGGAAGCAGCGGCCATTGGGGATCCCGGCGGTGCGGGATCGGGTGGTGCAGATGGCGGCGAAATTGGTGATCGAACCGATCTTTGAGGCGGACTTCCAGCCATGCAGCTATGGATTCCGGCCGAAGAGGAGTGCGACGCAGGCGCTGGAAGCAATCCGCGAAGCGGGCAACCGGTGTCACAATTTTGTCGTTGATGCAGACATTCAAGGCTACTTCGACAACATCCAAAGGGACACCCTCATGGAGTTGGTGAAGGAGCGGATCTCGGATCGAAGGGTGCTGAAGTTGATTCGCCAGTGGCTGGAAGCGGGAGTGATGGAGGATGGAACGGTGAGAGAGACGCTGGCGGGGACCCCGCAGGGCGGAGTGATCTCGCCGCTGCTGGCCAACATCTACCTGAACAAGTTGGATCGGATCTGGGCGGCGCGATGCAGCCAGCTCGGAACTCTGGTCCGATATGCCGATGATCTGGTGGCGCTGTGCCGCACGGAATCGGCGGCGAAGGAAGCGCTTCGGCGGATCGGGCTGGTGATGAACCGGCTGGGTCTGACGCTGCATCCGGTGAAGACGCGGTTGGTGGACTTGAGGCGCGGCAAAGAGAGCTTCGTATTCCTGGGATGCACGATTCGCAAGAAGCGGAGCATTCAAGGAGCCCCGAGCAGGTATTACATGCAGCGGTGGCCAAGTCCAAAGGCGACGAAGAAACTCCGCGACCGTGTGCGAGAGTTGACCAGCAAGCGGCAAAGCGGGAAAGAAGTGACGCAGATCATCGCGGAACTGACGCCCGTGCTTCGCGGCTGGGGGAACTACTTCCGGACGGGGAACGCCGATCGGGAGTTCAACAAGATGGACGGTTTTGTGGTGAAGCGACTGCGGCGCTGGCAGTACCGGCGCGGCGGGCAGCGGCCCACGAAGCGGGCTCCGTTTACCGGCGATCAGCTTTACGGAATGGGTCTGCACAAGTTGATGGGTACCGTGAAATACCCGGCGCAAGCCACACCCAGAAGATCATCGTTAAGCCGTGTGCCGGAAAACGGCACGCACGGTTTGAAAGGGGAAATTAGAAACGGGCTGGCATAAGCCAGCACCGCGCTACACTTCTACCAATGCAGCAGCCTCGAGGGCAAGCAGGGCTTGGTGAGCCTGCCGCGGGGATTGGAAGTGGAGCCGTTCGACCAGCCATTGCTCGTTGTAGCGCTGCCGGAATTGTTCGAGCGCTTCGGCCAACTCCTCCACGGTCTGGAAATGGCGCACCCAGAGAAGCTGCTCCTTGAGGGTGCGGAAGAAGCGTTCGATGCAGCCGTTGCCTTCGGGCTCGCGGACGAAGGCCGGAGAGGACTCCATGCCGAGAAAGCGGATCTCGCGCTGAAAGTCGTCGCTCATGAATTGCGAGCCGTGGTCATGACGGAGCTTCACGCCCAGGGCGATGCCCTCGCTGAAGCCGCCGAACTGTTCACGCACGGCCTGGCGCAGCGGCTCCAGCGCCTCGAACCGCGTGCCGCGTCTGGCGACGTGGATGCCCAGGCAGCAGGCCGAGCAGTGGTCGATCATGGCGAAGATAGGCACCTGCCCGTCCCTCAGAGTGAAGCCGGCCGTGGCGTCGATGCCCCACATCTGGTTGGGCCGCTCGGCAA
>DYJN01000023.1:0-14902 GCA_020723085.1 Arcobacter sp.
CCTCCAGCGCCCGCGCCGCCTCTGCCCGCCCCACCCCAGCCACAGCCATGATGATCCGCTCCGCCCTGTCCACCAGCTTCTCGTTGCTCGGCTGCACGTTCACCATCAGGTTCGAGTACACCAGCCCAAGCCGCACCATCGCCCCCGTAGAAATCATGTTCAGCACCATCTTCGTCGCCGTCCCCGCCTTCAGCCGCGTCGACCCTCCGATCACCTCCGCCCCCGTCGGCACCTCCACCGCATACCCCACACGCCTCGACAGCTCCGCGCCCCGGCAGCACGCAATCCCCCCGGTCGCGGCGCCCATCCGCCTCGCCTCATCCACCGCCCCCAGCACATACGGCGTCCGCCCGCTTGCCGCTATCCCGATCAGAAAATCCCGCTCCCGGAACCCCGCCGCCCGCAGGTCCTCCGCGCCCGCCTCCGCCCGGTCCTCCACCCCCTCCACCGCATGCCGCAGCGCGGTATCCCCGCCCGCAATCAGCCCCTGCACCAGCTCCTCCGGCACATTGAACGTCGGGGGACACTCGCTCGCATCCAGAACCCCCAGCCGCCCGCTCGTCCCCGCCCCGATATAAAACAGCCGCCCGCCTTCCCCCATCGCCTCCGCCACCGCGTCCACCAGCCGCGCTATCTCAGGCAGCGCGCGGCCCACCGCCGCCGCCACGGTCTCGTCCTCGCGGTTGAACACCCGCAGCATCTCTTCCGTCGGCAGCAGATCCAGCCCCTCCGAGCGCGGGTTCCACTGCTCCGTGTCCAGTCCGGAAAAGTCGATCCGTTCCGCCATCGTCCTCCCATCATCGCCGCCTCCGCCCCATAAATGCAAAAGCCGGACGGCTCGCGCCGCCCGGCTCCAATCCCGTCGGGAAATGCCGTCAAGCCTGGAAGCTCGATCCGCACCCGCACGTCGATCTCACGTTCGGGTTGTCGAACTTGAACCCCGAGCCCTCCAGCGTCTCCACATAATCCACGCTCGCCCCGTCCAGGTACAACATGCTCGCCTGGTCGATGAACACCTTCAGCCCCTCGAAATCGTACGTCTTGTCCAGCAGCCCCGGGTTGTTCTCAAACGCCATCGAATACGTGAAGCCGGAGCACCCGCCGCCAACCACGGCAATGCGGAGCCCCGCCGGCTTGGGATCCTGCATGTCGAGAATCTCCTTCACCTTGCTGACGGCGGTGGGAGTCAGTGTAATCATGGATGTTCCATCCCTCCTGCAATCTCGTCCTGATTCGGATTGTAACACGCCGTCCGCGGACGGCGCGCCGCCCCATTCTGTTCGATGCGTGCCGCCGCTGCCGCGCTTCGGCGATCTGGTATCTTAGGGAGTGCCCGGCTGCGCCGCCCCCGCCTCCGGCGCGCCCCGGGCCGGATCCGTTTTCTTCTGAAACCGCATGGGTTTGGAGCACGTCGATCAAATCGATGAGCGGGCACGTTGGCGTACTTCCCTTTCCCGCGGGCGGAGGCTCCGCTTCGGCGGCGCAGGGTAGGTCGCGCGTGCAAAACCGCCTCACAGAGGAAGCCGCCCTCGTCCGCCGGGTCCAGTCCGGCGAGGAGGACGCTTTCCGCAGCCTGGTCGAACGTTACCAGAACAAGGTCTACTCCATCATCTACGGCATCCTGCGCAATCACAACGACGCCGAGGACATCGCCCAGCAGGTTTTTGCCAAGGTGTATTTCTCCATCGGCAATTTTGATCTCCGCAGCTCGCTGCTCACCTGGATCTATAAAATCACCGTCAACGAGTGTTACGACTACCTCCGCAAGCGCCGCGTCCGCAAGCTCGTCTATGAGAGCGACCTCGGCGACGAAGAGGGCGTCAACATGGAGCGCAGCGAGCCCGACTCCGGCCCCCGCATCGACCAGCAGCTCGAACGCCGCGATCTCGCCCTGAAGCTGCTCGAGAAGGTCAGCCCCGAAGACCGCCAGCTCATGCTCCTCAAGGAAGTCGAGGGCCATTCCGTCGAGGAACTCGCCCGCATGACCGGCATGAACGAGAACACCATCAAGGTGAAGCTCTTCCGCGCACGCCAGAAACTGCTCAAGGCGGCGCAACGTCTCACCCATGGGAAGGGTCTCCGCCCGGTCACCGAAAAGGAACCGTCATGAAACTTCTCCGGCGCACGTCATCACCGGCTCCCCCGGAGCCCTTTGCTCCGCCGCCGGGCGTTTCAGGTATGATTGGCGCAGCGAAGGGAGCGCAGCCGCACGGCGGCATGAGACTCCCGGCTCCACTGTCCCGGATTTTCCGGAATTTGAGGGAAGACGGAAATGCACGAGCCACTGATTGAAGGCCTCGAGGAATACCTCGCAGGCGCAGCCCGCGGCGCCCGGTTGGCCGCTATCGAGAACCACCTCGCCGGTTGCCGGTCCTGCCGCCTTGCCGTCGCGGAAATGCGCGCCCACCAGCAACTCTTCCAGCAATTGCGCAGCCCCGAAGAGTGCTGCCCCGCCCCGGGCTTCTACGCCCGCGTCCGGCAGCGCATCGAGGCCCGCCGCACGGCCTCCATCTGGTCCATCTTTCTCGAGCCGGCTTTCAGCCGCCGCTTGAGCTATGCCTCCCTCGCCCTGCTCGCCGTCTTGAGCGCCGCCGTCTGGCAGGGCTCGGCGGAACCTGTCATGGACCAGGGCAACCCTATGGTCGTCTTCGCGCTCGAGCTGCCCGACGCCCCAGGACTCGACCCCGGCCACGACCGCGCCGTCGTCCTCGCCAGCCTCGTGGCGGCCGGCGGCGATGGTGACGAGGTCGCCGCCTTGCCTGTATCATCGGATTGAACGAGGGCAAACGTGTGAACGCGCGAGCTGTCGGCGCCGGTTGCGGACCCACTTGGCACACCCCCCGCGTCCTCGCCGTTCTCCTGCTTGTTTTCTTGTGCGGCGCCGCTGCCGGCGCCCTCGCCATGCGTATGGCCACCCCCAGGATCCCCACCGCCTGGACCGCCGGCGGGCGCGAATGGACCCTGGATTGGATGAAACGCGAACTCGACCTCACCCCCGCCCAGGCAGCCGAAATTGAAACCGTCCTCGACGAGTTCGTCCTCTACTACCAGAATCTTCAGGGCCAGATGGATGACTTCCGCGCCGAAGGCAAGAAGCGCATCCTCCGCACCCTCACCCCCGAACAGCGCAAGCGCTTCGAAAAGATGGTCGGCAAACTCAACGCCAAGCTCCGATAGCCCCGGCTCTCTCTTCTCCCTCGTTCCTGTTGTAAGGGCGGGAGGGCTGTTTCGTGTCCGCATCCCCTCGCCCCCAACCACGGTTTCTCCTCGCCCTTGCGCGAAGGCTGCGCTGGCCTCCCCTCGCTCCTCTGGCGCCTGCGCGGGAGGCGCGTGCCTGAGGTGCAGCTGGCGGTGGAAGCCGGGCAATCCTGTCCGGACTCTGGCGGCGCCTGCAGCAGCCGGTCATCGGGCTCGCGGCTGGCTGCGCATCCACTCCACCATCCGCCGCACGCCCTCTTCGTAAGGGGTCTTCGCCAAAGGTCCGAGTGCGGCAGCCAGGGCGCCGTCGTCCAGAAGCACGGGCGTTTCCCCGAGGTACTGAAGTTCCACCAACTCGCGCAACAGAGGGTTGAAGAGTCCTCCCACGCGAAGCATCCAGCACCCCGTGGGGAGCACGCGCGGCTCGCATCCGATCTCCATCGCCGCCAGTCCAGCGAAATGCCGGCCGCTGACGGCGCCGGGACCGGCAAAATTCCAGCGCCTGCCGAAGCATTCGCCGTGCTCGAACAAGTCCGCGATCAGGCGGGCGGCGTCGGGCATGAAAACGAACTCGTGGGGCAGATCGGGATCGCCAAGCCAGCGGGCGGCATGGCCCGACATCAGCGATTCGAGCATCATGTGCGCGAGGCTGTTGGAGGCATAAGGCCCGTAGAAGTCGGGCAGGTGCAGCACGAGCGTCTCAAAGACGCCGGCTTCGTGAGCCGCAATCGCGGCGTCCTCCTGCTCTTTGCGGAAACGCCCCTTGCGCGCCTCAGGCTCGCGCGGATGATCCTCGCTGACGCGTTCCGCACGCGGACGGCCATAGGAATACACGCTGGAGATCACGATGATACGCCTGACCCCAGCCCGCCGCGCAGCCCGCAGCGCGGCGCGCATGAGAACCGGATGGCGGTCGAACTGGGGGTAGGGCAAGCCGGCGCAGTAGACGGCGTGCTGAACGCCCCGGAGCGCCTGCGCGGCGGACTCCTCGCTCTCGAGATCCGCCGGGCGGATCTCGGCTCGGCTGCCAAAGCACTTCTCCAGCTTCGAGCCGTCCCGCCCGATCACCACAGGACGCTGGCCCCGTTTCTCCAGCTCATCTACTGCCGCTCTGCCAACGGCGCCTGCAGCGCCGAGAATCGCGGTTTGCGGAGACATGAGTGACGGCCCTCCCTGCGGCGCCCCTTGGAAGGGCGGTTCAGCCTTTCATCAGTGACTCGCGGTGTTGCGCGAGGAATTCTTCGACGCGCTGCGGCGCGCGTCCGGAGAGCCTCTCGGCGTCGCGGGTGGCCAGATCCATCATCCCCTCGCCGATGGCGCGGTCGAAGCCCACCCACAGCTCGGCGAGCATCGCATCCATGCCGCCGGCGAGCAATTCCTGTTTCCACGCCTCCGCTTCCACCGGTTCGTAGACAACAGGCCGCCCGCACAGGCGGCTGACGATCCCCGCCAGGTCGGCGAAACTCAGCGCTTCGGGACCGGAGATCTCATACGAGCAGCGGGTTTCGCCGCGCAGCAGCGCGCCCGCGGCGGCGCGGGCGCAATCCTCGCGGGTGACGTAAGCGGCGCGGCCATCGCCGGCGGCGGCCTTCAGCCTGCCCTTCCGCACCGCTTCGGGAAGGCTGAAGAGAAGGCTCTCGGCGTAAATGTTGTTTCTCAAAAACGTGTATTCGACGCCAACCTCGCGCAGCAGGTTTTCGGTATCGTAGTGATCTCTGGCCAGCGGGACGGGAGAGGCGGGATAGGGGAAGGCAAGCGAAGTATAGACGATGTGCTGAACACCGGCCTCCACGGCTGCGCGGATGGCGCGCTCGTGCTGCTCGAAGCGCTTGCCCCAGCCTTCCAGGGTGTTGGTGCTCACCAGCAGCATCTTGCGCGCGCCGCGGAACACGCCGGCGAGATCCTCAGCCGGCAGCGCAAAATCGGCCTGGCGGACAGTGACGCCGCGCGCAGCCACCTCCGCCAGCGCTTCCGGGCTGCGCGTAGTCGTCATCAGCGGACCCGCGCCCTGCTCCAACAGCAGCTCTATCACGCGCCGCGACAGCCGCCCGCTTCCGCCGGTGACCAGGATCATCCCGCCTCCACTCCCACGCTCCAGCCGCTCATTCCTTCATTCTCGCCGAAAACCCGAACCCGCCCATGGCCTGAAGCCCATCACCTCGTGCGCACCGTCCCCAGCCCTCCGTCCACTCCGATCACCTGCCCTGTCACCCAGGCATTCTCGGGATCCAGGAGCCACGCCATCGCCGACGCAACATCCTCCGGGCTCCCGATCCGTCCAAGGGCGTGCATGGACTCGCTTGCCTTTCGTGATGCTTCGTTTCCCGTGATGCGCGCCGTCAGCGGCGTCTCCGTCAAACCGGGCGCCACGCAATTGACGCGGATGCCGCGCGGCGCGTAACTCGCCGCTGCAGCCAGCGTGAGCCCGATGATGCCTGCCTTCGCCGCTGCGATCGCCTCATGATTGCCCAGTCCAATCCTCGCCGCCGCGCTCGACACCAGCACGATCGATCCGCCTGTGTTCATCATGGCTCTCGCCGCCGCACGCACGGTGGCGAATGCGGCGTCGAGGTTGGCCGCCATGACGGCACGGTACTCGGCTTCCGTAGTCAGGTGAGCCGGCTTGAGCGGGAGAGAGCCGGAGCAGAGCGCCACGCCGTCCAGCCGCCCGTGGCGCGCAGCGGCATCCTGCACCGCCCTCTCGACGCTCTCGAACGATGCCGCATCAAAACCAATCCCCGCTTCGCCGAGTTCTGCGCCAAGCGCAGCCAGTTTCTCCGCATTCCTGCCCGCCGGGATCACCTTCCCGCCACAGCCGCGGATCCGCCGCGCCAGCGCCGTGCCGATCCCGCTCGTCGCCGCCAGAATCAACGTCACCGTTCCCGTGAATGCCATGCCGTGCAGCCCTCCCACTGCCCTTTCTCGACCTGCGGCCGCTCCGCCGCTCCAGCTCCGGCCGGAGTTTCCCGGCAGGACCCGATGGTTCGCAATCCGCTCTCCGGGCGGCCGCGTCCGGGAGCGCCCGCGCCGGATCCGGCGCGGCCGCCGCCACAACTTTGCCGGATGCGCGCCGCGGCCCGTCCGCTGCAAAATATCGGCCGCCGGCCTCGGTTACGATCAGAGACATGCCCTGCACCCGTCGACTCCTTCTGCCCCTCTTCCTGCCGCTGACGCTGGCGGCGCAGCCGGAACTGGACTCCCTGGCCGCGCGCGCCATGAAGGAGTTCGAAGTCCCTGGAATGGCGGTGCTGATTGTGAAAGACGGGCGTGTGGTGACGAGCCGCGGCTACGGCGTGCGCCGGCTCGGCGAGCCTGCGCCGGTGACGCCGCGAACGATGTTCGGCATCGCCTCGCACACCAAGGCGTTCACGGCGGCGGCGATGGCGATGCTCGTCGAAGAAGGCAGGCTGAAGTGGGACGACCGGGTGACCGAGCACCTGCCGGAATTCCAGATGAGCGGCGCCTATGTGACGCGCGAAATGCGCATCCGCGACCTGTTCACCCACCGCAGCGGGCTGGCGCTGGGCGCGGGCGACCTGATGTATTTCCCGCCCTCGAACCTCAGCCGCGCCGAAATTGTCCGCCGCCTCCGCTTTGTCCCGCTCGCCTACAGCTTCCGCGAACGCTATGCCTACGACAACGTCCTTTACGTCGTCGCCGGCGAGGTCATCGCCCGCGTCTCAGGCATGTCCTGGGACGAGTTTCTCCGCCGCCGCATCTTCCAGCCGCTCGGCATGACCTCCACGGTCGCCGGCATCCGCGCTCTCCGCGATTCCGGTGAAATCGCCTTCCCCCACGCAAAAGACGAAGGCGTGCTCCGCCCCCTGCCGCTCGCCGACAGCGGCAACTGGGGCGCGGCAGCGGGCGTGATCACAAATCTCGAAGACTTCAGCCGCTGGGTGCGCCTGCATCTTGGCGGAGGCGAGCTGGAGGGGCGGCGGCTCTTCAGCCAGGCGCAGCAGCGGGAGATGTGGACGCCGGTCACTTACGTGCCTTCGCGGCCCGGAGAGGGGGCTCTCGGGCAGGTGGCGCCGCAGTTTTCGGCCTACGCGCTCGGGTGGAACGTGAGCGATTACCGCGGGCGGCGCATCATCCATCACAGCGGCGGGCTGGCTGGCATGGTAACCCGCACCGTGCTTGTGCCGGAACTGCGGCTCGGCGTGGCGGTGTTCACGAATCAGGAGACCGGGCAGGCGTTCAACGCGGTGATTTACACGGTGCTGGATCACTACATGGGCGCGCAGCCGGTGGACTGGGTGGCGGCGCTCGCCGCCGCGCGGCGCAAGCGGGTGCAGGAGGCGGAAAAGAAGGTGAAGGATGCGATGGCGAAGCGCGCCGCCGCCCCGCGCCCGTCCCTGCCGCTCGCCTCCTATGCGGGGCGTTACCGCGATCCCTGGTACGGGGATGTCGTGGTGGCGGAGGAGGGCGGTCGGCTGCGGATCCGGTTCACGCACACGCCGTGGCTGGAAGGCACGCTGGAACATTTCCATCACGATACGTTTGTGGCGCGGTGGGACCGCCGCTGGCTTCTCGCCGACGCTTGGGTCTGGTTTTCGCTCAAGCCGGACGGCACGGTCGGCGAGGCGCGCATGAGCGCCGTGAGCCCGCTCACCGACTTCAGCTTCGATTTCCACGACCTGCGGCTGACACCGGTGGCTGCGGACGCGAAGCCCTACTGACGCGCCCTCCGCAGGGGCACGGCGATCAGGAGCGCCGCCAGGGCGGCAAAGGCGGGCCAGGCAAGCCATCCGCCCAGCGCCGGGAACCAGGAGAAGCTGTCCGCTCCGGTCAGGACGCGCGCGAGCGAGGAGACGCCGGCGAGGAAAAGGGCCGCCAGCAGGATTCCGGTGACGGCTTCGCCGGCGATGAGGCCGCTGGCCAGCAGCGTGCCGGCTTCTTCGGCGCGCGCCCGCGCCGGTCCGTCCGCGCGGGACAGGAGACGGTCCGCCAGCCAGCGGATGGCGCCCCCGACAAATATGGCCGAACTTGTTTCAAACGGCAGATACATGCCCACGGCGATAAGCATCATGGCGCGGGCGCCGCAGAGGATCAGGGCCAGCCCGAGCGCCGCGCCCGCCCCCAGCAGTCCCCAGGCCATGCCGCCGCCGGCGATGCCCTTGGCCAGGGTGGCCATCAGCCCCGCCTGTGGCGCCGGCAGCGCGCGTCCGCCGATGCCGCCCGTGGAAAGGTTCGCTTCGTGCAGCAGAATCACCGGGGCCAACAGGAACAGCGCCAGGAGGGCGACGGCGATGATTTCAACGGCCTGCATCTTCCAGGGCGTTCCGCCGAGCAGATGACCCGCCTTCAGGTCCTGGATCATGGAACCGGAGACGGAAACGGCCACCGCCACGACGGACGCCACGCCCAGCACGGCTGCCACGCCCTGCGCGCCGCGCACGCCGAGCGCCGTCATCAGCAGCGCGGCCAGCACCAGAGCGGAGAGCGTGAGTCCGCTGAGCGGCTGATTCGAGCTGCCCACCAGGCCCACCAGATAGCCGCCGACGGCGGACAGCAGGAAGCCCGCCGCCCCCATCAGCAGCGCGGCAGCCAGGGCGGCGCTCCACGAACCTGTGAAAGCGTGGTAGATCACCGTGACGGCGGCGAGCAGCACGGCGATCGCTCCAGCCACGGCGCGCAGCGGAAGATCACGTTCCGTCCGTTCCACCGCGGCGCGGCCGGCGCGCCGCGCCCGCCACGCCCCGGCCACGGACCGGACGAGGGAATCGCGCATGGACCACATCGTGTGCGCCGCGCCTGCCAGCATCGTGCCCACGGCGAGCGGGCGCACGACGTTCATCCAGATCGTATAGGCCGCCACAGCAGGATGGGCGGCGCCGGAACGCAGCGCGAAATCCGGATCGAAAAACAGCAGGAGCGGGATCAGCACCCACCACGCCAGAATGCCTCCGGAGACGTTGATGGAGGCATACTTGGGGCCGATGATGTAACCAATGCCGAGCAGTGCCGGAGAAAGTGCGGGCGTCGACCAGGCGGCGCCTCCGCCGTGAGGGACCGCGGCGAGGGGCGTTTTGGAGAAATCGAAGTGCCGGATGATGCTCTGGGGAAACGCCAAAAACCCTTCCGTGTACTCCCGGAAAATCGGGAACCCCTTCTCGCTTTTCAGGATCTGAATCAGCGTGCCAATTCCCATGCCGCCGAAGACGAGCCGGGGCGCGTCCCCGGCCTCCTGTCCGGCGCGGACGATCTCGTAGCTCGCCACGCTTTCCGGCCACGGCAGGCCGGCGTCCACGCACAGGGCGCGGCGCAGCAGCACGATGAAGAAGATGCCGGCCAGTCCTCCCGCCAGCAGGATCATGGATCCTTCCCGGTAATGGGCGCGCAGGTCCTGCCACAGGCGCACGCCGTCGATCTCGACCATGAGGAACGCGGGAAGCGTGAAGATGGCGCCGGCCACCAGCGCTTCTCCCACGCTGGCGGCGGTGCGGGCGATGTTCTGCTCCAGCACGCCGCCCCGCCACCACGGCAGCCGTGCCAGAGCCATGGCGATCACGGCGGCGGGAATCGTCGCCGCCACGGTCTGGCCGGCTTTCATCCCCAGATAGGCGTTCGCTGCGCCGAAAACGAAGGCCAGCAACAGGCCAAGCCCCGCCGCTTTCAACGTCAATTCGCGCGGATCCGATGCTGAGTTGCCGTTCACATGACGATGGTACAGCAGAGGAGCGCGCCGCCCCGGCGCCGGCTCGGTTACAGTATGAAGAAGCTCTCATGGCATCGGCAAAATCGAAGCAGGGCCGCAAGGCGGCGAAGTCGAGGCCGCAGCAGGGACCCGATCTGAACGACCCGTCCCTGTACATCAACCGCGAACTCAGCCTGCTGGAGTTCCAGCGCCGGGTGCTCGAAGAGGCGCAAGACCCTTCCAACCCGCTGCTGGAGCGCGTGAAGTTTCTCTCGATCCTCGGCTCCAACCTCGATGAATTTTTCATGGTGCGCGTGGCTGGACTCTACAGCCAGATGGAGTCGGGGATTTTGGAAACGGCGCCGGATGCGATGACGCCGGCGGCGCAGCTGGAAGCAATCCGCACGGTGTACGCCCGGCTGTTTGCTGACGCGCACAAGTGCCGGAAGGAACTGTTCAGCGAACTGCGGCGGCACGGGATTCTCATCCTCGATTACCAGGAGCTGTCGGAGCCGCAGCAGGAGGCGGCGCGGCGGTATTTCCATGAGGTGATCTACCCGGTGCTGACGCCGCTGGCGTTCGACCCCGGGCGTCCGTTCCCGCACATTTCAAACCTCAGCCTGAACCTGTCGGTGCTCGTGCGCCATCCGAGCGGAGAGGAGCGGTTCGCGCGGATCAAGGTGCCGGACACGATTCCGCAGATCGTTCCCCTGCACAAGCCGCCGCAACGGCGCAGCGGGCGCCCGCTGACGTTCACCTGGATCGAACAGGTGATCCAGGCGAATCTCCATGCGCTGTTTCCGGGGATGGAGATCGTGGAGGCGCATCCGTTCCACGTCACCCGCGACGCCGACATCGCCATTCAGGAGCTGGAGGCGGAGGACCTGCTGGAAAGCGTGGAGGAGAGCGTGCGGCAGCGGCGCTTCGGCGCGGTGGTGCGGCTGAAGGTGCCGAAGGCGATGCCCGATTCGATTCTCGAGATCCTGAAGACGAATCTCGAGATCGACGAGGACGCCGTCTACCGCGTGGAAGGGCCGCTGGCGCTGGTGCGGCTGAAGCACATCGCCGGGCTGGACCGCCCGGACCTGAAGGACAAGCCCTTCACCCCGGCGCCGCTCGCCGGCCTGGCGGAAGACGAAGACATCTTCGCCGCTATCCGCCGCGGCGAAATTCTGCTCCATCATCCCTTTGACAGCTTTCAGCCGGTGGTGGATTTCCTGCGCGCGGCGGCGCGCGATCCCAACGTGCTGGCGATCAAGATGACCCTCTACCGCGTGGGTCCGAACGCGCCGGTGGTGGAGGCGCTGCTGGACGCCAACGCGCGGGGCAAGCAGGTGGCGGTGCTCGTGGAGCTGAAGGCGCGGTTCGACGAGGAGTCCAACATCGAGTGGGCGCGGGCGCTCGAAAAGGAAGGCGTGCACGTCGTCTACGGGCTGCTGGGAGTGAAGGTGCACTGCAAGGTGGCGATGGTGGTGCGGCGCGAGGGAGCGAAAATCCGCCGCTACGTGCATCTGTCCACGGGCAATTACAACGCCGTCACGGCGCACCTGTACACGGACATCGGATTGTTCACCTGCGACGAGGAGATGGGCGCGGCGTGCACGGACCTGTTCAACTACCTCACGGGCTATTCGGCGAAATCCGATTACGGGAAACTGCTGGTGGCGCCGGTGAACCTGCGGGAGCGGTTCGAGGCGATGGTCCGGCGGGAGATCGCGCTGGCGCGCGCGGGCAAGCCGGCGCGGCTCATCTTCAAGATGAACGCGCTGTCGGATCCGCGGCTGATCCGGCTGCTCTACGAAGCGTCGATGGCGGGCGTCAAAGTGGATCTCCTCTGCCGGGGCATCTGCTGCCTGCGCCCCGGTTCGCCTGGCGTGAGCGAGAATATCCGGGTGACGAGCATCGTGGGCCGCTTCCTGGAGCACAGCCGCATTTACTGGTTTCAGAACGGCGGCGACGAGCAGGTGCTGCTGGGATCGGCCGACTTGATGCAGCGCAACTTGAACCGCCGCGTGGAAACGCTCTTCCCGATCGAAAATCCCCGGTTGATCCGGCACCTCCGGGACCGGGTGCTCGCCGTGTACCTGAAGGACAACGTGAAGGCGCGGCGCATGAAGAAGGACGGCTCGTACGAGCGCGCGCCGCGCAAAGACGGCGAAAAGCCCCTCGATGCGCAAGTTTACCTGCTGAGGCACAAATGCTGGAAAACGTAAACCTGAAGCGGAAGCTGGGACGGGAAACCTGGGAGCGGGAGCTGCCCGCGCTGCAGAGGCGGCTGTTCGATCTGGAAAAAGCCTGCTGGGACCACGGCAGGTCCTCGATTGTCGTCTTCGAAGGATGGGAGGCGGCGGGCAAAGGCGGGGCGATCTCGACGCTGACGGCGCGGATGGACGCGCGGGGTTACCGGCTTTACACGATCACGCCGCCGAGAACGTACGAGCAGGAATACCCGTGGCTGTGGCGGTTCTGGCTGAAGGTTCCCAACCGCGGCGAGATGGCGATTTTCGACCATTCCTGGTACCGGCGCGTGCTGGACGACCGGGTGGAAAAGCTGGTCCCCCGCAAGGACTGGCGCAAGGCCTACCTGGACATCGCGGAATTCGAGCGGATGCTGGCCGACGATGGCGCCGTGATTCTGAAATTCTGGTTCCATATCAGCAGGAAAGAGCAGAAAAACAGGTTTGAAAAGATCGCGAAAGATCCGCTGGAGAGCTGGCGGATCACGAAAGAAGACTGGAAGCGTCACGAGCAGTACGAAGAGTATCTCGAAGCGGCCGAAGAGATGCTGGAGCGCACGGAGAGCGAATACGCCCCATGGACGATCGTCGAGGCCACATGCCGGCGCTACGCGCGCCGCAAGGTGTTTCAGACGGTCATTGCGGCGCTGGAAAAGGCGCTGGGGGACAAGGCGCCTCCGGTGAGCGCGCCCAACGTCCGGGACGCGGAGTTGCGCCGCGTGGCGGCCAGCGTCAGCGGCGAGCGGAACGGAGGCGCGTGATGCTGAAGTCGCTGGTCATGTCGCTGGCTCTTCCGCGCGACGAATATATGGTGCAGCTGGCGCGGAGGCAGATTCAGCTCCGCGAACTCGGCTGGCAGGTTTATCAGCGGAAGCGCCCCGTCGTGATCGTATTCGAAGGCTGGGACGCGGCAGGAAAAGGAGGCGCCATCCGGCGGATCACCGAAAAAATGGATCCGCGGGGATTCACGGTGTGGCCGATCAGCGCGCCGGAGGGCGAGGACAAGACGCGGCATTACCTGTACCGGTTCTGGAGAAGGTTGCCGCCGCGCGGCCAGATCGCGATTTTCGACCGTTCGTGGTACGGGCGCGTGCTGGTGGAGCGCGTTGAGGGCTTCTGCACGGAAGCCGAGTGGCGGCGGGCGTACAAGGAGATCAATTCGTTCGAGCGGCAGCTCACGGATTTCGGCGCGATTCTGGCCAAATTCTGGATTCATATCACGCGCGACGAGCAGTTGCGGCGGTTCAGGGAACGCCAGAGGACCGGGTATAAAGCGTGGAAGCTCACGGCGGAGGACTGGCGGAACCGCGCCAAATGGGCCGCCTACGAGCAGGCAGTGGAAGAGATGGTGCTCAAGACGAGCACGCTTCGCGCGCCGTGGCATCTGATCGAGGGCAACGACAAGTACCATGCGCGGGTGAAGGTGCTCTCCACGCTCGTGAAGACGCTCTCCGACGAGCTCGGCTACGAGCCTGCCGATCCGCTGGAAAGGAAATGACGCCGCGGCGGCTGGTGGCGGTTCTCCTGCTGAGCGGACTGAGCCATGCCGCGCCGCGGGGGCGGTTCGAGCGGAGCGACTGGAGCGCGCCGATCCCGCTGCCCCGCGGTTCGATGGTCGTGGTGGGATTTCTCGGCGGGTGGGAGCGGTGGGACGACGAGCGGCGCGGGGTGAGGAAGCTGGCGTTGCGGCTCCGGGAGCCGGCGCTGCCCGGCCTGTATGTGGAGACGGCGGGCAATCACGACCGGAAGCTGGTGCGGCGGATTCTCCTGGAAAGCCTGGACCGCGGCCGCGACGGCAGGCTGAGCCAGGAAGAAACGGAATCGGCGTCTTTTGTTTTCTACGGCCAGAGCTTCGGAGGCGCGGCGGCGGTGTATCTGGCGCGGGACCTCGAGCGCCGCGGCGTGCCGGTGCGGCTGACGGTGCAGGTGGACAGCGTGGGGCGCAGGGATCATCTGATCCCGGCCAATGTGGCCAAAGCTCTCAACCTGTATCAGCGCGATCCGGGGCCGATCCGCGGCGAGTCCGCGATCCGCGCGGCGGACCCGTCGCGCACGCGGATCCTGGGCAATCTGCGGTTCACGTACCTGTTCCGCGACGTGGACATGAGCGGGTATCCGGCTCTTGCGCGGCGCATCAGGCTGCCGCACTGGAAGATGGATAACGATCCGGCGGTCTGGGCCATTGTCGAGGCGGCCATCCGCGCCGAGATCACTCAGTGGCAGGCGGAGCGGGCTGCCGCCGGGCGCTGAGGCGCAGGCGTTCGCGTTTGGGCAGCCGCGCGGCGGCGAGCTCCCACCAGCGCCCGATGCGGCGCTTCAGTTCCGCCGGGGGCGTGGCGTCCCCGTTCTCCAGAGCGGTCCAGCGGGCGCGGGACAAGTAAGGCGCGGGAACAATCCCGGGCCGTTCGATGAGTTCGGCGAACTCTTCGCCCTCGACTCTGAAGGAGACGGCGCTCCCGCCCGGCTCCAGAGGAAAGACACAGAACATCTTGCCCGAAACCTTGAAGACCAGCTCTCCGCCCCAGAGGATCTTCTCGGTGACGCCCGGCAGAGAAAGCCTGATCGCCCGCACCCATTCGGCCCTCACGATGCTTCCCGCTATACGGAGCGCGGTTGACCGCGGGCGCGCGGTCCCGTAGGCTCAAGGAAGCATGGGACGGCACGCGGGGATCTGGCACGCAGGCAGGCGGGCGGCGGCAGCGGCGCTGGCCGTGCTGCTCCTGCCCGCTCAGACCGCTCCGGGCCAGTATCCGCCGGGACAGTATCCTCCGGGCCAATACCCGCCTGGACAATACCCGCCTGGTCAATATCCTCCGGGGCAATATCCTCC
>DYJN01000023.1:15002-50263 GCA_020723085.1 Arcobacter sp.
TATCCTCCCGAGACGTATCCCTATCCGGGCCCGCGGCTGCCAATCCCGCGCGTGCCGTGGCCGAAACGGAAGCCGAAGGGGGAGGCAAAGAAGGGCGAGATCGAGAAGTTTGAAGGAACGCTGCGGCGTCTTTCGGAGAAAGAGCTTGTGCTCCAGACGAAGGAGCAGGGGTTGCTCCGGTTCCGGCTGCTGGCGAAGACCGAGTTCCGGGACAAGAAGGGCGCTCCGGTGCGGGACTCTCTGCTGAAGCCGGGCGATCAGCTCGAAGTCCAATGCGATGCGATCGACCCCGAGACGGCGCGGGCGGTCGTATTTCTCCGCGCGGGGACGGCGGCGGAGCGCGAAGCAGCGTCGCAGCCCACCGAAACCCCGGCCCCGGAGGCCACCCCGCCTGCCGCCCCGCCTGCAACGAGGGCGCCGGCTATGCCGCCCGGCGTGCCGGCGGAGGAGGATGAGCCGGAGTCGGACCCGGTGATCGCGAAGGCGCGGAGCGCAGTGGCGGAGATGGAAGCGGCGATGCCCGATTTCCTGGCCGAGCAGGTGACCACCCGTTTCGCGAGCTTCAACAACGAGGCGTCCTGGACCCGCGTCGACGTGGTGGAGGCGGAGCTGGCATGGGCAGGCGGGAAGGAGCACTACCGCAATGTGCGGCTGAACGGGCGTCCGGTGCAGGGCGGACCGGAGACGACCGGCTCGTGGTCGACGGGCGAGTTTCTGACGACGGCGGCTGACATCCTGAGCCCGGCCGCACGCGCTTCGTTCGTGCGGCTCGGCAGAGAGCGGGCCGGCGGGCGGCAGGCGGCGGTTTTCGAATTTGCGATCCGCGCGGAAAACTCCCACTGGGTGCTGGTATCGCCGGAAGGCCAACGGCTCAGACCCGCGCAGAAAGGGCGGATCTGGATTGACGAGGAGACGCACCGCGTGTTGCGGATCGAGCAGCGCGCGGTGTCGATTCCGGCTTCATTTCCGCAGGACAAGGCGGAATGCGTGGTGGAATTCGGGCCGGTGACGATCGGCGCCGATTCCCTGCTGATGCCCATGCGGGCGGAGACGCGCGGCTGTATCCGGGGCACGGTGCAGTGCTCAAGGAACGAGATTGTCTGGCGGAATTATCGGAAATTCGGGGCGGAATCGACGGTCATTTTCAGGTAAATCCCGAATTCGCCTCCGCGCTCTGGAGGGCGGACCGGAACCGCCGGCTCAGCCGCCGGCCATCCGTGACGCATCACGGGCGGCTCGGGACAATGGCGCCCGCGCGGGACAGGGGCCCGCGCCCCCGCCGCTCAGCGCTCGGCGGGCAGGATGGAGGTGAAGGCGAGCTGATTGAAGCGCAGCCCCAGCACGCTCACCGGACCGCCGCTTGAGCTGAATTTCAGCACCCCCCGCTGGCCTTGAACCATCGTCATCTCCGGGCGGTCGCGGACGGCAAAGGCCTCGCGTTGACGGGGATTCAGATTCAGCGTGAACGTGCCGATTTCAGCGCCATTGGCGTCGAGCGCGTGGACCGTGACCGCGACAGCCGAAGAGCCGGGATTGAGCACGGCGATGGCGGTGACGAAGTCGGTATCGTCGAAGACGATGGCGGCTCCGGTGGCAGTGCTCGAGGAGAAGGGCACAACGCCCTCCTGCGGGTTCACTCCCTGCAAAGCCTGCCGGAAGATGCCATAGCCGATGACGTCCTGAGGCGCCTCGATGAAGACGGAGCCCTGCGTCAGTGGTCCTATGTTCGGTACCTCGACCACGCCGGTGCCGAGCGCGCCGAGGCTGACTTGCGTTGAAGAATCGTCGATGCCGGGCACGGCGAGGGGCGAGCCGTCGGCATCGAAGAAGCGCACGGTCGCCACGACAGGCGATGGCGTCGTGTTGTGCAAGTAGACCGACGTGGACCAGTTGCCTTGCGTGCTGGAGGAGCCGAAGGCGAGCTGCGGCAGCACGCGGGTGACTCCAAGCGAGGGAGCGCTGGGCTGATAAGAGAAGATCGCCGTATAGACTCGATCGCCAGAATCCGCCTGCCCGTTGCCGTTGGCGCCGTTGCAGGTGATGTAGAAACTCACGGCGCCAAAGCCTGCATCAGAGGGCGGCGTCCACTCCACTTCCCAGGAAGCAGAGCCGGTGACGCCGGGGAAAGTGCCGGCGAGAGTGTGAGTCACATACTGAAACCCGGGAGGGGCGTTTGCAGCTAACTGGGTGTAGTTGTTTATGATGCGGAAGCTGCCAGCCATCCGCGCCGGATCCTGCGTGGCACGGGCAGTCAACTGGAAGCCCCATCGGGTTGCACTGGGATCGTTCAACGTAAGTCTGGCTTTCACCGGCTGGCCGGGAGTCCATGCGGTTGCGGATACGAGTAAAAACGAAACGGAACCTTGGCCGGTATTCGCGGTGCCATGGCAGGCCGAGCAGTTGCCCTCGCCCGGGACGCCGCTCAGCTGCGCAGGCACGCCGTTGCTGTTGCCCCACGCCGCTCCCGTGAAGCCGGCCAGTAGTAAGAAGACTGCGATGGTTCTCATGGGTTGTCTATCTCCTCGATGCGAGTCTCGCCGACGAGCCGCAAGGCCCGCATTGTCTCTATTGAAGCGCGAAAACAGGCCAGGGTTGCAGGGAGCGTGGAAAATTGTTCTCGAGCGGGTCCGCGCCAGCAGCCGGACGGCCGGGCGTGATATTTTCGTACCGTACCGACAGGCAAGAGGAGACAGAATCATGAGCACGTGGACACGGCGTCACTTCTTCCAGGGCGCCACGATGGCGCTGGCGGCAACGCGCGTCGTTGGCGCCAATGACCGGATCCGCATCGGCGTGATCGGCATCGGCGGGCGCGGGCGCGACCACATCCAATCGTTCCTTCAGATCCCCGCTGCCCAGATCACCGGGCTTTGCGACGTCAACCAGGCGGCGCGCGAGCGGGCGCAGTCGATTCTGGCGAAGGCCAACGCGCCGAAGGCGGAAGAATTCGCCGATATGCGGAAGATGTTCGACAGCAAGGCGGTCGACGCGGTCTCGATCGCCACGCCGAACCACTGGCATGCGCTGGCCACCATCTGGGCGTGCCGCGCGGGCAAGGACGTTTACTGCGAGAAGCCCGCCAGCCACAACATTTATGAAGCCTACAAGATGATCGAGGTGGCGCGCGAGACGAAGCGCATGGTGCAGATCGGCTCGCAGAGCCGTTCCACGCCGCACAAGATACGGGCCATTCAGGAACTGCGCAACGGCATCATCGGACCCCTGTACATGGCCAAAGGCCTGTGCTTCAAGCGCCGCCGCAGCATCGGCAAGACGCCGCCCGAGCCGGTGCCCCCGGGGCTCGATTGGGACCTGTTCCTCGGTCCGGCGCCGATGCGCCCCTATACGAAAAACCGCTTCGCTTACAACTGGCACTGGTTCTGGGACACGGGCAACGGCGACATCGGCAACCAGGGCATCCATGAGATGGACCTGTGCCGCTGGGCGCTCGGCGACATCGGACTGCCGCAGACCGCCGTCTCGACGGGCGGCAAGTTCGTCTACGACGACGACCAGGAGACGCCGAACACGCAGCACGCGAGCTTCTCATACGGCTCGAAGCAGATCACGTTCGAGGTGCGCGGGCTGCTGACCGGACCCGAGGGCGGGCAGCCCGTGGGCACCTATCCGGTGGGCAACCTGTACTTCGGCAGCGACGGCTGGATGTGGCTCGACGAGCGCGGCTACCAGGTGTACAAGGGCGAGAAGAACGAGCTCGCGGCGGACGTGAAGGCGGAACGGGGCAGGAACACGACGGTGCTGCACATGGAAAACTTCCTCAACGCCTGCCGCACCCGCAATCACAAGGACCTTACCGCGGACATCGAGATCGGCGCCACGAGCGTCATTCTTGTCCACATGGCCAATGTGAGCTATCGCGTGGGGCGCCTGCTGCACTGGGACGGCCGTGCGCGCAATTTCGGCTCCGACGCCGAAGCCAACAGGCTGATCTCGCGCGATTACCGCGCGCCGTACGTGGTGAGCTGAGGCGGACGGCGATGATCCAGGGCATCGAGCACACGGCGATTGCGGCGCCGGATCCGGCGGCGCTGGCGCAGTGGTATGTGGACACGCTGGGCTTCACCGTGAATTACCGCGGGTCGACCGCAGTGTTCGTGAAGGCGCCCGATGGGTCGATGATCGAGTTCATCCCGGCGGAAGGCGGCCGCGGACCGAACACGCTGAAGTCCCCCGGTCTGCGCCACCTCGCGCTGACGGTGGACGACTTTGAAGCGCAGTACGCCCGGCTCCAGCGGAAGGGCGTGCATTTCCTCGGCGAGCCGAGCGAGAGCAAGGGCAACAAGGTCGTTTTCTTCACCGACCCTGAAGGCAACATCCTCCACCTGTTGCAGCGCGCCGTGCCGCTCCCGTAGGCAGGCCGCGAAATTGCCCGGTCCGGCGCGCGCGGGACCGGTCCGTCGCCCCCGCCCTGCGGCAAGCGGGTGAACTCTGGTCGCAACCCGCTGGAAGCCGGCAGCACCCGCGGGGCGCCGTCGATCAGCACGGTGCAGTCGCGGCGCCGTCTTTCGCCGCAGCCGTGCTTGACGCCGGTCAAATGGACATCCTCACGGAGGACTTCCAGCAAAGGGCGGGCGGCAGGCGCGCCGGCTTCCCGCGGCTCGCCGTTCACGGTGAAGCGGAAGACGGGCATGGCATCGGCTCCTCGCGTCCATGCTAAGCGAACTCGCGCGCCGTTTGTGATATGCAGGAAGCGTCATGCGTCATGCGGCGTGGATCACAGCGGTCCTTCTGAGCCTGGCTGCAGCCCAGGAAGGGGGCAGAAAGGCGCACATCGTCTGGATCGCCGGCGACGAGGAGTACCGTTCCGAAGAAGCCCTGCCGATGCTCGCGCGGATACTGGAAGCGAAGCACGGCTTCCGGTGCACGGTGCTGCACGCCGTCGATCCTGCCACGGGCGAAATCGATCCTCGGAACCAGCGCAACATCCCGGGGCTGGAGGCGCTGCGCACTGCGGACCTGATGGTGATCTTCACGCGCTTCCGCGACCTGCCGGACGAGCAGATGCGGCACATCGTCGAGTTCGTGGAGGCGGGCAAGCCGGTGATCGGCATCCGCACGGCGACGCATGCGTTCGATTTGCGATCGAGCCGCACTTACGCGCGCTGGAACTGGAACAGCACGGAGTGGGACGGTGGGTTCGGGCGGCAGGTGCTGGGCGAGACGTGGATCCGGCACCACGGCAGGCATGGCGCGCAGGGCACGAGGGCGAGAATCGCGCCCGGAGCGCAGGCGCACCCGGTGCTGCGCGGAATCAGCGACGGCGAGATCCAGGTTCCGACGGACGTCTACGCGGTGCGGCTCCCGCTGCCGGAGGGCTGCACCCCGCTGTTGCTCGGCGAAGTGACCAGCGGCATGACGCCCGATGCCCCCGCCGCGGCAGGCGCGGTGAACGATCCGATGATGCCGGTGGCGTGGACCAGAACATATCGGGGCGGACGTGTTTTTGCCCTCACCATGGGATCGGCGCAGGACTTCGAGAACGCGGGGCTGCGGCGGCTGCTCGTCAATGCCGTCTACTGGGCCCTGGGGCGGGAAGACCGGATCCGTCCGGATTTCGACGTGGCGCCGGCGCAGCCGTATAAGGCCACGCCGTTCGGGTTCGGCAAACACGTGCGCGGACGCAAGCCGTAGCGGGCTTCATCCGCCGCCGCGGCGGAGGATGGCGCGGAGGGCGATGCCGGTTTTCTCGAGAGCCGGGAGGCGGACGCGCTCCGACAACACTTCATAGCCGCGCTGTTCGATCCGCTCGAGCAGGCGGCGGTAGATTTCGATCAACGCCCACAGCGCGTGGCGGCTGTCGGCGGCGACCATGCCGGTCAGGGGCTGCGCCTCCTGGTAATAGCCGCGGGCGCGTCCGGCTTCATAAGCGAGCAGGCGGCGGAGCTCGGCGGCGGCGGCCGGAGCGCGGAGCATTTCCGGCGTGACGGAGAAGCGCGCCATGTCTTCACGCGGCAGGTAAATGCGCCCGTTGAGGGCGTCCTCGCGGACATCGCGGAGGATGTTGGTGAGCTGGAAGGCGACCCCGCAGCGCTCGGCCAGAAGCGGCGCGCGGGGATCGGAGAAGCCGAAGACGTGGATGGTGGCGATGCCGACGACGGAGGCGACGAGATAGCAGTACCGATACAGTTGCTCGAACGTCTCGAAGGAGCGCGGTTCGAGATCCGAGGAGACTCCTTCGATCATGCCGTACAGGCAATCGGCGGGGATGCGGTAGCGCGAGACGGTGTCGGCAAATGCGGGCCAGACGGGATGGGGCGGGAGGCGGCCCTGAAGCGCGGCGTCGAGATGGGCGCGCCACTGGCGCAGGCTTTCCGGGCTGGCGCGGTCGCCGTCGCTCAGGTCGTCGCACTCGCGCATGAAGGCGTAGAGAGCGCACATGGCGCGGCGCTTGGGCGCGGGCAGGGCGAGGAAAGAGTAATAAAAGTTGCGCGCGCGGCGGCGGGCGACGCCCTCGCAGTAGCGGTAGGAGAAGTCGAGGGGATTCATGCGGCGCGCCCAACTGCGAGGCGCGCGAGGCTCTGGAGGAGCAGCAGCGCGCGTTCGGTCTTCGAGATGGCGGGACGGCTGCCGAGCACGTCGTAGTTCTGCGCGCGGATCTTGGCCAGCACCTTCATGCCGCCGCGGCTGAAGAGATCGATGTCCAGGGCGAGGCGGCGGTCCACCATGCGCGGCAGCGGCAGTCCCTGTTCGAACAGCGCCTGCGCGTAATCCACAGCCTCTTCCATGACGCGCCGGAAGGCGGATGTGAAGCGGCGGGCGAAGAGGTCTTCTTCAGGGCAGCCGTGCTGCGCCAGCAGGTGTTGAGGCAGGTAGATGCGGTTCTTGCCGAGGTCCACGGCGACATCCTGCCAGAAGTTGGCGAGCTGAAGGGCGCTGCAGGTGGCGTCGGAAAGCCGGAAGCGTTCCTCGTCCCGGTACCCGCACAGCATCAGAACCAGGCGCCCGACAGGGTTGGCCGAGCGGCGGCAGTAGTCGAGCACATGATCCCAGTCACGGTAACGCGCCACGGTCTGGTCCTGGACGAAGGCGTCGATGAGGTGATCGAAAGGCTCGGCGGGCAGCTCGTGGCGGCGGACTGTCTCCGCAAGAGCGACGAAGACGGGATGCGAGGGCGCCTGCCCCGAGAACAGCGCGCGCAACTCGCCGCGCCACCACGCGAGCAGGCGCAGGCTTTCGCGCGGATCGCCGGTTTCGTCGCCGAGATCGTCCGCCCAGCGGCAGAACGCGTAGAGGTTGTAAAAGTCCTGATGAAGGCGGCGGGGCAGCAGCAGGGAGACGACGGGGAAGTTCTCGTAGTGATGGGTGGCGAGCCAGCGCGTATAGTGAAGCGACTCGGCGAGCTGCCAGCGCCTGCCGGAGGCTTGCGGGGAGCGCAGGAACGGAATGGGCTGGAGCAGTTCCACGCCGGCGCTCCGGGGACAGCTCAAGGGATGATGGCCGTCTTCATGTGGCCGTTGTGGCTCATGAGATGGCGCAGGACATCGAGGAGATTGGCCAGCGGCTCTTCGCGGTTGACGAAGTCGCGGGCGCTGATGTCGCCGCGGCTGACCACGTCGAGCGCCTTGCGGATGTAGGCGGGGGTGTGGTGGAAGCTGGCCACGCACTTGATCTCGGAGTAGTGCAGCAGCTGCGTTTCCAGGCTGATGCGCGTATCGGAGGGACAGCCGCCGAAGAACTGCGCGGTGCCGCCGCGGCGCAGCAGGCGGACGGCGAGTTCCCAAGTCTCCGGATTGCCCACGGCTTCGATGACGGCGTCGGCGCCGTAGCCGCCGGTGAGGTTCTGGATCTCCCGGACGACCGTGTCGGGGTCGGTATTGATGAGGGCGTCGTGCGCGCCCATCCGGATGGCGCGGTCGAGCTGCGTTTGCCGGCGCCCGAGGGCGATGACACGCGCGCCGTAAACCTTGGCGAGGCGCACGAACATCAGCCCGATGGGCCCCTGGCCGATGACCACGACATTGTCGCCGGGGCGCACGTTCGTCTCTTCCAGCCCCTTGAGGACGCAGGCCAGGGGTTCGATGAGGGCGGCGTCCTGATAGCTGAGATGGGGCGGGATCTCGTACATGTTCCGCTGTACGATGCGGGCAGGAATGCGGATGTATTCGGCGTACGCCCCGTTATTGAAAAGCAGATCCTCGCAGAGGTTCTCGAGACCCTTGCGGCAATAAAAGCACTTCAGGCAGGGAGCGGAGTTGGCAGCGACGATGCGCTGGCCCACGCGGAAGTTCTCTACATGCGATCCAACCTTGACGATGTCGCCGGCGAGCTCATGGCCGAACAGCGCAGGGGGCACGATCATTTTGGCGTGATAGCCCCTGCGGAAGACTTTGACGTCCGTGCCGCAGGTGAGCGCGGCGCGCACGCGGACGAGCACATCGCCCTTGTCAATAAGGGGGACGGCCACCTCTTCCACGCGCACTTCTTCGCGCCCATAGAGCACGGCGGCCTTCATGCGTTTCATATATTCAACTCAACCTCTGTGGCTGAACGATGATCTTCAGGGATTGACCGTCGGGATGCATCGCCCGGTCAATGCCATCCCGAATGGCGGTCAAAGGCAGGCGGTGCGAGATCAGCTCCTGAACGGGCAGTTCCCCGCTCATCACCAGGCGGGCCGACTCCGCCTGAAGATCGATCGAGGCGCTGTAGACACCGAATAAGTGCCTCTCGTACTTGCAAATGTCGGCGCCGGACAATTCGATCCTTTCGGTTTCAGACGTCTGGGCGAAAAACACTATTCTACTACCAGGACGGGAGGCGGCGACAGCCTGCTGGACGATTCCGGGGACGGAGGCGGCAATAAACACCTGATCGACTCCCCGTCCGGAGGTCAGGGCGCGGCAGCGGGAAGCGACATCGGTTTCCAATGGATTCCAGGCTTCCGCGGCGCCGAAGCGGCGGGCGAGCTCCAGCCGGCGGGGGATGGTGTCGGTGGCCAGAATCGTGCATCCGGTGCGCCGCAAAAGCATCGTGAACATCAGCCCGATGGGCCCCTGGCCCTGCACGAGCACAACATCATCGGGGCGCGGGCTGGCCTCGACCACCGCCTTGAGGACGGTGTTGACGGGCTCGACGAGACTGGCGGCTTCAAACGGGACGCCCTCCGGGATGCGCTCGACACCGTCGCGGACGATCCAGTCCATGATCCGGACATACTGGCCGAAGCCGCCGCCGGCGGGCTCGAACCCGGCGGTGATGCCGACCTTCTTGTAGGTCTCGCATTGGGCATACAGCTTGCGCTCGCAGTAAAAACAGTTCCGGCAGGGGATGTGGTGGAAGGCGACGACTCGGTCTCCCGGGCCGAATTTCGTCACGCCTTCGCCGGCGCGCACAACGACGCCCGCCGTTTCGTGTCCGTAGATGCGGGGCGGAGGCAGCAGGTCGTGCGCCACCTTCTTGAGGTCGGTGTGGCAGATGCCGCAGGCTTCCACGCGCACGAGCAATTCGCCCGGCCCGATCTCGGGCACCGGGACGCTCTGCACCTGGATGCGGCCGTTGCCGGTGTAGACGGCGGCCATCATCTCCTGGCCGATTTCAGAAGCGGCAAGAGGCAAGGAAGTCTCCCAATATCAGTGCGGCGCGGCGGCAGGAGCGGCCGAACCGCAGCAAGGGTAACAAACTACTAGGATGCAACAGCGCGGCAAGGGTGATGCGGAAATTCGAGAATCGCCCTTCCGGGCCGCGGCTGGCATTGAAGTCCGCGGGCAGGGTCTCGCCGGCGGGATCGGAGACCACGCGGACGCAATAAAACGGGGCGTTGCGCCGCGCGGCCTCAGCAGCGACCGCGGCGGCTTCCATGTCGACCGCATCACCCCCCTGTTTCCGCAGCGAGGCCTTTTCTTCAGCGGAGACCGCCACGCGATTCTGGGACCAGAGCCGGCCCTGATGGAACGACCGGGGCGATTGCGGCAACGCGGCGGGGAACGTGCGCCTGCCTGATGTGTCGAACACCTCGCGCGCGGCGAAGATGTCCCCGGCGCGGAGCGAAGGATCTAGCGCGCCGCAGAAACCGGTGCTGAGAACCACAGCGCGGCCGCCGCAGCGGTCCAGGGCGGCTTCCGCCGCGGCGCCCGCGAGGCGGGGACCAGGACCGTGCGCGGCCAGAATCCACCGGCGGCCGCGCAGCCGGGCCTCACGGGCATAGGCGATCGGCCAGGCGAGCCGCCGCCGTGCTTCCGCGCGGCGCAGGAGGCCCAGGAATTCCAGCGGCTGGGCGGCGACGGCGATCACGGGCGGCGGGTCAGCAGTATCCATGAGCCTGGAACCATTCGACGGCATGGCGCAGCGCGGTCGCGGCGGGCGCGGGGCGGAAGCCGAGCTCGCGCTCCGCCTTGGCGTGAGCGACCCACATCTTCTTGCGGGCCATCCGCACCGCGTCGAGCGGCGCGCGGGGCGGCGAGCCCGTGATCCGCGCGCGCAGCGTGTCCACGGCGGCTGCGGCGAAGGCGACACTCCACGGGAGCCGGACGCGCGGCGCCGGGCGGCCGGCAAGCGACGACAAAAGATCGAAGATTTGTTTCAGAGTCAGGTTCTCGCTCCCCAGAATATAACGCTCTCCGGGGCGGCCGTGCTCGCACGCGAGCCAGTGCCCTTCGGCGGCATCGGCGGCATCGACGATGTTGAGCCCCGTGTCGACATACGCGGGCATGCGGCCGCGGAGAAAGTCGAGTATGGTCCGCCCCGTCGGAGTGGGCTTGACATCATGAGCGCCGGCGGGCGCCGTCGGATTCACGATGACAACCGGCAGCCCCGCGCGGGCGGCTTCCAGCGCCGCCTGTTCGGCCAGCCACTTGGACTTCTTGTAGTGGCCGGTCATATCGGCGAACGACACAGGCGTGCACTCGTCGCCCAGACCGCCGGGGACGAAGCCGATGCAGCCCACGGTGCTCGTGTAAACCACCCGCTCTGCGCCCGCCCGGCGGGCGGCTTCCAGAACGTTCCGCGTTCCGCCCACGTTGGAGTCGTACATCTCCTGCGGATGGGGGACCCAGAGGCGGTAGTCGGCCGCGACATGAAAGATGAGGCCGCAGCCTTCGGCGGCGCGCCGGACCGATTCGGCATCGCGCAGGTCGCCGGCGGCGAGCTCGGCGTCGAGATCGGACACCGCTTTGGGATTGCGGACGAGCGCGCGCACGGGGATGCCCCGCCGCAGCAGCGCCTGCGCGACATGCCATCCGAGGAACCCGGATGCGCCGGTGACGAGCGCAGGCTTCATGCGCGTGCTCCTGAGGAGAATTCGCAGGCGGCATTCATGAGGATGCGGAGGGGCGGAGCCGCTCGCGGAGGGCGAGCAGTGGCCACGCGGCGGCGCCAATCGGGTCCATCAGGTAAGGAGCATACACGACGCCGGGCATTGCGGGCGAAACCGCATCCCAGCCGCCGTCTTCACGCTGTCGCGCCGCGAGCCAGGCGAATCCGCGGCGCACGCTTTCGCTTGAGGGGTCGCCTCCGGCGAGCAGGCCCAGCAGCGCCCAGGCGGTGTGAGCGGGAGCGCTGGGACCTTCGCGGAAGCCCGGTTCGTCAAACGACCGCGGATCCTCGCCCCAGCCGCCGTCCGCATTCTGGATCGAGCGGATCCATTCGCCGGCGCGGAGCACGGCCGCTTCCCGGTCGTCCACGCCCGCGGCGCGCAGCCCGCGCAGCGCCATCGCGGTTCCATACAGGCGGCAGATGCCGCGGGAGGCGCGCCACCAGGCTTCTGCGTGCTGGGTCTCTTCGAGCAATTGCACGGCGCGCCGGACGGCGCCGGAGTCAGCCGCATGGCCGCAGGCGATCAGGGCCTCCATGACGGCGCCGGTCACATCGGGCGCGGAGGGCTCATTGTCGTCCGCGCTCCAGCCGCCGTCTTTCCGTTGTGCGGCGACGAGCGCCTCCGCGGCTTCGACCACGGCGGACCGGCCGGAGGCGGCAGCGCCGCTGCGGTGCAGGGCGAGCAGCGCAAGGGCCGTGGTCTCGGCGTCAGCCTGCGCGTGCAGATCGCCAAGCGCCCAGCCGGCGCGCAGCGGCGCGCCGGGCTCGCTGGAGGATGCGCGCCGGAAGCCTTTCAGCAGGGCTTGCACGGCGGATTCCAGTCTGCCTCCCCCATCCGTGCCCGCAAGCGCGAGCAGGAGGAGAGCGGCTCTGCGGATGCCGTCATCCATAGGCCGCGGGGGCGAGGAAGGGCTCTCCGGGCTGAGCATCGAGATGACGCGCTCGAAATGTGCGAGGGCATGGGAGCCGCGGCCGCCGGCTGCCTGAACGGCCGGCGCGGCGTGCAGTGCCACAGGCAGCACGGGCCATCGCAGCGCTTCTTCCACCATGGCGTCGTAAGCGCGGAACACGATCGGGCCACGCAGCGTGCGGGGGGCCAGGCGGGCCCAGCGGGCGATCAGCGCGCCGGTCACGCTGCCCGCTCGGAAACTCCCATCGGCCCCTTGGGGCGGGGGCAACTCTGACTCGAGCTCGGGAAGATCCGCGGAAGGCGGGACCAGAGGAGCATCGCGCAGATAGGAAGCGATGCTCAGCGCAGCGAGGCAGACGAGCTCCTGGCGCTTGATGGCGGGCCAGCGGCTGTAGCCGACGAAGTAGTAGTGCTCCGGCGGACCGGGAGAGCCGCCCCTGCCCCGCGCGGCGCCGGCCCAGAGCAGCCTCGTCCAGGAAATGGCGCCGTCATGCTCGAGACCGCCTTGCTCGGCGATCATGCGGCCCAGCGCGCGGAGTGCGGGCTCCGATGCAGGAAGCCCGGCGAGGCGCAAGGCAAGATAGGTTTCGATGCCGTAGCGGGCATCCGATGGGCCGCCGTGCCATAGCGGGAAGCCGCCGTCGGGGTTCTGGCGGGCAAGGATGCGGCGGGCCCAGGCCTCGCCATGAGGCGGCTGCAGGGGATGATCCTTGCGGCCGAGGAGCCAGGCGCCGAGGGCATGGAGAACATCCAGATACGGGCTGCCGGCGGGCAGCTTCGGCCAAAGTCCATTGGGCGACTGCAGCGAAGCCAGATGGGATGCGGCGCGCGCGGCCGCCTGCGGCAGCGCGCGCTCGGAATCTCCGGCTGAAGCTGCGGCGCTCATGCGCTTGCCGGCGGTTGTGGCGCCGGACCAGCCAGCCGCTCCACAGGGATCTGCACCTCGGCTGGAAGGCTGAAGCGAACATCCTCTTGAACGATGTCGGCCTCCTCCAGCACCGTGAAGCCTTTCCCGTGCAGCGCATCGATCAGCTCTTCCACCAAGTGTTCGGGAGCGGAGGCTCCGGCGGTGACGGCGACGGTCTTCACGCCATCAAGCCATTCGTCCTGGAGGAAGCGGCGGTCGTCGATCAGGTAGCTCGGAACACCGGCGCGCTGGCAGACCTCGACCAGTCGTTTGGAGTTCGAACTGTTCTGGCTGCCGACGACGAGCAGGAGCTCGCAGAGCGGGGCGACGGCTTTGACCGCTGTCTGGCGGTTTTGCGTGGCGTAGCAGATGTCCTGGGACTTGGGGCCGGCGATCTTGGGGAAGCGGCGCTCGAGAATTTCGATGATGCCGCGCGTTTCATCAAGGCTGAGCGTGGTCTGCGTGAGGTAGCAGACCTTGCCCGGATCGGGCGGCATCACCTGCTCGGCATCGGCTTCCGATTCGATGATCACCGTGTTGGAGGGCGCCTCGCCGAAGGTGCCTTCGATCTCCTCGTGTTCCTTGTGGCCGATCAGCAGGATGGTGTATCCCCGCTGGGCGAAGCGCACTGCCTCAAGGTGAACCTTCGTGACCAGCGGGCAAGTGGCGTCGATCACGAAGAGCCCGCGGTCGCGGGCCATCTGCCGGACGGCAGGGGAGACGCCGTGGGCGCTGAAGATCACGCGGGCGCCCTGAGGGACTTCCTGCAGTTCGTTGACGAAAATGGCGCCGAGGGCGCGCAGTTCGTCGACGACGTGGCGGTTGTGGACGATCTCCTTGCGCACGTAGATGGGCGCGCCGTACAGTTCGAGCGCGATCTTGACGATGTCGATCGCCCGGACAACGCCGGCGCAGAAGCCCCTGGGCCGCAGCAGGAGCACCTTTTTCCCAGCAGAATGTGATGCTTGCATGATTGGGGAAAGTGCTTTCATTATAGCAGCCTGCCTGCGGAAACCTGCGGCGCTGAAGCGGCGCCGCTCCCTGTTCCGATTTGGATGAGCGGGCTGGGCGGAAGGTGCGGAAATGCAGTCAACGCCGGCGGCGGAAGAACTCTCCGAGCAGGGCGGCGCACTCGGCGCCGAGCACCCCCTCGACGATCTCCACGCGGTGGTTGAGCAGCTCGGAGTCCGCCAGGCGGAACTTGGAGCGGACGCCGCCGAAGCGGATGTCGCGCGCGCCAAAGACCAGCCGGGCGATGCGGGCGTGGACGATGGCGCCGGCGCACATCACGCAGGGCTCGAGCGTGACGTAGAGGGCCGCCCCGTTCAGGCGGTAGTTGCCGAGCCGCGCGGCGGCTTCGCGCAGGGCGAGGATTTCGGCGTGAGCCGTGGGATCGCAAGCGGCGATTGGGCGGTTGAAGCCGGCGCCGATTTCCCGCCCGTCCAGAACCGCGACCGCGCCGACGGGCACTTCGTCCTCGCTTTCGCCCTGGCGGGCAAGCGCGAGGGCGCGGCGCATCCAGAACTCGTCATCCGGCAGGGGCTGCATTGTTACAGATATTTCGGCGGCGGGGAGGCGAATGGCCTCTGCGCCGCGCCTAAAATGAGAGTGTCCCATGAAATACCTGCCGCTGATCGTGAAGAACGCCCTTCGGAACCGGCGGCGCACTCTGCTCACCATTTCCAGTCTGGCCATCTCGCTGTGCCTGCTGGGCGTGATGATGGCGCTGTATTACGCGCTGTTCGTGGGCGGGCAGCCGGCGAAGGCTCAGGCGCGGCGCGTGGTGGTGCGGCATAAGGTGTCGATCGTCTTCCCGCTGCCGCTGTATTTCCAGGAAAAGATCGCGCAGGTGCCGGGAGTGGAGGAGGTGATGCTGTGGTCGTGGTTCGGCGGCGTGTACAAGGACGCGCGCGACCAGCGGAACTTCTTCGCGCGGATGGCGGCGGACGCCGGCCGGCTGTTCCGCGTGTATCAGGACTATGTGATCCCGGAAGAGCAGAAGCAGGCGTTCATCCGCGATCCGGCGGGCTGCATTGTCAGCCAGGCGCTGGCGGAACGGCACGGCTTCAAGGTGGGAGACAAGATTCTGATCCGCGGCGACATCTATCCGTTCGACCTCGATTTGACGGTGCGGGGCATTTACACGTCCACGGACTTCGACGATGAGACGCTGTGGTTCAACTGGAAATACATGGAGAACATGCTCCGGAACTCGCCGCGCCTGATGGCGGGCGGATTCACGCTGCTGGCGCGTTCGGAGCAGGACGTGGCGGCGATCAGCCGGACGATCGACCAGATGTTCGCCAACTCGGAGGCGCCGACGAAGACGGAGAGCGAATACACGTTCGGGCTGTCATTCCTCTCGTTTCTGGGCAACATCAAAGCGATCCTGATGAGCATCTGCTTCGCCGTCACTTTCACGGTGCTTCTGATTACGGCCAACACGGTGGCGATGAGCGTGCGGGAACGCGTCCGGGAGGTGGGAGTCCTGCGGACGCTGGGCTTCGACAGGAAGGCCATTGTGGGGCTGATCGTAGGTGAGAGCGCTCTGATCTCGGTCCTCGGAGGGCTGCTGGGCGTGGGAGTGGCGGAGGGGCTGTGCTGGGTGATCCGGCAGGGGCCGCTGATCGTGCAGCAGGCGAAGACGCTGACGATCGAGGCGCCGGTGTTTGCGGCGCTGATGGGAGTGAGCCTGGCGGTCGGCGTGGCAAGCTCCATTGTGCCGGCGGTGTCGGCGGCGCGCACCGGCATCGTGGATGCGCTGCGGTTCACTGACTGAGGAGGAGGCTGCCCGTATGATCCTGCCGGTCTCGTACAATCTGCGCAATCTCGCCGTGCGGCGGACGACGACGGCGATGACGGCCCTGGGCATCGGCCTGACAGTGGCCGTGCTGGTGGCGTCTTTCGCGCTGGTGGACGGGCTGCGGCTGGCGCTGGAAGCATCCGGACATCCGCTCAACGTGCTGGTGACGAGGAAGGGGTCGGAGTCGGAACTGGCATCAAACTTCGAGCGGCGCGTGTTCGATGACCTGAAGTTCAAGGCGGGCATCGCGCGCAACTCGGCGGGCGAGCCGCTGGCGTCGCTGGAGGTGGTCACCGTCATCAGCCTGGCCAGCGAAGAGTTCCCGGAAGGGGCGAACGTGAATGTGCGCGGGGTGACGCCCATCGGGGTGGAGATCCGCGGCGATGCCCGGCTGACCGAAGGCCGGTGGTTCACGCCCGGACGGCGCGAAGCGACGGTGGGCAGCTCGATTGCGAGGCGGTATCCGGAGGCGCGCCTGGGCAGGAAGATCCGTTTCGGGCGCGGCGAGTGGGAGGTGGTCGGGGTCTTTCACAGCGAGCAGATGGCGCGGAACTCCGAGATTCTGGTGGACCTGAATCAGGTGGCTGCGGATTTTGGCCGCGAGAGCGTGCTGAGCTCCGCGCTCGTGCGCGCCACCGATCCGGTGGCGCTTCAGGCGCTGATCAACGGCCTCGAGGCGGACACGCGTCTCAACGTGCTGGCGCGCTCGGAAAAGGACTATTACGCGCAGCAGACATCCAGCGGAGACCTGATCCGCTATCTGGGCACGGTGGTGGCGGCGATCATGGCGGTCGGTTCGTGCTTCGGCGCGATGAACACGATGTATGCGGCGGTGGCGCGGCGCTCGAAGGAGATTGGGACGCTGCGTGTGCTGGGCTTCTCGAGGGTGGCGATTCTCTCGAGCTTTCTCATCGAATCCCTGCTGCTGGCGGCGCTGGGAGGCGCGCTGGGCATCCTGCTGGTGCTGCCCCTGCACGGGCTGTCGACGGGCATCGGAAGCTTCGTCACATTTTCTGAAATCGCCTTCCAGTTGAACATCACGCCGCGGACGATGGCGGCGGCGTTCCTGTTCGCGCTGGCGATGGGCGCTGCCGGCGGGCTGCTGCCCGCGTATCAGGCTTCACGCAAAGAGATTCTGACGGCGCTGAGGGAGGGTTGAATTGGCGGCTGAAGACTTGCGCGGCTTGAGGATCGAACGGAGTCCAGCCACGCGGGGCGGATCCGCCGCCCCGTGGAAATGGGCGCTGCTGGGAGTGCTGCTGCTGGCGCTGCTGGGCGCCGCATGGGTGCTGTTCCACCGTTTGACCGCGGCGCCCGAAGTGACTGTGGTGCGCGTGCAGGCGCAGCGCTCGGGCGAGGCGGGCGCGGGTGCGGTGGTGCTGAACGCGACCGGCTACATTGTGGCGGCGCACAAGATTCAGGTGGCGTCGAAAGTGGTGGGCAAGGTGGCGTGGATCGGGGTGGAAAAGGGCGACAAGGTGGCCGCCGGACAGGTGATCGTGCGCCTGGAGGATGACGAGTACAGGGCGCAGTTGCAGCAGGCGAGGGGGCAGCTGGCAGCCTTGCAGGCGAAGCTCGAAGAGCTGGAGCGGGGTTCGCGCCCCGAGGAGATCGAAGCGGCGCGGGCGCAGGTGGAGCAGGCAAAGGCGGATCTGGAAAACGCGCGCGTGCAGCTCGAGCGCATCCGGCAGCTTGCAGGGGAGAAAGTGATGTCGAAGTCCGCGCTGGACGACGCGCAGGCGCGCTATGACGCAGCCGTGGCGCGGGTCCGGAATCTGGAGAAGAACTACGAGCTCGTGCGCATCGGTCCGCGGCGGGAGGCGATCGAAGCCATGCGCGGGCAGGTGGAGGCGGCGCGGGGCGCCGTGGCGTTCGCCGAAACGCAGCTGGCCAACACGCTGATCCGCGCGCCGGTGACGGGCACGATTCTCGAGCGCGGCGTGGAAAAGGGCGAGTTCGTGACGACGAGCTTCGTGGGCGAGCGCGGCGCAAAAGGTTACGTGGTCACGCTCGCGGACCTGAACGACCTGCGCGTGGAGCTCGACATCTCGCAGAACGACTTTGCGAAGCTCAAGCCGCGGCAGCGCGGCGTGATCACAGCCGACGCCTGGCCCGGCGTCGAGTGGGAGGGCGTTCTCGACGAGATCGCGCCCGAGGCCAACCGGCAGAAGGCAGCCGTGCAGGTGAAGGTGAAGGTGCTGAACCCGGATGACCGGCTGCGTCCGGAGATGAACGCCGCGGTGGCGTTTCTTTCCAGCGAACCCGCCGCGGCGGCTGCGCCCGGCAAGCCCGTCGTGTTCGTGCCGCCGGCGGCGGTGCGCAACGACAGGGTCTACATCGTGCTGAACGGGAAGATCGTGGAGCGCGCCATCCGCACGAGCGGGCTCACGCCGATGGGGCTGCGGGTGGAAAACGGGCTGATCGGCGGCGAGGACCTCGTGTTGAATCCCGCGGCGGAGCTGAAAGACGGAATGAAAGTGAAGGTGAAGCAGCCATGAGCCAGGACGTCGTGATCCGCGCCCGGCAGTTGACCAAGGAGTTCCTTCGCGATTCGTTCCACGTTGTGGCGTTGAAGGACGTGGAGCTGGAGGTGCGGCGCGGAGAGTATCTGGCGCTGATGGGACCATCGGGTTCAGGCAAATCGACGCTGCTGCACCTGATCGCGGCGATGGACCGCCCGACGGCGGGGCGGATCGAAGTGCTGGGTTCGGATGTCTCGTCGATGGCGGACAGCGAGATGGCGAAGTGGCGCAACCGGCACATCGGGTTCGTGTTCCAGAACTTCAACCTGATCCCGGTGCTCACGGCGATCGAGAACGTCGAACTGCCGCTCAAACTGACGCACCTGAAAAAGGGCGAGCGCGTGCAGCATGCGGCGACGGCGCTCAAGCTGGTGGGGCTGGGCGACAGGATGGACCACTATCCGCGGCAACTCTCCGGCGGGCAGGAGCAGCGCGTGGCCATCGCGCGGGCGATTGTGACCGACCCGGACATCATTCTCTGCGACGAGCCGACCGGGAACCTGGACGCGGGGAGCGCCAACGAGGTGCTGGAGCTGCTGCGGCGGCTCAATCAGCAATTCGGCAAGACGATCGTCATGGTGACGCACGACCCCCACGCGGCGCACTTCGCCACGCACATCCGCTACATCGACAAGGGCGAGCTGCTGCCGGAGGACCGCAAGCCCGGAGACTGGAGCTGAAGGGGAAGTGGCGCGGCTGGCAATCCTGTAGGAACACCCGGGATGGTTCCGCCCGCTGTTCGAGGCGCTCGGGCGGGCGGGAATCGCATACGAAGAGTGGCGGGCAGAGGATCTGGCGTTCGCGCTGGAAGAAACGGAATGGCCCGATCTTGTTCTTAACCGGATGAGCGCATCCGCCGCATGGCGGGGGCATGCCCGCGCGCAGTTCGCCGTGCGCGAGCTGCTGGAGTTGCTTGAGGCGCGGCGCGTGGCGGTGGTGAACCCAGCGGCGGCATATGGGCTGGAGATCAGCAAGGTGCGGCAGATGGAGCTGTTCCGGCGCGCGGGCGGGCGCGTGCCGCGCTCCGCGGCGGCGAACTCGGCGAAGCAGCTCGTCCGGGCGGCACGGGCGTTGCGGTGCGCCTCAGTGCCGGAAATGGCGGATGCCGGTGAAGACCATCGCCACGCCGAGGCGGTCGGCGGCGGCGATCACCTCCTCGTCCTTGACCGATCCGCCGGGCTGAATCACCGCCGTGGCGCCGTTGGCGGCGACGGTTTCCAGCCCGTCGGGGAACGGGAAAAAGGCGTCGGAGGCGGCGACGCAGCCCTGGAGCGGCAGCACGGATTTTTCCGCGCCGATTTCAGCCGAAAACACGCGGCTCATCTGGCCGGCGCCCGCGCTGAGCAGCTGTCCGCGGCGGGCGTACACAATCGCATTCGACTTCACATGCTTGCAGACCTTCCAGGCGAACTCGAGGGCGGCCATTTCGCCGGCGGTTGGCTGCCGCCGGGTCGCGACGCGCAAGGAGGCGGGATCCAGCGTCACCAGGTCGGGCGTCTGTACAAGCACTCCGCCGGTGATGGACCGGAGGACGGGATCCGCTGCAACGCCGCCCTTCACGGCGGCCAGCCGCAGGTTTTTCTTCGCGCGCAGGATGGCGAGCGCCTGTTCGGAAAAGGCGGGCGCGGCGATGGCTTCGACGAAGAGCTTTGAGACCTCGAGCGCGGTATCGGCATCCACTTCGCGGTTGAACGCAAGCACGCCGCCGAAGGCGGAGACGGGATCGGCTTCGTACGCCTTGCGGTAAGCTTCCGCGAGCGAATCCTGCTCGGCGCAGCCGCACGGGTTCGTGTGCTTGATGATGACGGCGGCGGGATCCGCGAACTCGCACACCAGCTGCCAGGCGGCGTCGAGATCGACGAGGTTGTTGTAGCTCAGCTCCTTCCCGTGGAGCTGCGCGCTGTTGGCGATGCCCCCGGTGCCCTGCGCGTAGAGAGCGGCCTTTTGGTGCGGGTTTTCGCCGTAACGGAGCTCCTGGCGGCGGGGCAGTGACACGTGAAGCCGGGCAGGCAGGCCGGAGGGCTGATCGGTGAAGCCCTGTCCGGTGCACTCGATGGAAGCTAGGCGGGCGGTGATCGCGGCGTCATAACGGGCAGTGAGTGCGAACGCTTTGCGGGCCAGGTTCCAGTGCGTGCGCAGGCTGAGCGAGCCGTCCGAGGCGCGCATCTCCTCGAGCAGCGCGGCGTAGTCTTCCGGAGCGGTCACCACGGCGACGTCCTGAAAGTTTTTCGCGGCGGCGCGGATCATGGTGGGGCCGCCGATGTCGATGTTCTCGATCAGCTCCTCCACCGTGGCGCCGGGCTTTGCGGCGGCCTTCTCGAAGGCGTAGAGGTTGACGGCCACCATGTCGATGGGAGCGATGCCATGCTCGGCGAGCGCGGCGCGGTGCGAGGCCGCATCCCGCCGGGCCAGCACGCCGGCGGCGATGACAGGATGGATGGTCTTCACACGGCCATCGAGGATCTCGGGGAAGCCGGTGACCTCGCTGACCTCGCGTACGGCGAGGCCGGCTTCGCGCAGCAGCCGGGCGGTGCCGCCGGTGGAAATCAGTTCGCAGCCGAAGGAGGACAGTCCGCGGGCGAAATCGACGACTCCGGTCTTGTCGGTGACGCTGAGGAGGGCGCGCTGGATTCTGGGCATGACCTTTCATTCTGCCATCCCCCGGCCCCCTGTTACCATGGGAGCGTGGCGCACAAAGTGACATTGATTCCGGGCGACGGCATCGGGCCGGAGGTGGCGGCGGCGACGGTGCGGGCGGTGGAAGCCGCTGGCGTGAAGATCGACTGGGAAACCGCCGAACTGACCGCGCACATCATCGAGAAATCCGGCTCCAGTCTCCCTGCCCATGTGGTGGAATCGCTGGAGCGGACCGGCGTGGGGCTGAAAGGGCCGGTGACGACGCCCGTGGCGGGCGGGTTCAAGAGCGTGAATGTGGCGTTGAGGAAGACGCTGGATCTGTTCGCCAATGTGCGTCCGGTATTCACGCTGCCAGGACTGAAGACGCGCTTCCAGGACGTCAACATCGACATGGTGATCTTCCGCGAAAACACGGAAGACCTCTACTCCGGGCTCGAGCACGAAGTGGTGAAAGACGTCGTGGAGAGCCTGAAGATCATCACCCGGTACGCGTCGCTGCGCATTGCGAACTACGCCTTCGCCTATGCGCAGAAGAACCACCGGCGGCGGGTGACTGCCGTGCACAAGGCGAACATCATGAAGCTGAGCGACGGGCTGTTCATCCGCTGCTGCCGCGAGGTGGCCACGGAGTATCCGGACATCGCTTACAACGAGCTGATCGTGGACAATGCGGCGATGCAGCTGGTGATGCGGCCGGAGACCTTCGACATCCTGCTGCTGCCGAACCTGTACGGCGACATCGTATCGGACCTCGCGGCAGGGCTGGTGGGCGGGCTCGGCGTGGTGCCCGGAGCCAATATGGGCGAAAAGTGCGCCGTGTTCGAGGCTGTCCACGGCTCGGCGCCGGACATTGCCGGCCATGGGATCGCCAACCCCACGGCGCTGATGTCGTCAGCCATCCTGATGCTGCGCCACCTGGGCGAAGGAGCGGCGGCGGACCGGCTTCAGAAGGCGGTGATGGCGGCCTACGCGGAAGGCACTCACCTCACGCGCGACGTGGGCGGCGCCGCGACGACGGACGAGTTTGCCGATGCGGTGATCCGCCACCTCGGCTGAGGCGGCGGACCTCCGCGATGCCGGAATTGCCTATTTGACCGTCACGGTCACCGGAGCCTTCAGCTGGAAAGTCAGCACGCTCTCTGCGGGGATAGCCGCAGCCTCGCCGCGCGTGGCCATGGCTGTGGCTGTGCCCGCGCCCGCGCCCACGCCCGCGCCCACGGCAGCGCCCCTGCCGCCGCCGGCGATGGCGCCGATCGCCGCGCCGACGCCGGTCATGATGGCGCCGCGCGTGACGTCCTTCTTCACGCTGCTCTTGGCTTGGGCGAAGTGCGTCCCTGTCTGGATCTCCACTTTCCCGGCTGCCGTCTGGATTGAACGGAGCGCGATGCCAATCTGAGCCACGCCTTTCACGCGTCCGCCGGGGTCGCTTTGCACCACGACGCCCTCCACCTCCGCGCCCTTCGGAGCAAGCGTGACGCCGCCCGCGACAAGGGGCTCCTGCAGCGTGGCGGCGAAGGCTTCGCCGGCCTTCATGTCCTTCGTGGAGATCGCCGAAGTCGTGCGCACGACGACGGGAGTGCCCGCAGGCACAGTGACGGGCTTCGGAGCCGGCGCGGCAGGCGCCAGGGAAGATGTCGCGGGTGACAGCCCCTGAGACCGCGCAGGCGCAACGGGGCTCGCTGGCGCGCCCGGCGCGCGGCTGGCCTGCCGTTGCTGCTGTTGAGCCGCCTTCTGCTGGGCCTCCTCGAGCTGGCGGCGCGCTTCAGCCGCCTGCTGCTCCGCTTGGTCCACGCGCTTCTGCGCTTCCTCGAGCTGCTGCTGCGTCTGCGCCTCGCCGGCGGGCTCTTTCTTGCAGCCCGGGGCGAACAGCAGCAGGGTCGCGGCAATGGAAATCCAAAGAGTCTGTCTCATGTTCGAAGTCCCTCTCTATATCCCCGAGGCCTTGGCAATTCCTCCTCCTCCAGTGTAATCGTTCGGAGGCCGTGACACCGGCAGGGTGGGCCGATATACTAAAGTCGGACACGGGACAGCGGATGACGGGCGCGGGCGGCAATCCGGTGACACGCCGCGCATGGGCGGCTCTGGGAGGGCTGGCGCTGCTGCGCCGCACGGGCGGCGTGAGAGCGGCCGCGTTCTCCTGCGATGCCACGCCCCCGGCGGGGCAGCCGAACATCTGGGTGGAGCCGGTCCGCGAGGTTCTGGATCCGCTGTCTTGCAAGGGCGTCGTCATCGAGGGCGGCGGCCGGCGGATCGTTCTGGCGGCCCTGGACTGGTGCGGTGTGGGCGGCGCGACGCACAGCCGGTTGTGCTCGGCGCTGGCGCATGCCGTGGCGGCCTCCCGCCGCGGCGTATGGCTCCATACGGTGCATCAGCATGCGGCGCCTTACGTGGTGGAGGATGCGTATCCGTACTTGCAGAAATCACGGCCTCAGGCGTTGTGCATGTCGGCGCGGTATCTCGGACGGCTGGCAGAGGAAATCTCGACGGCTGCCGCCGCCGCGCTGAAGCGCATGGCCGAAGTGCAGCGGGTGGGCGTTGGCGCGGCGCGGGTGGAACGGGTAGCCAGCGCCCGGCGGCTGCTGGTGCATGGAAAGATCGTGACGCGTTACAGCAGTACGGCGCGGACGCCTGAGCTGGCGGATCTGCCCGAGGGCGATGTTGACCCGGACCTGCGCTGCGTCACGCTGGAGGGTCCCAAGGGAGCCATTGCGCACCTGATGTTTTACGCCACGCATCCCCAGACGTTCTGCTGCGACGGGCGCGTATCGGCGGATTTCGTGGGCGCTGCCCGGCAGGAAGTGGAACGTGAGGCAGGCGCGCCCGTGCTCTATTTCACCGGCTGCGCGGGCGATGTGACGGTTGGGAAATACAATCAGGGCCGTGAGGAGCAGCGGCGCGAGCTCGCTGCAAGACTGGCCGATGGCATGCGGCGGGCGCTCCGCGCGGCGGCCTTCGAGGCCGCGCCGGACATGGCGTGGCAGACCGCGCCTCTGCGTCTGGAAGCGCGGCGCGACGCGCCTCCGATCGCTCCTGCTATGACCGATGCGGAAGCCTGCCGCGCGGCGATCCGCCTGGCGTTCGCGCAGCGCCGGCCTGTGATGGCTGCATGTGCGCTCAGGCTGGGACCGGCGTGGATCCTGTGCCTGCCTGGCGAACCGCTGCTCGCATTTCAACGGGAGGCGCAGCAGGCGGCCAGAGGCCGCTTCGCCTGCGCCGCCGGGTATGGAGACATCTTCCCGGGATATCTTTGCCGGGATGCGGATACCGAACTTGGCGGTTATGAGCCCAGCGCATCCAACGTGATGCCTGGAAGCGAGGAGAGGATCCGGAACGCGATCCGGCAACTGGCCGGAACGTGAGAAAGCGAGGGGACATTCATGGCTGACAAAGATGGTCGGCGTCTGGAAACGCGCAGGGGGTTTGTCTGGAGAAGCGCGGCGGCGGCGGGCGCCGTGGGGCTGGTTTTCCCGCGCGCCGGGCTGGCTGCGCTCGGTGGCCCCCCGGCAGTGACCTATCCGGCGGAGAAGATCAAGGAGCTGACCCGCTGGCCGCGGTACGGACCCGCGGAGCGGCAGGCGCTGCACGAGCTGATCGAGGCCAACACTTACTATGACGCGCTGCCCAAATTCGAGAGCGAGTGGAAGGAGTATACAAAGTCGCCTTTCGTCAAGGCGCACATGAACGGCTCCAGCGCGCTCACATCGATGTATTTCGCGCTCGACCTGCCCCCAGGCAGCGAGGTGATGGTGCCCTCCTACACCTTCTTCTCGACCTGTCTGGCGATGCGGTTCTTCGGGCTCGTGCCGGTCTTCATCGACATCGACCCGAAGACCGCCTGCTTCGATCTGGAAGACGCGAAGCGCAAGCTGACGCCGCGGACGAAAGCCGTGGTGGCGATGCACTCCTGGGGGCTGCCCTGCGAAATGGATCACATCGCCGCCTGGTGCCGGGAGAAGGGGCTCATCCTTCTCGAGGACGCCGCCCACGCCCACGGCGCCTGGATGCAGGGCAAGGCGATGGGCACCTGGGGCGTGATGGGCATCTACTCCTTCCAGGCCTCGAAAGTGCTGCCCACTGTGGAAGGCGGCATGGGGATGTACCAGACGCGGGAGTACTTCGAGCGCGCCGCCGCCTTCGGGCATTACGAGGACCCGGTCAAATTCCCCAAGGACAGCCCGGTGCGCGCCTACGAGGGCACGGGCTTCGGGCAGAAGTACCGGATGCATCCGTTCGCCGCGGCGGTGGCGCGCGTGCAGTTGCGCGGGCTGGAACAGCGCAACGAGACGGTGCGGCGGAATGTGAAAAAGCTGAATGAGCGTCTGGTGCAGCTGCCGGGCTTGAGCGAGCCGCGCTGCCGCCCGGATCAGAAGCGTGTGTACTATCACGCCAACATGCTCTTCCTCGATTCCGGCAAGGCGGGCTTTTCGCGCGGCCAGCTCGTGCGGGCGCTCAAGGGGGAAGGCGTGGGCGTCAGCGTCTGGGACTACCCCGAGCAGCACAAGATGAAGATCTACTCGGAGGCGAAGTGGTGGCATCATGCTCCCACGATCCCCGAGCGCATGCCGGGCGACGCGCAGGTCAACGCGACGCATATCTTCCTGCCGCTGATGCACGGCGAAGCGGACGAGCTGATCGAGCAGTACGTGCGGGCGTTCGAGAAGATCTGGGCGCGGCGCACGGAGGTCAGCAAGCTGTAGCTGGAGTCCGCCGGGCGGCGGAGTCCGAAGACGCTAGAGGCTCGCCATGGCTGCCTGCAGCATGGCGCGCGTGTAGCCCACGTTGTAAGCGTAGCCGGCGTAGGTGCCGCCGCCCGGGTAATAAGGCTTGAAATCAGGCCGCTCGCGGTCGATGTCGAGGCCCCGCGGATGCTCGGGATAGATGATCCCCGTGTAGCCGAGCCGCACCACTTCCTTCATCACCGCAAACATGTCCACCTCGCCTTCGTCGGCGAAAACCTCCGTGTAATCCACATACGGCTTGCGCACACGGACATTGCGGTAGTGCATGTGGTTGATGGCCTTGCGCTGCATGAAATAGCGGAAAACTTCCACGGGATCTTCGCCGAGCTCTTTTGTCACGCCGCAATCGTAGGTGATGCCGTTCGACGGGCTGGGCACGATGCTGACGAGCTTCTTCCAGCCTTCCAGCGTGGCCATGATCTGCCCGGAGCCGCGGCTTAGCGGCACGGGAGGATCATTCGGATGCAGGGCCATGCGCACGCCTGCTTTTTCGGCTTCCGGGATCACCGCTTTCAGAAAATACGTGATGTTTTTCCACATCTCATCGAGCGAATGGACGCCGATTTCCGGCCGCGGGGGCAGGTCTTTCACGCGGTCATACGTGTAAGCGGTGAGCCCGGCGCCGCCGCGCCCCAGCTCCTCGTAATAGCCTTCCACGAGCCGGTAAGCGTAGAAGTTGTATTCGACCACGGGCAGCCCGCACCGGCCGGCCACGCGGATCGACTGAATGACTTTTTCGATCTCCTCGTCCCGCCCCGGGCGGCCGTAGATCGTGTTCGGAAAGCCCGCGATCATGAGGTTATCGAGCGACATGCCCGCCTTGCGGATGCGGTCCATCTTGGCGCGGAGTTCCGCTTCGTCCCAGGGGATGCGGCCCCAGCCGCTCAGCAGATGCGTGATGCCGAGCTGGCGGATGCGGCGCAGGTCGCGTTCGGTGAATGTGTTCCAGGCGATATCCAGGCACAGCTTGGGCGTGCCGGGTCCTTCCTGGAGCGGCCAGGTCCTGCCGCGGGTCTGTGCGGAGACCGGAAGGCGTGGCGCGGCGGCGAGAATTCCGGCTGCCTGAATCGCGCGGCGCCGCGAAAAGCTGCTCTTCATCCTGAGTCCTCCTGGAGTCGTGGTTGCTCGCGCGCAGGCGCGCGAGTCACGAGCATCATATCGTGCCCGCAGACGCGGCTCAATCCGTGCCGTCGAGCAGCGAAGCCAGCCACTCTGCGGTATGGCGGACGCTGACGGGCGAGCCCGCCGCGGCGCATCCGCCGCGGATCTGCATCAGGCATCCTGGACAATCCATGGCGGCGCCCTCCGCCTCCGTGGAGGCGATCATGCGCAGCTTGCGCGCGAGCATGGCGGAGGAAACGTCGGGCATCTTGAGCGAATAGGAGCCGCCCATGCCGCAGCAGACGTCGGACTCCGGCATCTCGCGCAGCTCGTATCCGGCCGAACGGAGCAGCTCGCGCGGGGGCTGATCGGCGTGGAGCGTCCGTTTCAGGTGGCAGGAGTCGTGGTAGGTGAGCGGCGGGAGTCCTGTGGCTTGGGGCAGGCGGAGAGAGCCTTCTTCGACCAGGCGGCGGACATAGGTCGCGAAGTCGACCGTCTTTGCGGCGAGCCGCTCCGCGCGCGCGGCGAGTTCGGGCTTGCCGGTCTCCCGCAGCACGCGCGGGGCGTCCGTCTGAAGGGCCGCGGTGCAGGTGGGGCAGGCGGAGATCACCGCTTCAAAGCCGGCATCGGAGAAGGCATCCACGTTGTCGCCCGCGTTGGCCGCGGCGGCTTCCGGCACGCCGCTGAAGTGCGCGGGCGCGCCGCAGCAGGTCTGCTTGTCCGGGAAGACGACCTCGATGCCGGCGCGGTTCAGCACCCGCACCACCGCCTCGCCGATCTCGGGATACACGAAGTCGATCAGGCACCCCGCGAAGAAGGCGGCTCGGCGGCTCGAGCGGGGCTGCCGGAGCGCGGGGAACCGGTCCCTCAACGGCGCCGCGGCGAGCGCGGGCAGGCGCCGGTTCTTGCCCGCATCGGTGAGCCACAGCGGCAGGTGGCGCAGGTAGGGTCCGTCGGCGAGCGGCTTCTGAGCGAGCGAGGCGGCCCGCAGCAGCCCGTGAAACGCGCGGCGGTTGGAGAGGATCGAGAAGGCGGCGCGCTCGGCGAGCGGCTGCGGCGCAACAGCCGCGGCGCGGCGGCGCACCTCAAGGATCAGCTCAGGCAGGTCGATCTTCGCCGGACAGACGTCGCGGCAGGCGCCGCACTGGATGCAGAGCTGTTCGAGGCCCCGCGAGGCGTCCCAGCCTTCGATGCAGGCGGTGAGCACCGTGCCGATGGCCCCGGCGTAAACCTTGCCGAACACGTGCCCGCCCACGAGGCGGTACACGGGGCAGACGTTCAGACAGGAGGCGCAGCGGATGCACTGGAGCGCCTGGCAGAAGAGCGGATCCTCCGACATCTCGATGCGGCGGTGGTCATACAGGATGATGTGCATCTCCTTGCGGCCGCCATCGGCCTGTTCCGCGGGGCCGGTGAAAATGGAGACGTAGCTGGTGATCTGCTGGGCGGTGGCGCTGCGCGGGAGCGCGGCGAGGATGGGTTCGATGTCGTCGAATCGCTCGACGAGCTTTTCGATGCCGACGACGGCGACGTGAACGGGCGGCAGCGTAGCGACGAGCCGGGCATTGCCCTCGTTGGTGAGCAGCACGAGGCTGCCGGTCTCGGCGACGGCGATGTTAGCGCCGGTGATGCCGATGCCGGCGCTGAGGAACTTTTCGCGGAGCTGTTGCCGGGCCACGCGCACTAGGCGCGGAATCTCCGGCTCCAGGCGCTCGCCCGCCACGCGGCTGAAGAGCCCGGCGACGTCGTCGCGTGTGAGGTGGATGGCGGGCAGCACCATATGGGACGGGCGCTGGCGGGCCAATTGCACGATCCACTCGCCGAGATCGGTTTCGCAGACCTCGATGCCGGCCTTCTCCAGCGCGGCGTTGAGATGGATCTCTTCCGTCGCCATGGACTTCGATTTCACGATCAGGCCCACGCCGCGGCGGCGGGCGAGGCCGAGGATGTAGCCGCAGACCTCGGCAGGCGTGTGCAGGCGGACGACGTGCGCGCCGCAGGCGGCGGCGGTTTCGGCGAAGCGCGCGGCGAGCCCGTCGAGGCGCTCGGCGGCGTAGGCCTTGCGCTCGGCGATCCGCGCGCGCAGGGCCTCGAAGTCGATTCCCTGGTAGGCGCGGTCGCGGCTGGCGCGATAGTCTTCGCTGAACCGGGTGAGCGCGGTGGAGAGATTCGGATGCTCGAGCGCGCGGCGGACCTGATCGCGAAGGTCAGCGGGCATGGCCGGTCTCCGTTTCGTAGATTACGATCACGAGCCGTTTCGGCCCGTGCACTCCGATGGTGAGGACGCGTTCGATGTCGGCGGTTCGGCTCGGCCCCGTCACCAGCGCCAGGAAGGGAGTCCGCGCCGGGTCGAAGCGGCGCAGCGCGGCGCTGATATCGGCCACGATGGCGCCGGCGCGGAGCAGGGCGACGTGCACGGGGGGCAGGGTCGAGGCCAGCCGTAGAGCGGCGGCCGAGGCGTCCTGCACAAGCGTTCCGGTGGACGCGGCGCCGCAGTCGAATTCGGTGATGCCGATATGCGCTGCAGCGGCAGTCTCGCGCGTCACTTCGAGCACGAGCCCCGGAAGCATCTGCGCCAGCAGCTCGGGATGAAACCGGGAGCGCAGCGGGCCGTCGGGCCAGACCGCCGTGCGGCCTTCGAGGCCCACGCCCTCTTCGTTCAGGATCCTGGCGATGGCGGGCAATGCAGCGTCCGGCGAGCGGGCTTCGACGACCTCGGCCCCGGCGTCCTCGGCGCTGGTCTGGAATTTTCCGATCATGGAACCTGAAACCAGCCTATTCGATCTTGCGCCATAACTGAAAGAGCTCCGGCGCTCCGCAGGCCGGTTGCATTCCAGATAGATTAGTTGCGGGAGTTCACGACCTTGGCTCTGGAAACCAACAGAAGACATTTCTTCCTGGGCTCGCTCCTGGCTGGAACGGTCCCCGCTGCCGGATTCGGCAGCACTCCGAACCTGAAACTTGCCGGCTACAAATCGCCGAACGAGAAACTGAACATCGCCTCGATCGGCGCGGGCGGAAAGGCCAACAGCGACATCGCCGCCTGCGCCCAGACCGAGAACATCGTCGCCCTGTGCGACGTGGATAACCGGCAGGCGGCGGCCACATTCAAGCGCTTCGAGAGCGTGCCGAAGTATAAGGACTTCCGCCGCATGCTCGAGAAAGAGGACAGCAACATCGACGCGGTGATCGTCTGCACGCCGGACCACATGCACGCCACCTGCGCCATGTGGGCCATGGAGCGCGGCAAGCATGTCTACGTGCAGAAGCCGCTGACGCGCACCGTGTGGGAGGCGCGCCAGCTGCGGGAGGCTGCGCGCAAGTACCGGGTGGCTACCCAGATGGGCAATCAGGGCTACTCGAACGAAGGCACCCGCCAGGTGGCCGAGATGATCTGGGCGGGTGAAATCGGCAACGTGACCGAGATGCATGCCTGGACTGACCGCCCCATCTGGCCGCAAGGACTCACCGAGATCCCGCCTGCGGAGCCGGTGCCGGAGACGCTCGACTGGGATCTGTGGCTGGGCATCGCCGAAAGCCGGCCGTTCACTTCGGGCAAAGACACCGGCAAGTATCCGAACCGCTTCGGCGGCTTCTTCTACCAGCCCTTCAACTGGCGCGGCTTTTACGACTTCGGTTGCGGCGCGCTCGGCGACATGGCCTGCCACATCCTGGGCGCCCCGAACCTGGCGCTGCGGCTGGGTCCGCCGAACAGCGTCGAGTGCATCAAGAAGGAAGGCTCGTCGCCCTTCATGTTCCCCGAGCGGTCCGTGATCAAGTTCATGTTCCCGGCGCGCGGGAACATGCCGCCGGTTACGCTCTACTGGTATGACGGCTGCAAAGAGACGCCCAAAATCCCGGGCGTGCCCGAGGGCGAGTGGCTGGGCGATCTGCCCTACCGCGCCATGGGCGCTCCTGCCGGCGGTCGCGGCGCGCAGGGCGGACAGGGCCGTCCGCGCCCGGCGCAGCAGCGCACCGGCTTCATCGGCCGTGTGTTCGACTACGAGCAGTACGCCGCCATGAAGCAGGATCCCGCCAACGTGCGGATGCCGGCGCCCGACGGGTCGCTGTTCATCGGCGACAAGGGCATGATCACTACGGGAACCTACGGCGAGCAGACGCGGCTGGTGCCCGCGGAGAAAATGAAGGACTACCGCTTCCCTGCACCGCTGCTGACGCGCTCGCCCGGCCATTACCGCGACTGGATCCGCGCCTGCAAGGGCGGCGATCCGGCGTGCTCGAATTTCGAGGTGGCGGCGCCGTTCACCGAGTGGATGCTGCTCGGCGTCATCGCTCTGCGCGTCGAAGGCAGGCTGGAGTACGACCCCGTGAAGATGCGCTTCACGAATAACAGCGAAGCGAACAGGTATCTGAAGCCCGCCTTCCGTAAGGGCTGGACGCTGACCTGAGAGACGGGATCCTCTGCGGAGGAGACAGGATGCCGGCACGCCGGCGCCATCCATGGGCGGCGTGCCGGCATCTGTTTTCAGGGGTGCAGTAAAATTGAAGAGCCGGAAGGGTGGCCGAGCGGTTGATGGCAGCGGTCTTGAAAACCGCCAACGGTGAAAGCCGTTCGTGGGTTCGAATCCCACCCCTTCCGCCACACCGCTGATTCCGCCTCAGAGCCCCGGAAAGGAACCTCGCACGGTGCCGCAGCGTCTGATCGTGGCCATCACCGGCGCCTCTGGCGTCATTTATGGAATCCGGATGCTGGAGGTCCTGCAGCAGAGGCCGGACATCGAAACCCATCTGGTGATGAGCGCCGCCGCGCGCGCCACCATCGGCGCCGAGACCCGGTACGCGCCCAGAGACGTGGAGAAGCTGGCCTCGGTAGTGCATCCCAACGCCAACATCGGGGCGGCGATCGCCTCGGGCTCTTTCCAGACCATGGGCATGATCATCGCGCCGTGCTCGATCAAGACGCTCTCCGCGGTGGCCAACTCCTACAGCGCGGACCTGATCGCGCGCGCCGCGGACGTGCAGCTCAAGGAGGGGCGCCCCGTGCTGCTGCTGGTGCGCGAAACGCCTCTTCACCGCGGCCATCTGCGCCTGATGGAGCTCGCCGCCGAGCAGGGTGCCACGATCATGCCGCCCGTACCCGCCTTCTACAACAACCCGCAGTCCCTGGACGACATCGTCAATCACACCGTGGGGCGTGCCTTGGCGCGGATCGGCGTTGGCAACGACTTGGCCGGGCAGTGGAGCGGGCTCGGCAACCGGGTGATTTGACGCGGACGTACAGATACCTCGCTTGGATTGGGCCATTGTGCCCAGTTAAAATGGGCTCTGCGGTCTGAAACTCGGAGAAAATGTGGGGTTTCCGGCCAAGGCCCGGCTTGGAATGAAAATTGCTCACCGCCGGGCACAAGGAGTCTGTCAGAATGGCGTCTTCCCCCTTCGCCTCCCCCCGGGAGCACCTGCAAACCCTGCCCGGCGATGACATTCGGCAGGTGATGTGGCGCTTTGCCGACCGCTACGACCTCCAGATGCTGGTGCAGAGCACCCGCGCGGTGGCGCGTGGTTCCGTGGCGCGGCTGGTGGCGGAGGGCGCGCGGCACACGCATGACTGGACGCCGGAGAAGCATGCGCTGCTGAAGGAGTTCGACGCGGCGGGGATCACCGCCGCCTACCTGGACCCGGAAGAGGGCGGGTTTCTGGAAGGTCCGAAGAACCTCGCGCTCGCGCTGATCGCCTTCGAACTGGCATGGGTGGATGCCGGCGCGGCGACGGGCTCGCTGGCGACGCATTTGGGGTTGGCGCCGATTCACGAGCGCGGCACGCCGGAGCAGCGGCGCCATTACATGAGCCTGGCGGCGCCCGCGCCGGGCAAGGAAACCAGGCGCGCCGCCTTCGCCCTGACCGAGCCCATTCCCTATGTCGGCGTCGAGACCGGCATGCTTGGAGGCAAGGTGCGCGTCGCCGAGTGGCCCGAGGGCGGCGAGCCCATCCTGGAAGTTTCCAAGCGCGGCCGCTTCATCACGAACATGGCCTTCGCCGACTTTGTCACGGCGGCGGTGGACTCGGACGATCCGCGTATCAAGGGCTCGTGCATGGTGATTCTCGAGCAGACCGACCCTGGCGTCTTCGACCGCGGCACGCCGGCCCGGAAGCTGGTGCATCAGCTCTCGGCCACCAACGATCCGGTGTTCCAGCTTCGCGTGCCTGCCTCCCGCATCGTGGGCGGCTACACCGTAAAGGACGGCGTGATTGTCCCCAATTACGACCACGGCGCGATCATCGAGGCCGTGTTCCGCCGCACGCGGGTGACCGTCGGGCTGATGACGTCGGCAAAGCTGCTGTCGGCGATCGAGCCGCTGATCCGGTACCACCGCGACCGCTTCCGCGGCTCCGAGGCGGTTTCGCCGGGTTCGCCACGCTACGAGCTGGGGCTTCAGCAGAAGGAAGACGTCACGCACCGCCTCGTCGACATCTGGGCGGCAGGCGAGGCAAGCGCCTCGCTGGGATTCGCGGCGGCGCGGCTGTTTGATCAGCTCGATCCGGTCGAGCGGGAAAAGGACCGCGTGCTGGCTGGGCAGGGCATCCACGGCGGGCTGGCGGCGGTGAAGGCGATGCGCAAGCGCCAGCATGAGGCGCTGGATCTCATCGAGATGCAGAGCCACAACGCGGCGCTGCGCGATGAAGAGCGCTTTGAGCGCCTGGCCTCCGATCCGGTGATCCAGTACATCGTGCTGGACGCGCAGGCCAATGTGTTGTGCCCGGCCACGAAGCTGTGGAACACCGGGCACGGCAGCGTGATGATGCGCGAGGCGGTAAGCCTGATGGGCGGCTACGGCATCACCGAGGACTGCCCCGGCTTCCTCGGCTACAAGTGGATGGACTCGCAGCTCGAGGCCACCTACGAAGGGCCCGAAGCGGTGCAGCGGCGGCAGTTGTCGCTGACCATGACGAACGAAGTGTTCCAGGCGCAGTTCCGCAACTGGATCCACGAGATGCGGCAGATCGCCTCCGTCGAGCCCGGCACGGGCGCCTGCACGCTGGCCAGCGCGATGCACCTGTGGCAGTGGACCCTGAACCACCTGCAGCACGCCACGGACTCCCAGGGCCAGAAGCTGTATCAATCCAACCGGCAGGGCGTCACATTCCCGATGGCCGACGCGCTCTGCTGGCTGCTCGCCGGCCGCAGCCTCATTCTGGACGTCGAGCACCTGCGCCGCCATGGCGCCGGCCTCATCCAGCAGGGATTCCAGGGCGCCGTGCAGTTCCTCACCGATCTCTGCCACGTGCAGGCGGCGCGCGCGGCGGGCGAAGCGGCGCGCATCTGCACGGAGCTGGTGTTCGGATACCTCCGGCACCCTTCCTGGGACGACGATCCGCGCTGCGCGGCCTGTTTCGACGAGCTGGAGCTCCGCCAGATCGAGAGCGTCGTGCCCGGGGCGAGCGGCTTCAGCGGCGACTACTTCCGCGAAGACGGCGGCCATGAGACCAAGGCCGGCCCGTGCGTGCACGCTCCGGGGCTGGCCGATTTCTCGCGGCTGCGCGCGAAGCTCGACGGCTGCATGGCCGGGGCGCTGCTGGCCAAGGACCGCGCCGCCGAATCGGTGCAGAAAGTGATGATCCCGGCGGCGCTCGATTATCCGCAGTAAGGCGCGGCGGCGGCCAGGAACGGAGAAGCCATGGAACAGCCGCAGGGGCAGGCGCTCGACGCCGATATCGTCTGCACGGGCTTCGGCCCGGCCACGGCGGGATTTCTGTGGACGCTCACGCAGGGGCTCCAGAAACCGGAGATGGCGCAAGTGGAATCGAAGGCCGTGCCGGGCCTTCCGCCGCAGATCGTCTGTTATGAGCGCGCCGACGACATCAGCTTCGGCGTATCGGGCGTGGTGACGCGGGCGCGGGCGGTCCGGGCATCGATTCCGGATCTCGATCCATCGGCCATTCCGCTGGCGGCGCGGGTCGCCGAAGAGAAGCTCATCTATCTGCTCGATCCCCTCGGCGCGTCGCGCCGCCCGGCGTGGATGCGGCTGGCCGATCAGCTCTGCCGCGCGATGGGCGGCGTGCTCGGAGTGCAACATCAGGGGATGGCGCTGCCCTGGGTTCCGGAATTTCTCCATAAGGGCGACGGCTTCATCTTTTCGCTCGGGCAGTTTCTCCAGTGGGCCGGCCAGCAGGTGCTGATGAGCGGGTTGGCGCAGATCTGGCCTGCGACGCCGGTGGCCGGCCCGCTGATCGAGGAAGAGCAGGTCCGGGGCGTGCGGCTGGCGGCCGACGGCAGCGAAGTGCGCGCCGCGCTCACCGTTGTGGGCGACGGGCCGGTAGGCGCCGTCGGGCGGCAGTTGGATGAGCATTTCGGCATGCCTGCGGGCCATCGCCGCGACGAGTGGGCGGGAGGCATGAAGATGGTCATCGATCT
>DYJN01000163.1 GCA_020723085.1 Arcobacter sp.
CAAGTCGCCGTCAAACGTTATGATCCGCGCGACGCGCGTCCTCCTGCCGGAAGGCTGCTCGACTACCGGATCGCCCGGGCGGACGCGGCCGGAAACGATCCGGCCGGCAAAGCCGCGAAAGCCGTCCTGCGGCCGGATCACATACTGCACAGGGAACCGCAACGGCGCGGCGGCGCTGCCGGCTTCTGGGGCGGCCTGCTCGAGATGCTCGAGCAGCGGCGGACCGTCGTACCAGGGCATGCGCCCGGAGCGCTCCACGACGTTGTCTCCCTCGAGCGCGCTCACCGGAATGAAGGTCAGGCGCGCGCCGCGCAGCCTTGGCTCCAGAGTGCGAAAATCCGCGGTGATCTGCTCGAAGACCTCGCGGCTGTAACCGACGAGGTCCATCTTGTTGACGGCGATGATCAGCTCCCGCACTCCGAGCAGAGCGGCGATGAAGGCGTGCCGCCGCGACTGCGCCAGCAGTCCCTTGCGCGCGTCGACGAGAATCACCGCCACGTCCGCCGTCGATGCGCCGGTGGCCATGTTCGGGGTGTACTGCTCGTGACCCGGCGTGTCGGCGAGAATGAACGTGCGGCGTGGAGTGGAGAAATAGCGGTAGGCCACGTCGATCGTGATGCCCTGTTCGCGCTCCGCCCGAAGCCCGTCGGTCAGCAGCGACAGATCCACCGCCCCGCCGGCGCGGTTCACCGGACTTTTGCGCACCGCGTCGAGCTGATCCTCATACACGCTGTGCGTGTCATGCAGGAGCCTGCCGATCAGCGTGGATTTGCCGTCGTCCACGCTGCCTGCCGTCGACACGCGCAGCATCGACCGCTCGCCCGGCTTGCGCAGGAAATGGCTGAGCGGCAGCGGACGCACGCTCACATCGGCGGTAGCGGACATCTCAGAAATACCCCTCCCTCTTCTTCAGCTCCATCGAACCGTCCTGATCGTGGTCGATCACGCGGTTCTCCCGTTCCGAACGCCGGAACCCGTGCAGTTCAGCGATGATCTTCTCCACCGTGTCCGCTTCAGAGCGGATGGCACCGCTGCACGGAGTGCAGCCCAGCGTGCGCAGCCGGCACATCACCCGCTCCGGCTTTTCGCCCGGCAGCAGCTTGACGCCCGATTCGACCAGAATCAGCGTGCCGTTGCGGATGATCACTTCCCGCGGCTTGGCGAAATAAAGCGGCACGACGGGAATGTTCTCGAGCGCGATGTAGCGCCACACGTCGGCTTCCGTCCAGTTGGAGAGAGGAAAGATCCGCATGCTCTCGCCCGGATCCACGCGCCCGTTGTAGATCGACCACAGCTCCGGGCGCTGCGTCTTCGGATCCCAGTGCCCGTTCCGATCGCGGAAAGAGAAGACCCGTTCCTTGGCGCGGGAACGCTCCTCGTCGCGCCGCGCGCCCCCGAAGGCTGCATCGTAGCCGCCCTGCTTCAGCGCCTGCACGAGCGCCTGCGTCCGCAGCAACTGACAGCACCGCGCCGTGCCCAGATCGTAAGGATTTGCCCCCTGCTGCACCGCCTGGTGATTGCTGTAAACCACCAGCCGCGCGCCGATCTGCCGGACGAACCAGTCCCGGAACTCAAGGATCTCCGGGTATTCGTAGGTCGTGTCGATATGCAGCAGCGGGAAGGGAACCGGCGCCGGATGGAACGCCTTGCGCGCCAGGTGCAGCAGGACGGAGGA
>DYJN01000089.1 GCA_020723085.1 Arcobacter sp.
CCGTGGTACCGCCGCCTGGTGCGTCAGGCGGTGCTGTGGGCGGCGGGGCGGTGAGAGCGCCCGGGCACGAGCCGGGGAGGGTCTCTGCCTGGAATTGAGCGGATAGCTCACTACAGGGTCCGGGCTGCGCGTCCTCCACGCTCGGGGTTCGCGGGCGGGAACTCGTGCGAAGGAGCCTGTCCACGCCCTGCCTGCGCCTCCACCACATCCTCGCGCCGATTGCAGCCTTCACGCACCCGTCTCAACCGGCGCCTTCGAGGCGCCCGTATCATCCGGCTGGCTTCCCTTGCCATGACCGTCTGCGGAATGAGCCGGTCACTCTCCTTCAGAAGCGGAGATGGTTCTGCGGTCTCATCACGGCAGAGGCAAGCCAAACGGTGGTTGCTCAGCGCCTCATGGACGAGAGCCGGCTTCCCGAACCCGGGCGGCACAATTCCGCGGGTCATCGAGCGCGGGAGAGCTCTACGCGGCTACTTCGAAGGACCCGGCGCAGCCTGGTAGATGTCGTGCAGGCGCAGCAGACCGGCGGCGCGCCCTTCGGGTTCGACCACGGGAATGACGCTGAGCTGCCGCGGGCGGCGCTCCATGAGGACGAGGGCGTCGCGGAGCGTGGCGTCGGGGTGGATGGTGACGGGAGTGCGCGTCATGACGTCGGCGGCGCACAGGCTGCGGATGTCGTCGTGGCGCTCCAGGGCGCGGCGGAGGTCGCCGTCGGTGATGAGTCCGGCGAGGCGGCTTTCTTCATCGAGGACGCAGGCGGCGCCCAGGGGCTTCTGCGTCATGGCGATGACGACTGCGCGCAGGGGATCCTGCGGGCGGACCCAGGGAACTTCGCCGCCCGAGTGCATGGCGTCCCGGACGCGGAGCCGCAGGTTGCGGCCAAGCTGCCCGCCGGGGTGCAGCAGGCGGAAGTCCTCGGGGCTGAAGCGGCGCACGGCGGCCAGGGCAACGGCGAGAGCGTCGCCGAGCGCGGTGGCGACGACGGCGCTGGATGCGGGGATCAGATTGTATGGGTCGCCCTCTTCCTCGACCGAGGCGTCGAGCGCGGCGTCGCAGAGGCCGGCCAAGGCGGTGTCGAGCCGGCCGCAGATGCCGATCCTGGCGACGCCGAGATCGCGGGCGCGCGCGGCGAGACGGAGCAGCTCCGGCGTGGTCCCGCTCTTCGAGATCAGGGTGAGGACGTCGCCCGGCTCGAGCAGTCCGAAGTCACCGTGCTCGGCTTCCGCCGGGTGCAGATAAGCGGCGGGCGAGCCGGTGGCGCAGAGCGTAGCCGCAAGCTTGCGGGCGGCGGCGCCGCTCTTGCCCATGCCGGCGGTGACGATCTTGCCGGAGGCGCCGGCCAGGATTTCGACGGCGCGCTGGAACTCCGCGCCCAATCGTGCGGAAGCCCGCTCGATGGAGCGGGCTTCGCATTGCAAGAGCCTGCGGGCGGCGTCAATCATTCGGACTCAGCCGGCTGGGGCGGGACCTTGACGGCGTGATCGAAGAGGAACTTGAGGGTCTTGTCCGTGATGATGCGGTTGACGATGGTCTGAAGGCCGCCCTCTTTTTCGAGCTTGAGGCGGACGGCGGCGACGGGCTCGCGGCGCTGGCGGGCGATGCGCTGGACCTCATGGTCGATCTCCTCTTCGCTGGCGCCGATGTTTTCGCGCGCGGCGATTTTGCCGAGAAGCAGGGCGGCTTTGACGTCGTGCCTGGCCTGCTCGTAGTGGTTCTGGCGGAGCTTCTGCCAGTCGATGCGGATCTTGCTGGTGTCGACGCCCTGAGCCTGCATGGAACGGAACTGGCCGTCGAGCATGTTCTCGATGCGGTCGTCGATGTAGGCGTCGGGCACGGGGAAGTCGTGCATGGCGACGATCTGGTCGACGAGATCGTTCTTGGCCTTGACCTGGGCGTCGTAGTCCTTCTCGCGGAAGATGGCCTTGCGGATCTCTTCGCGGACCTCGTCGATGGACTGGAAGTCGCCGAGGTCGCGGGCGAACTCGTCGTTGAGTTCGGGCAGTTCCTTGCGGCGGATCTGCTTGAGAGTGATGCGGAAGCCGACGGTGCGGCCGGCGAGGCGGTCCACGGCGTAGTCTTCCGGATAACTGACTTCGGCCTCGCGCACGTCGCCGGGGACGGCGCCGCGGAGGGCGTCGGAGAAGGCGGCGAACGTGTCCTTGCCGCCGATCTCGATGTTGATATCGTCCTGGCGCATCGGCTCGCCCTCGATGCCGCTGAGGGTTTCCAGCGAGACGAGGCAGTGATCGCCGTCCCCGGCGGGGCGGGGATCGAGGTTGACGAATTCGGCGCGGGACTCGCGGATCTGATTCAGACGCTCTTCGATTTCTTCGTCCGTGACAACCGGTTCGGCGTAGGCGACCTGGAGACCGCGGACGTCCTTGAGTTCAAACTCTGGAGCGACTTCGAATTCCGCCTTGAAGTGGACCGCCTCGCCCTCGTGGAAGTGCAGATCCTTGATGGAGGGACGGCTGACGACGCGGAGGTTCTCGCGCTCGAATGCCTGTTCGAGGAACTTCGGGACGAGGTTCTCCAGAGCCTCCTGGCGGATCTCCTGTGCGAAGCGGGAACGGATGATGCCCGCCGGCGCCTTGCCGGGGCGGAAGCCCTGGATATGCGCCTTGGCGCGGATGGACTCAGTGACCTTTTCGATCTCGGCCGCCACCGCCTCGGCGGGGATGGCGACCTCGATGGAGTGTTTGCAGCCTTCGATGAGAGCCAACGGGATGACCTCCGGACAGACGAAGGCGCGCCTCCAGGAGAGGCGCGCCGGGAGCGCTATGGGCTAGCGGGCGGCAGACGCGACGCGGGCGTCTTCCCGCAGGGCGGCAGCCTTGTCCACCGCTTCCCACGTGAACGATTGTTCCTTGCGGCCGAAATGGCCGAACGCAGCCGTCGCGCGGTAGATCGGGCGCCGGAGCTTGAGATGGTCGATGATGCCGCGCGGGGTCAGCGGGAAGTGAGCGCGGACGAGTTCGGTCAGGCGTTCCTCGTCGATGACGCCGGTGCCGAAGGTGTTGACGAGCACGCTCACCGGATTGGCCACGCCGATGGCGTAGGCGAGCTGGACCTCGCAGCGGGTGGCCAAGCCGGCAGCAACAATGTTCTTGGCGATGTAGCGGGCCATGTAGCACGCCGAGCGGTCCACCTTCGTGGGATCCTTGCCGGAGAAGGCGCCGCCGCCGTGACGGCCCATGCCGCCATAGGTATCGACGATGATCTTGCGGCCGGTGAGGCCGGTGTCGCCGTGCGGACCGCCGACTTCAAAGCAGCCGGTGGGGTTGATATGGATTTTCGTGCGGGAGTCCAGCATTTCGGCGGGCACCACGGCGCGGATGATCTTCTCTTCGATCTCCTCGACGAGGCCGTCGGGCATGGTGTTCGGTTTGGATGGGTGCGGATCGTGCTGGGTCGAGACCACGACGGCGTCCACGCGCACGGGCCTGCCGTTGGCATACTCGACGCTGACCTGGCTCTTCCCGTCGGGGCGGAGATGCCTGACCTCGCCGTTGCGGCGGGCTTCCGAAAGGCGGCGGACGAGGCGGTGGGCGAGCATGATGGGCATGGGCATCAGCTCTTCAGTCTCGTCGCAGGCATAGCCGAACATCATGCCCTGGTCGCCGGCGCCTCCCGTGTCCACGCCCATGGCGATGTGCGGCGACTGGCCGTGGATGAGATTCAGCACGGCGCAGGACTTGTAGTCGAAGCCGTATTCGGAATTGGTGAACCCGATGTCCTTGACAACGCCGCGGACGAGATCGGGAAGGTCCTTGAAGAACTGGAGATTCTTCGTGGTGATCTCGCCGGCGACGATGACGGTGCCGGTGGTGACGAGCGTCTCGCAGGCGACGCGGGCAGCCGTGTCGCTCTTGTAAATTTCATCAAGGACAGCGTCGCTGATCTGGTCAGCGATCTTGTCTGGGTGGCCCTCGGTGACGGACTCCGAAGTAAATATGTGACGTCGCGAATCAGGCAACTTCAAGCCCTCCTGGGGAGTTGGGATGCACCGCACGAGCTCACACGGAGGCCAAGCCGGCGGGGATCAGCCAAGCTTTAGTGTATCGGAGGTGTTTCAGGGGCGTCAAACGGGCGCGCCCCAACGGCGCCCTTCTGACGCCGAGCAGGCGTAATGCGCCGTCCGACGGCAGGGAGGGCAGACGGCGTCTCCGGAAAAAATGGAAGCCCCGCCCGGCTGCGGGCGGGGCTCGGCGAACGGGGTTCCGCTCCGTGCAGAGCGGGAAGCTCCACGACAGGAAGTTACTTCTTGAGGGAAATTTTCACCGTCTTGGGCTTGGCCAACTCCTTCTTGGGCAGGACGACCTTCAGCACGCCGTCCTCGTAGTTCGCCTCGACCTTGTCGGTGTCTACCGAGTCCGGCAGCGTGAAGGCGCGATGGAAGGAGCCGTAGCTGCGCTCGATACGGTGATAACCGCCCTTCTCTTCCTGTTTCTGGAACTCGCGCGAGCCGCCGATAGACAGGGCGCCGTTTTCAACCTTCACCTCGATGTCATCCATCTTGACGCCCGGGATGTCGGCGGTGAGGGTGATCTCGTTCTCGTTCTCGGCGATATCCACAGCGGGATACCACGGACGAGCCGAGACGGGCTCGTTAAAGAACCGGTTCACCATGTCCTCGAAGAGAGCCAGCGGGCTGGCGAAGAAGGGGTCGATAGCAGTGTCGGTACGACGAGCGATGTTGGCCATAGTGTCTGTCACACCTCCTTGGGAAGTTCGTTTCACGATTCCACTCTACTACACGCACGATGTGTTGTCAAGATTTCTTAGCTTATGACGCTCAGCTTTTTTTCAGCCACAGAGAGTTCGCTATCGGCGGCCGACTTCTGAGCGCCAACCAGAGAGCCGCCCATGAACACCTCTAAGCCATTGAAATCAAAGTTACTAACCAAAATCCACGCGGCGTGCCACAGCCAATTCCAGCCATGAATCCACACCCGTGGGTACTTGGTGCAGGGATCGCAGTTCCGGGCGCGGCGCGTTGCGAAGGTTTGAGGGCTGTGGCAGAAGCTGGAAGGGGTGGATCTGTGCCGCCCTGCCGCGCCCCGGCAGGGGAAAAAGAAAGCGGCTGGCCCGCGTGGGGCCAGCCGCTGAGGTTGTTGGGGGTTCAGACGGAATCAGTCGCCGAGCGCGCCGGCGGTCTCTTCCTGCTTCTCCTTTGCGGGGGCAGCGGCGGCGATGCCGTTGATCTGCACGAGATCGGTGTCAGGCTCCTTGAGCACGTGCTTGCGGTAGAGGGCCATCATGCGCTCGTGCTCCGCCTGCTGCTGCATGCGCAGTTTCATGTCGCGCTCGCGGATCTTCTCTTCGCGGGCGGTCTTGGCGATGCCGAGCTTGTCGAGGTCGGTCTGCCGTTCCTTCGTGACGATCTCTTCGCGCAGCACGAGGTGATGCTCGGTGCTGTTGAGCTTGACGCTCTTGTTGCCGGCGAAGATCTCATGCCGCCCATGCTCCTCGTACCAGCGGGTGAGCGTGGCGGTCATGTGCATCTTCTCGACGATGTTGCGCCAGCCCACACCGGTGTTATAGGCGCAGAAGCTGATCTCACCCTCCTGGGTGGCATAGGGGATGATGCACTGCTCGGTGCGGCGGAAATCGTAGTTGAAGAGATCCTGGAACCACATGCCGGCGATGAAGAGGAAGTTCCAGCGGTCGGCGCGGCGCTTCTGGATGTCCTGGAGGGTGCGGTCGCCGCTCACCTTGCCGTAGTCGCGCCCGGTGGCGCCGAAGGTCTTGTCGAACTTCTTCAGCAGGTCGGACAGCTTGAAGTGCGTGGGCGCCTGGAACGGATCATAGTTCCGCATCAGGGCGAGCGCCATGCCGACGATGGAAAGGAACCTGCCGCGGGCGGCATCGTTGACGCGCGCGACGTCGCGAGCCAGACGGTCGCCGTTGAGGAACTTGGTGACCGGAACGGCTTCCTTGGTCTCCTTGTCGATCATGACGGCCATGCCAACGCCGCAGTTGGGGTGGCATCCGCAGCTGAGCTGGCCCCACGGCGCGCTGGGTCCGTGGACGAGGTCCGCCCAATCGGTGAAGGTGGTCATGAAGGAGATCGGGTACCAGTCGCGGACCGGCTCGCCGAGCCCGGTCTGGTTCTTGACGTCGTGGGCCAAGTGGCTGAGGGTATAGCGCTGGGCGGCGCGGCGCTCGTCGCTGATGCCCTCGTCGCGCCCGGTGAAGGAGACGGGCTGGAAGCTCAAGAAGCTGATCTTCTTCGGGTTGTCGAGGGCGAACTGGACGATGCGGCCGACCTGTTCGTTGTTGATCCCGTTGATGATGGTGATGACGGGAACGATGTCGACGCCCGCGTTGTACAGATTCTCGATGGCGCGGAGCTTGACGTCGAACAGGTTGCCGACGGCGCGGTGAGAGTTGGCCGCGTTGCCGATACCGTCGAACTGCAAGTACGCGTAACGGAGGCCGGCTTCGGCGGCGGCGCGGGCGAACTCCGGAGACTTGGCGAACTCGATGCCGTTCGTGGCCGCCTGAACCGAGTTGTAGCCCACCTTGCGGCAGTAACGGACGGCGTCCAGGAAGAATGGGGACAGCGTTGGCTCGCCGCCGGAGAACTGCACCGACATCTGGCGCCGCGGCTTGATCTTCAGCGCGTTGTCGAGCATCGTCTTGATGTCTTCCCACGTGAGTTCATGGACGAAGCCGACCTGGTTGGCGTCCATGAAGCACGGGTCGCACATCATGTTGCAGCGGTTGGTGAGGTCGATGGTGAGCACCGAGCCGCGGCCGTGGGTGATGGTGGACGTGCCGTGGCGGTGCAGGTCTTCATCGTTGTGGGCGCGGATGTCGCGTCCGGGGAAGACCTCCTCCAGGTGCCGGAAGAAGGCCGGATCGATCGACATGACGTCCTCAAAGTGGCCGTGGACGGGGCAATCCTTGACCATGAGGATCTTGCCGTCGCGCTCGATGATCTTGGCCTTGATCTCGCCCGGGCGCTCGTTGACCAGGATGCTGACGTCCTTCTTCCCGTCGAGGATCTCTTTGCGGATCTCGGGGATGCACTTGGGACAGAGGGAGTCGGTTTCGCGCGGCCATCCAAGCGGCGGCTTCATCTTCTCCCAGGATTTCAGCAGCGGCTTGTCCGACCACTTCGGCGTGAAACTGGGGTTGGGCTTGATGGAGTTCAGCGTATCGAAGACCGGCCAAACGGCTTTGGCCGCCAGCGTCACGGCCTTCTCTACATACTTGATCGGCTTGGGCATCTTGACTTGTCCTTGTCTCCTGGTGTCGGACTCTCTGGTCTAGGCGCCAGATGATTGGAATGCGGTGTTTCCGGCAATCTCCTGCCTGGAAACACTTTTCTTCGCCTTTATTATTTTAGGCGAACGGGCGTGGCCGGCCAGAATGAACCATCCAACTGCGCCCGGGGGCGGTCCGACGGGGAAAAGCCGGGGCTGAACGGAGGCCGCCGGAGTCGCGATAGCATGGGGCTGGGAGACTTCTTGCAGGGACGGGAGCGAAGCAGGGAGGCGTTTCTGGCAGCCGCCCGGAGGGCCGGCTTTCAACTGGCGGGCATCGCGCCCGCCGCCAGTATTTCTGACTTTGCCTTGTATCAACAATGGGTTGAGGATGGCCTTGCGGGACCGCTTGGCTACCTGACCGACCGCCGGGCGGCGGTGCGTGCCGACCCGCGCCTGCTGCTGCCCTCGGCGCGCTCGGTCCTTTGCGTGGGCTTGCTTTACCACACGGCGGGTCCGGCGCGGCACTCGGTTTCGCGCTACGCCTGGGGAGCGGGAGACTACCATGACGTGGTGCGGGCGATGCTCGAGGGGGTTGTGCAGGAAGTATTAAAGGAGATGGGACCGTTCGAGTACCGGATCTGCGTGGATACCGCGCCGCTCCTGGAGCGGTCCCTCGCGAGGGAGGGTGGACTCGGCTGGATCGGACGCAACACATGCCTGATCCACCAGCCCATGGGATCGTGGTTCTTTCTGGGGGAGGTCTTGACCTCGCTGGACATGGATCCCGACACACCGCCGCCGGACCGTTGCGGGACGTGCCGCAGGTGTATTGACGCCTGTCCGACGGGCGCGCTGGTTCCGGCGGGCGGGGGCAGGTACCGGCTGGACGCGCGAATGTGCATCTCGACGTGGACCATCGAGCAGCGGGGACCGCTGCCGGATCAGGCGCGGGAGGGGAGCGGGCATCTGGTGTTCGGCTGCGACATCTGTCAGGAGGTGTGCCCGTGGAACCGGCGGGCGCCGGTGACGGCAACTGCCGAGTTTCAGCCGCTCCATCCGGATCCGGACCTGGCGGAACTGGCGGCGCTGACGGAGGGGGAGTTCCGGGCGCGGTTCCGGCGGACTCCGCTGTGGCGCGCGCGGTATTCAGGGCTGCTGAGGAACGCGGCGACGGCGATGGGGAATTCGGGCGACGCGCGCTATCTGCCGGCGCTGCGGAAGCTGGCGAAGATCGAAGATGAAGGTGTGAAGGAGCACGCATGCTGGGCGTTGCGGCGGCTGGAGGCGGGCTGATGAGAATCGTGCTTGCGGCCTGGCTGTTGCTGGCTCAGCCGGCCGATCCGGCGGTCGAGCGAGGCTTCGACCACTTCTATAATCTGGAGTACCAGCAGGCGATCGCGGAGTTCCGGAAGGCGATCGAGGCCGCGCCGGAGGATCCCAACCGTCACAATCACCTGGCGCAGGCGGTGCTGTTCCAGATGATGTTCCGTGCCGGGGCGCTGGAGACGGAACTGGTGACGGGGGGCAATCCGTTCCTGCGGCGGCCGAAGATGGAGCCGACGGCGGAGGAACAGAAGCTGTTCGCCACAGCCATCGGAGAAACGCTGCGGCTGACCGCGGCGTCGCTCGCCAAGAACCCGAGGGACACGAATGCGATGTACGCGCGGGGCGTGGCGCTGGGCTTCCGCGGCACCTACAACTTCCTGGTGCGGCGCGCCTGGATGGACGCGCTGCGCGACATCACCGACGCCCACAAGCTCCACAATCGCGTCGCGCAGATCGACCCGCAGAACATCGACGCCCTGATGCTGCAGGGCGTCCACGACTACATCGTCGGTTCGCTGCCGTGGTACTACCGGACGCTGGGTTTCCTCGTGGGATTCCGCGGCGACCGCGAGCGCGGCATCCGAACGGTTCGGATTGTGGCGGAGAAGGGCAAGTGGAATCGCGTGGATGCCAGGATTTTGCTGGCTGCCGTGGCGCGGCGGGAGAGGCGTCCGCAAGATGCCGTGCCGATCATTCTCGAACTCGTGGAGCGGTATCCGCGGAATTATCTGCTGTGGTTTGAGCTGTCGCAGATGTACGCCGATCTGGGCCGCAAGGAGGAGGCGCTGAAAGCGCTGGACCGGATCGAGCAGTTGAAGCGGAGCGGGGCGCCGGGGTTCGCCAGCCTCCCGTGGGAGAGGATTGAATTCGCGCGGGGAAATCTCCTGTTCTGGTACGACGAGCCTGGACCGGCGGCGCGCCATCTGCGCCGGGCGGCGGCGGCGGCGGAGCGGCTGGATCCGAATTCCGCCGTGGGCGCGTGGCTGCGCCTGGGGCAATGCCTGGATCTGCTGGGCCAGCGGCAGGAGGCCGTGGCCGCTTACCGCAGCGCGGTGAAAACCGCCCCTTCCTCCTATGAGGCAAAGCTGGCGCGCCGATGGATGTCGCGCCCGTTTGACCGCGGAGAGAAGAGCGCGCTGGCCAAGGGAGACCTGTAAGAGCCTTCAAGTGGAGAGCTTCCGTGGGACCGGGCTGCACGCCGGCAAGGCGGAGGCGCAGGTCCGCTTACGGATCCGGTGAACCCCTACCGGCGGCGGAACAACCACAACAGGATGGAGAACAGCAGGCTCAGCAGCAGGCTGGTCATCAGAGGGAAGTAGAAGACGCTGTGCCTGCCCCGGATCACAATGTCTCCGGGCAGCCTCCCGAGGCGCAAGGGGAGCTTGGGAAACAAAAACAGCAAGGCGCCCATAAGAAACAGGGCGGCGCCCAGCCACATCAGAGCGCGTCCGAGCTGCGTGACCATGGGTTCGGCGAAAGGCCCTCGACGCTGCAGGGCCACAGCCTCATGGTAGCGCGGGGGCCAGCGGGGAGGCGGGACGCGGACGGCGTGTTCTTGACAGAAGAGAAATGCGCCGTCACGGTTCTGAAACAATTTCCTGAATTCACGTTTTTTTCACAGCGATTCCACACATTGGTATTCGTATCCGATTGAAAACAAACAAAATATAGTTCCTCAAAATCGGCCCTCCCCGCTTCGATTTTTGTTGACACACGGCCGGACCTGATGCATAGTGAAGGTGGTTCCAAGAGGTTCACGGAACAGCGAGCCGAAGGAAACGTAGCGAGCTTGGAACGATGAGCCGGTGGTCATTCCAGGATAACCGCCGGGGAGCGAAAAGCAATCGGGCGTTTCGGACGGCAAGCCGCCGAGAGAGCAAGCCTTTGGGCGCGCGTTGATCCCGAGGGGCGAAAACCCCGGAGGGGAGCGGTTCGAAGGTTCAGGCTTTCCGGGTTGGCGCTGGTTCGGCGGGCAACGGGTCTTGGCCGCTGATCTCCTCGGATGTCCTCGAGGCAAGCCGGGGTGGGAGGTCAAGGCGGACCGGGTTCGTCGGCAGGCGTCATGGAGGCGAAGAGACAGGCTAGGATCGGTGACCCCGCCGGGGCTTTCCGGTAACGGAAAAGTCCATGCGGGCGAGAGAAAGGCCGTCTCGAGTTCCCGGCTTCGCGTCGGCTGATAAGCTGGCACGGTGCCCTGTAATGAATCGGTTTCGGGCAAATCCCGGAGCCGGGGAGCAGGGAGCCAATGGTGCCCGATCAGCGGATGCGCCACGCTCAGGCCCGGCTAGACGGGCAGGGGAGCAAGCTGAATCCGCGGGTCACTTGGAACCATTTTTGCAGGCCCGCCCGGGCTATGCGGCTCCCCGAAAAGGGTTGAGCCCGGCCGGGCGGGCCTGTTGCTTTTCCGCCGCAAGCCATCAGTTCCCTTCGGCCGGGGATGCTGCTGAGAGGCCGGCGGGAGCCGGGGGGAACGACGCGCTTGCCGCGAGGAAAAAGCTCTGGCGAAGGCGCCGTCTGCGGCGCGGTTCCACCGTTTGGCTTGGATCCCGCCACCCTTCTGCCGCGCGGGTGAGCGGTGAGGGGACGCCCCGGTTCGAGGGTTCCTGCCGAG
>DYJN01000024.1:0-27056 GCA_020723085.1 Arcobacter sp.
CTTGCCGCTGCAGTCGCGGCACCCTTGCCGCTGCAGTCGCGGCACCCTTGCCGCTGCAGTCGCGGCACCCTTGCCGCTTCAGTCGCGGCACTTGTCCGCTGCCGGGGATTGTCACGCCCGCCTCCCCGGGCGCATCATCCATAATCATAGAAGAGGGGCTTCCATGGCTGCTTTCTATCTCGCCCTTTGGGGCTTGGCCGCGCTGCTCGGCGCTACCGCCATCGCCGCGCTCGTCTGGGCGGTGCGGCGCGGCGAGTTCGACCGGCTTCGCGAAGCATCGCTGAGCATCTTCGACGACGAAGAGCCTGTGGGCCAGGTGACTGACCGCTTCCCCGGGCGCGAAGCCTGACTGAGGATCTCCGATGTCTACTGATGCCGCATCCGTTGCTCCGTCCGCGCCGGTGGAGCGCGAGCGCCTGACGCGCATCCAGATCGACCGCTCCTGCCGCCAGACCGTCGTCTGGTACTACACCAGCGCCGTGTTCTGGCTCCTCGTGGGCAGCCTGCTGGCGCTGGCTGCCTCGATCAAGATGCACACGCCAGGCTTTCTCGCCGATTGGGAATGGCTCACATTCGGCCGCGTGCGCCCGGCGCACCTGGCCGCCATGATCTACGGCTGGGGCTCGATGGCGGGCGTGGGCACGCTGCTATGGCTGCAGGCGCGGCTTACCCGGAACCGGCTTCCGTTCCCCACGCTGCTGCCGGCGACGGCGGTGATCTGGAATCTGACGGTCGCCTTTGGCGTGGCGGCGGTGCTGGCAGGCTACAGCACCAGCATCGAATGGATCGAGATCCCGCCTGCCACGGCCATCCTGTTCGGCTTCTGCATCGCCGTGATCATCGCGGCTTCCATCCGGATGTTCCGCCACAGGGAATCCGAACACACTTATGTCAGCCAGTGGTATCTGTTCGGCGCGATCTTCTGGTTCCCGCTGCTCTATGTTTCGGCGCAGATCTTCCTTCATACGCCCGCGGCGAAGGGCGCGGTGAAGGCGGCGGCCAACTGGTGGTTCGCGCACAACGTGCTCGGCCTCTGGTTCACGCCCATTGGTCTGGCCGCGGTTTACTATCTGATTCCCAAAGTCATCGGGCGGCCCGTGCACAGCTACCACCTCTCGCTGCTGGGCTTCTGGACGCTGGCCATCTTTTACAACTGGGCCGGCACGCACCATCTGATCGGCGGGCCGCTGCCGGCATGGCTGATTACGGTGGGCATCGTCGGCAGTGTCATGATGTTCGTGCCGGTGGTGACCGTGGCGGTGAACCACCACCTGACGATGGCCGGCCACTTCCATCACCTGAAGTACAGCCCGACGCTCCGCTTCATTGTGTACGGGGCGATGTGCTACACGGCGGTCAGCTTCCAGGGCTCGCTGCAGTCGCTGCGCAAAGTGAATGAGATCTCGCACTTCACCCACTACACGATCGCCCACGCGCACCTGGGCGTCTACGCGTTCTTCACCATGGTGATGTTCGGGGCGATGTACTACGTGGCGCCGCGCCTGCTGAACACGGAATGGCATTCGGCCGCCTGGATCCGCGTGCACTTCTGGACCACGGCCGTGGGCATGGCCATCTACTGGCTCGGGCTCACCTGGGCAGGCTGGGAGCAGGGCAAGATGATGAACGATCCGCGCATCCCGTTCCTGGAGATCGTGCGCTTCACCGTGCCGTGGCTCTGGTCGCGCAGCGCCGCGGGCGTGCTGATGACCGCCGGGCACCTGTCCTTCGCCTGGCTCTTCTGGAACATGCTGCGGCAGCGGGGCGCCTATCTGCCGGGGCCCACTCTGCTGGTGCGGAAAGGCGAGCCTGAAGCTGTTGCCGCGGGAGGCGCCGAATGAACCGCTCGTGGCTGCTGGCTTTGGGAGTCTTGGCCACCATCGTGGCTTCGGTCACCGGCCTGGTGCTTCTGCCGGACAGGCAGTTGCGCTCCACGGCGCCGGTGCAGGACGAAGACCGCGGCATCACGCTGCCCGTGGGATATTTCGGCGATGCGGAAGAGGGCCGCAAGGTGTACATGGATCTCGGCTGCATTTACTGCCACACGCAGCAGGTGCGGCCGGAAGGCTTCGGCGCCGACATCGAGCGCGGCTGGGGCATGCGGCGGAGCGTGGCCCGGGACTACATCCACGACCAGCCTCCCCTGATGGGCACCATGCGCACGGGGCCGGATCTGATGAACATCGGCGCGCGCCAGCCGAGCGCGCAGTGGCATTACCTGCACCTCTACGAGCCGCGCATCACTTCGCCCGGCTCCATCATGCCGCCGCACCGGTTCCTCTTCGAGGTGCGGCGCTCCGCCGACGGGCTGCCGGAGGATGCCGTGCGGGTGCCCGGCGAATTTGCCGGAGAGAAGCCCGCCTGGATCGTCCCCAAAGATCGGGCGCGCCGGCTGGTGGCGTATCTCCTGAGCCTCGATCACAACTACGAAGTGCCGGAGGCGCGCTGAGCCATGCCGGATCCGAAAGACACGCAACGCAGCGGCGAGTTCCGCCTTAACCTCGAGGCGGCGGAGCGCAAGACGCCCGACGTGATCCCGCTCCACCGCGCCGTGATGCGCGAGATGGCCGAGCCGCGCGACGGGCTCGAGCCGGTGCCCGTGTGGCTGATCCTCGGCTTCCTCACTCTGGCCGGCTGGGCGGGCTGGTACATTGCCACGAACTCGGGCGGCTTCGCGGCGGACCAGTACAACGAGAAGGCCCTGCTGGCGTCGAAGTCCGCGGAAGCGCCGGAGCCGGTGGATCCCATGGTGCTCGGCCGGCGCGTTTACAACAACTGCGTCACCTGCCATCAGCAGGACGGCGGCGGCGTGGCGGGCGCGTACCCGCCGCTGGGCGGTTCGGAGATCGTCGCCGGCGCGCCGGAACAATTGGCGGCGATTCTGTTGCATGGGCTGAACGGCCCCTTGCGCGTGAAGGGCGCGGACTACAACGGCGAGATGCCGGAATGGGGTTCGAAGCTCAAGGACGAACAGATCGCGGCCGTGATCACCTACATCCGCGCTTCATTCGGCAACAACGCGCCGCCTGTGGGCGCGGACCTGGTGAAACAGGTGCGCGAGGCCGCCGCTGCGCGCAGCCGGCCGTGGACGGAAGCGGAACTGCGACAGTTCCGGCTGGGCGGCTGAGGCGGAGCAAGGCGAATGAACGCGGCGGCCACAGCGTCCGGCGCTGCCTGCCAGGCGCCTTCCTGCCACACGGCGTGGCTGAGCTCGACGCCGGCTTCGTGGTGGTGGCGCATCGGCATCTCCGCGTTTCTTGCCATGAACACGATGACGGTGGGGCTGGCCGTCAACACGTCGGAGGCGGACGCGGGAGAGCGGCGCGCGATTCATCTCGTGCTGCTGGCCCTTACCCTCGCCGTCTTCGCGCTGCTCGGCAAGCCTCTCATCGGCGGGCTGCTCGAAAATGCGCGCGCGCGGCGGCTGTCGCACGAGCCGCTGTTCGCGCTCGCCCTCGGCGGCGCCTTCACGGCAAGCGTGCTGGCGGCGTGGCGCGGCCACGGCGCGGTCTATTACGAGGTGAGCTCGATCCTGCTCGTGATCTACAGCCTGGGCAAATTGGTGACGGGAGAAGCGGAGAGCCGCGCATTGCAGGCCGTTTCTCTCGCCGCCGCGGCAGCGGAGACGTGCCTGGTGCAGACCGCGGACGGGGCGCTCGTCGAGAAGCGGATCGCCGACGTTCAGGCGGGCGATGTCGTCGCCGCGCCCGCGGGCAGCGCCGTGGCTGTCGATGGCGTCGTCGAGCGGGGCAGCGCGCTGTGCCGCGTGGACGCCGTCACGGGCGAGAGTTTTCTCGTGGCCAAATCGGAGGGCGACGCCATCCCCGCAGGCGCGGCGCCCACCGACGCAGCCCTCTGGGTCCGGGCCTCGGTGGCAGGCTCTCAGCGGTCTCTGGATCAGATCGCCGCGGCGATCACGAGGAGCCGCGCCGAGCCTTCGCCGCTGGAGCGCACGGCATCCCGCGCGGCGCTCTGGCTGACGCCGTTTGTGGCCGGCTCGGCAGCGCTGGCGGCTCTCTACTGGTGGTTCCGCGCCGGCGCGGATGCGGCGCTGATGAACGGGCTGGCGGTGCTCGTCATCGCCTGCCCCTGCGCGCTGGGCTTCGCCACGCCGCTGGCGCTTTGGGCGGCGATGAGCCGGTTCGCGCTGCGCGGCGCGTTTCTCCGCAATGGCGAAGCGCTCGAACGGATTGCGGACTGCGACGTGGCCGTGTTCGACAAGACCGGCACGCTCACCGGCGTCGAACCGCGGCTGGCGGAGTTCGTCACCGCGCCGGATTGCGGGCTCGGGCGCGGCGAGCTGCTGGAAGCCGTGGCTGCGATGGAGCGGCTCAGCGGGCATCCCATTGCGCAGGCGTTCCGCGGGTGCGCGCCGGCGGGCGCCCCGCTTCGACGTCTGCGGGCTGCGGCTGCTGCCGGGGCAGGGCGTGGCGGCGGAGCTGCGCGCGAGGCGGAGCGGGGCGGCGCATGAGCTGCGGGTGGGGCTGGCCGAAAAGCTGCTCGCCGCCGAAGATGCCGCGGCATGGGAGAGGCTGCGCGAAGCCGCCGGCTCAGCGCCGGGGGCGCGGCTGCTGGCTGTTGTCTGGGATGGGCGGCTGGCGGCGCTCGCGGCGCTGGAAGAGACGCCGATGCCGGGGCTGGCGAACCTCTGGCGCGAACTCCGGGATGCCGGCGTTGAAAGTCTCCTCGTATCGGGCGATGAAGCCGCGCGTGTGCAGGCGCTCGGACACCCGGATGCGCGCGCCTCGATGCAGCCTCTCGAAAAGCTGGAACTGGTGCGCTCGCTGCGGCGCCAGGGGCGCAAGGTTCTCTTCATCGGCGACGGGATCAACGATGCCGCAGCCATGGCGGAAAGCCACGCGGCGCTTGCCGTGGAGAGCGGCGTAGCCCTGGCGCGCGAGGTGGCGCACGGCGTGTTGCGCGCCGGCGCCGTGCCGCGCGTGGCGGAACTGCTCAGAATCGCCCGCGCCGCGCGCCGGCTGGGACGCACGAACCTGGCTTACGCAGCGGCATACAACCTGACGGGCATTCCGGTGGCGGCTGCCGGGCTGCTGCACCCGGTGTTCTCCGCGCTGGTGATGACGTGCTCGAGCCTGCTGGTCGTCTGGCGCGCCGCGGCGTTTCTGTCTCCGGATCTGGAGGAAGCAGTTGCATGAATCCCGCCGCCCGTCTTCCCCTCGCCCGCCTGGCGCCGCCTGCGCTCGCCGCCTGCGTGCTGGCGCAGGGCGCTGCGTTTGTCCATCAGCGGTGGTCTCTTGGCATGGCGTGGGCGCCCGTGGCGCTGGGAACGGTGGTGGCGGCGCTGGCTGTGGTGTCCGCCTGGCGCGCGCGATTCCTGCTCTCCTCGCATGCCGACATGCTGATCGTCATGGCTGCCTTTGGCGGCTTCGGCATGTGGCTGGGGGACCGCGTCGACCACTGGATCGACCCTAACGCTCCGCTGTGCCCGCTGCACGACGCGCGGGGATGGGTGGCGCTGCTCGGCTCCTGGATGACGTGGCTGATGCTGGCTTTCGCCATCCCGCCGTCGATCGCCTGGAGCCGCTGCCTTCAGCCGCTGCGGCGGCAGCCGGCGCGGCTCGCCTTCGCGCTGGCGCTCGACATGGGCGGGATGCTCGGCGGCATGATCGCCGCGCATTTCTGGCTCGGGCGCGCGTGGGCGCTGCGCATTCCGCCGCCGGAGCTCGGCATGCATCTGGCGATGCTGGCAGGCATGCTGGCTGGAATGCTGCCCGCCATGTGGGTGCGGGATGCCCTCCTGGTCCGGAGGTCATCTCCACTGGCGCGTCTTGGCGCCCTGCCGGCTAGCTCAAAGAGGCCTTTTCCCCGATATTGACAACTATTGCATGGTTTGGTAGCGTTAATTTGGCGGTTGGGAGGGCTGCCAACGCGGTCCACCGGACGCGAGTCCGCCCGGCTGCCTTTTTTCATGTATCTGCTGTACCTCGACGACGCAGGTTCCGCAGCCAATGCCGCCGAGGAATACCTCGTGTTAGGGGGCATCTCCCTTTACGAGGCGCAAGCGGATTATTTCACGCGCGAGCTGGATCGAATTGCGCAGACCTACAATTCGGAAAATCCAGCCGCTATCGAATTCCACGCATCCGAAATCTTCTCACGCCGTTCGGAGCCATGGAGCCGGCTCAACCGCGACGAAGCGCGCGGAGTGATCAAAGCCGTTCTAAAGGTAGTTCAGGACAGCTACGGCAGCGCGCGCCTGTTTGCCTGCGCGATCCACAAAGACTCCTTCCCGCACGAAGATCCTGTCGAACGCTGCTTTGAGGATTTGTGCAGCCGCTTTGATCGGTTCCTTGCCCGTCTCCAACGGGAGGGGGACCGGCAGAGAGGCTTGATCGTTCTTGACAGGACGACGAGAGAGACGTCTCTGCAACGCCTTTCGAGAGATTTCCGGGCGAAGGGGACTCGGTGGGGAGGCACATTGCGCAACTTGGTGGACATTCCATTCTTCGTCGACTCGCGCGCCTCCCGTCTCGTTCAAATCGCCGATCATATTGCTTACGCCGTTTTCCGCCGCTATAATGCCAGCGACGCCCAATACTTCGATTTGATTGCATCCCGATTTGACAGCGCCGACAGCGTAGTTCACGGACTCGCCCACCTGGCAAGTCCCATGGCAACGTTGTGCATGTGTCCCGCGTGCCTCTCCCGGCGTCTGGCTCGGGGCAGCGCGGTGGAGTGATCAAGCATCGCCCGGCGGCAGCCGGCGCGGCTCGCCTTCGCGCTGGCGCTCGACATGGGCGGGATGCTCGGCGGCATGATCGCCGCGCATTTCTGGCTCGGGCGCGCGTGGGCGCTGCGCATTCCGCCGCCGGAGCTCGGCATGCATCTGGCGATGCTGGCAGGCATGCTGGCTGGAATGCTGCCCGCCATGTGGGTGCGGGATTGGGTTTTGGGCGCGGTTGCCCGCCGCGCGCCGGATGAAGCTGACGGCTCGCCCAAAGAGACGGCGGCAGCGGCGCATCGTGACCGCTGATGCCCGCCGGGCGAGTTGGCGCCCGCTTTCCGGCTTGATGCGAGCAATCCTTGACCGTTCCCTGAGAAAAAGAGTAACCTAGCCTTTTGTGTGTTAATTCATCGAGGAGGAGAATCTCGCATATGTCATCTGCGGTCCGATCCGTGCTCTTGGCCGGAACGCTCATTTCCCTTGGTTTCAGCGCCTCGGCAGGCGTCATCCTCACGGACAGCTTCGACCCGGTTTCGGTCCCTTGGACCGTCGAGTCTGCCGGCGCTGTCACATGGATGTATGATCTTGCCTCCTGCGGCCTTTCCACCAATCTTACGGGAGGAGCGGGAAATGCCGTTTGCGCCAATAGCGACGCCTCGCCGGGAGCCTTCAGCACGGCGCTGATTTCGCCTGTGCTGGACCTCTCGGGGGTAAGCGAGGCCTCCTTGAGTTACAGGGCTTACTACGCGAATTACGCCGGCGACGACACCCTGGATCTCGACATCAGCACGGACGGAGGCTCCACCTGGAGCAACGTCCTCCGATGGAACGAAGATCATCAGGGGGTCGACGGCTCGCCTGGAGAGCTGGTCCTGGTCGACCTCACTCCCTATTTGTCTTCCCAGACGCGGCTGCGGTGGAACTACTACGACCCCAGCGATGCCTGGGACTGGTATGTGCAGCTCGATGACATCCTGGTGACGACGGGCGGCGCGGATGCAGAAGTGCCCGAACCGGGCGCCTTCGGACTCCTGGCAGCCGGATTGGGAGCGCTGCTGCTCGGCAGGAAGACGCGCTGACAGCCGCAGCCGCCCACAGCGGCATCACTCCCGTTCGACCGCGTCCCCGTCATGCTCTACCATAGAGATTTCGGGGAGGTCCGCCATCGTCAAGGCATGCGTGCTCGCTTCGTCGAGCGCCGGCAATTCGATCTTTCTCGCGACGGAGAAGACGCGCATCCTTGTCGATGCCGGCATCAACCGCAAGGAGACCTTCGCGAGGCTCGCTGCCATCGGCGAAGATCCGCACAAGCTCGATGCCATCTTCATCACCCACGAGCACTCCGACCACATCGCCGGGCTGCCGGTGATCAACCGCAATCTGGGCGCGCGCGTGCCGGTGTTCGCCACGCGCCGGACGGCCCCGCTGCTCGATTGGGGCGGCTCGCCCGCGCCGCCTCTGGAGACGTTTCAGGCAGGCGCCGCTTTCGACTTCCGGGATCTCCGCGTGCAGTCGTTCACGCTGCCCCATGACGCCGCCGATCCGGTGGGCTACACGTTCCTCGTCCAGGGCATCAAGATCGCCATCGCCACCGATCTCGGCTACCTGCCCGAGAACGTCAAGCACCACCTGCGTGGCGCGCACTTCCTGTTGCTCGAATCGAACCACCATCCGGATCTGCTCAAAGTCGGTCCCTACCCGTGGCATCTGAAGCAGCGGATCCTTTCCCGGCTCGGACACCTGTCGAACGACGCCGCCTGTGAGTACATCGCCTCGGAACTGTCCAAAGAAACGCAGACGCTCGTGCTCGGACACCTGAGCGAGCAGAACAACACGATCTGGGATGCCGAACTCTCCGCCCGGCAGGCGTTGCGGCAACGAGGGCTCGATCCCAAACTGGTGGTGGTGGAGCCGCGGCGACAGTCCGAAGTTTTTCAATTGTAAGAGATATTGACATGATCGCGCGATACACCCGCCCCGAAATGGGGCGTATCTGGAGCGATGAGAACCGGTTCCGGCAGTGGCTGGAAGTCGAACTGGCAACGGCGGAGGTGCTCGCAGAGCGCGGAGAAGTGCCCGCCGATGCAGCGCGGCTTCTCCGGGAGCACGCCGCATTCACCGTCGAGCGGATTCAGGGGATCGAGAAAGAAGTCCGCCATGACGTCATTGCATTCACGACTTGTGTAGCTGAAACAATGAAGGCCAAAGGTTATGGCGAGGCGTCCCGGTGGCTGCACTACGGCCTTACATCTAATGATGTAGTAGATACTGCCCAAGCCTTGCTCCTGAAACAGGCTGCTCACCTCATCCTGCTTGGCGTCGACCGTCTGACGGAGGTTCTGCGCCGCCGCGCCTTCGAGTTCAAAGACGCACTGGCGATCGGACGCACCCACGGTGTGCATGCCGAACCGATCACCTTCGGACTGAAACTGGCGCTGTGGTTCGATGAAGCCCGGCGCGCCCGGCAGCGGGTTGCGGCAGCGGCGGAGGATCTGCGGTTCGGCAAGCTCTCCGGCGCCGTGGGCAACCTGGCGCACTTGGCGCCGGAGGCGGAACAGGCGATCTGCGAACGGCTTGGACTGAGAGTCGCCCCCATCGCCAGCCAAGTGATCTCGCGGGATCGGCACGCCGCCTTCGTCAGTGCTCTGGCACTCGCTTGCGCCTTGTGTGAAAAGATCGCCCTGGAAATCCGACATTTGCAGAGAACGGAGGTTCGGGAAGCCGAGGAGCCTTTCGCGGAGGGGGCGCAGAAGGGTTCCAGCGCCATGCCCCACAAACGGAATCCGGTGGTCAGCGAGCAGATCTGCGGGCTGGCGCGCGTGGTTCGTTCGAACCTTCAGGCGGCGCTCGAGAACATCGCCTTGTGGCACGAACGGGACATCTCCCATTCCAGCGTCGAGCGCGTGATCCTGCCCGATTCCTGCATCCTCGCCGACTACCTGCTCGACCGCACGGTCTGGCTGGTGGAGGGCATGCGCGTGTTTCCCGAGCGGATGAAGCGCAATCTTGAGCTGACGAAGGGCTTGATCTTTTCCGGGCAGGTGCTTCTGGATCTGACCGCGGCCGGGATGCTACGGGAGGATGCCTACCGGCTGGTGCAGACCGAAGCGATGAAGGCATGGAGAGAGGAAGGCGACTTTCGAGCTGCCATCGAGAGCCACCCGGATGTGCGCAGGTTCCTCTCTGCCGAGCAGATCCGGAATGCTTTCTCGCCTGAGCGGCAATTGCGCCATGTGGATGCCATTTTCGCGCGCGTCTTCGGCTCCGAGCCCCGCAGTGCATCGTGAACAAACTGAAACCTAAGGCTCTGATCTGAAATTCGCAGGTTCAATTCCGCCCAGTTAGGGTTACACTATGGGCGGAGGCGTTCTTGCCGGTTGTGCCTGCCGGCCTGCCGCCGGTTACAGACAAAATGCGGCCCCAACCACCCGCCCGGAAGGCGAAGTTCCCGGAGGCGCTCAAGCCCAGAGCGCCGCAGCGGATGGCTCGTGTCTTGCTGGCGGACGATGATCCGGCGGCCCGGCTTACGCTGCAAACCGTTCTGGAAGCAGGAGGTTATCACGTCGACTCGGCGGCTTCCGCAGCGGAGGCTGTCAGCCTGCTCGATCGATCCGAATACGAGCTGGTACTGACTGACCTCGCCATGGAGTCGCCCGAAGCGGGTTTGCGCGTCCTCGCCCACGCGCGCATGAAGGATTACCGCCCGGCGACGGCGCTGGTCACCTCCTGGCGCGCCCGCTCGCCCAGAAGCGGCAGGAAGGTGTCCGGACGCATGCTTGTAGAAGCGGAAGACGTGCCTGAGCTGCTGGGCCAAGTGGCCAACCTTATCGGCACGCGCGCCTCCCGCCGGGTTCGCTCCGCCCGCAGAGGTTAACGCGGCAGCCCCTCGGTCCGGATCACCTGCTCAAAAGCATCCAGCGCATTCCCGAAAAAGTGGTCGCGCGCCTCGACCCAGAAGAGCCGCTTCGGACCCCACAACCGGTCATACACCCGCTGAAGCTGTTCTCGTGGACCGAATTCGTCATTTGTAGAATGAACAAACACCCGCAGCACCGGGCATTGATCCAGCAGGCTGTACTCGCGGTAGATGGTGGGGAAGCCCACGATGATGACCCGGCGGGCGCCCTCCCAGCACTGCAAGGCCACCCTGGCGCCGAAGCTGAACCCGGCCACCACCAAGGGCAGACCCGGATAGCTCTTCAATAGAAAATCGCGGGCGGCGCGGGCGTCGCCGGCCTCGCCCCGGCCGTTGTCATGCTCGCCTTCGCTCAGATGCACGCCACGGAAGTTGAACCGCAATGTGACGGCGCCCTGCTGCCGCAACGCCCGGGCCATGCGGTAGACCACCTTGTTGTGCATCGTCCCGCCACCGAGCGGATGCGGATGGAGGACGAGAGCGGCTGCCCGCGGCTCCCCCTGGCCGGGCTCTTCCAGCAATGCCTCCAGCCGGCCGGCCGGCCCCGGCAGGAACAGGGATTCGATCCGCCGCGCCATGGTCAATTGGACCGGTAGTTGGTGAACTGCATGTCGATGCCGAAATCGCGCTGCCGGAGCATGGCGATGATCTCCTGCAGAGTGTCGCGGTCCTTGCCCGAAACGCGCACAAGATCTCCCTGGATCGACGCCTGCACCTTCTTCTTGGCGTCCTTGACCGCCTTGACGATCTCGCGCGCCTTCTCGATCGGGATGCCCTGCTGCAGTTCGATCTCCTGCCGCACGGTGCTGCCCGCCGCCGGGTGAATCGCGCCGTAGGTGAGCGCCTTCAGCGGCACGCCGCGCTTGACGAGCTTGCCCTGCAGGATCTCCACCACGGCTTTCAGGTGGAAATCATCGGAGGAGGAGACCACGATCTTGTGCTCCTTCTCGTCCAGTTCGATCTGGCTCTTCGAACCCTTCAGGTCGTACCGCTGGCCGATCTCTTTCATCGCCTGATGAACGGCGTTGGCCACCTCGGGCATCTCCACTTTCGACACAATGTCAAAGCTGTTGTCAGGCATGGGGAATCCTCTTCATCCGCGCGCGCCGCTTCCGGCTCAATGGCCGAGCGCGATGAGAATCTTCTCGGAAATCTCTTCCACCAGAGCCGGCAGGCTGCGGTCGAGCGCGAGGGTCACGGCGGCGCGCACCGCCTCCGGGTCGATCTCCGGCTTTGCCGGCGGCGTCAGGCCGGCGCGCGGCGGCTCCGGCGGCGGCGGCTCCGGGACGCTTTCGGCGAACAGCCCCCGGGCGAAGCGCGCCCGGTCGATCAGCGGGCGGACCGTCTCCAGCACCACCGATGCCTCGAAAGGCTTCTTGAGCACGGCGTCGCACCCCGCGCGCCGCGCCTCTTCCTCGTCGACCGGTTCGAGCAGCCCTGCGATGAGCACGACCCCCGCGTGCCGGTGCGTCTCATGCCGCTTGATGTAGCGGCACAGCTCGTAGCCGGAGCGCTGCGGCAGGAAGACATCGGCGAGCACGAGGTCCGGCTGCACTTCGTCGAGCCGTTCGACGGCTGCGTCGCCGTCCACCACCGTCACCACCTCGTAGCCTTCTTCGCGAAAGATGCGCTCTCCCATGCGCTGGGCATGCGGACTGTCGTCGGCGAGCAGCACGCGCACGGGAACAGGCACGAGGCTACTTCTTCTCCTTGCCGTTCGGCTTCGCCTTCGTGGCGGTCTTTCCCTTCTTCGAGTCCTTCCCGTCCTGCCGGGCGGACCCGGCGGAGGGTTGACCGCCGCCGTTGGTGCCGGACTGTGTTCCCGCCGCCGCGCCGCTCCGCTGCGCGCCCTGCCGCGCGTCTGGCAGCGTATCGAGCGCAGTGCTCGACGCCGGTGTTTCCGTGGAGATCGTCACATCCGTCACCCCGCCCTGCCCGCCGGTGACCGCCAGCACGTTCGGCGGAATCGTGGGCCGCATCCGCTCCATGGCCGGCTGCCCGCTCTTGGCCGCGCGGCTCGTGTCGGGCGACTTCGAGAACGGTCCCCACATTCTGGCCAGCAGGCTCTTCTTCTTGGCGTTCTCCAACTCGTACTTCATCCGCGCATAGGCCACCGGATCCGGCTCGGGGATCTCGGCCTCCATCTCGGTCAGCTTGGTCTTGGCCTGTTCCACCAGCGGGCTGAGCGGATACTCGCGGACGATGCGCTGAAACGCCGCAATCCCCTTCTGGCGGAAGCGCGGCCCCATGCGCAGATAGCTGTCGCCCAGCCGCCACAAGGCCTGATCGGCTGAGCTGTAAAGAGGATAATGATCCGTCAGCGCCTGCAGCCGGTTGGACGCCGCGCTGAGGGAGCCCTTCTGGTGATAGAACGCCCCGACGCGGAACTCGCCCTCGCTCAGCACTTCCTGGATCTCCCGCAGCTTCTGCGCCGCCATCGGCGCGAAGCGCGAATTGGGGAACTGCGTCAGCACCTGCCGGCACTCCTCCTCCGCGCGCAGCGCGTGTGTGGAGTCGCGGTCGGGCTTCTCCATCTGTCTGTAGTGGATGTCGCAGACCTTCATCTGCGCCTCGGCGGATTCCTCCAGCGTCGGGTAGAACAGGATGAAGTCCTTGTATTCGGCCTCCGCCTGCGCCAGCGCGTGCGAACCGCCCTCGCGCATCCAGGAGTCCGCGATGGCGAGCTTCGCCTTGGGGAGGAACTCCGAGGCGTCGTAGGTGTTCATCAGCGTGTTGAGCGTGAGCCGCGCCACCTCGTAACGGCCCTTCTCAATGTCTTTGACCGCCTTGTCGAACAGGATCTTGTCCGGCTGTTGCGTGTCCTGCGTGATGGGGTTTTCGTATTTCTTGCCGCGGCAGCCTCCCGCCAGCAGCAATCCAGCCAGGACGGCGGCGGTCCAGCATGCCTGCCGTGTGCGGTGTCCGTTCATCTTCGGCTTCACCTCTGCGATCCAGATTTCTCCCGCGCGTCCTGCGGCCTCAGGCGCGGCGCGCCAGCGCGTTCTCCGCCGCCTGCCGCATGGCCGCCAGGGCCTGGGCGGGATCGGCGGCGCCCAGGACACTGGTGCCGGCGACCACCCAGTCGGCGCCGGCCTCTGCCACCATACCTACATTATCCACCGTCACGCCGCCGTCGATCTCGATGGCGAACTCCAGTCCCAGCCGCGCGCGCTGCTCGCGCAGCGCCCGCACTTTGTCGAGCACATACGGGATCAGCTTCTGCCCCCCGTAGCCGGGGTTCACGCTCATCAGCAGCACATAATCCACCAGCGGCAGCACGTGCTCGAGCGTGGAGAGCGGGGTGGCGGGATTCAGCACCGCCCCGGCGCGCGCTCCTTCCGCCTGAATCGCGCGGATCGTGCGGTCGATGTGCGGGCACGCCTCTACGTGCACCGACACCAGATCCGCGCCCGCCTCCACGAAACGAGGCGCATAGGAATCCGCGTCCGTGATCATCAGGTGCGCGTCGAACTGGAGCCGCGTCTTCTTCCGCAGCGACTCGAGCACGGGCAGCCCGAACGAGATGTTCGGCACGAAGCGGCCGTCCATGACGTCGAAATGCAGCATCCGGGCGCCGCCCGCGGTTACCTGGTCAATCTGCTCTCCGAGGCGCGCGAAATCAGCAGCGAGCAGAGACGGAAGAATCTCGATCATGGGCAGGCACTCTCACTCTATCACGGCGGCGAAAAAGCCATCGCCGGGATCGCGCCCCGGCACGCGCAACGCCATATGCCTGACGCGCCCGCCCGCCGCGCGCCTCACTACCTCTTCGTTCTCTTCCGGCTCCAGCGAGCAGGTGGAATAGACCAGCCGCCCGCCGGGCTTCAGGCACCGCATCGCCTCCCGCAGGATCGCCTCCTGCCTCTGCGACTGCCGCAGGATCTCCTCCCTGTTGACCCGCCACCGGATCTCCGGGTTGCGCGCGAGCGTGCCCGTGCCCGTGCAGGGCGCGTCCACCAGAATCTTGCCGAACACGCGCCCGAACGGCAGCCCGCGCGCCGCATCGGCCTGCACCCGCGGGCAGGGAGCGAGGAGCTCGCGCAGCCGGGCGAGGCTTGCATCGCAGGCCACCGCCCGCCCGCCAGCCTCCATTGCCTGCAGCGTCTTGTTGCCCGGCGCGGCGCAGACGTCCAGAAATAGTTCGCCGGGGCGCAGTTCCAGCAGCGGTACGACGGACTGAGCCCCCTCGTCCATCCGGCGCCCGCCGCGTTCGCCCCGGTCCGGCTCCTCCAGCGCCGCCTGCGCCGCGCGCCGCGCGTCCTCCCCGCCCAGCGTGCGCTCCCATTTCTCGAGAAGCCAGGCGGGCATCGAATACGCAAGCGCCTCGTCCGGCCACTGCGCGGGCGGATCCGGCAGCCGGCGCAGAACGGCATTGACGAAACCCGCGGCGGACTGCAGCCCGGCGCGCCTTACGAGTTCGACGCTCGAGTCCACCGCCGCATGGGCGGGCACGCGATCCAGAAACCTCAACTGGAACGCCCCCATCCGGAGCGCGCGCAGCACCGCCGCGTCCAGCTTTTCCAGAGGCCGCGTTGACGCCCAGCCGATCAGCCAGTCCAGTTGCGCGCGGCGCCTCAGCACTCCGTAGACGATCTGCGTGGCGAGCCCGGCATCCCGGCTGTCCATGCCCCGCAACGCTTCCAGCAGGGCGATGTCGGACTTGTCGCCGCGGTCGACGCGCGCCAGCGCTTCAAACGCAGCTCGGCGGGCGGGGCTCACACCCAATACAATAAGAATTTGGAACTGGAGAAAGCCATTCTGCGCCGTGTCGGCCAGGCGGTCGCGCGCTTCGGCATGATCCGCGAAGGCGACCGCATCGCCGTGGGCTTTTCCGGCGGGAAGGACTCCTTCACGCTGCTGTCGGCGCTTCTGGCGCTGCAGAAGCGCGCCCCCGTGCGCTTCTCCCTCTGCGCCTTCACCATTGACCAGGGCAAGTTCCTGGCTCCTGTGGAGCCCTTCCGCGAGTGGATGCGCGGGCAGGGCGTGGACTGGACCTACAGGGTCGACAATCCGTCGCTCCGGCTGTTAGGCCGGCAGCCCGATCATGGCTGCGACCTGTGCAGCCGCTTCCGGCGGCGCGCCGTCTATGCGCTGGCGCGGGAGCTTGGCGCCAACGTCATCGCGCTGGGCCACACGGCTGACGACCTCTGCGAATCTTTCCTGCGCAACGCGATGTTCACCGGGCGGCTGGCGGCGCTGCCTCCGGTGGCGTGGTCGCGGAAGCGCGAATTCCGGCTGATCCGCCCCCTGATTTACGTCACTGAAGATCTGACGCGCGCCTGGGCCGAAGGCTCCGGCGCTCCCGTCATCCCCTGCGGCTGCTCGCTGAAGACGGGCACGGTGAGGCGCTCCGTGCGCGGCATGCTCGAGGAGCTCGAGAAGGAGCACCCGCACCTGAAATCGACTTTGCTGAATGCACTGGGCAACGTGGAAGCCAGCCGCCTGCTCGACAGGCGGCTCTTCCAGCCCGAGGAGGAAGGGCAGAGTGCGTCCGCCGGCTCTCTGCCCGTTCTGCATGACCCGGCATTCATGGAGTTGTAATTCAATCGGCGTTGACTCCGGGTGCACCCTCTCTGCGATAATTCTTATTCCGGCCCGGAACACTGCCGCTTCTGAAGCGGCGAAGGATCAGGAACGCGCATGAGGCTTCTACCGCGGACTGAGAAGTTCTATCACTTTTTCATCGAACAGGCCGGCCTCATCCATCAGGCGGCCCAGATCTTCCGCAAAGCCGTGGAAAATGGCCCGTCCTCGCTGCATGAGGCCGAAATGGCCATCGCGCGGCTGGAACAGAAGGGCGACGAGATCATCCACGAAGTCTTCACGCGGCTCAATCAGACCTTCATCACGCCGATTGATCCGGAAGACATCCACTCGCTGGCCTCTCACATGGACGATGTCCTGGACGCGATGGAGGAGGCGATTCACCGCATCGTCGCTTACAAGATCCCAATCATTCCCAAGCCGGTCGTCCAGGTGGGGGGCATCCTGGAAAATTGCGCGCTGGTGCTGCAGAAGGCGTTCGCCGCACTGGCTGAAGACAAGCCTCTGCTGGAGCACGCGATCGAGATCAACCGCCTCGAGGAGCAGGCAGACCACCTGATCCGCGCGGCGATCGCCGATCTCTTCGAGACCGAGAAGGATCCCATCACGCTGATGAAGCTGAAGGAAATCTACGAGTACCTCGAATCGGCCACCGACTACTGCGAAGACGTCGCCGACGCCCTGCAAAACGTGATCGTGAAGAACGGCTGACCTCCCGCTCATGGACTCCGCCCTGCTTCTGGTTTCCTTCATCGTCTTCGTCGCTCTCATCTTCGATTTCATCAACGGCTTTCATGACGCCGCCAACTCCGTGGCCACCATCGTGGCCACGCGCGTCCTGTCACCCTTCCAGGCGGTGCTGTGGGCCGCTTTCTGGAACTTCATCGCCGCCATTCCGCTGCTGTTCTTCCACGAGGCGGGAGTCGCCAAGACCGTCGGGGCGGGCATGGTGGATATCCGGCTGGTGACGGAGATGGTGGTGCTGGCAGGGCTTGCCGGGGCGATCTTCTGGAACCTGTTCACGTGGTACTTCGGCCTCCCGTCCAGCTCGTCGCACGCGCTGATGGGCGGCTACGCGGGCGCGGCGATGGCCAAGGTGGCGGCGACGCGCGGCGCCGGCGCCTCGTTCGAAGCCATCGTTCCCGCCGGATGGACCTCCACGGTGGCATTCATCTTTATCGCGCCGCTCATCGGGCTCTGCCTCGGATACCTCCTGATGGTGCTTGTGTTCTGGCTCTTCCGCCGCTCCTCGCCGCGGCGCATGGACGGCTGGTTCCGGCGGCTCCAGTTGATCAGTTCAGGCCTGTTCAGCTATTCGCACGGCGCCAATGACGCGCAAAAGACGATGGGGATCATCACCAGCGTGCTGGTCGCTGCCGGGTATCTGAAGGAGTTCGACGTGCAATGGTGGGTGGTGCTGTCGGCGCACGCCGCCATCGCTCTGGGCACGATGAGCGGCGGCTGGCGCATCGTGCATACCATGGGGGCGCGGCTGACGAGGCTCAAGCCGCGCGGCGGATTCTGCGCCGAGACCGCCGGCGCCATCGCCATCCTCTTCCCTACGTACCTCAAAGTGCCCGTGTCGACCACGCACGTCATCACCGGCGCCGTCGCCGGCGTGGGCTCCATCCAGCGGCTGAAGGCTGTGCGCTGGGGGCTGGCCGCCAACATCCTCTGGGCTTGGGTCCTCACCATCCCCATGTCGGCGCTCGCCGGCGGCCTCAGCTTCCTGATCATTCACTGGCTGACAGGCCGCATGTGAACGCCATGCAGGGCCGGCCGCCGACCATCCGCAGCCCGCTGTTCCGCAAGATCCTCGTCGGCGCGAGCCTGCTCGTGCTCGCCATGGGCGGGCTGACGGACCTGCTGATGTCGCGGTACACGCAGCAGAGTGAAGAGAGCGCCGTGCAGAGGAGCCTCCATGCAGCCGCCGAGGTGCTCAGCCGCGAGCTCGAGTCGCTGCCGCCTGCCGCGCTGCCGGAGTGGGTGCGCGATACCGACCGCCGCCTTGCGGCCCGCGTCACCGTTGTGGCTGCCGGCGGCGCCGTGCTGGCGGAATCGCGCCGCGAACCCGAATCCATGGAAAACCACGCTCACCGGCCCGAGATCGAATCCGCCCTGCGCTCCGGCCTTGGCGTCTCCAAGCGGCACAGCACAAGCGTGAACATGGACTTCCTTTATTTGGCCGTGCCCGCGCGGCTCAGCAGCGGCGCGCCCGCCATCCTCCGGCTGGCCGCGCCGCTGGAAACCATCGAATCCTCCGTCCGCGCCAACCGCCGCCGGATCCTGCGCACCACGCTGCTGCTGGCCTGCGCCGTGCTCGTCGGCGCCTACCTCTTTACACGGTCCCTGACGCGGCGCATCCACCGCATTCAAGCCGCCGCGGAGGCCCTGGCCGCAGGCCGTTTTGAAGACGGCCCCGCCCTGCCTGACTCCGGCAGGGATGAACTCGGCGCTCTGGCCGCCTCGCTCCACCGCATGGCCGGCAATCTGCTGGAACTGGTCGATCTGCTCCGCGCCGAATCCGCCCGCCGCGACGCCATTCTGTCCAGCATGCGCGAAGGCGTGCTGGCCGTGGACCAGTCTCTCCGCATTACGTTCTGCAACGGGGCCTTCCTCCAGGCGGTCGCCGCGCGCCAGGCGCCCGATCCGGGCACGCCGCTCGAACAGGTTTCTCCGGACAACGCCCTGCTGGAGCCGTTGTGGCAGGTGCTCGAACAGGGCGAGACCGTGCGCGCCAAGATCTCCTTTCCCGCTACGCCGGGCCGCAGCTACGAGCTCTACGCCAAGCCGCTCGAGCTGAACCGCCAGAAGGGCGCCCTGGCGATCCTCCACGATGTGACGGAAATCGAGCGGCTCGAGCGCGTGCGCCGCGACTTCGTCGCCAACGTCTCGCACGAGCTGCGCACTCCGCTCACCGCCATCCGCGGATACGCCGAGACGCTGCTCGATGGCGCCATCGACGATGCCGAGCACAACCGCAAATTCCTCGAGGTCATCCGCTCCAACGCCATCCGCCTCACCAACATCGCCTCCGACCTGCTCGTGCTCTCCGAACTGGAACAGCACCGCCCCGCGCAGGAGCCGGCCGAAGCCGTGCCGGTGCAGCCCGTGATCGAAACCGCCATCCGCACTGTGGAGTCCGCCGCGCGCATCCGCCAGGTGAGCCTGCAGTGCCAGCCGGCGGATTTCGCCGTCCGCGCGCTCCGTTTCCGCCTGGAGCAGGCCCTCGTGAATCTCGTCGACAACGCCGTGAAGTTCAGCCCGCCGGGCTCCGAGGTGCGCATCTCGTGCAGCCTCGCCGGGGATGGCATGGTCGAGATCCATGTGGCCGATCAGGGCATCGGCATTCCGGAACAGGATCTGCCCCGCATCTTCGAACGGTTCTACCGCGTCGACAAGGCCCGGTCGCGCGAAGCCGGGGGCACCGGCCTGGGACTGTCGATCGTCAAGCACATCGCCGAGCTGTTCGGAGGCAGCGTTCGCGTGAAAAGCCGGGTGAATGAAGGCTCCACCTTCACGCTGCGGTTCCCCGCCGCATGAGCAGGCGGAATGGCTCCGGGCGCCGGGAGTTACCCTGAAAATATCCATGCGTCTTGGCATCGACTTCGGCACGACGCGGATCGTGGCGGCTGCCGCTGACCGCGGCAACTACCCCATCGTGGCCTTCGAATGTCCGGATGGCGCCGCGCGGGAGTGGGCGCCTCCGCTGATCGCCGTGCATGAAGGACGGCGCCTGTACGGCTGGGACGCCTGGGCCGCGCAGGGCGGCGAGGGCGCCACCGTGATCCGTTCCATCAAGCGCGTGCTGGCCTCGTCCGGGCCGGAGACGCTCGTGGATCTGGCCGGCGAGACGGTCCGTCTGGGCACCCTGTTGTCGGAGCTGCTGGCGTGGCTGAAGGATGCTTTGCTGAACCGCTCTTCGCTTCCGCGGCGGGGCGCCGATTCGCTCGAAGTGCTGCTCGGCGTGCCCGCCAACGCCAACTCGAACCAGCGGTTTCTCACCGCCGAGAGTTTCCGCGCGGCCGGCTTCCACGTGCTTGGGCTTTTGAATGAACCCTCGGCCGCCAGCATCGAGTTCTCGCACCGCCTTGGCGCCGACGGGTTGTCCGTGCCGCAGCGGATCCTCGTCTACGACCTCGGCGGCGGCACCTTCGATGCGTCGCTGGTTTACCGCGACGGGCAGACGCATGTGGTGGAGGCCACGGAAAGCATCCCCACGCTCGGCGGCGACGATTTCGACGACGTGCTGGCTTCGCTGGCGCTGGAGAAAGCCGGGCTGGCCGAAGAGCGCGACGCGATGCCGCAGGGCGAGGAGTTCCTGCTGCTGGAAGAGTGCCGCGAGATGAAGGAGTCCCTGCATCCCAACACGCGCCGCCTGATGATCGATCTGGACCGCGTGCGCCACGGATGGCCCGTGGCGGCGGTGCCCGTCGCGGAATACTACGAGCAGCTCGCGCCGCTCGTGGAGGAGACGCTGCATGCCACGGCGGATCTGCTGGACCGCGCGCCCGCCTCGGCGCCTGTGACACTGTACATCACCGGCGGCGCCAGCGAGCTGCCGCTGGTCAGCCGCATGCTGCGCGAGCGTTTCGGCCGCCGCGTGAAACGCTCCGCTTACACGCGCGCCGCCACGGCGATCGGGCTCGCCATTCAGGCTTCGGCCCACGCCCCGGCGGCGCTGCGCGAGCGTTTCACGCGCTTCTTCGGCGTCTGGCGTGAAGCGGAGGAGGGGCGCGTCATCGTGTTCGATCCGCTGTTCGAGCAGGGTCTGGAGCTGCCCGCGCCCGGCGCGCCTCCTCTGAGCCGCAAGCGGCGCTACATGCCTGCTCACAACATCGGGCACTTCCGCTATCTGGAGTGCTCGCACCGCGGCCCTTCCGGCGAACCCGCCGGGGACATCACGACGTGGGACGAAATCCGCTTCCCATTCGACCCGCGCCTTGCTGCGGTGGCCGATCTCGACAGGATCCCCGTGGAGCGCAGCGGCGAAGCGGCGCGCCAGTTGATCGAGGAGACCTACTCGGTCGATTCCAGCGGCTCGGTGACGGTGGTCATCGCCAATCTCACCGCCGGCTACCGCCGCGAGTACCGCCTCGGCCGGTGGGCCGCCGCCCAGAAGACCATCCGCCGCACGCAGACCCCCGTCCGCGCGCGCAAGCGCGCCGCCTCCCGCTAGCACAGAGGGCGGGAACGCCATTGCTCTCCCGCCCCAAGCCGGCGCGCCCCTCTTCCGCGAGACGCCGATTTCCGATAGCCCGCCGTCTGCGCCGGTCTCCAGAGCCGCACGGGCTGCATCCTCCGCGGTGTGGCCAGCCGCGCGCGCTTCTCCCCGCCCGGGTTCCCGTGCCAAGCCCGCCGGACGCGCAACCCGGAGCCATGTTCCGCCCGGCCGCGCCGGCGGCGGCGCCGGACGACGCCTCTGACTGCGGACCGCCCCTGCCGCGGGCGGTGTTTTCCCCCCGGATCAGATCCCCGGGCGCAGTATGGATGAACTCTGCGTCCCCGCGCACCGTTGTCGTCAGAGACCCTGTTCTGCCAGCCAGCCGAGCAGGATGCGGTTCACCTCTTCCGGCTTCTCCATGTGGAGGAAGTGGCCCGTGTCCGGCACGCGGATCAGGGATGCGCGGGGGAAGCGCCTGCGCAGCGCGTCTTCCGTGAGATAGGTGCTGGTGGCGGCGGCGATCTCCAGGAACGGCGCGTCGATCACGCCCTCGCGCCACACCGCGGGATCGGCCATCCCGCGCATCGCGCCCGCCGCCACTTCCGCCCGGGCGCCGAGCATCACCGTTTCGATCTTCCGGCGCACGTCCGGCGCCGTCGCGGCAGTGAACATTCCCTGCACCATCTTTGCCCGCGCTTCCATCCCGCCCGGGCCTTCGAACCGCGCGGCCATCGCTTCCAGCGGCTTCGACGCGCCCGGATCGGGAAAGAAGGCGTCCACGGCGACGATGGCCCGCACCTTTTGCGGGTACAGCCGCGCGAACTCGAGCATCACCGCGCCGCCCATCGAATGGCCAGCCAGAATCGCCCGCTGCGCCTTTTCTTTTTCGAGCACCGCGTTTACCGCCCGGGCGAAGCGCCGGATGGAATAGTCCGGCGCAGGATCGCTGCGCCCGTGTCCCGGCAGGTCCACGGCGAGCACGCGGTACCGGGCCTTCAGCGCTTCCACCTGCGCGTTCCAGAACGTGTGGTCGCACGTCCAGCCAGGGATCAGCACGATCGTAGACGGCCCGCGCCCGGAGGCCGTGTAGTGGATCTTTGCCCCGTCCAGCAGAGCGGTTCCAGCCAGCATGGGGAGGCTCAGGGCGATGATCGCCAGACTGCGCATTCGTTCATTCTAGCCGTCCCCGGAGGGACGGGTGCGAGCTTAGGCCCGGACCGCGGCAGCGCCGCCGGCGCCACCAGCCTTGAGTTCCTCCCTGCCGGGCGTATACTAAGCGCGGAGGTTCCCATGATGAGCCGCTATGGACGTTTCTGGCTGTTCGGGGTTGCCTTCCTGTGGGCGGCCGCAGCCGCCTTTGCTGGGCAGGACGAGAGGCAGATCCGCCTGGAGGCCGTTCCGCCGGCCGTGCGGGAGGCCTTCGGGAAGCAGTTCCCGCAGGCGCGGGTGTTGGGCGTCTCGGAAGAGAAGGCCCCCGGCGGCCCGCTGTACGAAGTGGAGAGCGAATGGCGGGGCCGGCGCTACGATGTGACCTACAAGCCCGGGGGCGGGCTTGTCTCCGTCGAGGAAACCATCCCCATGGCTGAGGTTCCTTCCGCCGTGGCGGCCGCGCTGAAGAGGGAATTCCCTTCGGCGAAAATAAGCCGCGTCGAGAAAATCACCGAAGGCGGCGCCGTGAGCTATGAGTTCCAGTTGAAAGGCGGGCCGAAAAAGGAGGCCAAATTCTCCCCCGAAGGAAAACTGCTGGAGTCAGAGTGAGGCGGCTCGCCCCGGCTCAAATTACGGAATCTCGAACACCGCCATCACGGGAAAATGGTCCGAGGGAAAGACGTTTCCCCTGTGGTCCGTGATCGTTTCGGCGGAGACAGCCTTCCACGGAGCGCGGTAGAGAATCCAGTCGATGCGCCCGGGGCGCGGCTTCCCGCTGAAGCCGTGGAAGGTGTCCCCGGGGCCGGTCCGCGCCCCGGCGTCGAGCCATGCGTCGCGCAGGTTCTGCCCGAGCACCTGATGCACGGCGCCCCCGGCGGGCGCGTTGAAGTCGCCCGTCAGCACCACCGGCTCTTCGCTGTCCAGCAGCCCAACGCGGCAGGCGAGCAGCATGGCGCTCTTCAGGCGCGCCGTCTCGTCCACATCGCGGTGCGCGAAATGCGTGTTGAAATAGCGGAACCGCTTGCCCGCGCCCGCGATTTCGAACACCGCCCACGTCACCATGCGAGGCAGGCTCATGTTCCAGGAAATGCTGCCCGGTTTTTCCGGCGTGGCCGAGAGCCAGAAATCTCCGCTTTCGACCACGCGCAGCCGGTCTTTCCGGTAAAAGACTCCCATGTGCTCGTCTGCGTGATTCCCGCGGCGGCTCAGTCCGAACCAGGCGTATTCGGGCAGCTTTTCCACGATGTACTGGCCCTGCTCGTAATACAGCTCCTGCGTGCCGATCACGTCCGGGCGCCGCGAGCGGATGGTCTCGACGAGCAGGCCGCGGCGCGCGGACCAGACGTTGGCGCCGTCGCCCGGGCTGGGGTAGCGGACGTTGAAAGTCATCACGCGCAGCGGTTCGGCCGCGGCGCAGAGGCTCGCGAGCTGGAGTGCCAGCACAAACAGGAGACGCATGTCTTCGTTATACAATCGCGGGCATGAGGATGCTGGCCGCACTCCTGCTGGCGTCAGCCGCCGCTGCGGCGGAGACGCCGGGCGCGCGCGAGTTCGCCCCGCGGCTCGAACGGATGCTGGTGGACAACATCCTCAGGTTCTGGTACCCGCAGACGCTCGACCGGGAGCATGGCGGCTACCTGCTGAATCACGATGAGCGCGGCGCCTGGAAAGGCAGCGCCCTCAAGGCGCTGGTCACGCAGGCTCGCATGGTCTGGTTCTTCGCCCGCATGGCGCGCGCCGGATACGGTGATCGGAAGCAGATGCTCGAAGCGGCGGACCACGGCTACCGCTTCCTGATGGAGCGCATGCGAGACCCGCTCCACGGAGGCTTCTACTGGCGCGTTGACGCAACGGGGCTGAAGCCGCTGGCGCCGAACAAGCACCTCTACGGGCAAGCCTTCGCCCTGTATGCGCTGAGCGAGTTTGCGATGGCGTCCGGGCGCAGGGACGCGCGCGAAGCGGCCGTGCGCCTGTTTGAACTGCTGGAAGAAAAGGCTCACGACCGCCAGCACGGCGGCTACCTGGAGTATTTCCACCAGGACTGGACTCCGCCGCCGCCCGAAGAGCGGGGCTATATGGGCGCCGGCCCCGAAATGAAGTTGATGAACACGCATCTCCACCTGATGGAGGCGATGACGTCGTTTTACCGCGCCACTGGCCTGCCGTTGGCGCGCGAGCGCCTGATCGAGCTGATCACCATCCAGGGCTCCGCAGTCGTGCGGCGCCAGTGGGGCGCCTGTTCCGACCGGCACCGGCGGGACTGGACCGCCGTGCTGGAAGGGCCAGGCGCGCGCTCGAGCTACGGCCACGACCTGGAGAATATCTGGCTGCTGGAAGACGCGCTGCGCGCTGCCGGACTGCCCGCCGCCCCGTGGCTGGAGTTCTTCCGCCACAACTTTGATTACTCGATGCGGTTTGGCTGGGACGCGCGCGCTGGGGGATTCTGGGATTGGGGGCCGCTCGGCAAGCCCGCCCGGAGCCGTGTCAAGATCTGGTGGGTGCAGGCGGAGGCCCTGGTGAGCGCGCTCACCATGTACAGGCTGACGGGCGACAGGCAATATTGGGACGTCTTTGCCAGGACCTGGGATTTCATCGAGAAACACATGGCTGACGGCGAGCGCGGTGAATGGTGGCCGCAGGTGGATGAGAAACTCAAAGCAGGGGGCGGCAAAGCTGGCGAGTGGAAGGCCGCCTACCACAACGGCAGGGCCATGATCGAATGTTTGGCGATTCTGAGGGGACTGAGATGATGCACTGTACGAGAAGAACGTGGCTTGCGGCGCTGGCGGCGCCGGCGCTGGCGAAAGCCGGAGAAGAGGGCTTCCTGCCCCTGTTCGATGGCAAGACTCTGAGCGGCTGGGTTCTCGTTGGCGGCAGGGGGCGCGGCTACATCGTCGAAAACGGTGTGATCGTCTGCCCCGAAGACGGCGGCGGCAACCTTTACACGGAGAAAGAGTACGCGGATTTCATCCTCCGGCTGGAATGGCGGCTCTGGGAGGGAGGCAACAACGGCATCGGCATCCGCGCTCCGCTCGAGGGCGACGCCGCTTACGCCGGCATGGAGATTCAGGTCCTCGACGATGAAGCGCCGGTCTACCAGAAGATGCGGCTGAAGCCCGCGCAGTACACGGGCTCTGTTTACGACGTTTTTCCCGCCAGGCGCGGTTTTGTGCGGCGCAACGGCGCCTGGAACGAAATGGAGATCCGGGCGGAGGGGCGCAGGATCCAGGTTCAGCTCAACGGGCAGCGCATTACGGATGCCAATCTGGACGAGGTGAAGGCCCCTGAGGTGCTCAAGAAGCATCCTGGCTTGCAGCGCCGCTCCGGCCACATCGGCTTCCTCGGACATGGCACGCGCGTCGAGTTCCGCAATATCCGCATCCGCGAGTTGAGAAGGCCGTGAAGTCTTGAGACGGCCGTTGAGCGAGGAGGATTCCGACTGAAAACGGAAACGCTCGGCATCGTCCTGGCAGCAGCATTCGGCGGCGCCGCCTCGGTCTGGCTGGCGGGGCGGTTGCGTTCGAGCCGTCATCAGAAAACCGCGGAACAATGGCGGCAGTGGTGCTCATTGCTAGACGCGATGCCTGTGCTGGCCGGCGTGAAGGACCGCACCGGCCGTTATGTGTTCGTGAACCGCGCCATGGCGGAGTGGTTCAGAACGCGCGGCGTGGAAATCGCCGGCCAGCGCGATACCGGCATCCTGCCGCCGGCCGTCGCCGCCTTCGTGCGAGAGTCCGAAGAGAGGCTGCTGCGCGGCGAGGAGCCGCTGCTCGAAACTGAGTGCAACCAGGCCGAATGGCTCCCCGGCTCCGGCGAAGGCTGGTGGCTGCTCAAGAAAGTCCTCCTGCCCGGCACGCCGTGGGGACAGGCCATCCTGGTCATCGCCCAGGAAATCACCGAGCTGCACCGCGCGCAGGTGGAGCTGGCCAGGCAGCGCGATTTCGTTCAGGCCGTGCTGGACAGCAGCCGGGCGCTCATCTTCGTTCTCGACGCCGCGGGCAGGATCGTGCGCTGGAACCTGGAATGCGAGCGCGCCACCCAGTATCACGAATCGGAATTCCGCGGGAAGATGTTTCCCGAGTCGCTCGGCGCCGGGGAGAGCAAAACGGTCCTGCGCCAGGCCTTCGCGCGCATACTGGCCGGAGAGAAGGTCGAAGGCGTTCAGGCCGAGATCCTCGCACGCGACGGAAGCACGCGCACTGTCGCCGTCTCCGGCGGCGTCGTGCGCGACGAGCGCGGAGATCCCGAATGGGTGGTCCTCACCGGCATCGACCGCACTGCCGAGCGGCAGGCGGAGGTTCACCGCAAGGATCAGGCCCGCGAGCTGGAGGCGATCTGGAACAACAGCCTCGACGCCATGGCCTTCCTCGACCACTCCGGCCGCATCGTGGCGGCCAACCCGGCCTTCTGCCGGCTCGCTGGCACACCAGAAAAAGAGGCCGCCAGCGCGTGGCTCACCAGCGTCATGGCCGAATGGCCCGGCTTTGAATCGGCCGAACTCGAGCGCTTCCGCGACCTCTTCGAGCGGCGCGCCATCGAGCCGTTCGCCACGCGCGAAGTGCGCCTGCGCGACGGCCGCCGCCTGTGGCTCGAGCTGG
>DYJN01000024.1:27073-49913 GCA_020723085.1 Arcobacter sp.
CTTTGTGCCGCGCACCGGCGGCCAGCCGCTGCTGCTCGTCTCCGCTCGTGACATCACCAGCCGCATCCGCAGCGAGCAGGAACTGCGTGCGGCCAACGAGTTTCTCGAAACCACCGCCCAGTGGGCGCGGGAGCTGGCCGCCAAGGCGGAATCGGCCAGCGCTGCAAAGACGGAATTCCTGGCCCATGTCAGCCATGAGCTGCGCACGCCGATCAACGCGATTCTGGGGCTGCTGGAACTGACCCTGCAGTCCCCGCTCAGCGAGCCGCAGCGCGAACGCCTCGAAATGGTCCGCGAGTCCGCCGAGTCTCTCCTGGGCCTCGTCGACGATCTGCTCGACGTGGCGAAAGCGGAGTCCGGGCGGCTGAGTTGTTCGCCCGCGCCCGTGCGCCTGCGGCAGGTGCTGAACGGCATCATGCGCCTGATGGTTCATCGCGGTGCGGCGAAAGGCGTGCTTGTGCGGTGGCGTGTCGCCGAAGATGCGCCGGAGACCGTCATGGCGGACGGCGCGAGGTTGCGCCAGGTGATCGCCAATCTGGTGGGAAACGCGATGACGTACACCCGGCAGGGGGCCATCGACGTCGAAGTGGACCGCATCGGTCCGTCTCCCTCCTCCAGGCTGCGGTTCGTTGTGCGGGACACCGGCTGTGGCATCCCTCCCGAGCGCTGGCCGGAGATCTTCGAGCCTTTCGTCCGCTTGCAGGGAGAGTCCGGCGGCGGCACGGGTCTTGGTTTGACCATCTCAGCCAGTCTCGTCGAATTGATGGGCGGCAGGTTGTACGTCAGCAGCATGCCGGGCGCGGGTTCGCAGTTCGGCTTCACGATTCCGCTCCAGGAGGTTCCTCCAGAGCTGGCGCCGCCGGATCCGCCTGCCGCGCGCGAGGCGGGCGCGCCCGTCTGCCGCCGGGGCAGGATCCTGGTTGCGGAGGACAACCTGCTCAATCAGCAGGTTATCCGCGGGCTGCTTGAGAAGCAGGGTTTCTCCGTCACATTAGTCTCCGACGGGCCTTCCGCCGTCGAACAGGCGTTGAGCGGCGCGCATGACCTCGTGCTGATGGACGTTCAGATGCCTGGACTCGACGGCTGGCAGGCGGCGCGCGCCATCCGGGAGCAGGAACCGCCGGGGCGACGGATCCCGATCCTGGCCATGACCGCACGCGCCATGGAGGAAGATGCGGCCGCCTGCTACGCCGCCGGCATGGACGGCTACCTGGCCAAGCCGGTCCGGATGCAGGAGGTGCTTGCCGCTCTTGCCGAGCACCTCCCGGGCGATGCGGGGCGCCCCGGAGAGCGGCAATCATGGGAGAATCATCACGTGCGGGAGACAGGACAACTGGAGCATCTCGTGAAGCACATGGATGTCGAAGGCGCGCTGGACAGGCTCGGCGGCGACCGCGAGCTGCTGGCTGAACTGGCGGGCCTGTTCTGTGAAGAGGGGCCGCGTCTGCTCAGCGAAGCCGGACAGGCGCTCGCACGGGGCGATGCCGCTGCCCTCCAGAATGCCGCCCATCAACTGAAGGGGCTGCTGGCGCAGTTCTGCGCGGCTGAAGCCCGGGAGGCAGCCTGGCAACTCGAACTGGAGGCGCGCCGCGCGGATCTGGTGGCTGCCGAGCCCCGCCTGGAGGTCCTGCGCCAGAAGTTCGATGCGGTTCTGCCCGAGTTGGGCCGCCTCGCTGGAAAGGGCTGAGCGCCGGGGCTCGCTCCCCGGTTTGCTATATTGAAACTTCCTCTTCGTATGCAGCCATCGTCACCCATGGAAATCGTCTGCGCCCACAGTCCCGACAGCGACGACGCTTTCATGTTTTATGCCTTGGCGACAAAGAAGTTGCGCAGCCGCCTGGTCTCCTTCCGCCATGTCCTGAGCGACATCGAGACATTGAACCAGAAGGCGATGGCGGGCGAATACGAACTCACGGCCATCTCCTACCACGCCTACCCGTATGTCGCCGGCAAGTACATGCTGCTGGCCAGCGGCTCCAGCGTGGGCGATGGCTATGGCCCCATGGTGGTGGCCAACTCTCCGATGGAAGTGCAGGATCTGAAGGGCAAGCGGGTCGCCGTGCCCGGCAAGCTCACCACCGCGTATCTTGCGCTGAAGATTCTGGAGCCCGGCTTCGAAGCGGTCTTCCTGCCCTTCGACAGGATCCTCGATGCGCTGCGCGACAAGGCGGTTGACGCCGGGCTGGTCATCCACGAGGCGCAGCTCACATACGCCAAGGGCGGCTTCCATCAGGTGGTCGATCTCGGGCGGTGGTTCAAGAGCGCCTACCATCTCCCCCTGCCGCTGGGCGCCAACGCCTTGCTGCGGACTTTGCCGGAAGAGATCCGGGCCGAGTGCTGCCGCCTGATGCGGGAAAGCATTCTCTATGCGCTGGAAAACCACGAAGAAGCGCTGAATTACGCATTGCAGTTCGCCCGCGACATGGAGCCGGTGCTGGCGGAAAAGTTCGTCGGCATGTATGTGAACCATTTCACCGTGGACGCCGGCGAGATCCTGCCGCGGGCGGTCCAGAAGCTGCTTGACCTTGGCTTCGAAGCGGGGATCATCCCCAAGCGAGTGGAAGTGGAGTTTGTCCGTTAGGCGGATTCTCATGGCCCGCGCGGTGGCGCTTCTGCTGGCCCTTCTGGCCGGAGCGGCGCTTTTCGCGCAGGAGGACTCGAAACAGAAGATCCGCTACCTGCGCGATCTCGGCCGCCAGGGCTCTTCCGCCATCGAGCGCGCCGCCCCTTATCTCCAGGACGCCGATCCGGAAGTGCGCCGCGAAGCCGTCAAAGCGCTTGTGCAGATCGGCACTTTGCGCAGTCTGGACCCTCTCGTCCTCGCCTGCCGCGACAACGACCCCGAGGTCCAGATCCGCGCCGTCGACGGCATCATCAACTTCTACCTTCCTGGGTATGTCGCCCGCGGGTTGTCGGCTACGCTCCGGCGCGCCGGCAACCTGATCACCGGACGCTGGTCCGGCGGTCCCAATGAAGACGTCGTGGAACCCGACACCCCGGTCCGCGCCGAGATCGTCGAAGCCGTTTCGCGCCTTGCGGAGGGGGGAGCATCGCTCGATTCGCGGGCCAATGCTCTCCGCGCGCTCGGCATTCTGCGCGCCCGAGGCGCTCTGCCGGTTCTCCTTCAGGCGCTCCGGTCCAAGGACAGCCGGTTGATTTTCGAGTCCCTCATCGCCATCCAGAAGATCCGAGACCGGAGCGTCGCCGACCGCGTGGCTTTCCTCGTGCGCGACCTCGATGAGAAGGTGCAGCTGGCGGCCATCGAGACCGCCGGCTTGCTCGGCTCGAAAGAGGCCGTGCCGCAATTGCAGCGCGTGCTCGATTCCACGCGCAGCAAGCGGGTCCGCCGCGCCGCCGTGCTGGCCTTGGCCCAGATCGCCCCGCCCGACGCCCGCAATCAGTTCCTCGCCCTTCTCGGCGACTCCGACGAACATGTCCGCGCGGCTGCCGCCGAAGGGCTCGGCCGTCTGGCCAATCCGCAGGACGCCGCTGCCCTCGACAAGGCCTGGAGCGCCGAGAGGAAAATCCTCGCCCGCCTCGCGCTCGCCTTCGCCAAAGTCCGGCTCGGCAGCCGCGAAACCGGCAGCTTCAGCCCGCTCAGCTACCTCGTCAACAACCTCAACCAGCGCTCCTGGCGCGGCGTCGCCCTGCCGTACCTCAGCGAACTGGCCCTGGACCGCGCCGTGCGCGCCTCCCTCTACGTTCTGGCGGGAGAGGGCGCGACCCGCGACGAAAAGACCGGCATTGCCCAGGCGCTGGCCAATAGCGGCGGGGAAGATTCCATTCCGCTGCTCGAGAAGCTCTCGCGCGAGGACGACGCCGAAGTGGCCCGCGAGGCGCTGCGCGCCCTGCGCATTCTCCGCGGCAGGCTCTGACAAAAGCGAAAGGCAGGCAGCCGGAGCTGCCTGCCTCTGCGAAAACTGGTTGGGGAGGCCTTACTTGACCTTCTTCTGCTTCTGCTGGCCGACGCGGATCTTGAATTGCTTCTGCTGCAGCTCTTCCCACGCCTTCCAGTCGAACCGCTTGCTCGCCTCGGCGAGATAGGCGTCGATGTCCGTGCCCTTCGGGACGACAGCCATCAGCGTCGCCACCTTCCCCTCGGGCGACGTGATCCGGAAACGGCGCACATTCGGAATGCTCATAACAACCCTAGGATAGCAGAGCCCGGAGCGCGTCCGCCACGTGCGGGTGCCTGAACCGGAACCCGGCGTTCAGCGCCGCCCGCGGCATCACCCGCTGGCTGGAAAGCGCGATCTCCGCCGCCTCCCCCATCGCCGCCCGCAAGGCCCATGCCGGCACGCTGAACATCGCCGGCCGGCCCAGGATCCCTTCCAGCGCCCGCGTGAACTCCTCATTGCGCACGGGCGCGGGCGCGACGGCGTTGTGCGCGCCGGAAACGGGTTCCGACAAAGCCCACGCCACCATCGCCACGGCGTCATCCACGTGAATCCACGGCATCCACTGCTGCCCGCTGCCCAGCCTGCCCCCGAGGCAAAGCCGGAACACCGGCAGCATCTTCGCCAGCGCTCCTCCGTCCCGGCCCAGCACCATCCCGAACCGCAGCCGCACCACCCGCACGCCCAGCGCCTCCGCCTGCGCCGCGGCGTTCTCCCATTCCATGCAGGTCTCCGCCAGGAAACCCTGGCCCGGCCTCGACGTCTCGTCGAGCACCTCCTCGCCGCGGTCTCCATAGTAGCCTGTGGCGGAAGCGCAGATCAGCACACTGGGACGCTCCGGCATGGCGGCCAGCGCTTCCACCAGCCTTTGCGTGCCCTGCACGCGGCTGCCGCGGATCCGCCGCTTCGCCCCCTCGCTCCACCTCTGCGCCACCGTCTCCCCGGCGAGGTGGATCATTGCGTCCGCGCCCTCCAGGCTTGCAGCCGGGAATGGAGCTTCAGGTGCGGGCCAGGAGTGGAACCCTGCAGCGTTCCTGCGGCTGATCAGTCGAAGTTCATGGCCCCCGGCTTCCAGCGCGGCCCGCACGTGCGAGCCGATGAAACCGGTGGCGCCGGTCATCGTGATGCGCATGGTTGTCCCGTCAGCGATAAGAAAGGATCAGCTCCAGTCTGCTCCAACCCGGCGATCTCCCGCAAATAGGCGTCCACGTTCGTCTTGCGCTTCATCCCGTCCAGCGACATGTAACGGACCGTGCCAAATACCGCCCGCTCCTGCCACGGGCGGTCGTGCAGCCCGAAGCACCACAGGATGTTTGTATACGTGTTTGGATCCCGCCCGTCCAGCGCCCACCGGTCGTGGATCCGGATCATCGTCTCCAGTGCGTCCTGGCACGTTGGAGACCACTCGATGATCTTCTTGCCCCAGTACATCCGGTAGTAGCCCTGGATCACGCCCCGCAGCAGCATTTCCTTCTGGCAGGCGTTCCACAGCGCATCGTGCGTCTGCGCCTGCTCGAACTCAACCCGCCTGTAACAGGGCGCGCGCGGGTCCTTCGCATGCGCCCGCAGCGTCGCACGCGCCCATTCCGGCAGGTTGGCCAGCGATTCGGGGTTCAACGTGTGCCGCGCGAAGTTGAACGCCAGTTCGCGCCGCACGATCAGTTCCTCCAGAAACTCGTCCGCGATCAACCGGTGCTCGCGCGCATGCTCCCGCGCAGCCAGCGCGATCTCCAGCGCCGAGATCCGCCCGAAATGCAGGTACGGGCTCATGCGCGACGTCGCGTGCGCCGCCGGCTGGTTCCGCTCCTTCGCGTACCGGTGGAGGCCGTTTTCGAGAAACGCGCGCAGCCGCGCTTCCGCCTCGGAGCGCGAGCCGCGGAAACAGAGCGACGGCGGCACGGAATGGTCGATCTCGCACGACGCCACGATCGCCGGAATCTCCTCTGCGCGGAACTCGAAATGGAACTCCGGCGGTGGTCCGTCCCAGCGGCGGCGCACGCGCGGTTCCGGACACGGCGCGAGATACCGCTCCAGCACGCGCCGGATCTTTGGCCGGATTGTGTAAGCGGCGTACTCGCGCTTGTCCATCAGGTTCATCGGCACGATGCACGAAGAGTCCACCGCTTCATACCGCACCTTCAGCTTCGCCGGCACGGTGGCATTCAGCAGGGCGGGGAAAAAGGTTGGATAATCGTCAGCCACCACGCAGGCGGAGCGCTCCGCCAGCCGGAAAAAGACGTCCTCCGGATCGGAAAACCGCCGGCGCAGGTGGAAACAATACCCGATCCCCAGCCGCTTCAGCCGGCGCGCCGTCTCCGGCACGCCCTCCAGAAGGAACGTGTGCAGCCGGTCGTTGGCGTGAGGATAGGCGCAGGTCACGCCCTCGTAATAGAGCACCGGCAGTGCGAGTTCATTGGCGATCTCCGTGGCGCGCAGCAGTCCGTGGTTGGACTCCACACGCCGGTTGGCGCCGGCCCAGTACAGGACGTACTCGCCATCCGGGCGTACGGGCGCGCTGTTCAGCGTGCGGATCCGCTCTTTCACCACCGTTTCCGATGCCGGTCGCCGGACCACCGCTACAATAAAGGTACACCCGCCCACTCATGAGCGCCTGGAACCGGTGGAAATTGCTCGCGGCTTACCTGCGCGGCCAGGACTCCGTCAGCGCCCTGCCGGTCGAGTACATCGTCGAAACCACCGCCAAGTGCAACATCTACTGCCCGATGTGCCCGCGCGAGACGCATCCCCAGCCCAAGGAGGACATGGATGAGGCCGTCTTCCGCAAGCTTGTGGACGAAAGCGCCGGCACGGCGGAACACATGATGCTGATCGGGCTCGGCGAGCCGCTGCTCGATCCCCGCATCTTCGACCGCATCCACTATTGCGCCGAACACGGCATTTCGGCGCTGATCTCCACCAACGGCACGCTGCTCGACGAAAAAGCCGCCGCGCGGCTGCTCGATTCCCCCTTGAGCCACATCACCCTCAGCTTCGACGGCTACAGCAAGGAGACGTTCGAGTTCTACCGCAAAGGCGCGAAGTTCGAGCGCGTCCGCGGCAACTTCCTCCGCTTCTGCCGGATGAAGCACGAACGGGGCTCGAAGCTCCAGATCACGGTGCAGATGGTCCGCATGGACGGCAACCGCCACGAGGAAGAAGCCTTCCGCCGGTTCTGGCAGAGCGTCCCCGGCGTCGATCTGATCCGCGTCAAGGATGACGAGACCAACCTGCTCGCCGGTCCTGCCGCCGCCCGCACGGGCGCGCGCCGCTGCCACTACCTCTGGCGCGGCGCCATGTATGTGAAGCACAACGGCGACGTCTACCCCTGCTGCCAGAGCTACATGCTCGATGGCGCGCCCGTCGGCAGCATCCTCCGCCAGAGCCTCCCGGAGATCTTCAACGGCGAGCCGATGCGGCGCATGCGCCGGCTCCACGCCGAGGGCAGGGCGGGCGAGATCGGGATCTGCGCGAAGTGCTGCACCGCCATCCCCCATCCCGTGCTCGCCGCCGGCAGCCTTCTGCTGCATGGCCGCGCCGTGCGGGCGCTGCTTCCGCTTGTCGAGCGGTGGAGCCGCCGCGTGTTCGGCGGGCGCCTCCTCGACAGGCCCGTCAGAGGCAGCCGGCAGCCGCTCGTGCAGCTTGGGCCGGCCCCCGGAACAGCGGCGGAGGACACGGTTCGGACGCAGGCGCGGCCAGAGCCCTGAGAGGTTTCGCGTTCTCCACCAGCCGCAGCACCGCTCTCAGCCGCTGCAGGTCTCCGCCCCACTCCGCCAGCCGCCCGCGCCATTGCCGGCAGGACCAGCAGGCGCTCCATTGCCCGGACTCCAACCGCAAATAGGACCGCCCCCAGCCGGCGTGCGCCGGCGCGCTCGACCACCGGTAGCCTTCCGCCGCTGCCGCCAGCTCCGCCCGGACCGGCGCCGTCTCCACATGCGCCAGCGCGTCCCACAGCAGTTCCTGCGGCACTGCCGCGGCTCTCGCCGGACGGAACACGGGCCGCCTCCCCGCGTACCAGCCGCGCCAGTAGCGCCCGTATCCGCTGCAGGCCTCCGCGGCCGCCCGCCGCAGATCCTCTCCCGGCGGCGCCGTCAGCAGCAGGTGCGCGCTCCTGTCCAGCAGGCAGTAGCCTGCGCAGCCGGTCCCATGCCGGCTCAGGGAGCGCTGCAGCGCCGCCAGAAACACGAAACGGTCGCGCTCCTTGGGCCACGGCGGGACGGGCCCCGCGCCCTTCAGGATCACATAGGAGCCCGGACGGGCCCCCTCCGGCCGCGAACAGGAAAACATGGCTGTTGGAATAGTGGCCGGTTCCGCCTGAGGCTCTCACCCGAATCCAACAAAACGGCCAAATTTTGTTTGAAACAGATCCGCCAGCTAACGTTGTACCGCCGCCAGCATCGCCGTGACGCTGCCGTCCAGCATCCGGAAGAACGGCGCCGGGTACAGGCCGATCCAGAACACCATCGCGAGCAGCGGCGAGAAGTACGCCGCCTCCCGCCAGTTCAGATCCTTCAGCGCCTGGTTCTTCTCGTTCGTCATCTCGCCGAGCATCGTCCTCTGGAACAGCCACAGCAGGTACGCCGCCCCGAGCGCGATGCCGGCGCCGCACGCCAGCGCCCACCAGAAGCTCACCTCGTAAGCGCCGCGGATGATGGTGATCTCCCCGATGAACCCGTTCAGCGGCGGCATCCCCATCGAGCTCAGCGCCGCCGTCAGGAACACCGCCGTGAATACCGGCATCACCCGGAACAGCCCGCCGTATTCGGCGATCAGCCGCGTGTGCCGCCGCTCATACACGACGCCCACGATCAGGAACAGCATGCTCGTCGACACGCCGTGGTTGATCTGCTGGATGATCGAACCCGCCAGCCCCGCGTGGTTCAGCGCGAAAATGCCCAGCGTGCAGAAGCCCATGTGGCTGACCGAGGAGTAGGCGATCAGCTTCTTCCAGTCGGTCTGCATCAGGCACACCAGCGCCCCGTACACGATGGCGATGATCGACAGCCCCGCCATGATGCTCACCACCAGCGGATCCCGGCTCGTCTCCGGCAGCATCGGGAGCGAGAAGCGCATGAACCCGTACGTCCCCATCTTCAGCAGGATGCCCGCCAGGATCACCGATCCGGCGGTCGGCGCCTCCGTGTGCGCGTCCGGAAGCCATGTGTGCAGCGGCCACATCGGCACCTTCACCGCGAAGCCCAGGAAGAACGCCCAGAACACCCACCAGGCGTGCTCCCGCGGCATCTGCGTCTTCAGCAGCTCGTTCAGATCCCACGTCAACGTCTGGAATTGCACATAGTGCTGCCAGTAGAACGCCAGCATGCCCAGCAGCAGGAACATCGACCCGACCAGCGTGTACAGCACGAACTTGATCGCCGAATAGCCGCGCCGCTCCCCGCCCCAGATGGCGATGATGAAGTACATCGGGATCAGCGTCAGCTCCCAGAAAACGAAAAAGAGCAGCAGGTCCCGCGCGGCGAACACGCCCAGCATCCCGAACTGCAGGAGCATGAAGTGCCCGTAGTACTCTTTCAGCCTCTCCGTGATCGCCGACCACGAAGACAGGCTCGCCACCGCCCCCACCAGCGCCGTCAGCAGGATCAGCAGCACCGCATACCCGTCCGCCCCAAGGTGCCACGACGCGCCGATCGCCGGTATCCACGGCGCCTTCTCCACGAACTGGAACACCTCTCCCGCCGGATCGAAACGGAACCATAGCGGCAGCGAGACGAGGAAACCCGCCAGGAATACGAAATTGGCCCACAGCTTGATCAGCCGTGCGTTCGTCGATGGAAGGAAGAACAGAACCAGCAGCCCGGCAAGGGGCACGCACAGGATGAGCGAGAGCAGATGATCCATAACGGCTGTCCGGTCAAGCTGTCATTCTATCCCAATGAGCACAGAAATGGAGTTGAGAGTCCGATTCCCCCGCCCGGACGGCCTCACTCCCGCGCCAGGATCCCCAGCGCGCGCATCTTCTTGTAGAGGTTGCTCCGCTCCAGCCCCAGCAGTTCCGCCGTGCGCGTAATGTTGCCCCCGGTCTCCTCGAGCTTCTTGAGAATGTAACGCCGCTCGGCCTCCTCCCGCACCTCCTGCAGGCTCACAGGACGCTCCCGCACTTTCTCGGCCGCGCCCCGCCCCGCCGGCAGCGGAATATGGCGGGCATCGATCCGGATCTGCGGATACATGATCACGATCCGTTCCATCAGGTTCTTCAGCTCCCGCACATTGCCCGGCCAGGGATACTGCTGGAGCACCCGCACCGCTTCCGGCGTCAGCTCCTTCCGCTTGCGTCCGTAGGCGGCGGCAAACTCTTCCAGGAAGTGGGCCGCCAGCAGCGGAATGTCCTCCACCCGCTCCCGCAGCGGCGGCACTTCGAACGGAATCACATTCAGCCGATAAAACAGGTCTTCGCGGAAGTTGCCCCTTTCAATCTCTTCTTCGAGGTTCTTGTTCGTCGAGGCGATCACCCGCACGTCCACCTGCACCGGCCGCGTGGAGCCCACCGGTTCGATCCGCTGCTCGTCCAGCACGCGCAACACCTTCGCCTGCACGCGCAGGCTCATGTCCCCCACTTCATCCAGGAACAGCGTGCCCCCGTCCGCCTTCTCGAACTTCCCCATCTTGGCCGCGGTGACGCCCGGCGCCGCGCCCGGCCGCTGCCCGAAAAGCTCCGCTTCGATCAGATCATCGGGCAGCGCCGCGCAGTTGACCTCCACGAACGGCCCCTCGGCGCGGGCGCTCTGCGCGTGAATCGCGTGCGCCACCAGCTCCTTGCCCGTCCCGCTCTCCCCATAGATCAGCACGCGCCCGTTGGTGGTCGCCATCAGCCCGATCTGCTGCCGCAGCGCCTTCATCGGCACGCTCTCGCCGAGGATCTCCGGCCGCGGCCGCGCCCCCTGCCGGAGTTCCGCCACTTCCAACTGCAGCCGCCGGTGCTCCAGGGCATTGCGCAGCACCAGCAGCACCCTCTCGATCGTCAGCGGCTTTTCGAGAAAATCGAACGCGCCCAGCTTCGTCGCCCGCACCGCGCTCTCGATGCTGCCATGGCCCGAGATCATGATGAACGCCGGCGCGCCCGGCGGCGGCGCATCCCGCACCCGTTCGAGCACCGCCAGCCCGTCCATGCCCGGCAGCCATACGTCCAGCAGCACGGCGTCGAAAGAGTCCGCCGCCAGCCGGGCCAGGCACTCCTCGCCTGTCGCCACGCTTTCGGCCGCGAATCCCTCGTCCTGCAAGATGCCCGTCAGCGACTCGCGGATGCCGGGCTCATCGTCCACAATCAGAATGCGGGGGCTGCTCATCGGTGGGTTTCCGCGGCGCGCGTCCCCGTGTCCTGCACGGGCGCGGCCGGCAATTCGATGATAAATCGCGCGCCCGCCGGCATGTTGTCCTCCACCCGGATCTGCGCGTGATGTTCCGCCACGATGTGGCTCACGATCGCCAGCCCCAACCCGGTGCCCCGCCTCTTCGTGCTGAAATACGGCAGGAACAGCTTCTCCTTGTCCTCGGTGGAGATGCCGCAGCCCGTGTCGGCGACCTCCACCTCCACCGCGTCGCCCGGAAGCGGCCGCGTCTCCACCAGCAGCTCCCTGATCGGCGAATCGCTCATCGCCTCCGCCGCGTTGTCGATCAGATTCACCAGCGCCCGCTTGAACTGCTCCCGGTCCAGCGGCGCCGGCGGCACGTCTTTCTCCAGCCGCCGCCGCACCACGATTCCTTCCAGCCGCCCTTCGAACACCGCCAGCGCCTCTTCCACCACCGCATTGACATCCGCCGGCTCCAGATGCGCCTCCGGGAACCGCGCGAACTGCGCGAACGCATCCACCAGGTTCTTCACGCTGTCCACCTCGCGCTGGATCGTCGCGCAGCACTCCGTGATGATCCGCCGCACCTCGGGCTGCGGCGGCGCCTTCTCCATCTGCCGCAGGATCCGCTCCGCGCTCAGCGAGATGGGCGTTATCGGGTTCTTCAGCTCGTGCGCGATCCGCCGCGCCACTTCATGCCACGCCGCCGCCCGCTGCGCCCGCAGAATGTCGGTCGTGTCCTCCACCACCAGGACGAACCCGGAACTCGTCGACGCCTCCAGCGCCGCCACCGTCAGCGACAGGTGCCGCGTCCCCTGCGGCGTGTCCACCTCGAACTGCCGCGACGCCGACCCCGTGCGCCGCGCCCGCTTCAGCAGCCGCAAGAACTCGCCTGCCCGCCCGCCCGGAATCAGGTCCGTCAGCCGCATCCCCGCTTCAATCGGCTGTTCCGGCAGAATCTGCCGCATCGCGCTGTTCACCAGCAGCACCGTCATGTCATGGCTCAGGCTGATGACGCCCGTGGGAATGCTCTCGAGCACCGCCTCGATGAAGCGCCGCCGCCGCTCCAGTTCGTCGCGGTTCGCCTGCAGATCCTCGGTCATCTCGTTGAACGCCCGCACCAGCGTCGCCAGTTCATCGGTCGCCGCCACCTGCACCCGCCACGACAGGTCGCCGGACCGCACCGCCCGCGCCGCCTCCAGCAGCGCCGTCACCGGCTCGGTGATCTGCCGCGCCAGAAACAGCGCCACCCACACCGCCACGAACAGCACGAACAGCGTGATCAAGAACAGCAACTGGAGATAGAACCGCCGCGTCTCCTTCCGGCTCGCCGCCAGCCGGTCGTAGTCCCGCACCTGCTGCTGGATCTCCCTCTCCCGTGCTGCCAGGTCCACCGGCGTCTTCATCCGGACCACGAGTTGCCCGCCCGCCACCGGCGCCGCCGCCGTATGCTCCCCCCCGCCCTCCGGCTGTCCGGCGCCCTGGCACACGGTCAGATGCCCGCCGTCCGGGCGGACAAAGTGGATCTCGTCGGCGCCCGCCACCTCGCAGGCCTTGGAAAAGAACTCAGCAGGCGTGCCGCCCCCGGACAGGAAGCCGCGGAACTGCTCGCTGTCGGCCAGCCACCGCGCCGCCACCTCCGCCCGCCGTTGCGCCTCGGCATCCATGGCGCGCCCGATCTCCGCCAGATTCAGCTTGATCCGCTCCGCCGGGCGGCTGAACCACTTGTCCAGGTTCCGGTTGAGCACCTCGAAACTCCACAGGAACAGAAACACCGCCGGCAGCAACGTCAGCCCCAGCGCTCCCACCAGAATCTTCGTCCGGATCCGCGTCCCTTCCACCCCTGCCCGGCGCGCGAAATACAGCTTTACGGCGTCCCGGAACAGCATGAACCCCAGCAGCACCGTCAGCAGGAAGATCAAGCTCGACAGCGCCCAGAAGACATAGGTCTGCTCCGGACTTTCCGGTCCCGAATCGCTCACCGTGAAGGAGCCCTGCCACACGACCAGCGCCAGCAGGATCGATAGCGCGATCACTCCGGCGGTGAATCGGAAACGGTGGCTGATTGGCATCGGACGGTCCGCGCCTTCCATCATAGGAGGCTTTCCCGGGTCAGGGAAGTTCCTTCCGCCCCCCTGTTTCAGACCAAAAGAACTCTTGACTCCATTCGTCAAGATTATGTTACGATGATGAAAGCGTTGCCCCAGACTTGCAGGGGAGGTTGTTCTCTTAGCATGATTTTGCCCTCAGGAACCTCGGCAATAGAGTGTGAACCTGAGGCGGACTGCAGGACTTTGTTCGTGCGTCGGCGCGAAGATGCCTGTGCTCCCCGGGGAGGTGGTGTACACTCCGTCCTCTCTGTGCAGAGAGCGGACAGCCACCCTGACCGGCGAAGCATTAACACATCCCCACCGCCCGCGGCGCTGCTCTACTCGGCATGCCCATCGGCTGACCTGGCCGCCGGTTTCTGCCGCGTGTCACTCGCGGGCTGTTCCGAATTGTTCCAAAACCCAGGGAGGGATCTGTGACTATGAATCTCGCATCCAGCTTCAGGGACGCCACAGGACGCTGGCTGGCGTTCGTGGCTCTTCTCGTACTGTGCACTACCTTCGTTGCCGCCCAGGAAACCACTGGCGGCATTCAGGGACAAGTGACCGACCCGACCGGCGCCGTGGTTCCGAACGCCACGGTGGAGATCAGCGGCGGTCCCTTGCCCCGCCCGATCACCTTGCAGACGGATGCCTCCGGCCAGTTCTTGCAACAGCAGTTGCCGGTCGGCATGTACACCGTCACCGTCACCGCGCAGGGCTTCTCCGTAGTCCGCAAGACCGACACGCCCGTCGTGCTCGGCCGCGCCACCCGCGTCGACTTCCGCCTGGAAGTCGGCAAGGTTACCGAGAGCGTCGTCGTCAGCGCCGAAGCCGTGATGGTCGACACGACTTCATCCAGTTCCGCGGTCAACGTGGACAAGACCTTCTTCGACCTCATCCCCAAAGGCCGTAGCTTTTACGACCTGATCAACATCGCCCCCGGCGCCCGCAACGAAGGCAAAGCGGGCGGCTTCCAGGTGGACGGCGCCTCCGGATCGGAGAATGTCTTCTATTTGGACGGCATGGAAGTCACCAACATCCAGACCGGCGTTCTGAGCGGGCAGAACCGCATCCCCGTGGAAATGGTTCAGCAGGTCCAGGTGAAGAATGGCGTCATGGACGCGCAGTACGGCGGCGCCATGGGCGGCGTCGTCAACGCCGTCGTCCGCAGCGGCACCAACGAGTGGCACGGACAGGCGGGCTTCTACTTCAATAACGACAACATGGCGGCGCGCCCGCGGCCGACGCTCGAACTCGACCCTACCGACGCCACCCGCAACTCCGCCCGGTATTACCAGAATATGAGCGATGACTATTCCACCTGGAACCCTGTCTTCAGCTTCGGCGGTCCGATTCTGAAGAACAAGCTGTTCTACTTCGGCGGCTTCATGCCGTCCCTGACCACGACGAACCGCACGGTGACCTTCCTGTCCAACAATCAGACCAGCACGTTCGAGCAGAAGTACCGGCAGCACTATGCGGCCAACAAGCTGGATTTCGCGCCCATCAGCCAGCTCCGCATGAGCGCCTCGTGGGTGTGGAATCCGACTTACACCAAAGGATACCTGCCGGCTCGTCAGGGGACCGATTCGCCCACCCGCGACTGGGCCGGCTTGGGAGACTACACCGCAGGCAACATCCTCACCGGCCAGGTGGACTACCTCGCGTCGAGCAAGCTCGTGCTGAGCTTCCGCGGCGGCTATAACTACAACAACAGCACCAACCGCTATGCTGTGGGCCAGTCGATGGTCCCGTACGTCTACAGCGTGCCCAATACCATGTACGACCTGCCTGCCGAACTCCGGGTCGCCAGCGCCGGTTGGCAGCAGCTCGGCGCCGGGCGCCGCGACTACGATATCTATAAGCGCGTCAACCTCAATGCGGACGGCAGCTACCTCGCCACCTTCGGCGGGCAGCACAACATCAAAGTGGGCTGGCAGTATAACCGGCTCGAGAACGATGTCAAGAACCTCTCCTACCCCGCCGGCCGCTACCAGTTCTACTGGAACCGCGATCACCCCTGCATCACCGAACAGTGCACGGGCCGCCTCAGAGGGCCATACGGCTACTACCTGTGGCTGACTTACGGGCAATATGGCCAGGCATCCAGCACCAACCAGGGCATCTTTTTCCAGGACAACTGGCGCGTCAACAAGCATCTGACCCTCAATCTCGGACTCCGCACCGAGCGTGAATACCTGCCCAGCTATAAGAAGGAAGGCGTGGCTGCGGCGCCGCCGATCAAATTCAACTGGGACAAGAAGATTTCGCCGCGCATCGGCGGCGCCTTTGACCCGACGGGAGACGGCAAGATGCGCTTCTACGCCTCGTGGGGCTACTTCTATGACGTGATGAAGTACGAGATGCCGCGCGGCTCCTTCGGCGGAGACATTTATTACACCGCCTACTACGGCATCACCGACCCCAACATTTACGCGCAGATGAAGACCTACGGCTACCCGTCCGACCCGAAGAAACTGCCGGGGACGTTCTATGAGCTGGTCGACTGGCGCATCCCTTCCAACGACCCGCAGGCCTGCGAGAAGCAGGGGTTGGCTTGCACGGGGATGACGATCGATCCCGATCTCAAGCCGATGAAACAGCGGATGTTCGACCTGGGATACGACTACAGCATCTCTCCCACCCTGGTCGCTTCCATCCGGTATACCAACCGCCGCCTCATCCGGACCATCGAGGATGTCGGCACCCTGGGGCCCGGAGGCGAGATTTACTTCATTGCCAATCCCGGAGAAGGCATCACCATCGATCCCAAGACCTGGCAGCCCGGCATTCCGGTCACGCCGAAGGCCAAGCGCCATTACGATGCCATCGAGCTCCGCCTCGACAAGCGCTTCGCCCAGCGCTATCAGTACGCGCTCAGCTACACCTGGTCCCGGATGTACGGCAATTACTCCGGCTTGGCCAGCTCGGACGAAAACGGGCGCACCAGCCCGAACGTCAACCGTTACTTCGACCTGCCCTGGCTCGGCTACACCGAGCAAGGCGTGATGTCGGAGGGGCGGCTCGCCACTGACCGCCCGCACACGCTGAAATTCTTCGGCGGTTACACGCAAAAGAGCTTCCTGGGCAACACGACCTTGTCACCCAACATCGCGGTCTACTCGGGCATCCCCTTGACGAGCCAAATCAACGCGATTTCCTCGGTTCCTGTGTACCCTTATAACCGCGGGGATATGGGCCGCACTCCCGTGTTCTACAACTTCGACCTCAACCTCATGCACGACTTCATGCCTTTCTCCAGCCGGGAAAGCATGAAGATCCGGTTCGAATTCACCGTGTTCAATCTGTTCAATTCGAGCATTGTGACCAACAAGAACCCGGGGCTCGGCCACCCCGATGACGGCCAGCTCCAGTTCGACCAAGACACGGATATCTTCAAGGGATTCAACACCCGCAATCTGATGCTGGAACAAGGCATCCGCGTCAGCCCGCTCTACGGTCTCGCCAACAGCTTCCAGGGACCGCGTTCCACCCGCCTCCAGCTCAGCTTCTTCTTCTAAGAGCTGCCGGATCCGGCAACACGGAAAAGGCGCCCCCAATCGGGGCGCCTTTTCCCTTTTCAGAAAGGGCCATAGGAGCGCAGTTTTCCCATTTTCCCTTCAGGGGCCGCCCCGCTTCTCCCCTCCGCGCTACTCCAAGATAAGGTCAGGCCCCACTGCCCCCGCTCTCCCGAAAGCCCTCAGCTCTGAACGTACGCTTCCACCTCGATTTCGACCCGCAGCCGCACATCCACGAGCCCTGCAATCTGAATCATCGTCGCCGCAGGGCGGATCTCCCGAAAAACCTCAGCGTGCGCCCGCCCCACAGCCGCCTCGTCGTCGAGCGACACCAGGTACATCCGCGTGCGCACCACGTCTCGAAGCTCCGCACCTGCCTGCTTGAGTGCCGCTTCAATCTTGCGGAAAATGAACGCCGCCTGCGCATAGGCGTCTCCCTCGCCCACCACCTGTCCGTCTGCCTCCATTGCCGTAGTTCCTGCCACCCACACATGCGGACCGATGCGCACGGCGCGCGAATAGCCCACGCTCTTTTCCCAACGCGTTCCCGAAGAAATGTTCCGCCTCATCGTGCCGCCTCCTGCGCCAGGATCAGCGCTCCGCTCAGACCCGGATACGCCAGAGCCGGCCGCTCGATCCGCGGAAGCGGGAAATACCCGTTCGCGTACTCCGCCACGCGCCCGCGGATCCTCTCGAGCAACTGCGGCTGCTCCATCACGCCTCCGCCCAGCGCGATCACGCGCGGCGACAGCACGCACGCCACATTGACGCACGCCTGCGCCAGGTAGTCTGCCTCCACGCGCCACGCCGGATGATTCTCCGGGAGCGCCTCCGCCCGGCGCCCCCATCGCGCCTCCATGGCAGGTCCGCTCGCCATTCCCTCCAGACAATCGCCGTGGTACGGACAAACGCCTGCAAATCCCGGCGCTTCTTCGGCAGCTCTCCGCACTAACAGGTGTCCCATCTCCGAATGCATCAGCCCGTGCACCAGCCGCCCGCCCACGACGGCGCCGCCGCCGATCCCCGTGCCCACCGTGAAGTACACCAGATCCTCGATCCCTTGCCCCGCGCCGCAGCGCGCCTCCGCCAGCGCCGCGCCGTTCACGTCCGTGTCGAACCCGACCCGCACGCGCAGTTCCTGCTCCAGCACGGCGCGCAACGGATAGTTCCGCCACGCCAGCTTCGGCGTCGTCGTAATGCATCCGCTCGCGAAATCCACCGGGCCGAACGTCGCCACCCCCAGCGCGTCCAGAGGTCCCGCCTTGCGAAAATACTCGACCACCGCCGCCATCGTCTCCGCCGGCTCAGGGGAGGTGGCGATTCGCGTCACCTCCTCCAGCCGCAGCGGGTCCTCTCCCACTGCCAGCATGAACTTCGTGCCGCCTGCTTCAATCGCGCCGAACCGGGCCATGACGCCAGTCTAGCTCGGGGCCCCTCCCACTCACCGCCCCACCCGCTTCATCACCTGCCGCACTGCGTCGTGAATGCGCTCCTCCACTTCTTCGAGGAATGGCCCCGGCTGCCCGTAATAGATCATGGAATCCACCGCCTCATAGCCGCTTTCGCGCAGGACCCGTGCGCTCGGAACGTAACACGCGACGTCATTGGAGTACCCCGCCACAATCAGCCGTTCCTGCGGCCACTCCTTGTACGCCCACAATGCGTAGTCGACCACCACCTCGCCGCCCAGCGCGATCAGCGTGAATCCGGGATTCACGCTGACCGCCTGCACCGGATACCGCAGCAGCCGAGGCTCGCGCCGCTCGTCATAGAGCTTCAGCATCAGCGCCGCCCGCCGCTGCCGGAAGACATTCGCGTCCTTCAGTTCGCGCTCGAACTGCTCCCGCGTGTGCGGCGCAAACGGCAGCGCCGCAAGCTGGTAAGCGGCGCGCAGCCGCCCGCCGGCGGGCTGCATCTTCGTCCGCGCCACCCGCGCCACCGCCGCTCCCAGCCCTCGCCCGTGCTGTTCGGCATACTCCAGCCTGCTGCGCGGATTCGGGTTCTGATCGCCGCCGCACAGTTGCAGGAACAGCGCCACCGCGCCCGGAAACTCCTTCTCGATCTCCGCCTGCGCGTAGCCCGCGTAATCGCCGCTCAATTGATAAAACTCCGCCGTCAGCGTTGTGTTATGACACGCATACCCGAACAGGACGGCGCGCACCTTCCCCGCCGGCGACATCACCCGCAGCACCGGCACGCGCGGGTCCGTTGGTCCCTCTGGATTCACGCCGATCACAACGCCCTTGGGCGTGAACTGCCGCCGGTTCACTCCGAACCGCGCCTCGCCATAGTCGAACGCCAGCTCCGCCGGCGCCAGATCCGCCAGCGCCGCCCCGATCACGTCGAGCAGCTTCTGCTGCAGCTTCTCGCGATACGCCGCCAGCGCCTCCCGGTGCGGCGCCTGCCGCGGCTCCATCACCGAGAGATTGCCCCGCACCACCGGTCCCGTGTGCGTGTGCGAAGCGTTGAACACCAGCCCCTGCCTCTCCAGTTTGTACTTCTCCATCGCCCGCGCCGCCACGACATCGGTCAGCTCCATCGGCAGCCCGATCAGGTCCGCCGTCACGATCACTGCGCGGTTCCCCCGCGAGTCCTCCAGCGCCAGCGCCTTCGCCCACAGCGGCATCAGCACGCCCTCGCTCGGCTTGTTCCGCGCCGCATAGCCCGACATCCAGACCGGACCCTCAGGCGTGATGTCGATCTTCGCCGCCCCCGCCCGCATGGCGGGCGCGCCGGCGGACGGCACTCCCAAGGCCATCAAAAAAGGAATGAAAAGTACTGGTTGCTTCATGATCCGATCCTGTTACAATCCGAAAAGTGCGCTCATGAACCAGTCCGGGCGCAGCCGGGGAGTTGTGCAATGAAGTCGTTGATGATTCTGGCCATCGCGTCCTGTGCCTGTCTTCCAGCATACCCGCAGGCGCAGAGCAATGCAGGTGAAATCTGGGGCTCCGTCACAGACGCCAGCGGGTCCGCCATCCGCGGCGCGAAGTTGCAGGCCTCGGACCCGGATCGCGCCATCCAGCGCAACGCCGAAAGCAATGAAGCCGGCGAGTTCGTCTTTCCGGTTCTGCCTCCAGGCAGATACCGGGTGCGTGTGGAAGCGCAGGGCTTCACGCCGCAGGTGTTCGAACAGGTTGAAGTCCGCGTGGGCGACACCTTTACTTTGCCCGTGCGCCTCGAAGTGGGCGAACTTCAGCAGGTGATCGAGGTGGTCGCCGAGCCTTCCGTTGTGGACAGCGAGCGCGCGCAGCAGGCAACCACCATCGACCGCGAGCGCATCACCCAGTTGCCCATCAACCGCCGCAACTACCTTGACTTCGCCCTCCTGTCACCGGCGACCTCCTCCACGCAGGAACTGGCTGACGGAACCGATTACCGCGTGGCTCAGACCCCGCAGTCCGGCATCAGCTTCGGCGGCGGCAACGGCCGCGGCAACGGCTTCTACATCGACGGAGCCGAGAACTACATCAACTCCGGCGGCGTGCGCCTGAGCGTTAGCCAGGAGGCCGTGCAGGAGTTCCAGATCAACCGCAACACGGCTTCCGCCGAGTTCGGCTGGTCCAGCGGCGGCACGGTCAACATCGTCACCCGCAGCGGCAGCAACCAGTTTCACGGCAATCTCTTCGGCTTCCTGCGCCACCGCGACATCCAGGCCCGCAACTTCTTCGATCCTCAGAAATCCGCCTACACCCGCTCCCAGGCAGGCGCCACCGCCGGCGGCCCTCTCCGCCGCGACCGCTCCTTCTTCTTCGCTGCCTACGAGCGGCTTGACCGCCACGAATCCACCTTCGTGCCCATCCTCCAGGACCGCAGCGCCTTCAACGCTCCCGCCGCCTCCCAGCAGCCTTTGCTGAACGCCTTGCGCTCGAGCCCGGTTCCGCAACTCGCCGCCCTTGGCCGGGCGCTCACCGGGGCTCTGACGCCCGCCGCCAATCCGTTCGTCACCGGCATCTTCCAGGCCAACAGCGGCGTCTTTCCATTCAGCGAGTCGAGCAACCTCTTCTCGTTGCGCCTCGACCACCGCTTCAGCGACCGTCACAACTTTTACTGGCGCGGCAGCCTCGGCTCGCTCGATAACCAGAACAACCAGTTCGGCGCGCTCGTCGCCTACAACCGCGGCCGCAATTTCGACATCTGGGACGGCACTTCGATGCTGAGCGACTCGATCATCCTGAATTCAGCCTGGGTGGTCGAGACGCGCCTCATGTTCAACTACAACCGCATCGCCGTGCGCACTGTCGATGCTTTCGGGCCTGAGTTGAACGTGACCGGCTTCGGCTTCTTCGGACGCGAAATCTTTCTGCCCTCCCGTACCGAGGAGCGCCACTACCAGATCATGCAGAACTGGAACCGGCACTCCTCCTCGCACGATCTGAAATTCGGCTTCGACATCAACCCGGTGCGGGACTTCGCCAACACCGAGACCTTTTTCAGCGGCCGCTTCAACTTCGGCGAAGCCGTGCCCCTGCAAAACATCATCGCCGGCGCCGCCGGCGCGGCTGCCGTCCAGCAGATCAGCCAGTATCTCCAGGCCGCCGGACAGTCCGCCCTGTTGCCCGCGCTCGCCCAGCCCGTCAGTGCTCTTCAGGCCTTCGCGCTCGGCCTGCCCACGTTTTATCAGCAGGGCTTCGGCGATCCCCGCTGGACCGGCTGGTCCAGGCGCTTCGGCCTCTACGTTCAGGATGCCTGGCGCGCCCGCCGCAACCTGACGCTCCATTTCGGCCTTCGCTACGATGTTGAAGGCAACGAGTCCGTCATCGGCACGGACAAGAACAACTTCGGCCCGCGCTTCGCCTTCTCCTGGTCGCCTGGCAAGGAAGGCAAGACCGTCATCCGGGGGGGCTACGGCGTCTTCTTCTCGCCCACCAATCTTCAGATCGCCAACGTCGCTGATGCGCTCAGCGGCCGCTATATCAACCAGGTGTTCGTGCCGCTTACGGGCATTCCGGTGATCATCAACCCGGCCACGGGACGCCCCGCGACCTCCGCCGACATCTATCAGGGCCTGCTCCGGCAGGGCGTCATCGGCAGCAGGCCGATCACCCCGCAGGACCTGAAACAGTTCGGCGTGCCCGTCGGCCCCGGGCTGCCGTTGCGCGTCGAGTTCGGCTCCGACCCGCTCCGGCAGGGGTACGCGCAGCAGGCGAGCTTCGAGATCGAGCGCGCTTTCGGCGAATGGGCCGTCTCCGCGGCGTGGAATTACAACCACGGCCTCGGCTTCGCACGCATCACGGGCCGCAACCTCGTCTACACGGGCCAGCGCAATCCCAATGGCACGCCCCAGTACGCGCGCATCGATCCCACGCTGCTCCAGAAAAACATCTTTACCTACGACGGCAACGCCGTCTATCACGCCGGCATCCTCCAGGTGCAGCGCCGCCTGAACCGCAACTTCGCGCTCACCGGCCACTACACTTGGTCGAAGGCGATCGACGACTTCACCGATTTCAACTCGGACTTTTCTCCGATGGATCAGCTCTGCAAGCGCTGCGAGCGGTCGGCGTCGGCCTTCCACCACACCCACCGCGCCGTGATCTACGCCCTTTACCAGTCGCCCGCGCAAAACGCCCTGCTGCGGGGCTGGGATCTCGCGCCCATCTTCTCGGCAAACTCGTGGCGTCCCTTCAACGTCCTCGCCGGCCTCGACGTCAACGGGGACAACTACACGACCAACGACCGGCCCTATCCCGCCGGCCGCAACATCGGCCGCGGACCCAATCTCTTCACCTTCGATCTGCGCCTGTCGCGCCGTTTCCGCCTCGCCAGCGAAAGCACCGCGCTCGAGGTTCTCGCCGAGGGGTTCAATCTCGCCAACCGGACGAATTTCCGGACCGTGAACAACACCGTGGGCGCCGTGCCGCTCGGCGCCCTGCCGGCGCGCATCGAGGGCATCGCCGGCGCGCCGCCCACAAGCCCGCTCGCCTTCACCTCCGCGCACGACGCCCGCCAGTTCCAGTTCGCCCTCAAGATCTTCTGGTAACCGAAGAACCGAAGGAACCGAAGGGGACAGCCTGATCCGGCACCTTCGC
>DYJN01000025.1 GCA_020723085.1 Arcobacter sp.
GAGGGGGAGGCGGGGGCGGGGGCGTCGCGCCAGTGTCGCCCGGAATGCCTCCCCCCGCCGGGGGCGGTGGCGCCGGGACGTTGGCCGGACCGCTACCCCCGCCTCCGGGGAGCCGGGGAGTCCGGATCAGGATCTGCCAGACGATGTCCGCCATGAACCGCATCACGCGGCCGCGGTCCAGCCCCCGCAACGCCGAGAGCGGGCTGTTGCGGTAGACCACCAGCTCTTCGCCGGCGTTCAAAATCTTCGGGTCGCCGTCACGGGGCATCAGTCGATGCTCCACGGCCACTTGCCCCTCTTCCACCACAATGTGCGTGGTCTCGTCCGACGGATCCACGCTCACGTCGAACACCGTGCCCCGCACGGAGATCACCGCAGTCGGCGTGTGGACGCGGTTGAAATTGGGCGCGCCTCCGAGCTTCTGGATCTGCACCCGGATCCGTCCAAGCCAGACGTCCACCAGATCGCGCCAGTTGCCGGTGTTGGCCCGGAAAGTCACGCGTGAATTGGGGAACACCTCGAACGTGCTGCCATCGGCCACGCGGAAGACGGCGTATCCGTCCGGTCCTGTCACGATGATCTGCTGCGGCAGCACCAGATCGCCGGAGTTCACCGCCCACAGATAGGAGTCCCGCAGCAGCGAGACGTTGCCCTGCACAGTGACCGCAGTGGCTGCGGCAGAACTGGCTGAGCTGTTCCAGAACTGTGCGGACACCGGCAGCGCGGGCAGCAGCAGACACAACAGCGCCGCCCACCGGGCGTACGGCAGGTGCACGGTCCTCTTCATCGGGACCTCGAAGCTCTAATGTACCACCAAAATTGCTTAGCAAGAAAAGGTCCGATGACAGAATTCATTGAAATGTCAACGGGATGTCTGGAGAATTGCGGCCAGCCGGACGATGGTGTCGGGGTAGAATAGACGCAGGCGTGAGTCGAACGGCCACATTCAGTTTGCTGGCGGCGCTTGCCGCGGCCGTCCCGTCCGTCCACGCACAGACCCTGGCGTGGCGCCGGGTCGGCAACACTTCGCTGGTGGCGGGCCAGGCATCGGTGGCTGGCGGCCCTGTGGAGCGGGTCTGGTTCGCCCCCTCCGGCCGGCTTCTGGCCGGTCTGCCCGGAGGCCGCGTGTACAGGGAGGACGGCAGGGGAGGCTGGGCTCTGGCACCGGAAGCCAGCCCACCGCTCGCCGCCACGGAGATCGCAGGTGAGCCGGAAGCCGGTGTGCGCATCCTGGCGGTGGATCCCGTCCGGTATGCTGGCGGGCGCCATGTCTGGCGTTCGGATGACGGCGGGGCTACCTGGAAAAATCTGACCGCCTGGGAAGGCGGCTCGCTGTTGGGTGGAGCCGTGCGCGATCTGGCCGCCGATCCTGGCAATCCGGAGCGCATCGCCGCTGCCACGGACTCGGGCGTCTGGCTCTCGCAGGATGGGGGCCGCTCGTGGGCGGGGCTGAACGAGGGATTGCCTTCCCTGCCCGTGCGCCGCATCCTGGCCGCGCCCGCGGGCAGCCGCGGTGTCCGTATCGCGGTGGAGCGCGGGGGGCGGCTGGAAGAGTTCGAATGGTATCCGGGGCAGCGCCTGGGGTGGTTCCCTGCCGTCGACGGCGTGGTGGAGCGAGAAGCGGCGGTGCGGAGGCGGTGGGAGATGGAACTGGGCGTTCCCATCACGGCCGTGGCTCGGGAGGGTGGCGCGCTGTGGTTGGGCGGCGCGGATGGACGTCTGCTGGCGAGCTCCGATGAAGGCCGCACCTGGCGTTCCTTTCAGCCGCAGGGGGCGGGCCAGGTTCTGCGCATCTGGACCGACGGCGAAGACCGCAACGTCGCGCTCGCCGCTCTGGCCGGCGGGGCCGAGGGCGCGCCGCGCCTGCTGCGGACATTGAATGGAGGCGCGTGGTGGGATGATCTCTCTGCCGGGCTGCCGCCCGGCAATGTGTATTCCGTCGCCGCCGATCGCGAGACCGGCGCCATCTATGCGGCCACGGAAGCAGGCCTGTACTGGACGATCGGCGACCTGCGCAACCCGTCTCCCGCCACGCCGTGGCAGCCCGCCGGTGAGGGATTGCCGCGCGCCCCGGTGCGCGACGTGCGGCTGGATGATGGCGGCCTGACCCTGCTGGCGGCGGTGGAGGGGCACGGGGTGTTCGCGGCGCCCGCGCCGCACCGCCGGCGCGCCCCGCGTCTCGTGCACAGCGCGGATCTCTCCGCCCGGCCCGCCGCGCCCGGCGCTCTGATGACGCTGGTCGGAGCGCGCGCCGCTTCCGCCTCGGCCGGCGGCCGGCCCGCACCGGTGCTCGACTCGGGCGAGGAGCAGTCCCAGATCCAGCTTCCGTTTGAACTGACAGGCGCCTCGGTGGCCGTGCTGCTGGAAACGGGCGCGCAGCGCCTCTCCTTCGGACTGGCCCTGGCCCCGGCATCGCCAGCCATTCTGGTCGACCACGAAGGCACTCCGATGGTGCTCGACGCCGACACCGGCGCGCCGGTGGAGCTGATGAACCCGGCGCGCCCCGGCATGACGCTCCAGATCCTGATGAGCGGGTTGGGGCGCGTGGAGCCGTCCTGGCCCGCCGGGCTTCCGGCGCCGCAGGAGAACCCGCCTGCAGTGGCGGCGCCGGTCCGTGTCTGGCTGGGCGCGGTTCCGCTCGATGTGCGCCGCGCCACGCTCGCGCCCGGCTATGTGGGCTTTTATCTCGTGGAAGCCGAGCTGCCCGCCCTGCTCGACGAAGGCATTCACGAGTTGAGCGTGGAAGCGGGCGGCGTCCGCAGCAACTCCGTGCGGATCTACGCCGTTCCATGACTTGGGAGGTCTCATGAGAGTCTTGCGCTTCGCGCTGCCTCTGCTGGCGGCCGTGTTCGTGTCCGCCCAGGACAAGGGCGAGAAACTGGCGCCGTACTATCCGACGCCGGAAACCGTGGTCGAACGCATGCTGAAGCTCGGCGGACTGAAAGCCGGCGAGAAGGTGTACGACCTTGGCTCGGGCGATGGCCGCATCGTGATCATGGCGGCGGACCGTTTCAAGGCGAACGCCGTCGGTGTGGAGTTCGACGCGGACCTCGTCAAGCAGTCCATGGACCGCATCCGCGCCCTCGGGCTGGAGAAGCGCTCCCGCATCATCCACGGCGATCTCCTGAAACAGAATTACTCCGACGCCGATCTGGTGACCATCTATCTGTTGCCCACGGCAGTGGAGAAGGCGAGGCCGCTGCTCGAAAAGCAGCTGAAGAAGGGCGCGCGCGTGGTGGCGCATGACTTCGGCATTCCCGGCTGGACTCCGGTGAAAGAAGAGCACATCGAGGACGACGGCGAGGGCCGCGCGCATACTTTGTACCTTTATGTGAGGTGAGGCGGGCATGTTTCACGCCGACCAGATGGTGCTGCCATACCTCTGGCGGCGCTATCTGAGCGTGCTCCGGGCGCTCGTCACCGGCGCCTGCCTCGGCATTCTGCTCGCGGAGGGCTGGCTGGAATCGGCCACGTGGATCTTCATTCTCTCCGTGGTGACCGTGTACAGCCTGGTCTCGATCTTCTGGCGCTGGGCTGAGCGCATCGACCGCGGAGGGCTGCTGAATACCGCCCTGGATGTAGCCGCCTTCCTGCTTTGCGTGGCGCTGGCGGGGGAGCAGCGCTTCTGGCTTCAGGCCATTGCCGCTTTCTACCTCTTTCTGGCGGCGTCCACGCTGCTGGAGTGGCGCGACGTGCTGCTGACGGCCGTGCTCACGCTGGCCTTCGTCAACAGCCTGGAGCCGGCGGGCATGGAGCGGTTGCAGCCGCTGCTGCTGATCCTCGGCATGTTCGGCTGCATCGTGGCGCTGCAGCGGCAGAGCCTGCTGGAGCGGCTTTCGGCGGCGTCGCGGCAGGCGGTGCACAGCCGGCTGGAAGCGCAGAAGGCGCGGGAGGATGAGCGCGAGCGCATTGCCGCCGATTTCCACGACGGGCCGCTGCAGAGTTTCATCTCGATCCAGATGCGGCTGGAGATCCTCCGCAAGATGCTCGAGCGCAATGTGGAGGCGGGCATGCAGGAGTTGCGCGAGCTGCAGCAGATCTGTGCGCGGCAGGTGACCGAGGTCCGCAGCTTCATCCGCGGCATGCGCCCGGTGGAAGTGGACGGCGCCGGACTGGCGGCCGCCCTGCGTTCCACGGCGGGCTTTTTCCAGAAGGACTCGGGCATCCCGACCACGTTCCGCGCCGCCCCCGAGGCGATGCATGACGATCTGGAAGCCCGTCCCGAAATCATCCAGATCGTGCGCGAGGCGCTGAACAACATCCGCAAACACTCGGCCGCCTCGCGCGCCGCCGTCACGCTGGACCGCCAGAACGGGCAAATCGGGCTGCGGATCGAAGACGACGGCACGGGTTTCCCCTTTTCGGGGCGGTTCACTCTGGAAGAGCTCGAGCTGCTGCGCATGGGTCCGCAGAGCATCATGCGGCGCGTCCGGGCGCTCGACGGCAGCCTCGCCGTCGAATCGCATCCGGCGCGGGGCGCGGGGCTGGAGATCCGCCTCCCTCTGGAGACATGACGCAGCGGCGCCCGCGGCCTTTACAATCGAAGGCATGAGCACCGCCGCGCCCCCGCTGGCCACGCCAGAGCAACTGGAGCTGTACGAGCCCGTCATCGGGCTGGAAGTTCATGTGCAGCTCGGCGCCCGCACCAAGATCTTCTGCGGCTGCCTCAACGAATTCGGCGCCTCACCCAATACCAACGTCTGCCCCGTCTGCCTGGGCATGCCGGGAGCGCTGCCGGTGCTGAACCGCGCGGCTGTCGAGCTCGGCATACGCGCGGCGCTTGCGCTCCATTGCGAAGTCCGCCGGCACAGTGTCTTCGCCCGCAAGAACTACTTCTATCCGGACCTGCCCAAGGGCTACCAGATCTCCCAATACGATCAGCCGCTGGCGGAGAACGGCTGGGTGGAGATCCAGACTCCGGCAGGTCCGAAGCGCATCGGCGTGCACCGGCTCCATCTCGAAGACGACGCCGGCAAGAGCTCTCACGAGGGCTACCGCGACAGCGACCGCTTCTCCTATGTCGATCTGAACCGCACCGGCTCTCCGCTGGCTGAGATCGTCAGCGAGCCCGGCCTGCGGAGCCCCGACGAAGCTTACCAGTATCTGACTGAGCTGAAGCTGGCCATGCAGTTCGCCGGCGTCTCCAGTTGCGACATGGAGAAAGGCAACCTGCGATGCGACGCCAACGTCAGTGTCCGCCGCCGCGGCGTTCCGGAGTTCGGCACCAAGGTCGAGATCAAGAACCTCAACTCGTTCCGCTTCCTGCGCCAGGCCCTGATTTTCGAGATCTCGCGGCAGGTGGCGCTGCTCGAGTCCGGCGGACGCGTCGCGCAGGAGACGCGCCTCTACGATCCGGATCTGGACGAGACGCTCTCCATGCGCAGCAAGGAAGAGGCGCATGACTACCGCTACTTCCCCGAACCTGACCTGCTGCCCCTGGAGGTGGGCGGGGAGTGGCTGGAATCCATCCGCGCCTCCATGCCTGCCATGCCCGAGGAGTTGCGGCGGCGGTTCACCGGCGAGTATGGGCTGCGGGAGTACGACGCGCAGGTGCTGACTGCTTCGCGCGAGCTCGCCGATTACTTCGAAGCCGTGGTGAAAGCCTGCGGCGACGCCCGCGCCGCGGCGCACTGGGTGACCGGAGACCTGGCGGCGCTGCTGAACGGGCAGAGCCTGGATATCGCCCTCTGTCCCGTGCCGCCGGAGCGGCTCGGCGAGCTGATCACGCTGGTCCAGAAAGGCGAACTCACCGGAAAGCTGGCCAAAGAGATTCTGCCGAAGATGTTTGAATCGCGCGAATCGGCTCGCGCCATCATGGAGCGCGAAGGGCTGCGTGCGATGTCGGACGCGGGCGAACTGGAGCGGATCATCGATCAGGTGATCGCCGCCAATCCGAAACAGCTGGAGCAGTACCGCGGGGGCAAGACCAGCGTGATGCAGTTCTTTGTCGGCCAGGTGATGAAGGCCACGCGCGGCCAAGCCAACCCGGCTGCCGTGAGCGAGCTGCTCAGGCGGAAGCTCTCCTGATTCGCGGTCCGCGCCGCGCCTGAGCCGGGCCGCGGGTTCTCCGAGCCTCAGCCGGGCGGCCTGAGGCCGCTTCTTCCGGCCTTCCGGCGCGGTTCCCGCCGCGCGGGAAGCGCGCTACTGGATGCGGATCTGATACGGCAGCACACGCAGGAATCCGCCTGCCAGCCAGGGGGCGAGCCCCGCGGGCAGCCGGCGAGCCAGCAGCGCCGTCTCCGCGTCCCACGCGGATTCGTCCGAGGGCGCGGGGCGGAACCAGATGTCGAACCAGCTCCTGGGGGAAGGGAAGACGACGAGCCGCACCATCTCGTCATCGGCGATGCCCGCCTTCCTGCGCAGCAGCCGCAACGCGGCATCGAGACCGCCGGTGGCGTCGATCAGGCCATGGTGGAGCGCGCGCTGCCCGGACCACACGCGTCCCTGAGCGAAGGGTTCGATCTCCTCCACCTTCTTCCGGCGCCCTTCGGAAACGCGCTTGAGAAAGCCCGCATAAATGAAGTCGATCGTCTCGCGCAGCCGCGCCCGGCCTTCGGGCGTCAGCTTCTGGAAGTCCGAATCGAGATCGGCGAACTGGCCGCGCTTCAGGATCTCCTTGTTGATGCCGATCTTGCCGTACAGCCCGTGCAGGTTCGCCTTCCCGTAAATGACGCCGATGGAGCCGGTGATCGTTCCCGGATAGGCGACGATCGGATCGCCGGTCATGGCCATGTAATAGCCGCCCGACGCCGCCACATCGGACATGGAGAAGACCACGGGTTTCTTCTTCGAGAGCCTCTTGAGATGCTCGAGAATCTCGTCGGAAGCCACGGCGTCGCCTCCGGGGCTGTCCACGCGCACGATGACGCCGCGGATGGAAGGGTCCTTCTCGATCAGCTTCGCCTGCTGCTCGATGCCTTTGGGCGTGATGGCCTGTTGTTCCCCGAACAGCTCCGCCGGCGCGGAGCGGAGAATGCCGCCCTGTGCGACGAGCAATGCGACCTGACGGACGCGCTTGCCTTTGGCGTCAGGCGGGATGCGGACGTAGTCGCGCGCGGCGAGCTCGGTCACTTTGCCCTTCTCCTTCCCCGCGGCGCTCTCCTCCAGCTTCTGCACAGCGTCTTTCTCGTAGACGAGTTCGTCGATTAGCCCGGCGGAGACGGCCTTGGGCGCCACATAAGGGCCGCCGTCGATGAGGGCGCGGATCTTCTCCGGTGAAGATTTCCGCGACGCGGCCAGCGTCTGGCACAGGCGCTCGTACTGATCGTCGAGGATCGCATTCAACGCCTCGCGCGTCTCCGGACTCATGCCCGTGCGCGTGAACATGTCGCCCGCGTCCTTGTACTTGCCAGCGTGCTCGACTTCCACTTCCACGCCCAGCTTGTCGAGCGTGCCCTTCACATACATCGCCTCGACGCGCAGGCCGCGCAGATCCAGCACGTCTTCCGGCGCCATGGAGATGCGGTCCGCCGCGGAGGCCAGGTAATACTCGCGCGTTCCCGGACTCGCCAGCCACGCGTGGACGGGCTTGCCCGCCTTGCGGACTTCCTCGATGCCCGTCCGGATCTCTTCGAGCTTGCCCCACCCCGTGGCCATCCGCTGCGGGCGCAACAGGACGCCTTTGATGCGCGGATCGCGGGCGGCGCGCCGCAGCGCGCTCCACACTTCGCCCACCGTCAGCGGCGCTTTCGACTCCAGCGCGGGCAGGGGCAGCACCAGCGGCTGCAGCTCCGGCAGATCGCCTCCCAGGCGCAGCGACAGCCACGCCGCCTCCGGAGGCGCCGGAGCGCGGCGTGCGAACTTCACCGCGGCGAAAAACAGCACCACTGCCGTCACTCCGGCGATGACGAATCCGGCAACGATGCCCAGCAGGAATTTCTTCACGGACTCCTCCTCGTGGCCGCACCGCTCCTCTGGCGTGGCGCCGCACCGGCGTGCTTACGCGCCTTCCAGAATCAGATCCACGCGGCGGCTCACTTCCTTCAGGTACTCGGCGTCGCCCCCGCGCAGCTCGACGGTTGCGTCGCCCCGGTAGCCGATCTCCAGGAACGCCTGATGCACCGCCTTCCAGTCGATCTCGCCTTCGCGCAGGTCGACGAACTCCGGCACGCGCTTCTTCTGCGGCGGATTGCCCGGGATGGAGTAGAACCGCCACGCGAAGTCCTTGAGGTGCACCTTGGCGATCCGCTTGCCCAGCGTGCGGATCCAGTCCTGCGGAAATCCGTACAGCACCATGTTGCCCACGTCGAGATAGGCTTTGACCCACGGACTATTGAACTGGTCCACGTATTGCGCGAACTCGAGCGGGCTGAGCAGGAACTTGTTCCAGACCTCTTCGGCGGCGATGATCACTTTGTTCTCGCGCGCCAGGGGAATCAGCTTGCGGATCTGCGCCGTCGAGCGGTCCCACGCCTGCCTGTAGCTGACTTCCGCGTTGACCACGGCCGGCACCAGCAGCACCGTTTCCGCGCCCCATGCCTTCGCATTCCGGATGCTGGTTTCCATGCAGTGGATGGACTTCTCGACCACCGCCGGATCGGGGCTCGACAGCGGGAACTTCCAGTGATCGCGGTTCATGACTGAGTGAACCGGCAGCCCGGTCTTGCGGCTGGCGGCGAGCACTTCTTCCACAGCGGCGGGTTCGTCCATGGTGGGGCACTCCACGGACTGGAAGCCGCATTCTTTGGCCAGCGCAAAGCGCTCCGCGATGGAGAGCTTCGACGGGAGCATGCTCCAGTAGACGCCTTTCCGGATGGGGAGGCGTTTGCCGCCCGTCTGCGCGGCGGCGAGCGAAGCGGCGGAAGTGGAAACGAATTCACGGCGGTTCATTGGATTGCCTTTCTTTCTCAGGATGCGAGCTTGCCCTGATTGTACACCCGCCCGGCGCGGGCGCTCCGCCGGCGCTGCGCCCTATGATTGAAGGGAATGCACTGGCTGGAAAGACTGGGCGGGGATCCATCGCTCATCCCATGGGTCGCCGCCGCCGTGCTGGTGGAGGCGGTCCTGTACGCCTCGATGGCGCGCGAGCGCTGGCGTCAGTGGTGGCAGCCGCGGCTGCTGGTTGCCGCCGCGCCGCTCTCTTGCGCCATCTATCACGTCGCGCTGCCGCAGAGCAGCCTGAAGAGCGTGCTCTGGCTGGGCGCGATGTCGGCGGCGTTCGTGCTCGCAAGTCCGGCTCTGAGCCGGGCCAGGCACGGGTGGGCGCTGCTGCTGGTGCTGGCGGCGGCGCCGGTGCTGCTGAAAACCTTCCGCCCGCTGTATCCGCAGGCGGGAGAGCTGCGCATGGAATTCCTGGGGCAGTTGATGTGGATCCGCACGACGCTGCTGACCATCCTGCGTGATCTGAAACCGGAGGGCGCCGGCTTCGGATTCTGGCCCGGTCCGCGGGAGTGGAGGATTGGCGTGCAGTACTTCGTGCTGCTCGGGCCCGTGGCGTTCCTGCTGTCCGTGATGACCGGTTTTGCCCGGCCGGCACGGCCGGAAGCAGCCTGGCCAGCCGTGGCGCTGACCGCGGCGGCGACGTTTTTCGGCATCCTCTGGGTGGTGGCGCTGAGCGAGGAGTTCTTCTTCCGCGGACTGCTCCAGCCGCGGGTGGGCTTGTGGGCGGCTTCAGCGCTGTTCGGCCTCGCGCATCTCGGCTTCCGCGAGTTTCCCAACTGGCGGTTCGCGCTGGTCGCCGCCGTGGCGGGCGTGTTTTACGGGCTGGCCTTCCGCTCGGGCGGCATCCGCGCTTCGATGGTGACGCACGCCCTCACCGTCGTCTTCTGGCGCACGTTTTTCCGCTAGCGCGAAGTCTGAGCCTGCGAAGCCAGAAACTCCGACACGCGGTCGAGCGCCTGCTCGAAGTCCCGCAGCAGGTCGCGCCAGTCTTCCACGCCTGCCGAGACTCGCACCAGTCCGTCGGTGATGCCGGCGATGCGCCGCTCCTCCTCACTGCAGCCGGCGTGCGTCGTCGTCGCCGGGTGGCACACCAGCGTCTCCATGCCGCCGAGCGACACCGCGTTGTGGGCCAGACGGATGGAACGGAGAAACTCGAACGCCGCCGGCTTGCCGCCGTGCAGGTCCAAGGCGATCATCGCGCCGGGGTAGTCGCACTGCGACAGCCGGATACGGATCTGCTCGGGGTCGTCGAACAGCGTCGGATAGTAAATGTGGCGGATCTCAGGCCGCTTCACCAGACCTTCGGCGATGCGCTGCGCGTTTTTCGACTGCCGGTTCATGCGCAGGCTCACCGTGGGCAGCCGCCCGTCCAGAATCCAGCACTCGTCCGGCTGCAGGATGTTGCCAAAAAGGCCGCGGCGGGAGCGGATGGGCTTGTCCGGAGCGGAATCCACGCCCAGGACGACGCCGGCCAGAAGGTCCGAGAATCCGCCCAGATACTTCGTGGCGGAGTAGACCACCAAGTCGGCGCCCAGCGTGAGCGGGTGCTGGAACGCGGGACCGAGGAACGTGTTGTCCACGATCACCGCCGGCTTCGGGTCTAGCAAGGCGGCGGTGAGCGCCGCGCGCTTGATGTCGGTCATCACCATGGTCGGATTGGCGGGAGTCTCGATGAAGACCGCCTTCAGCCCCGGCGTCGAGCGGATCGCCTCGTCGATCTCCGCCGAATGGCCCGCGATGACAGGGATGCAGCGGATATTGAGCGGCTCGAGCAGCTCGTGAACCAGATGTTGCGTGCCTCCGTAGAGCGGTATGGTGTAAACGAGCGCGTCGCCGGGCTTGAGCAGGGCCAGCAGCGTGGTCATGATGGCCGCCATTCCGGAGTTGAAGGCAATGGCCCATGCGGCGCCCTCTTCGAGAGGGACGATCTGATCCTCGAGGATCTCAGCGTTCGGGTGGTTGAATCGGGAGTAGATGAGATCGGGCTGCTCTCCAGGCTCGAGTTCGGCCCTGCCCGTCAGCAGGGCGAAGGCGCGCTCGGCCGCCTCCGGGCTGGAGAAGACGTAGGTCGAACTCCGGAAGACGGCCGGCCGGGCGCTGCCGACCGACAGACGGGGATCGAAGCCGCGGGTCAGAACCTCGGTGGAAGGATGGGCTCCATGGAGAGAGCGGCGCGATGCCATGATGGACGGACCTCCGCGAATCAGTGTACCGTTCCCGCCGCCACGGGTGAACCTTAGTACCGAAGTCCCGCGGCCGCTTCCGCGGTCTGTGTCCCCAAACAGGGGGATTTCAGAGCTTTTGCGGATTCAGCAGCGGCGCCGCGGCAGGTTAGAATCGGGATGAAACCAGGCGAACCGGCATGAGAACCACTCGCCCGCCCAAAGGCTATTACAACGAGACAGAAGCCGCCAGAGCGCTCGGCGTGACCCTGGACGAGTTCCGGGGGCTGGTACGGGATCATCTGCTGGAAGATGATGAGCAGATGGCGAACCTGCCCCGCATGTATTTCCAGGCTTCCGACCTCGTCGTGCTGCGCATGCTGGCCTCGCGCCATCTCCGGGACGCCTGTACGGCCGCGCGCTGAAGCCGCGGCACAGCTGCCTTTGCTCCCCCGTCCAGCGACACTGGAGCCTGCCCCGCAAGGAGGAGGCTCTTCCATGAAGGACTACCTCGTCGCCGATCTCGCCCAGGATCTCGACAACATCAAAGAGTACTTCGACCGCTCCACCCGCAGCCTGACGGAAGAAGACTCCGGCTTCGCGCCCGCCGAAGGCGCCTTCACTGCGGCGCAGCACGTGGCCCATGTGGCCCAGACCGTCGAATGGTTCTTCCTCGGCGCCTTCCGCCCTGACGGCTTCTCGATGGACTGGGAAGGGATGGACCGCGAAGTCCGCGCCGTGAAGTCTTTGGCCGAAGCGCGCCGCTGGCTGGAACGCGCCTTCGCCGCCGGGAAGGCTGCCATTGCCGCCCACGAGCCTTCGGAGTGGGAGTCCGAGCTGCCGCCCGCTCCGATCATGGGCGGCGCGCCGCGCTTCACGATTCTTGGCGCGATCCGGGATCACACGGCGCACCACCGGGGCGCCCTCGCCGTTTACGCCCGGCTCCGCGGCAAGGCGCCGCCGATGCCGTACATGGAGGCTTGACAACGCGGCGGGCCGGGAGCACAATCTGCGGACGGAGGACTCCTCCATGGCTGTGCGCGTGCTGTTGGCGGTGGTAGGTGCGCTGCTGCTGGCCCTGATGCTGCCCGTTCCGGTCGCGGGGTGACTCAACACAGTCCGAGCGACGCCAGGTAGGAACGGAATGCCTGACCCAGATCGCTCCGTTTGAGCGCGAACTCGACCGTGGCCTGCAGGAAACCGAGCTTGTCGCCGGCGTCAAACCGCTTGCCATCGAACTTCACCCCGTAGATCGGGCGGTTTTTCAGCAAAATCCGGAGCGCGTCGGTCAGTTGAATTTCGTTGTTTCTCCCCGGCGGCGTGCTCTCGATGGCGGTGAAGATCTCCGGCGTCAGGATGTAGCGGCCGATAATGGCGAGGTTCGACGGCGCGTCGTCCGGCGGCGGCTTCTCCACGAGATCGTGGATGCGGAACACCCTGCCATCCATGTCCTCGTGCGGCCGCGGCTCGGCTGCGACAACGCCATAGGCGCTGATCTGCTCCCGCGGCACCTCCATCAGCGCCAGCACCGAGGCTCCGTAGAATTCATACACGCCCAGCAGTTGGCGCAGGCAGGGGACATCCGCGTCGATCACGTCGTCCGACAGGACGACGGCGAACGATTCAACGCCGACCAGCTCTTTGGCCCGTAACACCGCGTGGCCCAGCCCCAGGGCTTCCTTCTGGCGCACATACGCCACGTCGATCATGTCCGAGATCGCCCGCACCGCTTCCAGCGTCTCCGTCCTGCCGCGCAGCTCGAGCAGGTGCTCCAGTTCGAACGAAACGTCGAAATGGTCTTCGATAGCCGTCTTGCCGCGCCCGGTGACGATAACGATGTTCCGCAAGCCGCTAGCGATGGCTTCTTCGATGCCGTACTGGATCAGAGGCTTGTCCACCAGCGGCAGCATCTCCTTGGGCATCGCCTTGGTGGCGGGCAGAAAACGGGTGCCCAGACCAGCGGCGGGAAAGACAGCCTTTCGGACTGGCGCGATCATCATGCCCATTGTAGTCAACCGGCTCGCGCCCGCCCATCGCCTGACGGCGGGATTCAGCGGCTGGAATTCCGGTACGCCACCCGGCCGCGATGCGCTGAAATCGGCTGGAAATGGCTGAAATTGATAGATCTCCCGGCGTTATGCTAGCTTCTAAGGAAGAGGTTGCTGGGTTTCACTCTGTTATAGAGAGGGGATTCAACCATGGCTTACGTCATCGCTGAACCGTGCATCGGAACCAAAGACACCGCCTGCGTCGATGCCTGCCCGGTCGACTGCATCCATCCGCGCAAGGACGAGCCCGCATACGAACAGGCGGAGATGCTCTACATCGATCCGGTGGAGTGCATCGATTGCGGCGCCTGCGTGCCCGTCTGCCCGGTCAGCGCCATCTTCGCGCTCGACGATCTCCCCGAGAAGTGGAAAGAGTACGCGCAGAAGAACGCCGCTTACTACGGGCGTTGAAGCCGGCTGCAGCCATCAGCAGGACTCCAGGTCCGAATAGGAAGCCAGCCGTACTCCGCACTCATCCAGCGCCTGCCGCACGCGCGCATCGGTCAGCACGCGGAGTTCAGCCTCGCGCGTTTCTTTCAGGCGCGTCCGTGCGCTCCGCAGTTCCTCATCGCAGTAGCCCGGATGAGTCATGAACTCCGTGACGCCCTCCGGCAGAGCGCCGAGCAGCGCGATGACATCGTCCGCCGTGAAACGCCCCGTCCACTGAAAGCCGGCGAAGTGGTCCGGCGTGCGCGCCCCGCGGGCGCGGATCCAGGCTTCGAAGCGGCGCTCCAGCGGCGCCATGGCGCGGCGCGCCAGCCGGGCGCTTGCGGGAACAGGGTTCCGCGAGGCGGGCAGCGGCAGGTCGAAGGGGCGCCGCACCCAGCGCACGCGGTACTGCTGGGCCAGCCGCAGGACGGCATCGAGTACGGGCGGGAGCAGGTGTGTGTGCTTGTGAGTGTCGAGATGCGTTACGCGCACGCCGGCGGCGAGGATTTTCTCCATCTGCGCCCGCAGTTCGCCGTACGGATCCAGGCGGCGCAGGGCGAGCGCGCGCACGAGCGCCGGCACAGTCGGGGGCAGCGGCGCACCCGTGAGCACGGAGCTGCCCTGCACCAGCACGAGATGCGCGCCCACATCGAGCGAGGGATGCGCCCGCGCCAGACGCACGGCGTCTTCGAAAGCCCCGCCGTTGGCCATCAGCGTCGTGGCGGTGAGGATCCCGTTCTGGTGACAGTCGAGAATGCCGCGGTTGACTCCGCGGGTGAAACCGAAGTCGTCGGCGTTGACGGTGAGGAGGCGCGCCGCCATCAGAAGAGCTTGAGCTGAATGGTCAGGAACTTCTTCGGGTTGGCGCGGAAGTCGCGCATCAGAGCGGACATCTGGGCGCTGGTGGCTGTCAGGTTTTCATAGAGCGCGGGGTTCGTCATCAGCTGCCCCAGCGTGCCCTGCCCGGCGTTGATGCGGTCGATCGTGGAGTTCACCCGGTCGAGCGTCGCCACGATCCGGTTGTGCAGCGCCTCGTCGCGGAGCAGCTTGCCGGCGGTGCCTTCGCCCTTGTTCAGGTTTTCGACCAGCGTGTGCAGCTCCTTCGATGTGCCGCGCAGCTCGTCGTACAGCGCCGGGTCCTTCAAGAGCTTTCCGGCGGTGCCTTCGCCGCGCTCGAGCCCCTCAGCCAGGCGGTCGAAACGCGCCAGCGTGCGGCGCAGGTCCGCGTACAGTCCCTCGTCATATACCAGATGCCCGATGGTGCCCTTGCCCTGCCTCACCGCCGCCGTGATTTCGCGCACGTCGCCGAGCGTATCGTTGATCCGCGTGTAGAGCTGCTCGTCCTTGATCAGCCGCCCCAGGTTGCCACGCCCGGACTCGATGTGGCCGATGAGCCCGTCGATGCGGCGAAGAATCGACTGCAGCGAATCCAGCAGCGGCATGGCGGACTGCACCACTTCCAGGAAGTCCTTGTCATCGCGGGCCTGCAGCGTGCCTCCATCCGCCACGGTCTTCTGGCTGGCGCCGCGGCGGATGTTGAGGAACTTCGAGCCCAGCACGTTCTCCGCGCTGAAACCGATGATGGAGTCTTCTGGTATGAGAGGCAGCGCGCCGCGATCCACCTGAAGCGTCATCCGCACGGCGCGCCGGTTGTCCGGATCGCCGGTGATTTCGATCTTTTTCACCTTGCCGATCAGGATGCCGTTCAGGCGCACTGCGGAGCCTTCGGTCATCGCGGCCGAGTCCATCATGTACGTGTACAGGGTGGCCTTCTCTTGAAACGGGTTGTCGGCGCCGGTCATCAGGAAAATGAGCACGGCCAGCAGCGAAAGAGCGGCGATGGCCATGATGCCCACGCGGAGCTGAGACCAGGCGACTTTTTGCGAGGAGGGCATGGCTCTTCTCCCTAGCTTCCCACGATCGTGGCGAATCCGTGGCGAACCTCAGCGGCTGGCGAATTTGGCCACATACGGGTCCTCGCAGGCGTCGAATTCGGCGGGTGTGCCGAGGAACGCGATTCTTCCTTCGCGCAACACCATGTACCGCGTGCGCGTGGATCCGGGCTCGGCGGGCGCAAGCCCTCCTGCCGCGGGATCCCAGCGGTATCGGTCCAGCAGTTCGCCGTCCTGATGGCGGTGCGTCACCATCACGGTGGTGGCGTGGCTGGCGTCGCGCCCCTTGACGATCAGGGCCATGATCGTGGTGGCGGTGATCGGATCCAGTCCAGCGGTGGGCGAATCGTAGAGCAGCAGCTCCGGCTGCGTCACGATGGCGCGCGCGATGCCCACGCGGCGCCGCATGCCGCCGCTCAGCTCGCTGGGAAACTTGTCCAGCGTGTGCCCCAGTTCGACGAACTCCAGCGACTCTTCCACGCGCTTCCGGACTTCGGCTTCGGTCAGCGGCGAGCGCTTCTGGTTCAGCAGCGGGTAGGCGACGTTTTCCTCCACGGTGAGCGAATCGAACAGTCCTCCCTCCTGGAACAGCATCCCGATCCGCGCGCGGACATCGTTCCACTGCTCGTCGCTGTAGTCGGTCACGTCCTGTTCGAACAAAAAGATCCGCCCGCGCGTGGGGCGGATCAGGCCGAGCGCGAGCTTCAGGATCAGCGTCTTGCCGCTGGCTGCGGCGCCCTGGATGACGAGCGTCTCGCCGCGCGCCAGTTCAAAGGAGATTCCGTCGAGCACGCAGTCGCCGCCGAAACTGAGGCAGACGCTGTCAAAGGCCATCACCGGAGGGTTCGCCGCGGAACTCATGGCTGCTCAGAGTTTCGTGAAGATGCGCCCGATGATGAACGTCAGGACGACGACCCAGACGCTGGCGACCACGACCGCCTGCGTGGTGGAGCGGCCTACGCCCTGCGTGCCGCCGGTGGTCTGCATGCCGTAATAGCACCCCACAAGGGCCAGAACGACGGCGAAGCAGAAGGGCTTGATGAGGCCCTGCGCGATATCGTTGTACTCGATGGCGCGCCAGGCGGTCTCCCAGTATTGCGCGCCGGGCGTCAGCTGCAGCATGACGCAGGCCACGATCCAGCCGCCTACCAGCCCGAGGAAATCGGCGATGACGGTCAGCAGCGGCAGAACCATGGCGGTAGCCAGGAGGCGCGGCTTGACGAGCTTCAGAACGGGATCCGTGCCGAGAGCCCGCATGGCGTCGATCTGCTCGGTCACCTTCATCGAGCCCAGCTCGCTGGCCATGCCCGAGGAGTTGCGCCCCGCCACCATGAGCGCGGTGAGCACCGGACCCATCTCGCGGACCATGGTAATCGCCACGATCTTGCCCACCTGCGAGGTCGCCCCGTAGGTCTGCAGCGCGCGCGACATCTGCAGGGCCATGACCGCGCCGCTGAAGAAGCCGGTCAGCCCGACCACGGGCAGGCTGCCCACGCCGATCAGATCCATCTGGATCGCCGTGTCTCCCCAGTAGGCGGGCTTGCGGAACACGCCCCGGATGGACCGGATCGAAAGAAGGATGAATTCCTGAAACGTGTAGACGGGCCGTTTGAGGAGATCCAGCAAGGGGCGGTTCCTCTCGCTGACTTGATGCTAGCATAGCGGTTGCGGCGGTTCGGAAACGGCGCTGTTTCTCCTGTAATGAAAGGACTCACCGACATCGCGGGCATCCGCGTCGGCCACGCCTCCGACTACGAGGCGCTGACCGGCTGCACCGTCATCCTCTGCGAAAAGGGCGCTGTGGCGGGCGTGGACATCCGGGGCGGCGCGACGGGCACGGAGGAGATGGACGTGATGAGCCCGTTCCATTTGACGCCGCATGTGCATGCCGTCGTGCTCGCCGGAGGGAGCGCCTTCGGGCTGGAAGCCGCCAGCGGGGTGCGGCGCTTCCTCGAAGAGAAAGGCGTCGGCTTCCAGACCGGCGCAGCCGTGGTGCCCATCGTTCCCTGTGCGATCCTGTACGACCTGGCCATCGGGAAGGCGAACGTGCGGCCCACGCGCGAGATGGGCGAGGCCGCTGCCGCCGCCGCCCACGACGGACCGGTGGCCGAAGGCTGCGCCGGCGCCGGGACCGGCGCCACCGTGGGCAAGGCGCTCGGGCTTGCGCACGCCATGAAGAGCGGCATCGGCACGTTTACGGTGGAGCTCGCGGGCGGCGTCAAAGTGTCCGCCCTTGTCGCGGTGAACGCCTGGGGCGATGTCGTGGATCCGCGCACGGGCCGCATCGTCGCCGGCACGCGCAAGGCGGCGGGTTCGCGCGAGTTCGCCAACTCGGCCGAGCTGATGAAATCCCGCACGGCGCCGGCCATTCCGGGGCGCAACACGACGCTCGCGGTGGTGGCGACCAACGCGCGGCTCGACAAGGTGCAGGCGGCGCGGCTGGCGCAGATGGGCCAGCAGGGGCTGGTGCGCGCCATCTCGCCGGTGCACACTTCCGTCGACGGCGACCTCTGCATCGCGCTCGCCACAGGCGCGCTGGATGCGCGCCCCGATGCGCTCGGCATCGCCGCCGCCGAAGCCGCCGCCGAAGCCATCCTCCGCGCCGTGCGCCTGGCGAAGACGCTCGGCGGCGTGCCCGGACTCGCGGGGTGACCCATGAAACTGATCTGCCTGCTGCTGCTCTGCGCCGCCGCCGCGGCGCAGCCTCCCGTCTACTGGCTTCTCTGGTTCGACACGGAAGACTACATCGAACCCTCCTCCGACGACGCCGCGCTCCGGCTCGCCGAAGGACTGCGCGAGCGCGGCGTGCGCGCCACCTTCAAGATCGTCGGTGAAAAAGCGCGCGTGTGGGCGGCCCGCGGCCGCACGGATGTGATCCGCGCCCTGGCCGCGCATGACATCGGCTACCACACCGAGTTTCACAGCATCCATCCCGCGCCCGCCGAGTACCTCTCGCAGATGGGGCTGCTCGACGGCGCGGCCGAGTTCTCGCGGCGGGAGCGCGGCGGCTTTCTCCTGCTCGAAAAACTCTTCGGCCTCGCGCCCAGTTGCTATGGCCAGCCCGGCAATTCCTGGGCGCCGCAGGTGAACCTGGCGCTGCGCGAGTGGGGCGTGAAAGTCTACATGGACGACGCCGGGCAGGTGGGCTTTGACGGGCAGCCTTTCTGGTACGGCGGGCTGCTGTACATCTTCAATCTCGGCCGCCACACGGTCCGCGCAGACCTGAACGACGCGGCGGCGCTGGAGCCGGCGAAGGGCCGCTTCGATGAGGCCGTGGCCAGCGCGCGCCGCCTCGGCGGAGGCGTGATCCAGACCTACTATCACCCCACCGAGTGGGTCACGACGAAATTCTGGGATGGAGTGAATTTCTCTTTTGGCGCCAACCCGGAGCGCAGCCAGTGGCGGAAGCCGCCGCTTCGCACGCCTGAGTCCCGTGAGCAGGCCTTCCGGATCTTCTTCGAATGGGTGGATCACGTCCGCCGCACGCCGAATCTGCGCATTGTGACCGCGCGCGAAGCCATCGCCCTGTTCGAGCCGCGCGATGCCGCGCCGCCCGCGGGATTGGCCCGGCGCCTGGCGGAAAGTCTCGATGCTCACGAAGGCTTTTCCACAGCGGACCTGCTGTTGAGCCTGCTGGGTGTCGAGCCCCGTCATGTCGACGGCCCGTTGCGCCACGTGGCCACAACGTGGAGCCAGCCGGAGATTCCCCGGCCCATCTTCGACCGTGCGCGCCGGGACGCGGCCGATTTCATCCGGGCGCATGGCCGCCTCCCCGAAGCGGTCTGGCTTGGGAGCCAGTGCCTGTCGCTGGACGACTTCGCCGCCACGCTGGCTGCCGCCGGGGGCGATGGCCCGGTGGGGGTGAAAAAAGGGCGCGCGGATTTTGAGCGCCGCATCGGCCGCGACGCGGCGCGGCTGTACAACTGGGTGATTCACCCGAAGGGCTTTGCGCCGGAGAGCCTGCTGGAGATGGCGCGCCTGCAGGCGTGGACGCTCAAGCCCGCCCGCCTCCGCCGCTGATCAGTCGCAGGGCCACACGGGCCGCGTGAACAACCCGCCGTCGACCCGGACCTCCTGGCCCGTGATGAATTCGGCGCCGTCCTCACGGAGGAACGCGACCGCGGCGGCGACGTCCGAAGGCAGCCCGATGCGCCCCAGCGGGGTCAGCTTCGACCATGTCCCCGCGTAATCGCCCGCCTCCTGCCTTGTGCGCTCGATTTCGATCGCGCCCGGCGCGACGCAGTTCACGCGGATCCGGCGCCGTCCCAGTTCAACCGCCGCCACTTTCGTGAACTGTTCGACGCCGCCCTTGGACGCCGTATAGCTGACCAGGTTCGGAAACGGCCACTTGTTGCAGCCTGATCCGATATTGACGATGGCGCCGCCGCCCGTATCCTTCATCACGCGCGCTGCGCGCTGCGTGCACAGGAACGTGCCCTTGAGGTTCACGTCGAGCACGCGGTCCCATTCCTCTTCGGTCAGCTTGAGCAGGGGCTTCCAGGTCTGGATGCCGGCGTTGTTCACCAGGATGTGAAGCCGGCCGGATTCGGCCAGGACGCGGTCGAACATTGCATCCGCCTGCTGTTTCGACGACACGTCCGCGCGCACGATCAGGGCGCGCCCGCCGGCGCCGCGGATCTCGGCCGCCGCGGCTTCCGCGCCTGCCGCGCCGGTGCAATAGTTGACGGCGACGGGGCGCCCTGCCGCGCCAGTTCCAGCGCGATGCCCTTGCCCACGCCCCTGCTGGCGCCGGTAACCGGGGCGCATTTGTTCACCAGCGGCAGTTCCGGCATACGCCCGGCTCTACTTCCTCCCGCCAGCGCCGGGCTCAAACACCAGATAGGGAGACACGGCGGGTTCCCGGCAGCCTTCGAACGGTGCGCCGGGCTCCACCGTGATCCGCTGCCACGCCACGCCGCGCGGCAGCGGGACCGCGGCCCACCCGCGGGCGCGCGAAGCGACGCCGGCGGGTTTCCCGTTGAGGCGCACGCTTTCCGGCGCCCCGCCGCGCAGGCGCAGCAGCAGGACAATCCGCGCGCCCCGCGGCGCCGGCGCCGAGGGTGCGCGGAAGACCAGGCGCAGTGCGCCGCCCGACTCTGATGAGGCGATGCACGGCGCCAGGACGGGCTGCACACGCGGCGCGCGAGCCGCCGCCGCGCCCAGCAGCAGGAATCTCCGCGTCACCGGCAAAAAACAGTTGCCCCCGCCCCCCATCTTATTCACACTTGGTATACGGAGGCGTTCGAACCCGAATTGAATCTCAAGCTGCCTGAGGCCGTACAAGTGCGGGAGCCGTCCGACCGCTGGACGGTAGCGGATGCGCGGGATCTCTACGACATCGACCGGTGGGGCAAAGGGTATTTTTCGATCAGCGACGCGGGACACGTCCTGGTTCATCCCACCAAGGAGCCTCACCGCTTCGTCGACCTGAAGGAACTGGTCGATACGCTCATCCTGCGCGGCATCGATCCGCCCCTGCTGCTGCGGTTCCCGCAGATCCTCGGGCAGCAGCTGGGCGAGATGCGGCAGGTCTTCAACGCCGCCATCCGCGACCACGACTACAAGGGCGGCTACCGGTGCGTGTATCCGATCAAGGTCAACCAGCAGCGGCAGGTCGTGGAAGAGATCTATCAGCTCGGACGGCAGCACGGCTTCGGTCTCGAAGTGGGCTCGAAGCCCGAGCTGCTGGCGGTGATGGCCGTCGCCGACAACGAAACGCCGATCATCTGCAACGGCTTCAAGGATGACGAGTACATCGAACTCTGCATGCTGGCGCGCAAGATCGGGCGCAACATCACGCCGGTCGTCGAAAAATACACGGAACTCGATCTGATCCTGCAGAAGGCCGAAAAGCTCGGCGTGCGCCCTTCCATCGGCATCCGCATCAAGCTGGCCAGCCGCGGCGCCGGACGGTGGAAGTCGTCCGGCGGCTACCGGTCGAAGTTCGGCCTCACGGTCTCGGAAGCGACGCGCGCGCTGGAGACGCTGAAAGCGCTCGGGATGGAGGACTGCCTCAAGCTGCTGCACTTCCACCTGGGAAGCCAGATCACCAACATCCGCCACATCAAGGGCGCGGTCATTGAGGCGGCGCGTGTTTACACCGACCTCTGGAAGCAGGGCGCCGGGCTCGAGATCCTCGACGTCGGCGGCGGGCTCGGCATCGATTACGACGGCTCCCAGACGGATTTCGAGTCGAGCGTCAACTACACGCTTCAGGAATACGCCAACGACATCGTCTATCACGTGCAGAACATCTGCGACGAAGCCGAGGTTCCCCATCCCGTGATCATGAGCGAGAGCGGGCGCGCCATCGCCGCTTACCACAGCGTGCTGGTGTTCAACGTGCTGGGCGTCAGCGGATTCGGCGAGGAGCTGGTGCCCGAGGAGCTGCCCGAGGACGCCGAGCAGCCGCTCGTCGATCTGCTGGAAACCTGCCGCAATCTCAACCTGAAGAACCTGCTGGAGAGTTTCCACGACGCGCAGCAGGCGCTCGACTCGGCGCTGAATCTGTTCAGCCTCGGCTATCTCCCCCTGAAGCAGCGCTGCCTGGCGGAGAACCTCTACTGGCTGATCTGCCGCCGCGTGTTCGCGCTGGCGCGGCAGATGGACGTGTTTCCGGAAGAGCTGGAAGGACTGGAGAGCATGCTTTCCGACACGTACTTCTGCAACTTCTCGCTCTTCCAGAGCATGCCGGACAGCTGGGCGGTGAAGCAGCTGTTTCCGATCATGCCCGTCCACCGGCTCGAGCAGCGCCCGACGCGCCGCGCCGTGCTCGGCGACATCAGCTGCGACAGCGATGGCAAGGTGGATCAGTTCATCGACCGCCGCGATGTGAAGAAGACGCTGCCGCTGCATGCGTTCAACGGCGAGCCGTACTATCTGGGCGCGTTTCTCGTCGGCGCATATCAGGAGATCCTGGGCGACCTGCACAACCTTTTCGGCGACACGCACGCCGTTCACGTGCGCGTGAATGAGCACAACAAGCCCGTGCTGGAAGCCGTGATCCGCGGCGACAGCGTGAAGGAAGTGCTCGCCTACGTGCAGTTCAGCTCCTCGCAGCTGCTCGAGCAGTTCCGGCGCGACATGGAAGAAGCCGTCATGGCGGGGAAGATCGGATATGAAGAGAGCGGGCGGCTGCTCAAGTACTACGAGGAAGGGCTGTACGGGTACACATACCTCGAAGACGCCCACCGGACGTGAGCGCCTGCGCGTCCTGAGATCCGGTCAGCGCTTCACCGGCGGCGGGAGCTGATCGAACTCCACCACGCCGCAGCGCGATGCCCATCTCTGCCACTCCGCCGCCATCTGCTCGGCGCGCTTCGGCAGCCGGGCGGCGAGATCGAAGAGCTCCGTGCGGTCGGCGGCGAGATCGTACAGTTCCCAAGCCTGCCCGCGGCTTGCCACCAGCTTCCAGTTGCCCTGCCGGAACGCCTTGTGGCCCTGATGCTCCCAGAACAGACCGGGCGCGTTGCGCGGCAGTCCGCCGCCGTGCACGACGCAGGTGGTGAGCGAGACGCCCTCCGGCGGCTGCACCGGCTCGCCCTGGTTTTCGCGCGGGTAGGCGGCGCCGGAGATGCGGAGCACCGTGGGCATCACGTCGACGATGTGCGCGAGCTCGTGCGTGATCGTGCCCGGCTGGCGTATACGGCTCGTCCAGGCTGCGATGGCTGGCGCGGAGATGCCGCCTTCGTGCGTGTACTGCTTGTAGAGGCGGAACGGCGTGTTGGAGGCGTTGGCCCAGGGGCGGCGGTAGGAGGTGAACGAGTCCGCGGGGCCGGGCGCCGGATTGGCTGCCCTGCGCTCCATGCCGCCGCCGATGTTCTGTTCCGCGCAGCCGCCGTTGTCGGAGAGGAACAGGACAAAGGCGTTGTCCAGGCGGCCGGCTCTCTCAAGTTCTGCGAGCACGCGGCCGATGCCCCGGTCCATGCAGTCCACCTGCGCTGCATATACGGCCATGCGCAGGTCCCACTCTTCCTTCTCCTTCTGTGAAAGCGAGTCCCATGCCGGAACGCCCGCGTCGCGCGGGGACAGCGGCCAGGAGCGGTCCATCAGGCCCATGGCGATCTGACGCTCGTGGCGCTCGCCGCGCAGGCGGTCCCATCCCTTCCTGTACCGGCCGCGGTACTTGGCGATGTCCTCCGGCAGCGCGTGCAGCGGCCAGTGCGGCGCGGTATAGGCCAGATACAGGAACAGGGGATTCTGTTTCAGCGCAGCGTCGCGCACCATGCGCACGGCATGGTCCGTGATGGCGTTGGTCATGTAAAAGCCCTCGCGCGGCGGCGTCCACGGTTCGTTGTCGAGCGCCATGGTGCGGCCCGGATCGAGGCGGAAATAGCTCGACGCGCCGCTGATCAGCCCGAAGTACCGGTCGAAGCCGCGGTCGCACGGCCAGTGCGGGCGGCGTTCGCCGACATGCCACTTGCCGGACATCAGCGTCGTGTAGCCGGCGGGCTTCAGGACTTCGGCCAGCGTGACGCAGCGGCGGTTCAGATAGCCCTGGTAAGCGGGCAGGCCGCGGTCTTCCACCATGTGGCCGACGCCGGCCTGGTGCGGGTAGAGTCCTGTGAGCAGCGAGGCGCGGGTCGGGCAGCAGCGAGCGGCGCAGTAGAACTGCGAAAACCGCACGCCACGCCGGGCGAGGCGGTCGAGGTTCGGCGTCTCGATTTCTCCGCCGAAGCAGCCGATGTCTGAGAATCCGAGATCGTCGGCGAGAATCAGGACGATGTCGGGGCGCGGATCGCGGCGCGGCGCTGCGCCGAGCCCTGATGCTGCAGCGCCCGCCGAGGCGGCGAGGAACGAGCGGCGGTTCATGGCTCGTATTCTAGCCGCTGCGGATGGACAATCCCACCGCGCCGCGCATGCGTGCCGGCCATCGCGCTCGAACGGGCGCCGGCATTCTCTCGCGCGAGCCGCGCTCCGTGGCCCTCCGGAACGAAATCTCGCCGCCGGTGAAACCGGAGCAGTTCCCGAAAGCTTGCCGTCAGAACCACGTTGCCGCAGCGCGGGGTGTCCGGCTTTCGGATCGCGTCCGCGCGGCAGCGGGCCGCAAGTTGCAATCAGTGCGCCGCCGCGGCGGCTGTGTCCAAGAGGACAATCGCACGGCCATGTTTGCCGACAGGAAGACGGCGCTGTTAATCGCCTTCCGCCAAGCCGTGCACGGCTCAGCCGAGCAGTCCGAGCCGCGCGAGCAGCGCCTGGGGGTCGGGATCGCGGCCCATGAAGCGGCGGAAAAGCACGATCGGCTCTTCGCTGTCGCCGCGCGAAAGGATCGCATCGCGGAAATCGCGGCCCGCTCTTTCACTGAACACGCCCTCGCGGAGGAATCGCGTGAAGGCGTCGGCATCCAGCACTTCGGCCCACTTGTACGAGTAGTAGCCGGCGCCGTAGCCGGTGGACTCGGCGAACAGGTGGGTGAAGGATGCCAGCATGGCGTAATCGTCCGGCAGCGGGGCGGGTGAGAACTCGCGCAGGATGCGGTTGGAGTACTCCACCGGGCTGCCGTCGCGCACGGGATCGTAATCGATATGGAGCGCCAGATCGACGGTGGCGAATCCGAGCTGCCGCATCTGCGCGTTGGCCGCCCGGAACGTGCGCGCGGCGCGCATCTTGAGGAACAGCTCTTCCGGCATCGGCTCGCCCGTCTCGTGGTGGCGCGCGATCAGGTCGAGCGACGGCCGCTCCCAGCACCAGTTCTCCATGATCTGCGAGGGCAGTTCCACGAAGTCCCAGGCCACGTTCGTTCCGGCCAGCGACTTCACTTCGACGCGCGAGAGGCAATGGTGCAGGAGATGTCCGAACTCGTGGAAGATCGTCTCCACTTCGCGGTGCGTCAGCAGCGCGGGTTTGCCGTCCACGGGCGCCGTCAGGTTGCCGCAGATCAGCCCCACATGGGGAATCCAGCGGCCCTCCTGCCAGTGGCCGGTGATGAAGGCGTCCATCCAGGCGCCGCCGCGCTTGTTGTCGCGCGGGTGCCAGTCCGTATAGAAACCGCCGAGCAGTTCGCCGCCGGCGTCGCGGATTTCGTAATACCTCGCCTCCGGATGCCAGACGGGAACCTGCGGCCCCGGCGCCACGCGGATGCCGAACAGGCGAGAAGCGAGCGAAAACATTCCTTGGATCACTTGTCCGACGGGGAAATAGGGGCGGAGATCCTCTTCCTCGAAGGCAAAACGCGCGGCGCGGAGCTTCTCGGCCCAGTAGGCGACGTCCCACGGTGCGAGCGGCCGGCCGGCGAACTGTTCGAGCTCCGTGTTCTCGCGCCGGAAGGCGGGCTCGGTCTTCTCTCGGAGATCGCGGATGAACGCCTGGGCGGCGGCGCCGTGCTTCGCCATGCGGTCAGCCAGGGCGAAGTCGGCGAAATTCTCATAGCCGAGCAGGCGGGCCTTCTCGCGCCGCAACTCGAGAATGCGGGCGATGAGCGGGGCGTTGGCCTCGGCCGCGCGGCGGCTGTAGGCGCGCCAGAAGCGCTCGCGGACGGCGCGGTCGTCGAGGTGGGTCATGACCGCCAGATAGGAGGGCGCGTGGAGCGTGAAGCGCCAGCCCTCGCGGCCGCGGGCGGCGGCATCGGCCCGGGCGGCGGCGCGGGCGCTGGGCGGAAGCCCGGCCAGCCCAGACTCGTCTTCGATCCAGTACTCGAACGCCGCGGTGGCATCCAGAACATTTTGGGCGAACCTTGTTGTTGTCGTGGCCAGTTCGACTTCCAGCGCTTCTAGCCGCTTCTTGCCTTCGGGCGGCAGAGCGGCGCCGTGGCGGCGGAAGTTGTCGAGCGTCTTGTTCAGGAACCGCGCGCGGACGCTGGCGAGGGCGCGGCCTTCTTCCGTGGCGGCAAATTCGTTGAGCGCCCGCCACAGCCCGTCATGAAGCGGGATCGAAGAGTAAAAGGCGCTGACCATGGGCTGCGCGGCGTTCCATGCTTCGCGCAGCTCCGGCGTGGAGACCACGCCCTCGAGGTGGCGCACGAGGCTGACGGCGACGTCGAGGTCGTCCGTGGCCATATCGAGCGCCGCCATCGTGTCCTGCCACGAGCGGGCGGAGGCGGCGGCGATCGCGTCGATGCGGGCGCGCGCCCGGGCGATGAGTTCTTCCAGCGCGGGACCGGCATGCTCCGGGCGCACCCGGTCGAAGGGCAGGGGATGCGCGAGGGCCAGCAGCGGGTTGTCAGGGGTCACGTTTTTCAAGATACGAGGTTTGGCCGAACCGCCGCCGGAGCGGGCGCGGAAGAGAGGCCCGGGTCTGCGATGATGGAAACCGTGATCGACCTGCACGCCCACATCCTGCATGGGATCGACGATGGTCCGGCCACGCTCGAACAGAGCCTGACCATGGTGCGGCTGGCGTCCCATGCGGGCACGAAGCAGATCGTCGCGGCGGTGCATGTCAGCCGGGCATGGCCCTATCAATCGGCGCTGGCGCAGCGGCGCTGGGAAGAACTCCAGCACCTGGCCCGGGATCTGGTCCGGATCCACCGCGCGTGCGAGATCGAGCTGACTGAAGAGACCGTGCAACGGGCGGTGAAAGAGCCGGCGAGGTATACGATTGCCGGATCCCGGTACCTTCTGGTGGAGATCCCGGACGATGCGGAACCCAAAATGCTGGGCCCCCTCCTGACGAGCCTGCTGGAAGGCGGCCTGCGCCCCATCGTGGTTCATCCGGAGCGGAATCCGGAGCTGGCGCGCGACATCTCGAGGCTGAAACGGTGGGTGCGCACGGGAGTGTTGACGCAGGTGGATGCGGGGAGCCTTGCGGGCGTGTTCGGGTCGCGCGCGGCGAAGGCGGCGGCCGCCATCCTGAAGCGCGGGCTGGCGCATTTCGTCGCCTCCGGCGCTCACGATCTCTCCGGACGGCCGCCGCGGCTGGATGCCGTCCGGTTGCGGCTCATCGGGGAGTATCCGCCGGAGTTCGTCGATCTGCTGTTGGCCGGCCATCCGGGCGCCGTCCTTGACGACCGCGATCTGGAGCGTGGCCCCCTGCGGGCGTCCTTCCTGCGATCGCACTGGTTCGAGGTCTGGCGGTAGCCGGCTGGAGCCGTCACAGCCGGAGCGCGAAAAATTCGGGATTCGTATCCTGTTGAAGATCAGGAAGTTCTAGCCCTCTCCGGGCGCAGCCGCGCGGCCGCGCGCCGGACTTCGTGCTAGGACAATCGCCGGATGAAACCGGACAAACTCGTGGACCTGATGAAGCGGCAAGAGCAGGACGGAGAATCCGCCGATGCCCTGGCGAGAGCGGTGGAGGCCATTTTGAAGCGCCTGAAACGCGGTGAGGCCGTGTCGCTCCCCGGCGTGGGCAAGCTGGTGCCGGAAGGCGGACGGCATGTGCGGCTGGAGACGGCGCCGAAACGGGGAGGCCGCCGTGAGCCGCGCTGAGACCGCCTCCGTGCGGAGCCTCGCGCGGGTGCTGCGGCGCTGCTTGGAGGAAGGCCGAGCCGTGCATGTGGAGCGGCTGGGGACGTTCCGCCCGCTGAAGGACGGCGGGTTCGCTTTCGAGACCGACTCCAAGCCGCGCGTGTTTCTGGCCTATGCCGCCGAGGACGCCCCGCGCGTGGAACCGGTCTACGAGCACCTCGAGCGCGCGGGGTTCGCGCCCTGGATGGACCGGCGCAAGCTGCTGCCCGGGCAGAACTGGCCGCGGGCGATCGAAGGCGCCATCGAAACGGCGGATTTCTTCGTGGCCTGCTTCTCGCGCCACTCCGTGCGCAAGCGCGGCAATTTCCAGGGCGAACTGCGCTACGCCCTCGATTGCGCCCGGCTGGCGCCGGTCGACGACGTGTTTCTGATTCCGGTCCGGCTCGACGACTGCCGCCTGCCGGCGGAGATCCGGAAGCGGTGGCACTACGTGGACCTGTTTCCGTCCTTTGAGGAAGGGGCGCGGAAGCTCGTGCAGATCATCCGGCGGGAGATGCGGCGGCGCGCGGCTGCGTGAGGGCGGCTACGGCTTGGGCGCTTTTGATTCCGGCGGGGCAGGCAGCTTCGCCAGGCGCCGGCGCACCCTGGCGGCGTCCTTCGACTCCGGAGACAGCGCCAGAAACTTTTCGTACGCGGCGCGAGCCGCGGCTGCCTCCTTCAGCTTCTCGCGCGCCTGGCCGAGCAGCAGATAGGCCTCGGCCGCCTGCGGATTCCATTTCACCGCCTCTTCAAACCGGCCGGCGGCAGCTTTCCAGCTCCCGCGCCGCATATAAAACCGGCCGACTTTTATCTCGTTTTCCGCCTGAATCGGATTGAATTCATACGTCCGTTCCCTGGCCGTGACGTCTTCTTCTTCCGGTTCGGCGGGAGGGGGCGCGGAGGGCGGCTGTCCTGCCTGGAGGAAGGCGGCGAGAAGGAGCGCCGGCAGCATGCGTGCCACAATCAAAGTATAGGGCGTCGCTCCCATGTCCCGCATCGACGAGCTGCGCGAAAAGGCGGCCGAGCTGCCGCAGGCGCCCGGCGTCTACATCTACCGCGGGGCGGACGGAGAGGTGCTCTACGTCGGCAAGGCCAAGAACCTGCGCGCCCGCGTGCGCAGCTATTTCAGCGCCGAGCGGCTCGCCGAAGCCAAGACGGGACGGCTGGTTCACGCCGCTCATGACCTGGAGCACATCCTGCTCGACAACGAGAAGGAGGCGCTGGCGCTCGAGAACCTCCTGATCAAGCGCCACAAGCCGCGGTTCAACGTCCTGCTGCGGGACGACAAGACGTACCCCTACATCAAGCTCACGCACGAGAAGTGGCCGCGCGTGTACGTCACGCGCCGGATCCGGAAAGACGGCCATTATTTCGGCCCGTATTTTCCCGGAAATCTGGCGCACCGGCTGGTGAAATTCATCCACTGCCATTTCCAGATTCCCTCCTGCAATGTCGATTTGAGCCGCCCCCACCCGCAGCCCTGCCTCGAGTACCACATTCACCGCTGCCTCGGACCCTGCGTGCCGGGGCTGGTCACGGAAGCCGCCTATGCGGAGCGCGTGAAGGACGTGCGCGCGTTTCTCGACGGCAGGGCGCGCGAGCTGGCGGACAGCCTGCGCGGGCGCATCGGGGAGGCGGCGGAAGCGCTGGAGTTCGAGCGCGCCGCCGCGCTTCGCGATCTGCTGCGCACAGTGGAAGAAGTGGAGGAGCGCCAGAAGATGGCCTCGGCTTCCGGCGACGACGCGGACGTCTTCGCCCTCCACGCCGAGCCGCCGCACGTCGCGGTCAACCTCTTCCACGTCCGCAACGGGCGCGTGGTGGACCGCCGCGAGCTGTTCTGGGAAGACGCGTACGAGTACGACGAGCAGGAGTTCCTCTCCACGCTGCTGATGCAGCTGTACAGCGAAGGGCAGCCCGTGCCGGCGCAGATCCACCTGCCTGTGGAACTGGAGGACCGCGAAATCCTGGAAGAGCTGCTTGCGGAAACGCGCGGGCGCAGGGTGTCGATCCACACGCCGCTGCGGGGCGTGAAGAAGGCGCTGCTGAATCTCGTCGAGACCAACGCCCGGCAGAGCTTCGAGCAGCGTTTCCGGGTGCGGAAGCCGCGCGCGGAAGAGATTGCCGCGGCGCTCGAAGAGGCGCTGGACCTGCCTGAAGCTCCGCGGCGGATCGAGTGCTTCGACATCTCGCACATCCAGGGCTCGGAAAAGGTGGCCAGCATGGTGGTGTGGGAAGACGGGCGGATGAAGAAGTCCGGCTACCGCAAGTTCATCATCCGCACCGTGGAAGGCAGCGATGATTTCGCCTCCATGCGCGAAGTGGTAGCGCGCCGCTACCGCCGGCTGAAGGAGGAGGGCAAGCCGATGCCGGGGCTGGTCCTGATCGACGGCGGCATCGGGCAGCTGCATGCCGCTGCGGCGGCGCTTGAGGAGACCGGCGTGCTGAACCAGCCGCTGGCTGCCATCGCCAAGCGCGAAGAGATTCTCTATGTGCTGGGGCGCGAGGATGAGCCGGTCATCCTCGACCGGACGTCTCCCGTGCTCCACCTGGTGCAGATGATCCGCGACGAGGCGCACCGCTTCGCCGTCTCGTTCCACCGCCAGCGCCGGGACGCGCGCACGCTGCGGAGCGAACTGCTGGAGATTCCGGGCGTCGGACCCAGGACGGCGGAGAAGCTGCTCAAAGAACTGGGCAGCCTTGCCGCCGTCCGAGCCGCGGGCGAGGAGCAGCTGGCGCGGGTGGCGGGCAAGGCGGCGGCGGCGAGGATCCGGCGGGCGCTCGGCGGAGGCGCCGCATCAGCGCCCGAACGCTAGGCGGATGGCCAGGTGCTCCGGCAGCCCCGCGTCGAGAATCCTCTTCTGCGCGTCTTCCACGCGGTACTTCACGCGCCGCAGGGCAAGAACGCGCCGCTCCACGTCCCACAGAGCGTATGCGGCGCGCGAATCGCGGTCGCGGGGCTGGCCGACAGAACCAGGATTGACGAGCCACTGAGCATCCGCTTCCAGCCTGTACAGCGTCTCGGTTTCGCCGAAACGGGGCTGGCGCAGGTCCAGCAGCCCCTCCTTCGCCCACACCCATCCTCCCTGCAAGTGCGTGTGTCCGAAGAAGCACAGGCTGGAGTGGAGAGCCTCTTTGAGCGCGAGAGCCTCGTTGCGGTCGACCACGTACTCGTCCTCGTCGTACGGCGATCCATGGAACAGTTCGAATCCGTCGAGGACCAGCGGTCCGGCGGGCAGGCTGCGCAGCCAGGCGAGCTGGCGCGCGTCGAGCTGCCCGTTCGTCCAGCGCGCGGCTTCGAGCGCGTATTGATTGAAGTCGCTCGGCTCGTCGATGAAGGCGCAGACGCGGTCGTGATTGCCGCGGACGGTATGCGCGACGGCTTCCATCGCCCAGGCGACGACTTCGCGCGGACACGCGTTGTAGCCCACCAGATCGCCGCAGCAGACGATTTCGTCGTACTGTCCGGCTGCATCCTCGAGCACAGCCTGCAGAGCGTCCCAGTTGGCGTGGATGTCACTCAGGATCAGCCGGCGCATAATCGGATCAAGCTTACCTCAGGCGGGGCGCCGAGGCGGACGGGCACGCCGACAGTGCCGAGGCCGCAGGAGACGTAGAGCCGCCCCGGACCGAGATCATACGCTCCGCGGACATATTGCGTGAAGGCGCGGGTGACGTTGATGTTTTCGCTGAGCACAGGCAGATTCACCTGTCCGCCGTGCGTGTGGCCGGCCAGCATCAGATGGAAGCCCGCTCCTGCGGCGTCGGGAAAGTGCGCCGGATTGTGCTGCAGCAGGACGTTGCAGGCGCTGCGGTCGACGAGCGGGGCGAAGAACGGCAGCGTGCGCGTTCCCGTGCCGTAGTAATCCACGCCTGCCAGATTCAGCCGCGCCGCGCCGAAGCGGAGCAGCACGCGGCCGCTCCTGAGGATCGTGATGCCGTGGCGGAGGGCCAGACGCGAGGCCGCCTCGGCCACGCGGGCGTATTTTTCGTGGTTGCCGTGGCAGCCATAGACGCCCGCCTCAGCGCGAAGCCGTTTCAGCAGCTCGAGGCAGCCTGCCAGATCGTCGCCGGCGCGGGTGATCAGATCGCCGGTCAGCACGGCGATGTGCGCGCGCGTTTCGTTGGCCATGTCCACAGCGCGCCGCAGCTCCGCCGGACCGAAGAACGGCCCGTAGTGAATGTCGGACAACTGCACGATGCGCAGTCCGTCGAGATCGCGGTGCAGGCCGGGGATCACGATGTCCTGTTCGACTACGGAAAGCCCGTACCGCGCCAGGGCGATGCCGAAGCCGGCGCCGCCCAGCGGCGCTGCGGCTGCGGGCAGGGACAGCGCGAGCATCCGCCGCCTGCCCGGATCAAACGCCGCCGGCCGGACCGCTTTCATCCAGAACAGCACGATCAGCGCGGCCAGCACCCAGAACAGCGACAGCGCCAGCGCCCACGCGATCAGGTCCGCGGGAAGCCACGCGAAACTGTGCAACGTCAGCACCGGCACGGCCAGCAGCATCCAAGCCGACAGGAACGCCAGCAGATACCGCGCCGCGCGCAGAAGCCGCGGGGCGGCGCGCATCCCGGGCGCGCGCGCCAGTTCCCTCCAGAGGCTGCGATGCGCCAGCAGAGTGACGAGGATGATGACCGTGACCGGCGCCCAGCGGCGGAGCAGTTCCATGAGCCCTTGTCTCTCCATTCTACGGGCCCGCGGATCCCGGCCAGGGGGCGGGGCGGCGGCCGCCGCTACAATAAAAACAATGTCGCTCGTTGTTGTTGGATCCGTGGCATACGACGGCGTGGCCACGCCTGCCGGCAGGGTGGACCGCATGCTCGGCGGCGCCTGCACTTACATTTCCCTGGCGGCCAGCTATTTCACGCCCGTTTCGATCGTGGCGGTTGTCGGAGAGGATTTCGCGCAGGAAGACGCCGGCCTGCTCGCCTCGCGCGGCATCGATCTGGAGGGGCTCCAGCGGGCGCCCGGGAAGACCTTCTTCTGGGCGGGCGTGTACAGCGAAGACATGAACGACCGCGAAACGCTGGCCACCGAACTCAACGTCTTTGCCGATTTCCGCCCGGACCTGCCCGCCTCCTGCCGGAGCAAGCCGTATCTGATGCTCGGCAACATCCAGCCTGCGCTCCAGCGCGCGGTGCGCGAGCAGATGAGCGGCGCGCGCCTCATCGGCGGCGACACGATGAACTTTTGGATCGAAGGGCAGAGGGAAGAGCTGCTCCAGACCATCGCCGGGTGGGACTTCCTGCTGATCAACGACAGCGAGGCGAGACTGCTCAGCGGCGAGCGGAACCTGAAGCGCGCCGCCGCCGCCATCCGCGCCATGGGACCACGGATCCTGGTCATCAAGCGCGGCGAATACGGCGCGGCGCTGTTCCATGACGGCGGCGCGTTCAGCCTGCCGGGCTACCTGCTGGACACGCTGAAAGACCCGACAGGAGCGGGCGACTGTTTCGCCGGCGGCTTCATTGGATCCCTGGCCGAGCGCGGCGTGACGGCGGAGACGGCGTCGCCCGCGGACCTGGCGCGCGCCGTGGTCTACGGCTCGGTCATGGGCAGCTTCTGCTGCGAAGACTTCGGAGTGGGCCGCTTCCGGACGCTGACTCGGGATGACATTGAACGCCGCTTCCAGGAATTCCGCCGGCTCACGGCGTTCTAGGCGCGCCGCCGCGGCTGTGGCGCTGCTGCTGGCGCTGGCGGGCGCGTCCGCGTCGGCCTGGGTCCACCGCAACGGCTGGACGCTGTACTACGGCGACGCAGAGGCGCACCTGAACATCGCCCGGCGTTTCGTGGATTCACGCAACCCGGGCGCGAACCAGATCGGCACGGTCTGGCTGCCGCTGCCGCACCTGCTGATGGCGCCGCTGGCGGCGCGCGGCGATCTTTGGCACAGCGGGGTGGCGGGCGCCATCCCCTCCGTGGGCGCGTTCACGCTGGCGGGCCTTTTTTTCTTCCTGTCCCTGAGAAGGCTCGCGGGATCCGCGGCTGCCGCGCTGGCGGGAACGGCGGTGCTGGCGCTGAACCCGAACCTGCTGTACCTGCAATCGACGCCCATGACCGAGCCGCTGGCGCTGGCGTGCCTGTCCGGGCTGTTGTATTTCCTCGTGCAGTTCCGGGAATCGCGCGGCACGCTTGACGCCGCGCTGGCAGGACTGTGCGGCATGGCGGGGACCATGACTCGCTACGAACTTTGGTTCCTGCTGCCGTTTGCCGCCGCCTTCCTCATGGTGCGCGGCGGCGCCAGCCGGTGGCGCAGCACGGCTGTGTTTGCGCTGCTGGCCGCGGCGGGTCCGGCGTGGTGGTTCGCGCACAACTGGTATTTCTATGGGGATCCGCTCGAGTTCTGGCGCGGCGAAGGGTCGGCGCGCGACATCTACCAGCGTTCGCTCGACAGCGGCATGGCGCGTTATCCGGGCGATGGGGACTGGAAGCTGGCGGCGCGTTATTACCTGGAGGCGGCGAAGCTCTGCGCGGGGGCGCCTCTGTTCTGGCTGAGCCTGGCGGGGCTGGGGGCGGCGCTCAAAAGGTATTGGGCTGCGGCCGCGTTCGTGCTGCTCGTGCCCGTGTTTTATGTGATGAGCATGTACTCTTCGGGCACGCCGATCTTCGTGCCGCACCTGTGGCCGTTCAGCTACTACAACACGCGGTACGGGATTGGCTGGCTGGCGGTGGCGGCGCTCGGGTGCGCGGCGCTGGCGGCGCTGGCGCCCGCGCGGTGGCGCGCCTGGGCGGCGGCGGCGATCGTCGCCGTTTCGGTTTCGCCCTGGATGCTGAAGCCGGCGCCGGAGTCGTGGATCTGCTGGAAGGAATCCGAGGTGAACTCCATCACGCGCCGCCGCATGGCGCGCGAGGCCGCTGCCTATCTGGCGCCGCGTTACCGGAGCTGTTCGGGCATCCTGCTGGCCTTCGGCAACCTGACCGCGGTGCTGAGGCTGGCGCGGATTCCGCTGCGGGAGTCGCTTCAGGTGGACGACGGGCTGGAGTTCCACGCCGCGGCGGCGAGACCGGACCTGTTTCTGCGTGAGGAGTGGGTGCTGTGCACGCCCGGCGGCCGCGCCTGCCGCGCCGCGGCCCGCCTGCAACGCGGTCCGCGCCGTTACGAGTGTGTCAAAATTCTTGCAGCGAAAGACTCGGCGGGCCTGGAGATCTGGCGCCGCATAGGGCAGTAGTCAGAGATGATTCCTTTCACCAAAGCGCACGGAGCCAGGAACGATTTCCTGCTCACCTGGGCGCATGAAGCGCCCCCGGAGGGCCTGCTGCGCGAGGCGGCGATCGCCATTTGCGACCGCCACACCGGGATCGGCGCCGACGGCTGGCTGCTGGTCAGACCTGCTTCGCAGGGCGCTCCCGCGGCCATCCGCCTGTTCAACTCCGACGGCAGCGAAGCCGAGATCAGCGGCAATGGGACACGCTGCGCAGCCGCGTTTCTCTGCGACGCGGGGCTTGCCGGGCCGGAGATCGAGATCCTCACGGGCGCGGGACTCAAGCGGCTGCGCCTGCTCGGCCGCGACGGCCTCCGCTTCGATTTCGAAATGGACATGGGCGCGGCGCGCATCGCGCCCGAGGAGCTGCGCGTGACGCTGGAGATTCAGGGCCGCGTGCTCGACTGCACTCTGGTCTGGCCGGGCAACCCGCAGTGCGCAGTCTTCGCGGGAGAGATCCCCGGGGATTGGGAGGCGCTCGGAGCGGCCATCGAAAGCCATCCCCAGTTCCCGAACCGCACCAACGTCAGCTTTGTGAAGCGGATCGATGAATTCCAGCTTGAAGTGCGCTTCTACGAGCGCGGCGCAGGCGTGACGATGTCGAGCGGAACCGGTTCGACCGGCGCATTCGCCGCGGCGCGCGCGCGGGGGCTCACCGGTCCGCGAGCCGTCGTCCACACGCCGGCCGGACCCCTCGAGCTGCGCGAAGAAGGGGGCGTGATCCTGCTGCGGGGTCCGGCGGAAATCGTGGCCGGCGGCGAGTTTTATTTTTCCGGCAGCGCTGCAAACCAGCGGTAGAGCACGCCCGACGCCGTGGCCAGCGCCCGCTCGCGCTGCGTCAGGTCCCGTTCGGTACCCTTGAGAAACACCGCCAGCGCCAGCCGGCCGCGCCCGGCGGGCAGCTCCGCCACCCCCGCCACGCTCATGCACACGTTGCGCCCGTCCCAGAATGCAGTGGAGCCGGACTTGTGGTAGACCAGCGCGTCTCCCAGTTCCGGACGGATCCGCCCGGCGCCGTGCGGCGTCGCGCGCAGCCATTGGCGCATCCGCTTGCGGCTCGCCTCATGCAGGAGCTGCCCGCCTTCGATGGCGGACAACAGCATGACCAGGGCTTCGGGCGCCGCCGTGTCGCGCTCGTCCATCAGGAACCGCTCGCGGGAAGCCGCCAGCCGGAACGCCGCGTCCAGTGCGGCGAGCGAACGGTCCACGCGAATCCCTTCGCCGAACCACCGCGCCATCCTCTGCCGGACAGCCTCGGGACCGCGCCCCAGCTCCAGAAGCATATCGGATGCGCTTGCGTCGTTGTCCCGGACGGCTGCTTCGAGCAACTGCCCCACGGTGACAACCGCGCCCTCCGGGTAGCGGTCCCGCAGCGGGCTGAAACCAGGACTGTAAGCGCCGGGCTCGAGGGAGACCATCTTCCGGAAAGGCATCTCGCCGAGCTCCATCTGCGCGAAGGCATGCAGAGCCACGGGGAGTTGCGTCATCTCGAGCAGCGGGAAACGGTCTTTTGACCTCCAGCCGGCCAGCCGGCCGCTTTTCAGTTCGAGCGCCGCCGCGCCCAGCACGCCATCCACCGCCGTCTCGATTTCGCGCATGGCCGGAGCGAACTCCGGCGCCGGCTGCCCGCGCAGGCGCGCGCCGAACAACAGGAGCGCGGAGCGGCGCGTCATGACTTGCGCGGCGGCGGCGCGAAGACCACCAGAACCACCAGCGGCGAGGATCCGGTGTTCTTCATTCCGTGCTCGACGCCCGCCGGCGCCAGGATCAGATCTCCCTGAGCCACCTGCCGCGCCTCCCCGCCCACCAGCGCCTCGCCTGTGCCGCTGATTACGTAGTAGAGCTTGTCCTGATCCGCGTGCACGTGAGAGGCGTGCTGCTGACCCGGCAGGAAGCAGTTCAGCCCGGCGTACAGGCGCTCTCCCGCCGCAAGAGACACCTTGCCCATTCTGCCGGCGTCGAACTCCGCCAGCCGCGCAATGTCATGCAGGATCATGGCCCTCTGTTTCTCCTTCCACCGCGCGGCGCTCAGAACGTCCGTACGCCCATCGTGACCAGGTCGTCCACGCGCAGGGTCTCTTTCACCACGTACGGCTCTCCGTATTTCACTCCGATCAGGTTGCCATAGAAGCGGGCGATGGAGCGCAGCCGGTCGTGGATCTCGCCGCGCGCCGGGAACAGTCCCGCTCCGTCCGGGGACTCGCCGTACTGCGACTCGTAGGCGAACAGCGCTTCCATCCGCCGGTCGAAATGCGGCGTGATGTCGATGACGAAAGAAGGAGCGGTGTTGGCGTACATCGAAGCGTAGACGACCTTCAGTGGGCGGTGCGGTTCGGACTGATCGTCCAGCTTGCGGATGCCGGCGAGGAATGACGCCTCGAAGCCGAGGATCGAAGCGTAGTAATGGTCGGGGTGGCGCGCCTCCCAGTAAGGAAGGATCACGACGCGCGGCTTCAGCCGCCGCACCACAGCCATCAGCGTGAAGCGGAGGCTGACGTTATTTTCAAGCCGCGCGTCCGGCATGCGGAGGTTCCCGCGGAAGGCGAGTCCGAGAATGCGGGCGGCTGCGCGGGATTCTTCAATGCGCCGCTCGGGCGTGCCGCGGGTGCCCATGTCGCCGGCGGTAAGATCGAGCGCGCCGTTCCGGTAGCCCATGGCAGCCATCTTCAGCAGCGCGCCGCCGCAGGTCTGTTCGATGTCGTCGGGGTGCGCCGCGATGGCCAGCACGTCCAGCGGCGGCACGTTTTCGAGGTCAAGAGAAGGCGGATAGAACATTCACCACACCAGGTCGCGGCGCAACCGGTAGCGGTCGCGCGTCCGGAAGACATGGATCAGCGCCGCGCCGGCGAGAAAGCCTGCCGCGTGCGCTACGAAAGCCACCCCGCCGCGCTGCGCCGCGGCGTCCGCGATGGAGCCGATGCCGCTGAACAGCTGCATCACGAACCAGTACATCAGAACCACATATGCCGGCAGCTCGAAGGTGAAAACGAAGAGGAACCAGCCCAGCATCACAATGCGCGAGTGCGGGAACTTCACCAGATAGGCGCCCATCACGCCGGCGATGGCGCCGCTGGCGCCAACCATCGGCACGCGCGAGTCCGGGTTGGCCGCATACTGGCCCAAAGCAGCCGCCACGCCGCACAACAGATAGAAAAGCAGGAAGCGCCCGTGCCCGAGGATGTCTTCGACATTGTCGCCGAAGACCCAGAGGAAAAGCATGTTGCCCAGCAGGTGCAGCCAGCCTCCGTGAAGAAACATCGACGTCAGGACATTGAGCCAGGAGAAGCGCTCCGGCACCAAACCGAAGAGGAAAAGGAAGTCGTTGCGCGTGTGCGGGTCCAGGGAGACCTGAAACAGGAAGACGAGCACGTTGGCGGCGATCAGCGCCACCGTCACCAGCGGCTGCGAGTAGCTTCTCTGCGAATCGTGGATCGGGATCATCGCGCCGCCGTCCAGAACTGGCGGAACTCCGCCTTGACGCGCCGCTCGCCGCGCTGGATGAGAGACTGCGCTTGCTCCAGCGTGGCGATGCGGCCGCGCGCACCCATGGCGGTGCAGTTGAGCGCCGCCATGGCGTTGGAAAACTCCAGCGCCGCGCCAAGATCATAGCCGGCGAGCACCGCATAGCAGAAGGCGCCGTGGAAGATGTCGCCGGCGCCAGTCGTATCGATGCAGTTCACCACGAATGCCGGCGAGTACAGGAACCGCCCCTCGGAGCGCGCCAGCGCCCCATGTGCGCCGAGCGTCATCGCCGCCACGCGCATGCCGTAGGCGTCCTGGATCAGGGACAGCGCCCGCAGCGGGTCGCTCTCGCCGGTCCACCGCTCGGGGAACTCGCTCGACGTGATCAGGTAGTCCACGTGGGGCAGCACATCCTCAAAGCCCTTGTAGATGGTATCGACGTCGACGGAGACGGGGATGCCGTGCTGGCGCGCGATGCGCGCCGCATGCGCCACCGCCGGGGTGTCGTGCCCGTCTATGTGCAGCAGCCGCGCGCACGTGATCTGGTCTGGGGTGATCTGCTCCGGTGTGATCTTGAGCGCCTCCGGGCGGTGCCAGAACACCGTGCGCTCGCCCGTGCTCTGGTCGATGAGGATGTAAGCGGACTGATTGGGAGTGTTCTTGCGCCGCTGGACATGAGCCAGATCGATGCCGCAGCCTTGCAGACTTTCCCACTGGACGCGCCCGCGTTCGTCGTCGCCGATCGTGCCGATGTACTTCACGCGAAGCCCCAGCCGCGCGCAGCAGACCATTGCGCTCGCCACCTGCCCGCCGGGGCTCAGCACCTCTTCGAGAAACGGGACCTTGCCGCCGTAGGCGGGGAAATGGGGGATCAGGATCATGGTGTCGGTGGCGTTGAGCCCCACGCCTACGACATCGAAGCGCGGTTCCGTCACTGCAAAGCTCCAAGAAATTCCAGAATGGCAGCCGAGGTGGCATCGCCCGGCTTGACGATGTTTGTCATTTCCGAGATGTGGTTCTCGCCCTTCACAAAGACCAGCCGGCTGGGGACGCCCGCCTGCCTGAGCGCATCGTGAAAGCGCCGCGCCTGCTGCGGCAGGGTGAGGTAGTCCCACTGGCAGTAGGTGACGAGAAACGGCGGCAGTCCGCCGCGCACGTGGAACAGGGGGGAGGCTGCCCGCCGCACGTCCGGATCGCTGCCAAACACGCGCGAACCCGCCGCGCCCGTGACGTCAGGCACGCCGCTCATGGAGATTACGCCGCGGATCGCGCCCGAGTCCAGCCCATGCGCGCGCAGCCACCGCGCATCCGCCGCCAGCAGCGCCGCCAGATGCCCTCCAGCGGAGTGCCCCGCGACGACGATGCGCGAGGGATCTCCGCCGTGGGCGGCGATGTTGCGCATGGTCCAGGCGAAAGCGGCGGCGGCGTCCTCGATCTGCGCCGGATGCGGATGCTTCGGCGCCAGGCGGTAGCTGGGCGCAACCACGACGAAGCCCGCCCGGGCGAAATGATTGCCGAAGAACGGATACTGCCTGCGGTCGCCGCGAACCCACGCTCCTCCATGCAGGAAGAACAGCACGGGACGTTTCGACGCGCCCCGGGGGCGGTAGATGTCCAGGCGGTGCTTCTCCGCGTCTTCTGGCGCTCCGGCGGCGTATTCGATGCCGTTCACCGCTTCAACGGACGGATCCAGCCGCTGCGAAGGCAGCGTCAGCAGGGCGGGATCCGGACGCGCCAAGCGGATGGCGTTCGAGTAAATCCATGGGCGCTGTTCGCCGTCGATGTCGAGCCACGCCTCGACGCGGTAGGCGCCGGGTTCTGCCGCCTGCCAAGCGGCGGTTTCGCCGCCAGCCTCGTGAACCAGCGTCCCCTCCCGAATGAAACGCCAGTGGGCGGCGACAGGCGCGCGCGCCACCAGCCGTGTTGAACCCGCCATCGGGATTGTGTCTCCCATTTCGTAAACGCCGAGCGAGTTGACGGCGAAAAACGCGAAGCCCTGCGGCGCGCACAGCCAGTCGTGCGCCACGTATGCGCGTCCTTCGCGCAAGGAGGCCGCCAGGGCTTCCTGCGTGAACTCTCTGGCCAGAATGTGCGTCACCGTGTTGCGAAACGCCACGTCGTAAGGATCCAGCAGCACTTTGCCGCCGGCCAGCACGTTCTGGTGCGCGTCGATGGCGCCGATGCCCGTGAAGAACCGCTGGGCGAGCACGCGGTCCCACCGTGCGAAGAGTTCCGGCCGCCAGCCTGCGCCCGCGCCGTAGATTTCATCGGGATACCGCCGCGCCAGCCGGGCCAGTTCCTCCAGCCTCCGCGGATCCGCGGCTGCAGCCTTCAGATACGCGGCCAAGTCCGCGTCGTCTTCGTGATCCGCATGGCGGTTGCAGATCTCCATGCCGTCCCAGCCAGCGGGCGATGCCTCCGGATCGCCCTCCACGTGTGAGTGAAACCGCAGCGGCGGCGCGGGTTGAGGAAAGCGAAGCTCGTGTTTCGCTCCGTTCTCCGCGCCGGCGAAGAAGAGCACGCCCTCGCGCTCGCCATGCCAGGTGGAAGCACGAGGCCCGCCGTGATCGGTGAAAAACACGGCGCGGATGCCCGTCTTTTTCGCCGCGGCCAGGACTTCAGCGCGCGTGCGGCGCGTGTGCGCCGAGTCTCCGGCGCGGACAAGCATCGCGGCCGGATAGTCCTCGTAAACGCCCACAGGGGGGAGGGCCTTGCGTTGCGCGGCCAGCGCCTTGCGGGCCTCCTGGACAGCGGCCAGCCGCTCCGGCGCGAGCCGCTCCACCGCCGTGTACTTCCGGCCGGGCCCGAGGCCGGTCTGCGCCGGGGCCAGCGCAGCCAGGCACACAAACACGGCAAGACGCGCCATCATATTACGAGGATAGCGTGCCGCGGATTGCGCCTATTTCTGCGGCCGCTGGTAAAGGTAAATCGTATAGGGGTGGCGGTGGGCTTCCACCTTCTCCACGCGCGCCGGCTTCCAGCCCTTGATGCGGAATTCCAGCGACACGACGCGCGCGCCCGGTTTCAGTTCCTTTTCGAGCTTCGGCCGCAACTGCTCGTTGGCCTCGGTGAGCAGGTAAAGAGCCACTACATCGGCGCTGGAAAGATCGACGCCCATCATGTCGCCTTCGATGATCTTCACCTGCTGTTGCAGCCCCTGGCTTTCCACCGCCTCGCGGGCGCGTTTCGCCAGCGCCGGGCTCAACTCGACGCCCACCGCCTTCGCTCCGAACTCCTTGGCTGCCGTGGCCACAATCCGCCCATCGCCGCAGCCGAGATCGTACAGCATTTCGCCATGCTTGAGCCCGGCGATCTCGAGCATCTTGACGACGATCGGCTGCGGCGAGGTGACATACGGCGCCAGTTTCTGCGGCTGAATGAGCCGCCTCTGCTGCCCCGCTGCCGCTCCTGCCAGCAACACCCCCGCCAGCGCAACGGCGCTACTGCGGCGGAACCAAGTGGGAACCCCTGATGGACGCATCGGCCGCGCGCCTCCCTGACTTCCATTTTACGATCCGCGCCACCACTTCGGTCACGGCCGACCACAATTCTCTGGGCCGGCTGATCGTGAATTCGAGGCCTTTGAAGTAGCGCACCGCCTGACTGATGGAGTCCCGCCAGGGATTCAGTTGCGGCGTCAGGTTGTAGTTCAGGTAGAAGACCGGATACTCGGTTTCGCCCACTTCGCGGAGAGCGTTGGAGGGCACGCCCGAGGCCAGCATCGCTTTGGGGCCGGCGATGATCAGGCCGTCGGGCGCGGCGCCGCCGTCGCGGACCTTGAACTCGCTCTGGATCAGCGAGCCGAGGAATTCCGCGTCGCTGTTCCTGTTCTGGAGCCGGGAGAAGTCCACACGTCCCAACTGGAGGCCTTTCAGCGCCTCGCCGATGGACTGGAAGTCGATCCGGTCGCTGAACTCCTGCCGGTAGAGGATGCGCTGCTGCTGAAGATTGAAAGCGACGACGGAATAGCGGGCGATGCGCGGGTCGCGCTGAATGGTGCGCAGGATGGAGACCAGAGCCGCCGTGTCCGCCCGTTCCAGCGTGGCGGCGCCGCTGTTCTGCGGGGCGAAGTTCACCAGCACCTTCACCGAGACCGGAGCGTTGCTGTAGTCCTTCTCGGCTGGCGGCTCATCGGCGAACTCGTCCTCGTCGGCAGCCGCCGCGGTGCCTGCGGGCAGCGTGAGGACAAGATCCTTCTCTTTTGGGGCGAGCGCCGCCTCCGCCCGCCAGAAGCTGGCGCAGACGCGTTCGGCGCGGTCCCGCATCAGCCAGCCCACCTGGTAGACGCCCTCGCCGAGATCGAAAGAGCCCTGCAGGTAGGCATCGCCCTTGGCGTCGGCTTCAATCGAAGGGACGCGGATTTTCTGGGTGAAGTACCGGGCGCGCTCCGGCGCACCTTCCGGGATCACGCGAAAGATCACCGTGAGAAGATTTTCCAGCCCGGCAAGTTCCCGCATGGGGACTGCCACCTCATAGCCGGCGTGAAACTTCAGATCGAAGCCGACCGCCGGCTTCAGCGGCGTAAGCCGGCACGGGAGGTCATCGCGCGGTTCGCGGGCTTCCAGCACCGCGAGGTCGGTCCCGCTGAGAGCCCTGCCGGGATCCGCCTCGATCAGGTTTTGGCCGCGCAATGCCTGCGCCGCGGGCAACAGCGCCGCCAGCGCGCCCGTCAGCCGGAACAGAAGAAAAATCCGCCGCCTGTCCTTCATGCCCCCAACTTCCGCTTGCCATTCTATTGCCGCCCCGCCCGGCCGTAAAGCGCCTGGCCGGAGCCGCGCATATAAACCGGATCATCGCCGATCCGGCCCGGAACCGCAAGCCCCCTGTCCCCGGCGGGACGGCGGCGAAGACTCCGATATAATTGTCAGAGGGGCTGAACCTCCTTAGATGGACGACATCAAGAAGAAGCTGCAGGACGAGATCGCAGCGCTCGAGTACGAGCTGCGGAATCAGTTGCCCAAGGAGATCTTGAAGGCCCGGGCGCACGGCGATCTCCGCGAAAACGCCGAATTCCATGCGGCCAAAGAGCGCCAGCGCCTTGTGGACGCGCGGCTGGCGCAGCTCAGGAAGCGGCTTGCCGATTTCTCCATGACCGATCTGTCCCGCATCCCGCGAGACCGTGTGGGGCTGGGCTCCACCGTGGTCGTTTTCGATCTGGACAGGAACGAGGAGCTGAAGTTCAAGCTGGTGGTCAGCGAAGAGGCGGACGCGGCCAAAGGGCTGATTTCCACCACCTCGCCGATCGGCCGGGGACTTGTGGGAAAACAGGTCGGCGATGAAGTCGCCATCCCCAGCCCTGGCGGCACGCGGCGTCTGGAGATCCTCCAGCTCACCACCATTCACGACGAGGCCGGTTAAACTGGACTGGCTGGAACCATGACGTTCACACGCGCTATTGGCATCGGGGCGGGCAAGATCCTGTTCTGGATCGTCCGTGCGCTGGCGCTGTCGCGCATCCACCCCAACGTCCTCACCTTCATCGGGCTGCTCATCAACATCGGCGCCGCCTGGCTGCTGGCGCAGGGCCGCTTTTTCCACGCCGGCCTGGTGATCATCGGCGCCGGGCTGTTCGACATGGTGGACGGGCGCGTGGCGCGCGAAACGCGGCAGGTCACCCGGTTCGGCGCATTCTTCGATTCCGTCGTCGACCGTTACTCCGACCTCGCCCTGCTGATGGGCCTGCTCGTGTATTACGCCAACATCAACCGGAACTTTTACGTGGTCCTCACGGCCGTGGTGATGACGGCCTCGGTGATGATCAGCTACACGCGCGCCCGCGCCGAAAGCGTCATCCCGTCCTGCAAGGTCGGCTTCCTGGAGCGGCCTGAACGGATCGTGCTGCTGATCATCGGCGCCCTGTTCGACCGCATGGCCGCCGTGCTGTGGGTGATCGCCGTGCTCGGCAACTTGACCGTCATTCACCGCATGTGGCACGTGTGGGAAGTGACCCGCGAGATGGACCGGATGCCTGCCGAACCCGCGCCGCATCCGCGGGAAGAGACGCCGCAGATGCGCTAGGCGGCCTTCACGCCTGCGCGCCGCCGGCGCCTTCCAGAATCACGAACGCCTGCGCCATCGACGCGGTGTGCGTCAGCGACAGATGGATCCGCACGGCGCCCATGCGCTGCGCCACCTCGGCCGCTTCCCCATGCAGCACCAGCTCCGGACGCCCGGAGCGCTGATTCCGCACTTCAAAATCCTGCCACCGCACGCCCCGCCGCCAGCCCGTTCCGATGGCCTTCATCCCGGCTTCCTTCGCCGCGAACCGCGCCGCATAGCGCTCGTACCGGTTCGCCTTGGCCTCCACATAGGCGATCTCGCCCGGCGTGAACACCCGCTCCAGAAACCGCCGGCCATACTTCTCCACCGCCTCCCGGATCCGGTCCACTTCCGCCAGATCGATGCCCGTGCCAAGAATCACCGCCGAGCCTCCTTCAGACAAACACCACCGTCTTGCGCCCGTCGATCAGAATCCGGTGTTCCGTGTGCCACCGCACGGCGCGCGCCAGCGCCAGCCGCTCCGCGTCCCGGCCCTTTTCAATCATGTCGGCGAGCTGATCCCGGTGCGACACCCGGACGACCTCCTGCTCGATGATCGGTCCGTCATCGAGCACGTCGGTGACATAGTGCGCCGTCGCCCCAATGAGCTTCACGCCCCGCTCGAACGCCGCGTGATAGGGGCGCGCGCCGCTGAACGCGGGCAGGAACGAGTGGTGCACGTTGATGATCCGCGCCGGGTATCGCGCCACGAACTCCGGCGACAGCACCTGCATATAGCGCGCCAGCACGATCAGCCCGGCCCTCTCCTCTTCGAGCAGCGCCAATTGCCGCCGCTCCGCCTCCGCCTTCAGCGCCGGAGCCGTGGGGATGTAATGGAAGGGCACGCCGTAAAAGCCCGCGATGGCTTCCGCGTCCCGGTGGTTGCTGATCACCATGCGGATGTCGGCGCGCAGCTCGCCTTCGCGGCGCCGGTGCAGCAGGTCGCTCAGGCAGTGCAGGTACTTCGACACGAACAGCGCCACGCGCACCGGTTCCTGCGAATACGCCACGCGCCACTGCATGTCGAACCGCCGCGCCACCGCGCTGTCAAAGGCGCGGGCGAGTGCCTCCCGGTCCAGCCCGAAGTCCTCCAGGTCCCACTCCACGCGCATCAGGAACTGCCCGGTCTCATCATCGCGGTGCTCGTCGGTGGACAGGATGTTGGCGCCGTGCTCGTAGAGAAACCCTGAGACGCCTGCCACCAGTCCCTTCGCGTCCGGGCAACGGATGAGCAGAATGGCGCTGCTGCGGTCGGCCATGGCGTCAGAACTTCATGGTACCGCGTGGGGACGGGGTAGCACGCTTTTCACCGGTTTGCTACTTTGGTGGCGTCATGCACATTCCCGACGGCTACCTGTCGCCCGCCGTGCTGGGGACGCTCGGTGTGGCGAGCCTGGCCGGGGCGGGCGTAGCCGCGCGCAAGGCGCCGGGGTCACTGGAAGAGTCGCGCGTCCCGCTGATGGGCATGGCCGGCGCTTTCGTCTTCGCCGCGCAGATGGTGAACTTCCCCGTCGCCGCTGGAGCCAGCGGCCACCTGCTGGGCGGCGCGCTGCTCGCCATCGCGCTCGGCACGGCGCCGGCGGTTGTGGTGATGACGGCGATCCTCGTCATCCAGGCGCTGCTGTTTCAGGACGGCGGCGTGCTGGCGCTTGGGGCCAACGTGTTCAACATGGCGCTCGCCGGGGTGGCCGCGGGCGGATGGGCATGGGAGGCGTTCGGAGGCCTGAAGCGGCGGCGCGTGGCCGCATTCGCCGCCGGCACGCTCAGCGCTCTGGTTGCGGCGTGCCTTGCGCTCGCGGAGCTTGCCGTTTCCGGCATCCGCATCCCGCCGGCGGCGCTGGGAGTGGCGCTGGGCGTCTTCGCGGTGACGGCTCTGCTCGAGGGGGCGATCACGGCAGCCGTGGCGGCGGCGCTCGATTCCGTGGCGCCGGGCCTGCTCGAGCGCGGAAACGGCTCGCCGCGCCGGGCGCTGTCGGGCCTGCTGCTGGCCGGGCTGGTGCTGGCGGCGGGAGGGTTTCTGGCGGCCTCTTCGCTGCCGGACGGGCTGGAGCATCTGGCCGGGCGGCTCGGAATTACGGGGATGGAGCGAGCCATGCTCGCCTCGCCCATGCCTGACTATGAAGCGAAGTGGCTCCCCGCGGACTGGCTTCAGAAGGCCGGCGGGGGGCTCCTTGGACTGGCCGTGACGGCGGCCGTCTGCTGGGCGGCCGGGCGGTGGATTTCGCGGTGGCGCAGCGCCTAGGCCCGCGGCATTTCGTGTTCGACGAATGGAGCCGCGGCGGCTCGTTCCTGCACCGGCTGGAGGCGCGCTGGAAGCTGGCTTTCACGCTCGCCGCGCTGCTGTTCACCGCTCTCAGTCCGCAGGCGTGGATGGCGGCGCCCGTGGCGCTGCTCCTGGCGTTGGCGGCCCGCCTGCCTGTTCTCGCGCTGGCCTGGCGGGCGGCCGCAGTGGCGCCTTTTTCGCTCGCCTTCGCGCTGATGAGCTGGCAGGCCGGCGACGCCGGCCGAGCGGCGGCGCTGCTGTGGAAGCCCTGTGTGTCGGCCCTGTGGGTGACGCTGCTCATGGCGGTGACGCCACTGGAGGACGTGCTCGCCGCCGCTGCGCGCTTCGGCGCTCCACGTCTGCTGCTGGAGGTCATGCACTTCATTTGGCGCTACATCGGCGTGCTGGGAGAACAGGCGTGGCGTATGCGGACCGCCGCCGCGGCGCGCGGCGCGGACCGGTCGTTCGCGGTGTCCGCGGCCAGCCTGGCCGTTCTGTTCGCGGCTTCCTATCAGCGGGCCGTCCGCGTGCACCGCGCCCAGCTCGCGCGCGGCGGAGGAGGATTGCCGTGAGCTGCATCGTGGAAGCCCGCGGGCTGCGCTTCTCTTACCAGCCCGGCCGCGAGATCCTGCGCGGCGTGGACTTCCATCTGCACCGCGGCGAGAGCGTGGCCGTGTTCGGCCGCAACGGAAGCGGCAAGACGACGTTTCTTCTGCATCTGAACGGCATCCTGCGCGGGGAAGGACATCTCCGGGTTTGCGGCTTGCCGGTCGAGCCGCCCCATCTGCAGCACATCCGCCGCAAGATCGGATTTCTGTTCCAGGATCCGGAAGATCAGCTCTTCCGCCCCACTATTCTCGATGACGTGGCTTTCGGCCCATTGCAGGCCGGCCTGTCTCAGGCTGATGCCGCACAGCGGGCCCGCCGCGCCCTGGCATCGGTCGGCATCGAAGAGGATCTTGGCCGCGCCCCCTATCACCTGAGCAGCGGCGAAAAGCAACGGGTGGCGCTGGCCGGCATTCTCGCCGTCGACCCGGAAGTCCTGATCCTGGACGAACCCACCACGCATCTGGATCCGCCCGCCCGCCGCGCTTTGCTGGATCTGCTCCGCACGCTGCCGCAGGCCAAGCTCGTCGTCACGCACGACGCCGCCTTCGCCCGCGCGCTCTGCCCGCGCGCCGTCTTTTTCGATCATGGCCGCGCCGCCGCCGACGGCCCCACCGGGGAGGTCATCCGCCGCTTCGGCTGGGATCTCGGCTCTCCACCAGAAACGTCACCGGCCCCTCATTGACCAGGCTGACCGACATCATCGCCTGGAACACGCCCGTCTCCACCGCGACTCCCTGCGCCCTCGCCGCCTCTACGAATCGCTCGTACAGGCGGCGCGCCTCATCCGGCGGCGCTGCCGGGTCGAAGCTCGGCCGCCGCCCCTTGCGCGTGTCGCCGTACAAAGTGAACTGCGAGACGACCAGCAGGCTGCCGCCCGTGTCCTTCAGGCTCAGGTTCATCTTGCCTGCGTCGTCCTGAAATACGCGCAGTTCCACGACCTTGCGCGCCAGCAGATCCGCGTCCTGCTCCGTGTCGCCTTTGCCCACGCCCAGCAGCGCCAGCAGTCCGTGCCCGATCTGGCCCACGATCGCGCCATCTACCGCCACGCTGGCGCTGGAGACTCTCTGTAGGACTGCCCGCATGGCCGACGTTCCCAAGGTAGCCGAACCTGTCATGGCCGTGCATCGCCGCCTCCGCCAGGAGGCACCCCGCTGCGTCGCGGTTAAGTGGTTTTCCCGATGGAGATGCGCGGCCCGTGAGCCGATAATCGGAGTACCATGCTTTTCCGGAGAAAACGTTCGACTTCCGGCATCAGAGGGGGATTTCTCCGTTTCCATGACAGTTCGAATCGCGTCGTTGCCGGACCGGGAGACGGAGACTATATCCATTTGAGGGACGAGTTCGGCAACGAGTGGGGGGGCGTCGCCGAGCGCCAGCCGGACGATACGATCCGGTACCGCTTCCGGTCATCCAACGGGGATTTCATCACGGGTGTTTCCGACGGTTACGGCGTTATTCTGCGCGACCAGAAAGGGAACACCTGGCGCGGGTTCATCGACTGAATCCAAGCCGCGCCGGAAGGCGGCGCCCGGCGCCAGAGGAAGCAGCAGCTTTCATCCGGAGCCATAACGGAGCGGGCAAAGCTGTCACTGGGTCGGCCGGAACCGCGACGGCGCCGCGCTTTGGGGGCGCGGCAGCGCCCGCAACGGCTGGCCCTACGGCACAGAGCCGCCGTGCCGCTGCGGGCTGCTCTCTCGCGGATATCCGGTCTGCGATCAAAGCGGCGCCTTCGGCCCTCGGCCAATGGCGCCGCGCGTCTACAATGAAAGCGTGCCGCGGCTCGTAGCACAACTGTGTCTTTTCTTCGCGGCTGTCAGTGCGCCTGCCGCGCAGCCGGACGGCATCCTGCCCCTCAAGGAAGTCCGCAAGGGCATGAGCTGCACCGGCAAGACCGTTTTTGACGGTGCAAAAGTCGAGGAATTCCGCTGCGAGATCCTGGGCATCCTGGAAAACACCGGCCCCCGGCAGTCGGTGATTCTCGCCCGCCTGAGCGGCGGTCCTCTGGAAGAGACGGGCGTCATGCAGGGCATGAGCGGTAGTCCGGTCTACGTCAACGGGCGGCTGATTGGGGCGGTGGCCTATTCCTTTCCGTTCTCGAAAGCTCCGATCGCCGGCATCCGTCCCATTGAGGAGATGCTGCAGCCGCCGCAGCCACGGGCCGGCGACGAGCTCGCCGTCACCCTGATCTGG
>DYJN01000090.1 GCA_020723085.1 Arcobacter sp.
GCAGCGGCGCCTGAGCGGCGGGGATCTGGATGACGAGCGAATCGGCGCCGCGCGCAGCCGCAACGACATCCGGGCGTTTCTCGCCGGCGCGCGGGCGGGCGCGTTTCTCGATGATCAAGGGAGGTTCCGTCCGACCGGGGAGACTCCCGCGCAGATTGCGGCGCGCGTGCTGCCTGGCTGGCTGGGGATCGGCGATTCCGTGCGCGTCCCGCTGTACACGGCGACGCCGGGCTGGGCGAGATTCGATTTGCGCGGAGGCTGGAATGCCGGGGAATTCTGGTCGATTTCCGTCGGAATCAGCAATATTTTTGACCGGAATTTCCGTGTGCACGGCTCGGGCGTGGATGCTCCAGGGCGTTCATTTCTCGTGCAGGTGCTGCGGCGGTGGTGAGCCCCGCGACGCCTGAAGGTGTGAGAGAATCCCGTTTTCGAAAGCCATGAGAGAAACAATCTGCATCTGGATGGCGGCTGCGCTGTGCGCGCCGCCGGCCGCAGCCGGGCAGGCGCCGCCGCAGACGCTGACGGTCGAATGGATCATGAAAGGACCGGCGTTGTACGGCTACGCGCCGCGCGCAGTGCGCTGGAGCGGAGAGGGACGGCGCGTGTATTTCGAATGGAAACAGGCTGCCGAGCCGCCGGAAAAGGAATGGTCCACGTGGATGGTGAACCGCGATGGCGGCGGGTTGCGCCGGCTGAGCGACGAAGAAGCGAAGCAGGCCCCTCCGCCGTTCGGCGTGGAATCCGCGGACGGCACGAAGGTGGTGTTCGCCCGCGACGGCGACATTTTTCTGTACGATCTCAAGGCGGACCGCATGCGGCGGCTCACGAAGACCGGAGATACGGAATCCTCTCCGAGATTTACGCGGGATGGCCGCGCCGTCGCCTTCGTGCGCAACAGCAACCTTTACCTGCTTCCGCTCGAGTCGGGCGCCGTCGAGCAGCTCACCTACATTCTGCCGCCGGGGCAGCCGGATCCGAATGAGGCACGCAAGGGCACAGCCAGCCAGGAGTGGCTGAAGAAGGAAGAGCGCGCGCTGCTGGAGGCGGTGGACAGGCGGGCGCGGCAACGGGAGGAGCGCGAGGAGAAGCGCAAGAAGGAGAATCCGCGCAAGCCGCTGAAGCTGACGCCGAGGCAGACGGTCACGGATCTGCTGCTTTCGCCGGACGGAAAGCAGGTGCTGGTCACCGTCGTGGAACGCCCGCAGGAGGCGAAGACCGCGCTGACGCCGCTCTACATCACCGAGACGGGCTACACGGAGACCCGTCCGACGCGGACCAAGGCGGGCGATGTGCAGCCGCGCCCCCGCATGGCGCTGCTCAGCGTCGAAACGGGCGAAGCGAGGTGGCTGGATCCGGGCATCAAGACTACGCGCGAGGGCAAAGAGGTGGAGCGTCCCGTCGCCCTCTTCAATCCGCAGTGGAACGAGGAAGGCACGCGGCTGGCGGTGCTGGGGCGGGCGGCGGATTTCAAGGACCGGTGGGTGTTCGCCGTCGACCCGTCCACGGCGAAGCTGCGCGTGCTGCACAGGACGCCGGATGAAGCCTGGGCAGGCGGTCCTGGCTCAGCGGCGCTGGGCTGGCTGCCCGGCGGGCGCGAAGTGTGGTTTCAGTCTGAACAGACGGGGTGGTCGCATCTGTACGCCGCCGACTGGGAGACGGGCGCCGTGCGCGCTCTGACGCAAGGGCAGTGGGAGGTGAAGCAGGCGCATCTTTCCCAGGACAAGAAACAATTCCTGATTGTCTCCAGCGAAGCCAGCCCCTACGAGCACCACCTGTACCTGATGCCCGCGCAGGGCGGTCCGCGCACGCGCCTCACTGCCGCGCCGGGGGTGTACGACGGCGAACTCTCCCCGGACGGCGGACGGATCGCCGTGATCCACAGCCGCTCGAACCGGCCGCCGGAACTCTTTCTGATGGATGCGAAGCCACAGGCGGCCATGCAGCGCGTGACCGTGTCTCCGGCGGAAGAATTCGCGAAATATCCGTGGCTGGACAAGCCCATCGTGGAAATTCCGGCGCGGGACGGGACGAAAATTCCGGCCCATATTTTCAAGCCAAAATCGTGGAAAAAGGGCGGACCGGCTGTGATCTTTGTGCATGGAGCAGGGTACTTGCAGAACGTGCACCGCGGCTGGTCCAGCTACGCCCGGGAGACCCTGTTCCACCATCTGCTGATGGAGCGGGGCTATATCGTGCTGGATCTCGACTACCGCGGCTCGGCAGGCTACGGGCGCGCTTGGCGCACCGCCATCTACCGCCACATGGGGGGCAAAGACCTGGACGATCAGGTGGACGCCGCGAAGTGGCTGACGAGCGAACATGGAGTGGATCCGAAGAGGATCGGCATTTACGGCGGCAGCTATGGCGGGTTCATCACCCTGATGGCGATGTTCACCCAGCCGGGCGTCTTCGCCGCCGGCGCCGCGCTGCGCCCCGTGACCGACTGGGCGCACTACAACCACCCCTACACGGGCGCCATTCTGAACCTTCCGCAGGACGACCCGGAGGCTTACCGCCGGAGCTCACCCATCCACCATGCCGCCGGGCTGCAGGGAGCGCTGCTCATCTGCCACGGCATGGCCGACGCCAACGTCCATTTCCAGGACACCGTGCGGCTGGCGCAGAAGCTGATCGAGCTCGGCAAGGAAAACTGGGAAGTCGCGATCTACCCGGTGGAAGATCACGGCTTCATCCAGCCCTCGAGCTGGACGGACGAATACCGCCGGATTCTCAAATTATTCGAAACGAATTTGCAAAAATAGACAGTTTTTATTCCGAACCGAGACGCAGCATTTCCGCCCGCAGCCATGCGTCTTTCTGCAAAGCGCGGAGATAGCGGGATTCCCCGCCCGCTTCCCGGAGCCGGAGCGCCGCCTCGAACCTCGTCCGCACGGCGCGGGGCCACCGGGCCCCGGCGAGGCGCCGGATATGGAAGCGGTCCCAGGCGCCCGGCGCGGCGCCGGGAGGCTCCCAGGCCATGGGGCTGCCGGCAAGGCGGCGCAGCAGGCGCGCGGGCGTGCGCGCATCCCTGTGCGCCGCCAGCCGGCGCTCTTCCTTCCGCGCCAGAGCCTCCAGGATCGGATCCACGGGACGGAAGCCGAGCTTGCGGTAGAACCAGAACGCCCCGGATTCGATGGCTTCCTCATTGTCGCGTCCGATCTGATACGGGTCGGCCCAGAAGACGTTCACGCCGAGCAGCTGGCGGCAAAGCTGGAGCAATTTCGCGTAAATCCAGGCCGTTTCTCCTTCCCGGAACGTGTAATAGAGGTTGAATCCCACCTCGGCGCGCTCGAAAAACGACAGCACTTCAATATAGCCTGCGGGGACGCCGTTCTTGAAAAACATCCCCGCATGGTAAGCCCGCAGCGGCAGACGAGCTTCCGGCGCAGCGCCGAAGAAAAGGATTTCCAGCCCGCGCCCGGCGTTGACGCTGAGGACGCGCTTCCGATCCGGGAAATTGAAGCCATACAGTTCGCGGTACCGGACCGCGGAGGTGTCCTGGATCAGCGCGAGAGCCGCGCGGGCTTCCGGCAGCCGCAGCCGCCGGACGGGCAGGGCAGGTCCGTTCAGTCCGGTTGCCAGATCCACGTCTTTGCGCCCGAGCAGCGGCGAGGCATGGAAGAACTCCGCCGCGCCACGCCGCGTGTGGGTGCGCGCCGCCGCGGATTCGCCCAGACGCCAGGAGAGCATGATGCGCGCGCCGTCGTACAGCTCCGCCTGCCGCACGCGCGGTCCGTCCAGCTTCATGAGTTTCTTCAGGATCCACTCAAGCGAAGTCTGGCCGGGCTTACGAGCGCGCTCGATCCATTCCCGGGCGGGGAAATGCGCTTCCACCGGCCACTCTTCGCGCGCCGCGGGCAGGATCGCCGCCAGCAATGGACCGAAGCGGTCCGGCTCCGGGCAATCTTCCCAGGCGATGTCGATGGCGCCGGAATGACGCGCGGCGAGAGCGCAGGCTGATTCGTAGGTGAAGATCGCCGTGACCGAGGCGCCCGCGATTCCGGACACCTCTGGCTCCTCCATCGCTTCCGGCACTTCCCCAAGCGCGGCGATCCGGGCGCCGAATCCGCACAGCAACTCATCGCAGGCGCGCGCCACGGCCATGCTGTGCGGGTAGGCGCGCAGGAAGAGGGCGTCCTCGTGGAGCCGGATCAGGTCTTCCGCGGAGGCGAAGGGCGCATCCGTGAGCCGGTGCAGCAGGTCGACGAGCGGCGACGGGTCTTCTCCATAGCGCCGTTTCCACGCGGCAAGTTCCTCAAGGAGCGCGTCCATGCCGGCCAACCAGCTTATCTCACCTGGAGGCTTTCGCTTTGGCAGGGACGGGCCGGGGCTTTGCGGGGGCGGGCTCGGAGATCTTCAGGATCTGATCCGCCCGGAGGTTTTCGAGCGTCTGTTTCGTTCCGCTGGGCCATGTGATCTCGACGCTGCGGATGCGGTCCTCGGCGCCGAGGCCGAAGTGCACCCGGCGGTCGCTCGATCCCATGAAGCCTACGCTGACGGCGACGTGGTTGTAGAGGGCGCGCCCCGAGGCGGTGGTCACCTTGACGCCGGCGCCGATGGCGTCGCGCGGGCTGCGGCGTCCGGTCAGCTCCAGCAGCAGCCAGTGGTTGCCCGTGCCGCCGCCGTTGATCAGGATCCGCGGGCGCAAGTTGAGGGACGTGACGATGAGGTCCATCGCGCCGTCGTTGTTCAGATCGGCGAACGCCGAGCCGCGCTGGAAGCCCTTGCGCAGGAAGTCCGGTCCAAGCTCGGCGGAGACGTCGATGAAGCGCTTGCCGCCGACGTTTTCAAACATCGTATCGCTCTGCGGGGACAGCTCGTTGAACTCATCGACGTCGCCGTTGGACGAGTAGATGTCTTTCCAGCCATCGTTGTTGTAGTCGATGAAGCCGTTGCTCCAGCCCGAATACGGGCGGCTGAGGTAAGTGATGCGGGTGGGGGAGGAGATGAGTTCGAAGGCTTCGCCCGTGTTCCGCAGCAGCCCCCAGATCTGCGACCGGAGGTTGTTGTAGAAGATGTCCACGCGGCCGTCGTTGTCGAAGTCTTTCGCGTCGCAGCCCATGGAGGAGCCCGCCTGCGCATTTTCGTTGTAAGCGACGCCGGTCTGCAGCCCGACCTCCTCGAAGCGCCTCCCCTGCCGGTTTAGGAGGAGGAAGTTCGGGTCGGTGTCGTTGGCGACGAATACGTCGAGCCAGCCGTCGCCGTTGAAGTCGGCGATGGAGACGCCCATGCCCTTGCCGGGCGCCTCCTGCAGCCCGACTTTGTCCGTGACGTCGGCGAACCTGCCGTTGCCGAGGTTGCGGAACAGTTGGTGCGGCACGCTCGGATAACGGCGCGGATCGCAATAGAGGTCGAGGTCGCTCATGGCGCAGCGGTGATCCGTCTCCGGCGACCAGAATGTGTAATTGGAGACGAACAGGTCCAGCCAGCCGTCGCGGTCGTAATCGAACCATGCGGCGACGACGCTGAGCAGGTTTTCCGGTTTTTTTCCGATGCCGGAAGCGGCGGTGACGTCGCGGAACGTGCCGTTGCCCAAGTTGCGATAGAGCACGTTGCGGCCGGCGGTGGCGATGAACAGGTCGGTCCAGCCGTCGTTGTCATAGTCGCCCGCGGCGACGCCGAAATTGAAGTCGAGGTCCTTGCCCAGCAGCCCGGCGCGTTCGGTGACATCTTCGAACGTGCCGCCGGGCATCTGCCGGAGCAGGAGGTTGTAGAACGATTCATCCGTGCGTTTGCGCTCGGGGAAGCGGGCGCCGTTGGTGAAGAAGATGTCGAGGCGCCCGTCGTTGTCGTAGTCGAACACGGCGATGCCGCCGCACATCGGCTGCGGGAACCATTTGCGGCCGTAGAGGCTGTTGTTCGAGATATAGCGGAAAGGCCACTGCGTGGCGGCGTCGCGGAACACAGGGCGCTTCGGGGGCGGCGGCTCGGGCTGGGCGAGAGCGCGGAAGTGTGCGAAGAACATGGCCGCCGCGGCGCCCGCGCCGGCCAGCAGCCACACGGGGCGGATTGTTCGAGACATCGCGCACAGTGTCCGGAGAAGCAATGGGCAGATCCTTCCGATCATCTTCGCCCGCCGCGGCGGAGGGGGGCAAGCAGGCGCGGCTCAGGGCGCCGGCGGCAACGGATATTCGAGGGACTCAAGCAGCCATTGCCCCTGCTCGCGCACCGCGCGCTTCAGTTTGTCCACCAGTTCGGCGCGGCGGTCGAAGAGGCGGTATCCCTCGCGCGGGCGCAGGTAGCCGCGCGCCTTCGGCTCCTGCTCGAACAGCGCCTGCTCGCCCATCTCCCCGGCCAGCCGCTCGTAGCGCGCGCGGTTTTCGAGCAGCGCCTTGACGAGCAGCGGCAGCACGATGGAGTAGTCGCACTGCATCGATTCCGTCGTCTGCTGGTAGTGATCTTTGTCGACCTTGCCCCACGTGACGGCTTCCGCCGGGAAGCAGGAGGAGAGCGAGCCATCGGTGACCGGCGCGCTCACGATCTGCACATCGAACAGGTAGCCGCGGATATCGGGCAGCCCGAGGATCTGGCCGAGCGCGGGTTCCGGCTGGAGGTTGAAGTTCTTGGGCACGCCGCCGCCGAGAATCAGCGTGGCAAGCGCCCTGGCTTCGCTTTCAAACAGCCCCCAGCGGTGGAAGGCGCAGCTTTCGAAAACTTCCAGGTGGAGGTCGAGCTCGAGGTCATGGCGATCGATCAAGCCCGCCTCGCGCATCGCCCACAGCTTCATGGAATTCAGGAAGACGCTGCCGTCGCCGGGCGCGCCGACGAAGACGGGAATGGCCATGCGGGCGCAGGCCGACAGCAGCCCCGGCGCGGTTCCCGACGCCTTCTCCATGGCGGCGTACCAGAGGCCGAGCTTGTAGCGGAACTCAGTGCCGGACATCTTCTTCTGGAACTCCGGACGCCGGAGCAGCGCGGAGAGGAAGCGGTCCTGGTCGAAGAGGATGTCCTCGTCGAAGGCCATGTCGGCGACGCGGATGATGCGCTGCTCGCGCAGGGCGCCGTCGTCGCCGAAGATGGGCACTTCAAAGACGCAGTCGCCGCGCCCGGCGAGCGAGCGGTGCCCGTCGTGGTAGCAGACGGCGTCGGTGGTGGAAACATAAGCCACCCATCCTGTTTCGAGCAGGGGGATGAGCCACGCCTGGTGCTGGCCGCTCACCGTCACCGGACCGGCGACGGCGACCGTCATGGGGCAGCCCATGCCGATGGCGTTGTCGAGGATCGCATAGATCCGCCGCAGATAGGCGCCGCCGAAGGCGGGCAGGCAGTGCCGGAGCAGCCCGTCGAAGGAGTCCACCTCGTCGACGCGGCGCGTGCGCACCACTCTCCTCGGTTGCCGTTGCGTGCTCATGGATTCCCGCTTACAACCTGCAAGCTAGCAGATGAGTGGAGAAGGCCGCAATGGAGGCGCGCGCCGGGGGGCGGTTCAGCGCAGCGATTCCAGAAGGCGGACGGCGCGGGCGAGCGCCTGCCAGCGCTGCTCCTCGCCATGGACGCCGCTCTCGACGCAGATGGGGCCTGTGAAGCCCGTCTCGCGGAGCGCCGCCATGAATTTCGGGATGTTGACCGAGCCTTCGCCCAGCGGCCGTTCTGTGCCGAGCGAACCGGGCTTTGCCGGATCGGGCCAATCGCCGTCCTTGCCGTGGCAACTGACGACGTGCCGGCGCAGCAGGCGGAAGGCGGCGATGGGCTCGCCGGAGCCGTACAGGATCATGTTCGCCGGATCGAAGTTGATCTTCAGGTTGCTGCGCGCGGCGTCTTCAAAGAACGCGAGCAGTTCTTCGGCGGGCTCCTGCCCCGTCTCGAGGCAGAAGGTCATCCCGAACGTGGCGGCGTAATCGGCGATGCGGCGGACGAGCTCCAGGACTTCCCGGTAGTCCGGGTGGCTGCGGTCGGGCGGAATGCAGCCGACGTGGCAGCCGAAGCTCTTCACACCGAGCGCGGCGGCAAAGTCGATGACGGCGCGGGTGCGCACATCGCGGGCGGCGCGCGTTTGGCGGGGAATGAAGCCGACGGTGCGCTGCACGGTGGGGATGTCGGCGTAGCTTTCGCCCTCGTAAGCGGCGAACACGGTGAAAAGGTGGAAGTCTTCCTTCTTCAGAGCTTCCTTCCAGCGGGCGGCGGTCTCCTGGTTCAGCACGACGCTGCCATCGACGCCGAGCTGTCCGCCGGCGACGCCGCAGCCCTTCACGGCGCGCACAGTGGCGCCGGCATCGGGCTCCGCCCAGAAGAAGATTCCGATTTCCCGGTCGCGGATCAAAGGCATGGCACAGGTTCTCCCTTTTTCGATCTTGCCTCGCCGAGCAGGCGGGCGACGCGCACGGCGGCGGCTGACGACTCCGGCGAGCAGCGCTCCGGAGCGCGACCCGCGCGGCAGCAGCCGATGAAGTATTCGATTTCCGCCTGGTAGCCATCCTTCGTTTCCAGCGGAATGTCAAAGTCCCTGTCGCGCCCGTACCAATGCGGGGGGCGGCCGACGGAGCTGTATTCGATGGCGGCGTTGTCGCCGACCACGGTGTATTCCATCGAGAACGGATACGCGGATGGCAGGTGCCAGCCGCCGGTGATGGCGACCGCAAGCCCGGACTCGTAGTGGAGCTGTCCGGTCAGCATGTCGATGCCTGCGGCGAGATCTTCGTGACCGGCGGCGGAGACGGCGGCGGGCATGCCGAAACAGACGAGCGCCATGTCCACGTCATGGATGAGCAGGTCGAACACTCCGCCTCCGCTGGTTTTCCTGTCGCTGAGCCACGCGCCCCACTTCGGGGCAGCGCAGCGGCGGCGGAACAGCGCATGGCGCACGGCGCCGAGCGTACCCGCGCGCGCGGCTTCGATCAGCGGCAGGTAGGAGGGGAAAAAACGCAGGACCTGGGCGGTCATCAGGATGCGTCCCGCCCGGCGCGCTTCGGCGATCATGTCTTCGCACTCAGCGGCATCCAGAGCCATGGGTTTTTCCACGAGCACGTGCAGCCCGCGCCGCAGCGCTTCGACCGCCGCGGGGGCGTGCATCGCGGTGGGCAGGCAGAGGTCGACGGCGTCGGCTTCGCACGAGCGGATGCAGTCGAACGCGTCTTCGTAGCGCGGGAGAGCCGAGATGTCCACCGTCTCCGAGCCCGTGTCGAGATTGCCCTGAATGTGGGACAGATCGCCGGCGAGCACGCGGGGGTCGTTCGAGCTGATGGCCACGACCTCGACGCCCGGGATGCGGCGGTACGCCTTCAGATGGGTCAGCCCCATGAATCCGAGTCCAACAATGGCGACACGCATGATCTCTGTCATCGTATCAAGGGCGCGCGGAGGGGCGGACGTCCTACAATGAAAGGTTCGCGCGAGCGAACCATTCCCAATTCAAACAGGGATTCCAGCATGGGTCATATTCTGCAAAGCCTCCCGGCGGGCGAGCGTGTCGGCATTGCGTTCAGCGGCGGACTCGACACGAGCGCCGCAGTGTTCTGGATGCGCGAAAAGGGCGCGATTCCGTACTGCTACACGGCCAATCTCGGCCAGCCGGACGAGAGCGACTACGAAGCGATTCCGAAGCGCGCGCTCGAGTGCGGAGCGGAGAAGGCGCGCCTGATCGACTGCCGCAAGCAGCTCGTGCATGAAGGCTTTGCCGCGCTGCAATGCGGGGCGTTCCACATCTGTACGGGCGGCCTGTATTACTTCAACACGACGCCGCTGGGGCGCGCCGTCACGGGCACGATGCTGGTGGGCGCGATGAAGGAAGACGGCGTCCACATCTGGGGCGACGGGTCGACGTACAAGGGCAACGACATCGAGCGCTTCTACCGCTACGGGCTGCTGGTGAATCCCGAGCTGCGCATCTACAAGCCCTGGCTCGATCAGACGTTTCTCGACGAGCTGGGGGGACGCAGGGAGATGAGCGAACTGCTGGAACGAGCCGGGCTCGGTTACCGCATGAGCAAGGAGAAGGCGTATTCGACGGATTCCAATCTGTGGGGTGCGACGCATGAGGCCAAGGATCTGGAGCACCTCGACAAGGGGATGAAGATCGTTGAGCCGATCATGGGCGTGGCCTTCTGGCGGGAAGACGTCGAGATCCGTCCGGAGGAAGTGCGGGTGACGTTCGAAGAGGGGCTGCCGGTGGCGCTGAACGGGAAGCGGTTCGAGGACGAGGTCGAGCTGGTGTTGGAGGCGAACCGGATCGGCGGGCGGCACGGGCTCGGCATGTCGGATCAGATCGAGAACCGCATCGTTGAAGCCAAGAGCCGCGGCGTGTACGAAGCGCCGGGCATGGCGCTGCTGTGGATCGCCTACGAGCGCCTGGTGACGGGCATCCACAACGAGGGCACGATCGAGCAGTACCGGGACATGGGACGGCGGCTGGGGCGGCTGCTGTATGAAGGGCGGTGGTTCGATCCGCAGTCGCTGATGATCCGCGAGACGTTGCAGCGGTGGGTGGCGAAGGCGATCACGGGCGATGTGTGGCTTGAGCTGCGCCGCGGCAACGACTACACGATTCTGAATACCGACAGCCCGAACCTGACGTACAAGCCGGAGCGGCTGACGATGGAGAAGGGCGAGTCGGCGTTCACGCCCGCCGACCGCATCGGACAGCTGACGATGCGGAATCTGGACATCGAGGATTCGCGGCAGAAGCTGCGGGTGTACGCGCATGCCGGGCTGCTGGGTCCGCAGACATTCGAGGGGATGCGGCTGCTCGAAGAGGGGGAGCCGGAGAAACCGTAGGCCACAGGGTGGGCGCCGGGAGCGAGAAGGCTGGGGGAGTCCGCCGGCGGCGCCCGTTTCGCAAGGGAAAGACCCCGGTGGGAAAAGAGCGAGGGGATCGCGAGGCGATGGGCCGGGGTTTTTGGGGGCTGCGCGGTACACCCCGGGCGCTGGGGGCCCGGCATGCGCGGCACACGTGGCGGTGCGCGCCCGGCAGGCGCGGCACGGGGGCGAAAGGGGCCGCTTATTTCGGGCGCTACGCGCCCTTCATGCGCGGCAC
>DYJN01000091.1 GCA_020723085.1 Arcobacter sp.
TCCTGGCAGGCATGGGCCATTTGCCGCCCGCGGCGCCTGCTCCTGTGCGCTTTGCGCTGCCTGGCGCCGCCCGCCGCCGCTCAGCGCTCCGGCGGTTCAGACACCGGGATCACGCGGTCTGCCGCCACGTTTTCGAGCACCTGTCTTGCGCCGGAAGGCCAGCGGATCTCGATGCGGCGCGCGGAGGCTTCCTTGCCCAAACCGAAGTGCACGCGCACGTCCGAACTCGCGGCGTAGCCGGTGGATGTGGTGGCGTGGTTGTACAGGGTGCGTCCCGCGGGAGTGTTGAGGCGGACGGCGGCGCCCAGCCCCATGCGGTTCGACCGGCGCCCTTCGAGCCGCAGAAGCAGCCAGTGATTGCCGTTTGGAGTCACGTTGCGGAAGAGCTTGACGGGACCGTTCAGCACGGTGACCACGGCATCGAGCCGCCCGTCATTGTCGATGTCGCCGAAGGCTGCGCCGCGGTGGGGCGCCGGCTGCTGGAAGGCCTCGCCTGCCGCGGCGGAGACGTCTTCGAACCGCACGGGCGCGCGGCCCAGATTGCGGAACACCGAATTCGGCTCAGCGTAGGGGCGCGAGGCGATCCGCTCGACGTTATCCAGCACGTTCGACCTGGCGACGAAGAGGTCTTTCCATCCGTCGTTGTCGAGATCGGCGATGAAGTTGGACCAGCCCGACAGCGGGCGTGTCAGCTTGGCGAGGTTCGACGTCCGGGTCGCATCGGAGAAGCCGCCGGGCACGGCGAGGAAGAGGGGGAAGGTTTCGTATTCGAGCGCCGTGTGCCAAATGTCGGGCCGGCCGTCGTTGTCCACGTCGCGGAAATCGGCGCCCATGCCGGACAGCACGCGCGAATCCTCCGTCATCGACACGCCCAAGGCGAGAGCGGACTCTTCAAAGCGCTTTCCGCCGATGTTGCGGAACAGGAAGTTGGGCATCGTATCGTTGGCGACGAAGATATCGGTGAAACCGTCGCCGTCGAAGTCGGCAAAGGCCACGCCCATGCCCTTGCCGAAGTGGCGGGCGATGCCGGTTTGAGCTGACACATCGGTGAATGTGCCGTCGCCGTTGTTGCGGTACAGGGTATTGGGCAGCGGATCGTACATCCGCGGGTGGCAGTAGGCGCGCAATTGCCGCGACGGGCCGCAGAAGGGGTCCCCGTTCGGCGTCCAGACGCAATAGTTGGAGAGGAACAGGTCGAGCCAGCCGTCGTTGTCATAGTCGAGCCATCCGGCGGCGACGGTCCACATCTTGCGGCCGTTGCGGACGCCGCCCGCAACGCCTGCACGGGCGGCGACGTCGGTGAACGTGCCGTCGCCATTGTTCCGGAACAACTGGTTGGCAGTGACGTTGGCGACGTACAGATCGGGCCAGCCGTCGTTGTCATAGTCGCCGACGGCGGCGCCTATGCCATAGCCCGAGCCGGCGACGCCCGCCCTTTCCGTCACATCGGTGAAGGTGAGATCGCCGTTGTTGCGGAAGAGCCGGTTGAAGTATTTCGGCGATTCCTTGACCAAAGAAGGGATGGCGGCGCCGTTGACCAGATAGATGTCCAGCCACCCGTCGCGGTCGTAGTCCAGCAGAGCCAGGCCGGCGAGCATGGTTTCGGGCTGGTTCTTGTTCGGCGTGGGGCAGGAGTCGGCGCGGAAGACCAGCCCCGCTTTGGCGGCGATTTCTTCGAAGACGATGGGGGCCTCGCCCCGCTGTGCCAGCAACAGGGCGGGAGGGATCAGAAGCCAGGGGCGCATGCGCGGCGGATGCCCCAGTTTACTGCGGCTGGCATCGCATCGCAATTTGCGGTCATAGTGGTTGGCATGAGGATTCTCTCGATGTGGCTGCTGGGCGGCCTGCTGCTCCAGGGGGCCACGGCGAAGCCTCCCGGCCCAAAGCCCGTCCGCCGCGCCGCCGCGCCACGGGTGGAGCAGTTGATGAAGGACGGCGAGGCGGCCAGGGAAGCGGAACTGCTCGACGAGGCGATCCGCATTTACAGCGAAGTGGTGAAGCTGGCCCCCCGCCGCGCCGAGGCGTGGTGGTATCTTGGGCTGGCGCATTACGACAAGGACCAATATGCGGAGGCGGAGCGCGCCTTCGCGCGGCTGGTGGTGCTGGACCGGCACAACGGCGCCGCATTCGCCATGCTGGGCTTGACCGAATATCAGAACCGCAAGTACGGCGCGGCGCTGAAGCACCTGCTGGCGGCGAAGACGGCGCGCGAGCCCATCCCGGCGGGCTCGGAGATGGACACGATCGCGCGGTTCCACCTCGTTGCACTGTTGAACTGGGCGGGGCAGCATGATCTGGCCAGCGTGCTGCTCCAGGAATTCGCGAAGGAGAAGCAGGAAACGCCGATGCTCGTGGAAGCCGCGGGCGTCAATCTGCTGCGGCTGCCGCACCTGCCGGGCAAGGTCCCGGCGGAGGACAGCGAGGCGGTGCAACTGGCGGGACGCGCCGTGCTGCTGGCATGGAAAGGGAAGCACGAGGAGGCGCGAAAGACCGCCGGCACGCTGGTGGAGCGCTATCCGAAGCGCGCCAACGTCCATTACACGCTGGGCTACGTGCATCTGATGGCCGCCGACGACGGCGCCATGGCCGCGGAGATGGAAAGGGAGATCGCCGTGACGCCCGATCACGTGCCCGCGCGGCTGCAGCTGGCCAACTACTGGCTGAAGCAGGGCGAAGCGGAAAAGGGGCTGCCGTATGCGCGCCAGGCGCTGGATCTGGCGCCGGAGCAGTTCATGACGCACCAGATGCTGGGCCGCCTGCTGTTGGACCTCGGGCAGGTGAAGGAATCGATCGCCGCGCTGGAAAAGGCCGTGCAGCTTGCGCCGGAATGCCTGCTGTGCCACTCCGTGCTTGCCAATGCTTACGCGCGCGACGGGAGAGCCGCCGACGCCGAGAAGCAGTTGAAGATCCGCGCCGAGATCGCCAAGCAGAGCGAGGCCCTGCGCGCAGGGACGAGGGCGGAGAAATGAAACGCCTGCCGGCGCTTCTGGCTTGCTGCGCCGCGGTGGTCAGCGCGCAGGAGCCGCCGCCGTTCCGCGCTTCGGTGGAGGAGGTGCTGGTTGACTTTGTGGCGCGCGACCGGCGCGGGAGGCAGGTCACCGATCTGCGTCTGGAGGAAGTGGAGCTGCTGGAGGACGGCGTGCCGCAACCGCTGCGGGTGTTGCGGCGCGTGGAAGGGCTGCGGGCGACGGAGTGGCTGGCGGGCGAAGAGGCGCGCGAACGCCGTCTGGATCCTTCGCGCAACGTGCACCTGATGCTTCTGGTGTTCGACCGGCTGAGCGCGCAGGGCCGGGCTATGGCGCGCCGCGCGGTGGAAGACCTGATGAAGCAGGGCATCCCGCCGAACACGTATTACGCGGTGGCCGCGCTGGAACCGTCGTTCAAGATCCTGCAGCCGTTTACGAACGAGCCGTACCTCGTCAAGTGGGCGGCGGAACGCGCCACGGGCGCGAAAGCCGTACGCGCGGAGGGGGCGCCGGGGAGCGCGCAGGGGACGCGCGAAGCCACCGCCGGCGACTACGCCGCCTCCGCGATGGCCGCCGCCGTGGCGGAGATGGAGAGCCGGGCGGCGGAGCTGGAACGCGGCCAGCACGGCGCTGCGGCGTTCAACGGACTGCTGTCGATGGTGCTCGGGCTGCGGCAACTGGAGGGCCGCAAGAACGCGATCCTCTTTAGCGAAGGCATCCCCGGCAGCGGCGCGCTGGCGCGCACGGTCATTGCCCAGGCCAACCGGAACAATGTCGCGTTCTACACAATCGATGCCCGCGGGCTGCGCGGAGGCGCGCTGGCGGGGGCCGATCCCGGCCAGGCGGCAATGGGCCTGGCGGCGCCCGCGCCGTTTCTCGAAGAACTGGCCGCCGAAACCGGCGGCCTGGCCGTCGCCGATACCAACGACCTGCGCGCGCCGTTGCGGCAGGCGGCCGAGGACGCGGGGGCATACTATCTGGCAAGCTACTCGCCTCAGAACAGGCACTGGGACGGCCGCTTCCGCAGGCTCGAATTGCGCGTCAAGCGGCCGGGCGTGACGGTGCAGGCCCGCAGCGGCTATTTCGCGCTGCCGCCCGGCATGCAGGCGCTCGTGTTCCCGCATGAAGTGCCGCTGCTGCGCGCGCTGAGCTCGAATCCGATGCCGCGCCAGGTGAATTACCGGGCCGGCATGTTCCGTTTCGGACCTGCGCCGCAGGGCAAGGTGGAGTGCGTCTTCCAGATCGAGATTCCGATCCGCGAGCTCAGCGTGCGGCGCAACGAGGCCGCGGGCACGTATGAGGTGCACGCTTCGTTTCTCGTGTTCGTGAAGGACGCCGGGGGCCGCGCCGTGCGCAAGGCCACGCGCGACGTGCCGTTCTCGGGGCCGCTCGACAAGCTGCCGGCGTTTCAGGCAGGCGATTTCATCTACAACGACCACTTTCCCCTGCCGCCCGGGCGTTATGTCATGGAGAGCGCCGTGGCCGACCGTCTCGGCGAGCGCGTGGGCACGAAGCGCGTGGCGTTCTTTGTGCCCGCCGTGAAGGAGGACGGGCTGAGCCTGAGCAGCCTGGTGCTGGTCAAGCGCGTGGAGCCGCAGCCGCCCAAAGAGGTTCGATACGGCGAAGGCGACGACCGCGGTCCGGATCCGTTGCGCTTTCAGGGCGGCATGGTCACGCCGGCGCTGGACAATGCCATGCGGGACCGGATAGGCGTCTATTTCACGATCCATGCGCCGGCCGGCGCGAAGCCGGACGCCGTGATCGAAATCCTCAAGGACGGGGTGGCCGTATCGCGGGCCGCCGCGGACCTGGTGGAAGAGGGGGGCCGCCTGACGGGATTCGCCGCCGCGCCTCTGGATCAGGCGCCGCCCGGCGACTATGAAGTCCGCGTGACTGTGACTGCGGCGGGCAGGGCGGCAGCCGGGCGGGCGGGATTCCGCATCGTGCGGTAGCGGCGTGCCTGCTCAGTGCGGCGCCTGTCCGGCCAGCAGTGCACACACGGCGCCGGCAAGCGACGCCGGAGTGACAGGGGAGTCGAGCACCGCCTCGCCCGGCTCCAGATCCGCGGATGGAAAGTCACGCGATTCGGCGGACAGCAGCAGCGTCCGCAGATGCGGGAAACGGCGGCGCAGGCGGCGCGCGAGCTCGAAGCCGTGAATGCGGCCCATGCGCAAGTCCACCAGCAGCAAGCGGAAGGGATTGTTTCCCGGGGCAGTCTCAATCATCTGGATCAGGCCCTGCTCGCCGGCGGCAAACTCCACGTCGTAGCCCGCCTCGCGCAGAGCCGTGCCGATGAATTCGCCACTCTGCGGATGATGGGCCAGGACGAGGACGCGGCCGGCGCGGTTCCCGGCTCCGCCGCCGGCTGTTTCCTGCGGGGGCAAGGCGCCTTCGGCCGAAGGCAGCAGGATGCGGAACGCCGCGCCCGCGCCCTGTTCGCTGTGGACGGTGATCCATCCGCCGCTCTGGCGCACGGTGCCGTACACCGAGGCCAGTCCGAGACCGGTGCCCTTGCCTTCGGGTTTCGTTGTGAAGAAGGGTTCGAAGACGCGGCGGCGCGTTTCATCGTCCATGCCGCAGCCATCGTCGCAGACGAGGAGTTCGACATAGCGGCCGGGAGCGATCGCCTCGGCGCCCACGCCGGAAAACTCTTTCATCAAGAGCGTGGAAGTGCGGATGCGGAAACAGCCGCCGCGAGGCATCGCGTCGCGCGCATTGGAGGCCAGGTTGATGAGCACCTGCTCGATCTGAAGCGGATCGGCATGCACCATGCACGGATGACCGGCCAAGGCGAGATCGAGCCTTACGCGGTCGCCCAGAACCGGCTTCAGCATGCCCTCGCTTTCGCGGACCAGTTGGTTCAGGTCAAACAGGCGCGGCGAGAGAACCTGCTTGCGGCTGAAAGCCAGGAGCTGCCTGGTCAGTTCCGCGGCGCGCTCGCCTGCGCGCTGGATCTCGCGCAGATGCTGGAATCGCGGGTCGCTGGGGGGAAGCGCGCCGGCCAGCAACTGGCTGTAACCGTTGATCACCGTCAGGAGATTATTGAAATCGTGCGCCACTCCGCCGGCCAGCGTGCCGACAGATTCCATGCGCTGCATCTGCCGCAGGAGTTCTTCGGTGTTCTTTAGCTCGGTGATGTCCTGCACCATTCCGGCCACGCGCGGACGGCCGTCCGGCCCCGTGTTCCACTCGCCCGTGCTGCGCACGTGCCTCACCGCTCCGCCGGGGGGCTGGACCCGGAACTCGAGGATCCGGCTCTGCCTGCGCGCATCGCTGGCCTTCACGATGTTGTCGACGCGCTCCCGGTCGGCGGGATGGACTAATTGCAGGAAGACCTCATAGTTTGGCTCCACTGCGGAAGGATCGAGGCCGAAGATGCGGTACACTTCGTCCGACCAGACAAGCTTCCCGGTGGACGGATCCCGGCTCCACAACCCGACGTGCGCGATTCGCTGCGCGCGCTCCAGCGTCTGTCGGCTCGTCTCCAGCTCGCGCTCGGCGCGCTTGCGGCTCCAGATGCTGTACACAAGCATCACGATGGTGATCATTTGCAGCAGCACGAGCGCCAAGCCACCCCAGACGATCCTCCAGTCGGCGGCCGACAGGGCTCTCCATCCGGATTGCTGGTTCACGACCTCCGCATCGCGGGGCAGGCTCGACCGGGGCACTCCCCACCGCGCCGCCACCTGGTCGTCGATGGTCAGCCGCAGATTCCCATGCGCTCTGACCGGAAGGTTCTGCGGCGGGATGCCGTTCAGCACCTGCTGCGCCATCCGGCCGGCGAGATAGCCATGCCCGATCCCGCTGCTCCTGTTTCCGGCCAGCAAGCCTTGCCCCAGCAGGCTGACATATGGGCTGACGACGGGCGCACTGCTTGCCTCCGCCACCGCTCCAGCCATCCACTGCGGACTCACGAAGCGTCCATCGCGGTCTGTGGTGAAATGCGTCAACAACACGAGCGAGGCACGGTCCAGCCGCCGCAGCGCGCCGAAAATCTCCCCCACCGACAGCCGGGCGCCGTCCAGCACGCGCAGGCGCAGCTCCGTGCGGTTCTTGAAAAGGTTCCGGTAGGAGAGCAGAAGTTCCGCACCCGAGCGCGAGTTGTCGGCAATCAGGACCACCTGCCGCGTCTGGGGCAGGAACTTCAGCACCTCCGCCAGAAAGTCCGAGACAGTGTCCAACTCCCTGACCCCGGTAAACTGCCGGCGCGGCAGGCGGCGGACCAACCCGTCGGATCCCACGCCGCAGAACACGACGGGCGCTCCGGCGAGCGACGGCGGCGGATCCTCCAGCAGGAACTCCACCGCCGCGTCGTCGCATCCAATGACGACATCGAACCGGCGCCCGCCGTGGTGCTCGGCCAGATCCCGCTTCAACCGCGCGCGGGCCTTCTCCTCCGGCAGTCTCTGAGCATCGAGATACTCCACCGAAACCTCGACCCGCTCGGCCAACTCCCCGATCGCCTCCGTGAGTCCGCGCGTCAGTTGCGCGCTCCAGTTGTAAGCCGGATCGTAGGAATGCAGGATCAGGACTTGCCGGGACGGCTGCGCCGGCTCAGCCGGCAGCGCCGCCTGAGGCGTACCGGCCCAAAAAAGCAGAGCCAGGACGGCTGGAATGCACTGGAGATTGCGGACGTCGCAGTGGTTCTGGCGTCGCACGTTCTACCATCATACGTTCAGCCGGCGTGAGCCGATGGTGGATCCGTCAGATCATTCCGGCGCGTAGGTACGCAACGGCACGCGCGCGGCTCGCGGGAGCGGCGGTATGGCCGTCCCCGATGCGCGCGGCAGCGCCGCCCGAAAAACGAAGGTCCGCGCCCCCGATGGGCCGCGGCCGGCATGGCTCGCTCATGCCCGCGGCGGACCGCCGCCATCATGATGGGACTTGAAATCCTCGTCCACCGGCTTCCTGCCCCGGAAGCCCTCCTCGACTCCGTGCCACCAGGCGATGTCCGCCTCCCCCATGCGCCAGCAAAGCAGCACCTCCTCGCCGCGGTACAGCGCCGGGAAGTCGACCAGCCCCTCGTCAAGATCCTTGATGAGCACGCCGAGCCCGTTGAGCGATTCCAGCGCCTCCTGCATCCTCGCGGCGGCGCGCCGCGCGTTCAAACGCCATGCGCCCGCGCCGCCCGCATGAAGCGCGACTCCGCCCATCACACGCACTTTTTCGGAGAACGCCTCGACATGCTCGCGGATGCCCGCCATCTCCTCGCGGGCGCGCATAGCCTGTGCTATCAGGCGCCGCACCTCGGGCAGAAGCCGCCGCGCGGATTCCAGCGTGAAATACTTCTGCATTCCAGCCGCTTATCTTGAAGATGCCATGGGCAGACAGCGTCTGTCACGCCATGGGGAGGCACCTCCATCCCGCTCGCAGCCAGAATTGTCCCGCCTGTCCTGGAATAGTGCCCGCTTGAAGGATCGGCACAGGACTTGCACGGCACCGCTCGGATAATACAAGGGGATGCAAAAGAAGAGAATCGTTTTCCAAATTGCGGCCCTTCTGCCGGTGTGCCTGCTGGGCGCGTTGGGACAGGCGGCAGAGACTGCAACGATCGAAGGGCAAGTGACCTTCGCCGGCAGCGGCGAGCCGCTTCGCGGCGCCACCATCCTGTTGACGCCCGGCGGGCGGATCGTGGAGAGCGACGTCAAGGGACGCTACCGGTTCACTGGGGTGGCGCCCGGGCAATACGCGCTGCTGGCGCACGTGCATGCCTTGGTCGACGAGCGCAAGACCGTGCGCGTGGCGGCGGGCGAGTGCGCGCGGGCGGACTTCGCGCTGACGCTGGCGCCTATGCGGGAGTCGCTCACCGTGACGGCTTCCGGGAAGGAGGAATCGACTGCGGATGCCTTCCTGAGCGTGGTCTCGCTGGACGGCTATCAGCTGACCGCGCGCAGTTCGTCCACGTCGCTGGGAGATCTGATCGGAGATGAGGCGGGCGTGGCCAAGCGGAGCTATGGCCCGGGCAGCACGCGTCCCGTGATCCGCGGCTTCGACGGGGACCGGGTGCTGATTCTGCAGGACGGCATGCGCACGGGCGCCATCTCCTCCCAGTCGGGAGACCACGGCGAGCCGGTGGATTCGATGAACCTGGAGCGCGTGGAAGTGGTGAAGGGCCCGGCCACGCTGTTATACGGCTCCAACGCCATCGGAGGCGTGGTGAACGTGCTCACCGATCACCATGTGATCAACCAGCACCCGCACCAGGGAGTGCACATGGCTCTGACGGGCGTGGGGGGCACGGCGAACGCACAGGGCGGCGGCAGCGGATCGTTCGAGTACGGGGTAAAGAACTGGATGGTGTACGGCTCCGGCGGCGGCATGAGGACAGGCGATTACAACACGCCCGCCGGGCGGATTGAGAACTCCTTTACGGACATGACCAACGCCAAGGGCGGCGTGGGGCGGTATGGCAACCGGCTGAGCTGGAACGCCTCGCTGCACCGGATGGAAAGCAGCTACGGCATTCCGGGCGGGCACGGCGGCCACGATGACGGCGGAGACGCGCCGATGGTCCTGAAGCGCGCCATTCGCCCGTCGGGCGATGAAGGCGCAGAGGAGGAACACGCCCACGAGTCCCCCATCCTCAACATGACCCGCACGAGCTTCCGCTTCAACGGCGCTGTCAAACATCCGGGCCGCGCCTTCGAGCAGCTCCAGTTCGATCTAGGCTACTCGGATTACTCGCACCGCGAGATGGAAGACGGGCAGGTGGGCACGGAGTTCTTCAACAAGCAGTTCGCTTACACGGGCATCTTCGATCAGCGCCGCCGCGGGCTGTGGTCCGGACGGTTCGGCTTCTGGGGCTTGCAGCGGGACTACAACACGCGCGGCGAAGAGGCGCTCGCGCCGCCCGTCGACCAATCCGCCGTGGCCCTTTTCGGCTTGCAGGAGTTCAGCTGGGAGCGGGCACGGTTGCAATTCGGGGGGCGCTGGGAGCGCAACCGCTACTCGCCCGGCGGGCTGCGCGAACGGGCCTTCTCCGGGATGTCGGCCTCGGCGGGCTTGATTCTGCCCCTGTGGTCCGGGGGATCGCTCGTGTCCAACTACATTCACTCCTACCGCGCGCCGGCTCTGGAGGAGCTTTATAACTATGGCCCGCACCCCGGCAACCTCGCCTTCGAAATCGGGAACCCGGATCTGAAGAGCGAACGGGGCGACGGCGTGGAGGCAGCCCTGCGCCATCAGGGGCGCAACCTTCGCGCCGAGCTCAACCTCTTCCGCTACCAGATGCATGATTTCGTCTACTTCCTCCCCACGGGGGAATTCGACGAGGGGCTCCCCGTAAACCGATACTCCCAAGCCGATGCCCGGTTCACGGGCGCCGAGGCGCGCGTCCAAGCCCGCGTGAAGGGACCGCTATGGGCGCTGGCAGGCTTCGACTACGTCGATGCCAACCTGACTTCGGCGGACCGGTTGAACCTGCCGCGCATCCCTCCGGCACGGGGGCGTTTCGGCCTGGACTACTTCTGGAAAGGCTTCAGCCTGCGGCCGGAGGTGATCCTGGCCAACCGGCAGTGGCAGGTGGCGCCGAACGAGACGCCCACCGCCGGTTATGCAGTCTTCCATTTCAACGCTTCTTACACGCTGACGCGCGGCCACGTGCTCCATACCTTCAACGTCAACACCTTCAACCTTGGCAACCGCCTCTATCGCAACCACCTGAATTTCGTGAAGGAGGCCGCCCCGGAGCTTGGCCGCGGCGTGCGGTTCGCCTACACGGTCCGGGTGTTCTGATCTCTCCGCATCCCGGCACGCGCCACTATACGGTATGGGCTTGTGTGCCGCGCACGGTGTGGGGTGTGTGCCGCGCACTCCGGGGGGTGTGCCGCGCACGAAGGCCGGAATTGCTTCCGCAATTC
>DYJN01000026.1 GCA_020723085.1 Arcobacter sp.
ATGCCAGGCAGCCGGATGTCCATCAGAATCGCGTCGAAGCGCTCCCGGCTCGCCCGCTCCACCGCGGTCAAGCCGTCGCCGGCGACTTCCGCTTCGTGGCCGAGTGCCTGCAACATCCGCGCCACCATGGCCTGATTCAGCGCATTGTCTTCCACGACCAGCACGCGGAGGGGCCGGCCCGTTGCCTTGTCCGTTTCCGGCGCCGGCGCCGTGGCGCCGGGCTGACCGGCAGCCTCCGCCGCCGGCAACGGCAGGCTCACCCGGAAGACAGACCCTTGACCGGGCTGGCTTTCCACCGAGATGCGGCCACCCATGGCCTCCGCCAGCGCTTTCGTGATCGACAGGCCTAAGCCTGTGCCCGTGTCGGGACGGTGCCGCCCGCCGTCATCCTGTACAAATGGCAGGAAAATGCTTTCCAGCTTCGACGGATCGATGCCGCAACCCGTGTCGCGGACCGCGAGTTCAAAGCCTGGCGCGCCGCCGCCGGGGATCGAGGCCACGATGTCAACGGATCCAGCAGCGGTGAACTTGACGGCGTTCGAGACAAGGTTGAGCAGGATCTGCTCCACGCGGTGCGGATCGCCTTGGAACCACACGGGCGCCGGCGGCAATTCCGTCCTCAGCAGCAGGCCTTTGCTCTCCGCCACGGGCCGCATCAGAGACGCCACGGACTCGATCATGCGCGCCAGGTCGAAGGGACGGCTGGCGAGCGCGAGCTTGCCGGCTTCCACCTTCGACAAGTCGAGAATGTCGTTCAGCAGATTCAGCAGAATCCCCGCGCTTTGCTGCAAAGTGCGCGCCAGCTGCTCCTGTTCCGGGGAAAGGCCGCTGCGCAGCAACAGATCGGCCGCGCCGATGACGCCATGCATCGGGGTGCGGATCTCGTGGCTCATGCGGGCCAGGAATTCGCTCTTGAACCGGCTGGCCTGCTCGGCGCGGATGAGCGCCTCCGCTGTCCGTTCCTTCTCGGCGCACACCTGGCGGGTTCTCTCGCGCACCGCCTCTTCCAGCCATCTCTGCCGGTCGCGCAAGGCCCGGATGCGCCAGCGCCACGCCGCCCGCACGGCTCCCACAGCGGCCGCAAGGCCGAGGCCGCGAAACCACCAGGTCATCCAGAACGGCGGGTGCACGACGACGGGCAGCCGCAGCGTGGCGAACTGGAGGTCGCCGCGGGGCGCCGAGGCGCGGATCTCCAGCGTGTACCGGCCGGGAGGAAGGCTGCTGTAGCGCGCTTCCCGGGCTTCGGCATCGATCCAATGGGCGTGATTGTCGAGCAGCCGGTACTGGAACCGGACGCCGAGGCGGTGCCGGAAGGTCAGGGCGGCCATTCCTGCGGCGAAAGAACGGTCGGCGCCGTGGATGACCAGGGGCGTCGTTCCGGCGTGCTCCACCCGGCGTTGCCCAAGGCGCACCCAGGTGAGCGTCACGGAGACCGACCGCCGCATCGGCTCGGTCGCCTCCACGGGCCGCACGATCCGGGTAACGCCCCACGAGGTGCCGATCCAGATGGAACCGTCCCGTGCGGCGAAGAAGGCGTCTACGGCGCAGGAGTGCGCCGCCAGGCCGTCGGCTTTCGAGAAGCGCCGCCACCGGCCTCCATCCCGGATGTCGAGTCCGTTGTCGCCCCCGATCCAGACCCGGCCGGCCGCATCGGTGCGCAGCAGCAGCACCGTGGGCGAGGCCAGCGATTCGCGGAAATGTTCCACGCCGGCCGCTTCCCCGCCGCGGGCAAGCGTGAGGCGGCTCACCCCCATGGGACCGCGGTACGCCACCCACACGGCCCCGCTGTGGTCCTCGGCGACATGAGCCAGGGCCGGCTCCCGGAGTCCGTCGCCGCGCCCGTACCGGCGCCACTGGCCTTCCCGCCACCGCAGCAAGCCTTCGCTGGAGGCGATCCATACCACGCCCTGCCGGCCTTGCGCCATCCGGAAGAACACCTCTCTCGACGTGCCTCCGGGCGGGGAGACGCGCCGGAGAACCACCGCCGCCCCGGCGGCGGGCGCCACGGAGCGGTACAGGCCTTCGAGGCTGGCCACCCAGAGATGGCCGCGTTCATCGACGAGAAGACCGTTGACCCGGTCAGGCTGTCCGCTGGAGGCGAGCCGCTCGGCCCTCCTCCGGCCGGGATCGAGCCGGCTGACGCCCCCCGGAAAGCAGCCCGCCCAGATGGCCCCGTCCGTCCCCAACGCCAGGGACCTCACTTTGGATCCGCACAGCCCGCGCACTCCCGCAAGCGCCGTCCAGCGGTTCTGTCCCGGCACTTTCACCGCCAGTCCGTTGTCGGTGCCCGCCCAGACTCTGCCGCGCGCGTCGACGGCAACGGCAGAGACCGTGCTGCTGCCCAGCCCGTCCTCCGCCGTCCACGTCTCGGTGACTCCGTAGCCCGCCACGCGGATCAACCCAAGCCCCCACAATCCGAGCCAGAGCGAACCTTCCCGGTCGTGCAGGGCCGCGGACACGGTATGCCCAGGCAGGCCCTGGGCCGCCCCGTAGCAGCGCCACCGTCCCTCCTCCAGCACGAAAAGCCCGTTGTCGGTCGGCACGATCAGGCGGCCTTTCCGGTCCAGGGTCAGAGAGCCGAAGAACCCGGAGGCCGGCAAATGGCCGTCAGCCTGTTCGAACTTCCCGGCCCCTCGCCGGAGCACCATCAAACGGTCCGCCCCGCGCACCCACAGCGCGCCCTCGCGGTCGGCGGCAAAGTCGTCCCAGCGGGTGGCGGCAACGCCCCGCGCGGCGCCCCACTTTTCGAGCGTTCCCCCCTCCAGGCGCCAGAGCCGCTTGCCGGAGCTCAGCCACAAGGCGCCGGAAGGCTCCGCCCAGACGGCGTCGATTGCTGCACTCGGAAGCGGCTCGGGCAGGGCCACGCGGCGGAACCGCCACCCGCCCCGCTCTTCCACCCCGAGGAACAGGCCTTGCGCGGTGGCGGCGTACATGCCTCCCCTCGCCGCCGCCAGAGCGCGCCTCCCGAAGATCTCCACCGGCGCATCGAAAGCCGCCGCCCGGAACCGCCCGTTCTCTTTCCAGGCGATGCCCGCCCGCGTCGCCACCCAGAACCGCCCGGTGGAATCCTCGAGCAGGGTCTGTACTGTCGAGTCCGGCAGCCCGCTTGACTCGTCGAAGCGGACGAACCGTTCGCCGTCGCCCCGGTACAGCCCGCTCATGGTTGCCACCCACAGATATCCCTCGCGGTCTTCCAGCAGCCCGTTGACGGCGCTGTTGCCCAGCCCCTGCGCAAAGCCGAACTCTTCATAAACCAGGTGCTGTCCGGCGCCGCACAGGGCGAGCAGAACCGCCAGAGCCATGGCGCGGAGGAGCGGAATCTTCCGCCAGGCTGGGCGGCGGGATTTCAGACAGGCGCGGAGAAACATTTCGACTCTGTGCTCTCTGCGCGCGCAACGGCGCTCGGGATCCGGCGGGAACGGCGTCGCCTCCGGATTTCCCTAAACAGTCTTATCGGTCCGCCGCTGGAAATCCAATATGGTTGGTTGAGCGAGCCAGTGGCGGGCGGCGCCTGCCGGCAGCCGCGGCATCTGTCAGGCGTAGCTGGCGGCCGCGCCGCGGTTGCGTTCCGCGCGGTCTTTCTCCGCCCGCGCGGTGTAGCCGCTCTGGCGGAACGCATCGAGGGGATCCACGGGAAGCCCCTTCGATTTCCTCCATTCCGCGATCACCGGCCGGACATCGGCGAAAAACGCCTCCCGCAGGCACTCCTCCGCGTCCACCAGATTGCACTTCATCTGCTCGTCCCGCAGCCGCGCATGGTCGACAATCGCCGCTTTCACGAACAGTTCCTGGGCGTTGTTGGCCGTCTGGATCGTCTCCTCGATCTTGTTCTTCAGGTTGTGCGACTGGTCCACCATGTAGGCGATGTCGGCGCGTTTGCCCGTTTCCCATTCGAAGTAGCAGATCTCGTGGAAGATGCGGAACACCTGATAGGGATCAATGCAGCCGAGCGTCAGATCGTCGTCGGCGTAGCGGCGGTCGTTGAAGTGGAAGCCGCCCAGCATGTCTTCGGCGAGCAGCCAGGCGACGATCTGCTCGATGTTCTGCGCCTGGTAGTGGTGGCCCGTATCCACGAGCACCTTGGCCCGCGGTCCGGCGTGCTTCGAGTAGATGTAAGACATGCCCCAGTCGGCGATGTCGGTGGCGTAGAAGGCGGGCTCGAAGGGCTTGTACTCGACCAGCATCCGCTGATCGCCGCTGAGCGCGGCATGCACGGTCTTCAGCCCGTCGATGAACCACTGCCGCCGGGCGCGGATCGATCCGGAGCCGGGATAGGAAATGCCGTCGGCGAACCAGAGCGACAGATCGCGCGAGCCGGCGGCCTTCTGAATCCCGACCGAGTCCAGGATGTGCTGGAGCGCCGCTTTGCGCACCTCCGGATCGGGGTTGCCGAAGGAGCCGTACTTGTAGCACTGGTCCTGAAACACGTTGGGATTGATGGCGCCGATGCGGACGCCCTCTTTGCGGGCGGTCTCCATCACCGCCGGCACATCCTTCACGCCGCCGGGGAAGTCCCACAACACGTGCACCGCCACCGAGGGGCAGCAGCCGGTGAAGCGGTGCACGGCGGCTGCGTCGGCGATCTTTTCCGCCGTCGTCGTGGCGGCGCTCAACTGAATGAACTTGCCGAAGCGGGTGCCGGTGTTGGCGAATCCCCAGGAAGGCAGTTCAATGGCGAAGGAATCCAGCGCCCGGATGGCGGCGCCGGTTTGCGAGGAATTCAGCGGCATATGGGTAAGACTCCGCGCGCATTATATCGCAGCGCAGCAGGCGGACACCGCAGCGCCTCCGAGGGTCACCCGCAGGCGGGGGCCTGCCGGGGATCCGATACGGCGCCGCCGCGGTCCGGCAGAGAATCCACGCACAGGAAGCGGCCCCAGCCTCGCGCGTATTCCCGGCCGTCCGCGCCGGTGATGCTGGCTTCGGTCTCCACCAGCCGCTTTTTGCGCTGCGCGACCCGCGCCCGGACGGTCAGGGCGCGGCCCGAAGGCGCGGGTTCGCGGAAGCGCACACGCAACTCGGCGGTCATGGCCTTCAGTCCGGCGGCGAGAACGGCGTGCGACATGGCTTCGTCGAGCACCGTGCTCAGGAGTCCGCCGTGGACGATGCCCGGCCAGCCTTCATGCTCCGGGGACGGCGTCCATCGGGCCTCCGCCTCGCCCTCCGGGCGGTGGCAAAACTCGAGCTTCAGCCCGAGCTCGTTGTCCTTGCCGCAGGCGAAGCACCGGTTCGGCGGCGGAGCGGCGCCGCGGGGGGACGCTGATGGTTGTCCGGGTTCCTGAGTCATGGCTGTGCCGCCAGTCTAGCTCAGCACAGCGTGTTCTGCCGCGAGAGCTGGGGGGCGATCACTCTGGAGGTCCGGCAGCCGCCTGACAGCAGCTTCGCCCGGAATCCGTGCTGGCGCAACACGCGGCAGGCATAGTAGGCGCGCTGTCCGACGGTGCAAGTCACCAGGATGTCGCGCTCGCGCGGCAGCTCTTCCAGCCGCTCGCGCAATTCTCCCAGCGGGATGTTGACGGCGCCGGGAATCCCGCCCGCATGGTGCTCGCCCGGGTCGCGCACGTCGAGGATCAGGGCGCCGTCCGAGCCGAGTTCGCGCCACGAGGCGATCTCGATGTCGCCGCGCAGCGAGTTGGCGGCGATCATGCCGGCCATGTTGACCGGATCCTTCGCCGACCCGTACTGCGGCGCGTAGCACAGCTCCGCCTCTTCCAGGTCGAACGCCGTGGCGCCCTTCTGAATGGCCATCGAGATCACGTCGATGCGGCGGGCCACGCCGGCTTCGCCCACTGCCTGCGCCCCCAGAACCAGCCCGTCGGAGCGCCGGTACAGCAGCTTCATGTGGATGGGCTTCGCGCCCGGATAGTAGCCGGCGTGGTGGCCGGGATGGACGTAGACGGCTTCGTAATCCGTGACGCCGGCGCGCAGGAGCGACTTCTCGCTCTCGCCGGTGATGGCCGCCGTGAGCCCGAACAGGCCGACGATGGCCGTGCCCTGCACGCCGCGGAATTCGGCCTCGCGCCCGCAGATGGACGCCGCCGCCACGCGCGCTTGCCGCTGCGCCGGACCGGCGAGCGGACACAGATTCCACTGGCCGGTGACCGCGTTTTTCACTTCCACGGCGTCGCCCACGGCCCAGATGCGAGGATCCGAAGTGCGCATCCGCTCGTCCACGCGGATGCCGCCGCGCTCGCCGATGTCGAGCCCCGCCTCGCGCGCCAGCTTCGTCTCCGGACGCACGCCGATGGAGAGGATGACGAGATCCGCGCCGAAACGCAGCCCGCTGCTCGTCTTCACAAACACGCCGCCGTGGGAGTCTTTCTCGAAGCCGGCCACGGCGTCTCCGAGCCGCACGTTGGCGATATGCGCGTTCAGCCGCTCGCGGACATACTCGGCCATTTCGGGATCGAGCGGCGGCATCACCTGGCCGGCGGCTTCGATCAGCGTCACCTCCAGGCCGCGGCGAGCGAGGTTCTCGACCATCTCCAGCCCGATGAAGCCGCCGCCGATGACCACGGCGCGCTTCGCCCGATGCAGGCTGATCCACTCCCGGATCTCGTCGCTGTCGGGCACGGTGCGGACGGTGAAGATCCCCGGCAGCCCGATGCCCTCCAGCGGCGGCGTAATGGGAGAAGCGCCCGGCGACAGCACCAGGGCGTCGTAGGATTCGCGGTATTCCTCCCCGCTGACCAGATCGTGGATGACGAGCTCGCGCCTTTCGCGGTCGATGCGCAAGGCCTCGTGCTGCGTGCGCACGTCGATGCGGAAGCGCTCGCGGAACAGCTCGGGCGAAGCCTGCAGCAGTCTCGATTCGTCGCGGATCACGTCTCCGACGTAGTACGGCAGGCCGCAATTGGCGAAGGACACGTACGGTCCCCGCTCGAGAACGATGATCTCGGCCTGCTCGTCGAGCCGCCGCAGCCGCGCGGCGCAGGTGGCCCCGCCGGCCACGCCTCCTACGATGATCACTTTTCGCATTGCTCTCCTCATGAAGCCATGAAACAGGGATCTCCCCCACGCGCCAAACTCGGAAACATGGCGGCACACCGGCGGCGCCGCGGATCGAAAGGCCTCCTGCGCCGCTCCTGCGCGGCAATCGGCCCGCTGTTATTGCCCCTTGCTATTGAAGATGCCGCGGCGCCGCCACAGGTGACGGCCGGATCCGGCGGCTGCCGTCAATGGCGGCAGCCGCCGTGGCCGTGGTCATCCTGGCCGTGGCTGCATGTGTTGCCGCCTCCGGCCAATGCGCCTCGCAGAAACTGCTCGACAAGGACGCGCGGTGGCTCTTCGGCGACGCCGCAAATCACCCGGATGGAGTTCGCCTCCAGCAGCCCCACGGCGCGCGGCCCCATGCCTCCGGCGAGAACCACCGCCACCCCGTGCTCCTTAAGCCACGCCGGCAATCTGCCCGGCTCGTGCGGCGGGGCGGGGACCTCCTCCTCGGAAAGGATGGCGCCCTGTTCCGGGTCTACCTCGAAAAAGACGAAACTTCCTGCATGGCCAAAGTGTGCGGTCAGCCTGCCATCTTCGGCCGGGATTGCGATTCGCATCTGAGCTCGGTGCCTCCTGGGGTCTGCCTCGATTTGCCGGAGAGGTTGCCGTGCGGCTATTTTTCGCTCTCCGATTCCTTCGCCGCACCGCCCGTCTCGGGCGTGCCGCCCGAGCCGCGCAGCCGCTGGCGGATTTCTTCGAGCCTCCCCTCGAGGAAGTTCGCCTCCGCCTCCAGCCGCTGGCGGTCGTCCATCGCTGAGAAGCCAGGCCTCCAGCCGGCTTGAAATCCCCTTCTACGGCCGGCCCTCAGGCCGCCCGCACAATAGCCGCGGCCCCAGCCCGTCCTGGGCCCTGAACCCGCCGGCCCTGTTCCGTCCATCCTTGGCATGATGGGATCTCCTTTCTGTACTCATGGGCGTGGTTGCCTGCCGTGAGACCGCCTGTTCCGTCAATGGGCGTCTCCCCTTGCCAGCGGCAGCGCTCATCGGGGTCGACGACGAGATCGCCGAGTTCGTCCTGCAAATAGCGCCGCAGCGCCTCTTCCACGGTGCATCCGCCGGCCCGCTTCACTTCGATGCCGGCCGAAATCAGGGTTTGCCTCAGGTGCGGACCCATCCTGCCGCTGACTACGGCTTGCACGCCGAACTCGAGGACGTGCCGCGCCGCCGCGATTCCCGCGCCCCGGTCCCCGGAAGGGGGTCGATGCTCCACGGCGGTCCAGCACCCGTCGCCGGTGTCATGTACCAGCAACCAGCGGGCGTGGCCGAAGTGGGGTTCCAGGCGCGAGGTGGGTTCAGCCCCCCGGGCGGAAAAAGCGATCTTCATGGTTGAGCAAAATACCTATAGATGTAAACCACATTTAAGTATAATACAAGCAGGATGGCATTTGCATCCCCTTCGCTTATTTTGGATGCAGAACGAAGGATTAAGGATTGAGGGAGACATGGCATGACGGATCGAGTCCGGCTCACCGTGCTGGCCGACAACGAAGTCTGCCGCCCCGGCTTGACCGCCGAGCACGGCCTGTCCGTGCTGGTGGAGACCGGCGGCGGAGTCGTCCTGTTCGACACGGGCCAAGGCCGGGGGCTGGCGGGCAATGCCGAAGCGCTGGGCGTGAACCTGGGGCAGGTTCACGCGATTGTGGTCAGCCACGGGCATTACGATCATACGGGCGGGCTGGCCACGGTGCTCGAACAAAACCCGCCGGCGAGGCTGTTCCTGCATCCCGCCGCAGTGAAGCCGAAGTTCGCCAAGAGCGATGCGCCTCCGCACCGGGAGATCGGGATGCCGGAATCATGCCGCAAGGCAGTGTTTGCCGCGGGGGAGAGGGTTGTCTGGAACCGGGAACCGGCAGAGATTGTTCCGGGCGTGCACGTCACGGGCGAGATTCCCCGGCATGCGCCGCCTGCCGCCGGACGGTTTTTTCTCGACGAGGAGTGCCGGCGGCCCGATCCGTTCGTGGACGAGCAGGCGCTGTGGATCGAGACGGCGGAAGGGCTGATCGTGCTCACCGGATGCGCTCACGCGGGGCTGCCCGCGACGCTCGATGATTGCCGGCGCCTGAGTGGCGGAAGGCCCGTTGCCGCCGTCTTCGGCGGATTCCACCTGTCCAATGCCACGAACGAGGAACTGGAAGCCGCGGCGGAGGCGCTCGAGCGGGCTGGCGCACAGGTGATCGGCGCCTGCCACTGCACGGGCGGGCGGGGCCGGGATTTTCTCAGGCGCCGCATCTCCGGACAGATCCTGGACGCCGGCTGCGGCGCCCGCTGGGAGTGGCCGTAGACCCTGCCTGGCAGGAGGTTGCAACGATGGAGATTCTTCTGACGGCGGTGATGATCACGGGCTTCGTGGCGGCGATGATGCTGCTCATCGAGTACCTGCACGTTCTGACGAAGGGACGGCTGCAAGGCATGCTGGACGGCCGCCGTCCGGCCGGCTATCTGGTGGCGGCCGCGCTGGGCGCGATTCCCGGCTGCCTGGGCGCATTCACGGCGGTCAGCCTCTATTCCCACGGGCTGCTCAGCATCGGCGCGCTGGTGACGGCGATGGCGGCGGCGAGCGGAGACGAGGCTTTCGTGATGCTGGCCCTGATTCCGCGGACGGCTCTCGCGATGATCGGACTGATGGCGGCCATCGGGCTCGCCGCCGGAGTGCTGACGGATTTGCTGGCGGGCCGGAAAGCGTCGCGCCTGTTGCGATGCGAGGCGCTGGTGATGCACCCGGAGGAGACGCTGCGGCTGTGGTCCCCCTCGGGCATTGCGGCGCAATGGAAGAACTGCTCGGCGGTGCGGGGCATTCTGACGGCGGCGGTAGCCGGCTTCGGGGCGGCGGTGGCCTCTGGGCGGATCGCGCCGGATGAGCCGGGCTGGATCCGGCTCAGCCTGCTTGCCGTCACCGCTCTGGCCTTGTGGGTGGCGGTGACGGCGCCGGATCATTTCCTCGAGGAGCACCTCTGGAGCCACGTCTTGCGCAAGCATGTCCCGCGGGTCTTCCTCTGGACGCTCGGCGCTCTGGCCGCGGCCGGGCCTCTGTCGCGGCTGCTGGCCGTCCACGGCGGCGGCGATCCCTGGGGCCTGCTGCTGCTGGCGACGCTGACCGGCCTGATTCCGGAGTCCGGGCCTCATCTGGTTTTCGTTACGCTGTATGCGCACGGCGCCATTCCGTTCGCTGTGCTGCTGGCCAACTCGATTGTGCAGGACGGCCACGGGATGCTGCCGCTGCTGGCGCATTCCCGGCGCGCGTTTGTGCTGGTGAAGGGGATCAACTGGCTGGTGGGCATGGCCGCGGGCGCGGCCGCCCTGTGGCTTGCCTGAAGCGGGTTGCGGGCGGCGGCAGCGGCGCCTCGCCGTGCGGATGCGGGGCGGCGCCGGCGCGGATGGAAAGGGAGAACAGGAGTACGCAATGCCAAGACGGATGTGCCGGAGACATGGGGGTAGAAGGCTATGCACCTGCGCCATGGGCAACCTGTCGCGTTTCATCGAGCCTGTGGTCCTGCTTCTGCTCAGGAAGAAGGGAACTTCCTACGGATACGACCTCGCGCAGGAACTGCCCGCGTACGCGTTGACGGATGCCGAGGTGGAGCGGGGCGCCCTTTACCGCACCCTGCGGCAGCTCGAGTCGGACGGCTCTGTCGCGTCGGATTGGGAGATCGAGGAGAGCGGCCCCGCACGCCGCGTCTACCGGCTGACGCCCGAAGGCGAGGCCCATCTGGCTGAGTGGGCTCAGGTGCTCGAGCAACTCTCAGCCGCCATGACCCGGTTCGTGCACGAGGCCCGCTCCACTATGGACACTGGCGCGGGCGGCCCGGGGCATGGCGTGGACCGCCGCTTTCTGTGACCGGCCGCGGCGTGTACCGGACCTGTCCGGCGCACAGCCGCCCTGCCCGCTCCCCTTCCGGCTGAACAGGCTCTCGCGCGCGCCGCTTCCGCTGCCCATCCGTCGCCTCGGCCCGCAGGAACGTCGATCACCCCAGTTGCGGCGAATCAGGAATTCAGCAGCGCCGCAATACCGGGTCCCAGCCGCCGGCTCGACGATGGCCATCCACTGCCCCGGACGGCGTCCCTGCGGCGCGCAAGAGCGGCCGCGCACGCCAAGCCCACGGACCCGGGGCGGGCATTCCACTCAGGACGCGAATGAATCAGCGCCCCGCTCCGGCAGGTTCGCCTGGAGGGAACCGGACTACCGATGCTGCGCCGCTTCCAGCCGGACGCGGGCGCGTTCGGCGGCGTTGAGGGCGCGGGCGACGTCGATGCCGGGCGCCGGGTTGAGAATCCGCTCTTCGGCGCGCCTCAGCGCCGCCTGCGCGCGCTCGACGTCGATCTCGTCGGCGCTCTCGGCGCGGTTGGCGAGCACACGGATGCGGTCCGGCCCGACTTCGACGTAGCCGCCGATCACCGACATCCACTTTTTCTGCCCGTTTTCCAGTTCGTAGACGAGCACGCCGGTTCCGAGCTCGGCCAGCAGAGGAGCGTGTTCGGGCAGGATGCCGAGATAACCGTTGGCCGCCGGCACCTGCGCCTCCCGCACGTTCTCCTTGAGAAGCATGCGCTCCGGCGTCGCCACTTCCAGCCGCAGCAGTCCCGCCATGGCTCAGCTCGCTTCCTTCAGCTGCTCGGCGCGCTCGAGCACGTCCTCGATAGTGCCTTGCATGTAGAACGCCTGCTCGGGGATGTCGTCGTGCTTGCCGTCGCAGATTTCCTTGAACCCGCGGATGGTGTCGGCGAGCTTGACATACTTGCCCTTGAAGCCGGTGAACTGCTCGGCGACGTGGAAGGGCTGTGAAAGGAAGCGCTGGATCTTGCGGGCGCGGGAGACGGTGAGCTTGTCCTCTTCGCTCAGCTCGTCCATGCCGAGGATCGCGATGATGTCCTGAAGGTCCTTGTAGCGCTGGAGGACCTGCTTGACGCGCTGGGCGGTCGTGTAGTGCTCCTCGCCGACGATGAGCGGATCGAGGATGCGGGAGGTGGAGGCCAGCGGATCAACGGCCGGGTAGATGCCGATGGCGGCGATTTCGCGCGAGAGCTGCGTGGTGGCGTCGAGGTGCGCGAAGGTGGTGGCGGGGGCGGGATCGGTGTAGTCGTCGGCAGGCACGTAGATCGCCTGCACCGAGGTGATGGAGCCGCGCTTGGTGGAGGTGATGCGCTCCTGAAGCTCGCCCATCTCGGTGGCGAGGTTGGGCTGGTAGCCGACGGCGGAAGGCATGCGTCCAAGCAGCGCCGAGACCTCGGAGCCCGCCTGGGTGAAGCGGAAGATGTTGTCGATGAAGAGCAGCACGTCCTGGCCTTCATCGTCGCGGAAGTACTCAGCCACGGTGAGACCGCTCAGGGCCACGCGGAGGCGCGCGCCGGGGGGCTCGGTCATCTGCCCGTAGATGAGCGCCACCTTGGACTTGGTCCAGTCGGCGGGGTCGAGCACGCCGGACTCCTGCATTTCCAGCCACAGGTCGTTGCCCTCGCGCGTGCGCTCGCCGACGCCGGCGAAGACGCTGACGCCGCCGTGCTGCATGGCGATGTTGTTGATCAGCTCCATGATGATGACGGTCTTGCCGACGCCTGCGCCGCCGAACAGGCCGATCTTGCCGCCGCGCAGGTACGGCTCGAGCAGGTCGATGACCTTGATGCCGGTTTCGAACATCTCGGTCGTGGTCGACTGCTCATCGAAGGCCGGCGCGGGGCGGTGGATCGGATACCGCTTCTCGGCCGCCACCGGCCCCATCTCGTCCACAGGCTCGCCCAGGACGTTGAGCACGCGGCCGAGCGTCTGCTTGCCGACCGGCATGGTGATGGGCTGGCCGAGCGAGACGGCCTTCATGCCGCGCACCAGGCCTTCAGTAGGCTGCAGGGCGACGGTGCGGACGCGGCCTTCGCCGAGGTGCTGCATGACTTCCACGGTGATGTCGATGGGCGACGGCGTGTCGAAACCTTCGCTGGTGATGCGCACCGCGGTGTAGATGACGGGCACCTGCCCTTCCGGAAACTGGATGTCGACGGCCGGGCCGGCCACCTGAATCACTTTCCCGGTGACTTGCGTGTTGGTTGCTTCACTCATTTGTCGGACACCTCATTCCAGGGCGCTGGCGCCGCTGACCACCTCGATAATTTCGCGCGTAATGCTGGCCTGGCGGACGCGGTTCATGAAGAGCGTCAGCTTGTGGATCACTTCGCCCGCGTTGGTCGTGGCTGCGTCCATAGCCGTCATGCGGGCCGCCTGCTCGGCGGCGGCCGATTCCAAAAACGCCTCGAGCACCAGAAGGACAATGTACTCGGGCAGCAGTTTTTCGAGCATGTGCATCGGCGGCTGCTCGAAAATGTACTCGCGCGCAGCGCCGGCGGCGGGCATCTCCACCGGCAGGATCTTCCGCACCGTGACGCGCTGCGAGAGGACGCTCTTGAACTCGTTGTAGAGCAGGTACACGGAGTCGGCCTCGCCCGACGTAAAGCGCTCGATCAGCTTCCGGCCAAGCTGCTCGGCCTCTCTCTGCCCGGCGCTCTGGCTGATGCCGGTGGTCTCGCCGCTGATGCGCACCGGCCGCTTGACGAAGAAGTCGCGCCCTTTGCGGCCCACCAGTTCGAGCATCGCCTCCCGGCCGGAGCGCTCTTCGAGGAACTGCTGCGCCGCCTTGATCAGGTTGGAATTGAAAGCGCCGGCCAGCCCGCGGTCGGCGGTGATCAGCACGAGCTGGACGCGCTTCTCCGGACGCACGGCCAGCAACGGCAGCTTCTCGACGAACTCGGGGCCGGCGGCGGCGACGACGTCGCCGAGCAACTCCCGGGTCATGCGGGAGTAAGGCCGGGCGTTGACGACGCGGTCCTGCGCGCGCCGCAGGCGGGCCGAGGCGACCATCTTCATGGCGCGGGTGATCTGCTGGGTGCTCTTGACCGAGCGGATGCGGCGCCGGATATCGATCAGGCTGGGCATGGGGCCTCCGCGCGCTACGCCAGTTTGTGCTCGGCCTTGAAGCGCTGCTGGAATTCGGCCATCATCTTTTCGATCCGCGCCTTGAGGTCCTCGCTGATGGCCTTCTTCTCGCGGATTTCGGCCGGGATCCCGGGATGCGTGGCATCGACATAGCGGTACAGCTCGGCCTCGAAGGGCTGGCAGGCTTCCACCGGGAGATCGTCCAGATAGCCGTTGACGCCGGCGAAGAGGATGAGCACCTGCTTTTCGACAGGCAGTGGATGATACTGGGGCTGCTTGAGGATCTCGGTGAGGCGGCGGCCGCGGTTCAACTGCGCCTGGGAAGCCTTGTCGAGATCCGAGCCGAACTGCGCAAAGGCGGCGAGGGCGCGGTACTGGGCCAAGTCGAGGCGGAGCGAGCCGGCCACCTGCTTCATGGCCTTGATCTGCGCGTTGCCGCCGACGCGGCTCACGGAGATGCCGACGTCGACCGCCGGACGGATGTTCGAGTTGAACAGGTCGGTCTGGAGGAAGATCTGGCCGTCGGTGATCGAGATGACGTTGGTCGGGATGTAGGCCGAAACGTCGCCGGCCTGCGTTTCAATGAAGGGCAGCGCGGTGAGGGAGCCGCCGCCGTGCTTGTCGTCGAGCTTGGCGGCGCGCTCCAGCAGGCGCGAGTGCAGGTAGAACACGTCGCCGGGATAGGCTTCGCGGCCGGGGGGGCGGCGCAGCAGGAGCGAGATCTCGCGGTAGGCGGCCGCCTGCTTGCTGAGGTCGTCGTAGATGCAGAGGGCGTGGCCGCCGCGGTCGCGGAAGTACTCGCCCATGGCGCAGCCGGCGTAGGGGGCGATGTACTGCAAGGCGGCCGATTCGCTCGCCGTGGCGGCGACGACGATGGTGTAGTCCATGGCGCCGTAATCGGTGAGCGTCTTGACCACCTGCGCCACCGTGGAGCGCTTCTGGCCGATGGCGACGTAGATGCAGATGACGTCCTGGCCCTTCTGGTTGATGATCGTGTCCAGAGCGATGGCCGTCTTGCCGGTCTGGCGGTCGCCGATGATCAGCTCGCGCTGGCCGCGGCCGATGGGGATGAGGGCGTCGATGGCCTTGAGGCCGGTCTGGAGGGGTTCGCGCACGGGCTTGCGGTCGATGACGCCGGGCGCCAGGCGCTCCACCGGGCCGTAGTGGTCGGTCTTGACGGGCCCCTTGTCGTCGATGGGCTCGCCCAGAGCGTTGACCACGCGGCCGATGAGGGCTTCGCCCACGGGCACGGACATGATGCGGCGGGTGCGGCGGACTTCATCGCCCTCGCGGATCATGTGAGGCTCGCCGAGCAGCACGACGCCCACCTCGTCTTCTTCGAGATTCATGGCGAGTCCGACCACGCCGTGGGGCAGCTCCACCAGCTCGCCCGCCATCACCTTGTCGAGTCCGTGCACGCGCGCGATGCCGTCGCCGACGGTCACGACGTAACCGGTCTCGGCGACCTCCACCGCCCGGCCGTAGCTCTCAATTTCCTCCCGCAGCACGCGGGCGATCTCATCGGCACGAATCTGAGCCATAACTGAAGTTCCTGTTCAACCTGCCTCGTGTCAACCGCCACTCACCAGACGCCGCCGCATCGCTTCCAGATGCCCCCGCACTGAACCGTCATACAGCGTCGAGCCGATGCGGACCATCACACCGCCGACCAGCACCGGATCCACCGAGTATCCGCACCGGACTTCCGCTCCAGTCAGCCGCCGGAGCACATCTTCCAGCGCAGCGCGCTGAGCGCCGGTGACCGGCAAGGCGCTGCGCACTTCAGCGCGGACGATGCCCTCGGCCTCGTCCAGCAGCGTCTGGTAGCTGGCGCAGATCTCATCGAGCAGCGCCAGGCGCCGCTTTTTCGTCACCACGTTGAGAAAATTCCGCACCGGGCGGCCGGCGCCGGCGGCTTCGCACAGACGCGCGATCACGCGCATCTTCACTTCATGATCGACCACCGGCGACAGGAGCACGGTGCGCAGATCGCGGCTTTCGTGGAGCAACGCGGCAAACTGCGCGATCTGATCGAGCGCCGCCTCAGCCGCCGCCCCTCCTCCCTCAGCCTGAGCCACCTCAAGCAGCGCCTTCGCGTATTGGTTCGCCAGGGCGAGTTCCGCCATAGGGGCCTCCTAGTTCTTTCCGCCCGCGGCGCCGTTCAGCGAGCGCACGAACGCGTCCACCAAGCGGTCCTGCGCGTCGCGGCCCACTTCTTCGGCCAGCCGCTTCTCCGCCATCGCGACGGCTAGATCGACCGCCATCGCCCGCAGATCCTTCCGGGCATGCTCCACGGCTGAAGCGATCTCGAATTGCGCCTGCTGCTCCACTTTCTCCAGAAGGAGCTTCGTTTCCGCCTCCATTTCGCGGGCTTCCACCGCCATCTCCTCGGCCGCCTCTTTCTTCAGAGCTTCGATCTCCCGCTCGAGACCGGCGACTTTCTCTTCCACCGCTTTCGTATGGCGCTCGGCCTCGGCCGCCTTCTTCTGCGCCTGCTTGAGCTGTTTCAGGATGGAGGACTGCTGCCCGCGCAAGGCGGGCAAGCCGAACTTCGCCACGAGAAAGCCGAGTCCCGCGGCCAGGATGGCGAAGTTGAACCACTTATACCCGATGTAAGGATCGCCGCCGTGCGCCCCGCCGTGGCCGGCCGCCTCGGGCGAAGCCAGGGCCAAGGATGCCGCCATCGCCGCGAGCAGCAACAGGCGGGTCATGACGCCCTCCCGGACAGCACGGATTCCGCCATGGTTTCGGCGAGCCGGGCTGCCTCCTGCTGCAGGGACTGCCGGGTACGGTCCGCCTCGGCCTGGATTTCGGCTCTGGCCGATTCCACGCGCTGCCGCGCCCTCTGCCGCGCTTCGGCGAGCAACGCCGCCTGCCCGGTGGCCCACCGCCTGCGTTCCGCCTCCTGCTGGCCGAAGATCTCCGCCTGCGCCTGGCGGAGGCTGTCCTCGTATTCGCGGATCCGCGCGCGCGCCCGCTCCATCGCCGCCTGGCAGGACTGAAGCACGCCCTCAGTGCGCTGCCGCCGCTCCTCCAGCACGCGGTCGAGCGGCTGGAACAGCACCTTTTTCAGAAACCAGTGGAGAAGGATGACGAGAAAGAATGTGGGCAAGGCTCGGACGATGATGCCTTGCAGGGCATGAAATATCTGTTCCATCGCGGCGCGTATCGAGAGAAGCGGCTAGGTCCGGAAGCGGAACCGAAGACCTGAAAGGGCGGCGAACGGCGCGCCGGCCCGACAAGAAAAGGCTATCACGGTCTGATTCAGGGGGTCAACGCGGCCCGGAACAGCCTGAAGGCCGGAAGCGTGCGCACGCTTCCGGCCCTGGCCATGCCTGCCCTTTGGGGGAACTCAGGCGCGCACCGGCCTGTCGGTCACCTTGAAGTTCTTCTCGTCGAAGTAGAGCACCTTGCCCTGCCGGTAGCTCATCACCGCCATGGTGATGACGACCTGCGCGCGGGCGGCGGTTTCCACGTCGAGGGTCGGCTTCTGGCGCGAGCGCATGCAGTCGAGGAAGTTGCCGATATGCGCCATCATCGTGTCCTTGTTCTCGACCTCGATCTTGACGGGCTCCTCGCCGAACTTCGCCTTGTAGTCGGCGTTGATGACGCGCTTTTCGGGCTTCACGGTGATGAAGGGCGCGAAGCCCTCGAAGCGGCCGTGCTCCACCATCACGAGCGTGCCTTCGTGGCCGCGCACGGTGCCGGGGATGTGTTCGGAGTTCGCCATCGAGCTCGACAGGACCACGGAGAAGCCCTTCGGGTACTCGGCGATCATGTGGAAGGTGTCGGGCACTTCGCGCTCGTCCTTGAACACGTAGATGCCGCCGGAGGCAGCCACGCGCTGCGGGTACTGCGGCTCGCCCCAGCAGATGTTGAACGGCGCCATCACGTGGAAGAACAGATCCGTGGCGATGCCGCCCGAGTAGTCCCAATACTTGCGGAAGCGGAAAAAGCGGTCGGCGTCGTAGGGCCGCTTCGGCGCCTTGCCGAGCCACATTTTCCAGTCGAGGTAGTCGTCGCCCTTGCCCTCGGGGCCGGCGGCGGGGTCGATCTTCCAGTTCCACTCGCCTTCGACGGAATTGCGGTGATAGGAGCCCTGGCTCATGATCATCTTGCCGATCATGCCGTCGGCGATGGCCTTGCGCGCCTTCCACCACTGGTCGCCGGAGGTGGTCTGCGAGCCGACCTGCACGACGCGGCCGGTCTCGCGGACGGTGTTGATGAGCGCCTTCACCTCTTCGATGGTGTGGCACATGGGCTTTTCGAGGTAGACGTCCTTGCCCTTGTCCATGGCTGCGAGCGCGATCTGGGCGTGCCAGTGGTCGGGCGTGGCGACGATGACGGCGTCGACCTCCTTGTCCTCGAGGATCTCGCGGTAGTCGAGCGTGCCTTTACACTGGAAGCGCTCTTTGGCGAGCGTGACGCGCTTCTGGTAAACGTCGCAGGCGCCGACGATCTGGCAGGCATTGGGCTTCACCTGCTCGGCGTAGCGCCGGAAGCGCTCGGCGACGTAGAAGCCGCGGCCGCCCGTGCCGATGACGGCCACGTTGATGCGGTCGTTGGCGCCGATGACGCGCGCGGGATTCAGCTTGCCGGCGGTCTTCGCCATCGCCGTGGAGGCGAGCGTAGCGGCAGCGCCGGCCACGAAGGCGCGGCGGTGGGTCTGAGTCGGATTCATCAAAGATGCCACCTTGTTCAGGGATGTTCAGCTTCATTCTATCCGCAACGGGTCCGGCGCCGCTGCGGCTGTGATATGCTTGCCCGGGAGCAAGGAGGCGCCCATGGAGGAGTTCGCCGTTTCCTGGTGGCTCTGGATCGTGCTGGGGATCGTTCTTCTGGTGGGCGAAGTCCTCACGCCGGGCGGATTCTACATTTTCTTCTTCGGCGCCAGTGCGATCTGCGTGGGGCTGCTGAAATTGCTCGGGTTCACGCAGGGACTGATCACCGAGGGGCTGCTGTTCGCCGGGCTGGCGGTCTGCGGCGTGGCTTTTCTGCGCAAGCCGCTGCTCGAGAAGTTCCAGCCGAAGACCGGGTCGCAGCCGGACGAGGACCGGCTGGTGGGGGAGATGGCAGTGGCTTCGCAGGAGATCCCTCCGGGCGGCATCGGCAAGGTGGAACTGCGCGGATCGGTGTGGAACGCGATGAATGAAGGCGAAGTTCCGGTTGCGCCGTCGGAGCGGTGCCTCGTCGTGGGCGTGGAGGGACTCACGCTGCATGTGCGGCGCAGGTGAGCGGTTTCTTTCGAGCAGGCAAGAGGAGGAATCCCCAACATGGAAATCGGCGCGCTGATCGTCGTCTTTTTTCTGATTTTTCTGGCTCTGGTGGTGATCGCCAAGACCGCCGTCGTCGTGCCGCAGCAGTCGGCTTACATCGTCGAGCGGCTGGGCAAGTATTCGGGCACCCTGTATGCGGGCTTCCACATTCTGGTGCCGTTCATCGACGTCATCCGCTACAGACACTCGCTGAAGGAACAGGCGATCGACATCCCCGAGCAGACCTGCATCACGCGCGACAACGTGCGCGTGAACATCGACGGCGTGCTGTATCTGAAGGTGCTGAACCCGGAGCGCGCGTCTTATGGCATCTCCGACTACATCTTCGCCATCGCGCAGCTCGCCCAGACGACCCTGCGCAGCGAGATCGGCAGGATCGACCTCGACCGCACTTTCGAGGAGCGCACGAACATCAACGCCGCTGTGGTCAGCGAACTCGACAAGGCCAGCGAACCGTGGGGCGTCAAGGTGTTGCGGTACGAGATCAAGACGATCAGCCCGCCCGCCGACATCCTGGGCGCGATGGAGAAGCAGATGCGCGCCGAGCGGGAGAAGCGCGCGACGATTCTCGGCTCGGAAGCCGCGCGCGAAGCAGCCATCAATACCGCGGAAGGCGAGAAGCAGAAGGTGATCAAGGCCAGCGAGGCGCGCCGGCAGCAGCAGATCAACGAAGCCGAGGGCCAGGCGCAGGCGATCCTCGCCATCGCCCAGGCCACATCGGAGGGCATCCGCCGCGTGGCTCAGGCCATCAACGAGCCCGGCGGCTTTGAAGCCGTGCAGCTTCGCGTGGCGGAGCAGTACGTTGCCGAGTTCGGCCGGATCGCCAAGGCGTCGTCGACCGTCGTCGTGCCGTCGAACCTGAGCGACGTGGCGTCGATTCTGAGCGTGGCGATGAACGTGATCCGGAAGACCTCTGGCGAGCCGGCTCCCCCGCCGCCGATGCCGCCGCGCCGCCCGCAGCCTCCTCCGGCTCCTCCGGCGCAATTCTGATCCGCGGCACGGGCGGCGGGGACGGGCTTGCCCGCAGCGCCCTTCCGGCCTGCGCGCGTGCCGCCGGCGGAAACGGCGCGGATGTCGGCTAGAATGGAAGTCCGTGCCTCGGGAATCGTTCCGGTTTTCACATCGCCAGTCGGTGGGCCTGGTGTTCCTCTGCACGCTGTTCGGCGTGGCGGCGCAGTACTTTATCAAGTCAAGCGGCATGCAGATGGCGCAGATCACGCCGGCCGCGCTGCTGGCGAACTGGCAGCTTTGGGCGGGCCTGAGCCTGTATGGAATCAGCACGGGGCTGCTGATTCTCGCACTGCGCGATGGCGAGCTTTCGCTGCTCTATCCTGTGATCTCGCTCACCTATGTCTGGGTGACGATCCTCTCCGTGCTTGTCTTTCATGAGGATGTCACGGCGTTCAAGACAGCGGGCGTGGCCACGATCTGCTGCGGCGTGGCGCTGCTCGGCAAGGAGAAGAGCGGGTGAGCACGCCGGCAAAATCCATCGTGCTCGTTCTGCTGGCGAGCTTCATCGGCAGTTTCGGCGCCGTGTTCCTGAAGATGGGCGCGGGACGGCTGCACAGGCAGATCTCGACGCTGCTGCTGAACTGGAGGCTGGCGGCGGGCATCGGGCTGTACCTGCTGTCCTTCGTGTTCTATTTTCTGGGGGTGCGCGAGGGCGAATTGAGCGTTCTGTACCCGATGGTGGCGCTGGGCTACATCTGGACGATGTTCTGGTCACGGCTGTTTTTCGGCGAGCCGCTGACGCGCCGGAAGGCAGGAGGCATTCTGCTGATCCTGGCCGGCGTGGCGATGCTGAACCTGGGCGGGTGAGCGGGGCGAGTCCTGCGCCTTGGCGGCCCGCTATTCTCAATACGTGGTGTCAAAGCAGCGACGGAACCGTTACGCCCTGATTCTGGCCGGAGGCCGCGGCACGCGTTTCTGGCCGCGCAGCCGCAAGGCGAGCGCCAAGCAGGTGCTGAACCTGACCGGCGCTGGGCCGCTGATCCGGCTCACCGTGGAGAGGCTGCTGCCCCTGGTTCCGGCCGGAAACGTGCTCGTGCTGACTTCCATCGAGCTGCGCGAGTCCGTGCGCCGGCTGCTGCCCGAGGTGCCCGCGGCGCAGATCCTGGCCGAGCCGGTTGGACGAAACACCGCGCCGGCCATCGGACTCGGGGCGAAGATCCTGCTCGACCGCGATCCGCAGGCGGTGATGGGCGTTTTCCCCGCCGACCATCACATCGGCCGCCCGGCGGCGTTCCGGCGGCTCGTGTCAGCGGCGTGGCGGGAAGCGGCGAGGGGCCGAATGGTTTTGCTCGGCATCGAGCCCCGCCGTCCGGACACGGGGTACGGCTACATCGAGTTTCCCAAGAACTCTCTGAAGCCGGGTTCGCTGGAACCGGCGCCGGTTGTCCGCTTCCGCGAAAAGCCGGACCTGGCTACGGCCCGCCGTTATCTCGCCTCCGGAAAGTATCTCTGGAATGCGGGCATCTTTTTCTGGCCGGCGGCGCTGTACCTGGAACGGCTGCGCGAATGCCTGCCCGGCACGTATGACAGGATCGCGGCGCTGCCGACGTTCGGAGCGCGGCGGTTTGCGCAGGCGCTCGCGGAAAGCTTCCCGCATTGCGACAACATCAGCGTCGATTACGCGGTGCTGGAGAAGACGGCAGGCGTGGTGGGCTTCGCCGCCGGAGACATCGGCTGGAGCGATTTGGGCAGCTTCGAAGCCGTGTATGAGCTGGCGGAAAAGGACGCGGCGGGCAACGCCTGCCGGGGAGAGTTGCTGGCGCTGGACGCGGGCGGCAACTACGCGGATGCGCCCGGGAAGCTGGTGGCGCTGCTGGGGGTCGAGAACCTGGTCATCGTGGACACGGCCGACGCGCTGCTGGTGGCGCGGCGCGGGGACGCGCAGCGGGTGGGGGAGCTGGTGAAGGCGCTGAGGGGGCGTGGACTGAGCCGCCTTCACTGATGCCGCAGCAGGGGCCTGGCGCCGCGGCGGGCGAAGATCCGGAATTGTGTTCCTGCGGCATTTTATTGACAATGGGAGGCGTTGCCGGCTGAATCTGCGCTGCTCGTGCATCTGTTCGCCTATCATTTCCCGCCTTCGAGCGCTTCGGGCGCGGCGCGGCCGGGACGATGGGCGCGGTATCTGCCGCGGCACGGCGTGCAGTGCCGCGTGACGGCATGCAGGACGCCGGGGGCGGAAAGCACGGCTCAGGCTGCGTACCTGTGTCCGGAAGACGCATCCGGCAGGTGGCGCTTGGCCCTGCCCGTTGCCAGGCTGCTGCAAAGGATTGCGCCCTATAACGAGCAATTGCCCTGGCTGCCGGCGGCGCTCAGCCACGCCCTGGAAGCGGACCGCGTTCAGCCAGCCCGGGCCGTGCTGTCGAGCTTTCCGCCCCTGGCCGCGCATCTGGCGGGCCTGTTGTTCCACTGGCGGACCGGCGCGCCGTGGATCGCGGATTTCCGGGATCCCCTGGCCGGCAATCCCTTCCGGAACCGGCGGTGGGCGCAGCCGTACGACCGGGCGCTGGAGAACGCGGTCCTGCGCCATGCCGGTGCTGTGCTGGTGACCAATGACGCCGCCGCCGAGCGGCTGCGCGCGCGTCACCCGAGCCATGCCGGCAAGATTCATGTCCTCTGGAACGGGTTCGATCCAGAGGAGCCCGCCGTCCGGCCCGCGCCCGAGACTTCGCCGAGGAGGCTGGTGCATGCCGGTTCCCTGTATGGCCCGAGGCGCCCGGAGGCGCTGCTGAGGGCGGTGGCGCTGCTGCTGGATTCGGGGCGGCTCAAGCCGGAGGCGTGGCGCATTGAGTTTACCGGGCCTTATGAAGAGACTTCGTTCGCCGGCTGCCGTGCGGCTTTCGAACGGCTGAAGGACGCGGGCGTCATCGAAATCCGCGGCGGGCAAAGGCCGAAGCACGAACTAGAAGAGGCCATGACCCGAGCCTCGCTGCTGCTGTTGCTGGATCTGACGGGTGAAGACCGCTCGGTGCAGGTTCCGGCGAAGCTGTTCGATTATGTGCGCTCCGGGCTGCCCGTGGTGGCCTGGTCTCCTCCCGGTTCGCCCGTTCGCCGCATATTGCAGCGGTCGGGCATCGCGTCGCTGGTCTTTGCGCCGGATGAGCCCGATGGGATGGTGGCGGAGCGGCTGGCGGCATGGCTGGAGGAACCGCCGCCGGTGGCGGCGCCGTCGGAGTGGATTCTGGAGACGTTCGACGGCGCGCGGCAGGCGGCTTTTCTGGCGCGGCTGGTCCGCGCCGTAGCAGCCGGCGGCCGCGCGGGTCTTGCATCCTCGCGGCCTCCTGTGTCATCGGGAAGACCATGAAGGCGCTGCTCGTGTGCCTGCTCGCTGTGCCGCTCGGCGCGAACCCGTTGCCCCGCGCGGAGGGAGAATCGCTCACGGGCAGGAAGACGCTGTTGCCGGACGCGCTGCGAGGGCAGGTTTCCGTCATCGTGTGGAGCTTCTCGCGCGAGGCGGGCGGGCAGGTGGAGAGGTGGGTGGCGCCGCTGGTTCGGGAGAGGGTGAATGTGTACAGCGCGGCGGTGATCGAGGCCGCGCCGCGGCTGATCCGTCCCATGATCCGCGCCGGCATGCGGCGGGCTTCTCCCAAGCCCTTTCAGGAGCGCTATCTCTGCATTACCCGCGGGGGAAAGAGCCTACGGCAGGCGCTCGAAGTCCGGGACGACAAGCTGCCCCATGTCACGCTGCTGAGCGCCGAGGGAGAGATCCTCTGGCGCCACGCCGGCGCCTACAGCGATTCGGCGGCTTCAGAGCTGATGCGGCGGCTCGAGCAGGCGCGCTGATGGACGCGGCCGGCCGCGGATTGGTGGTATCGTCACTAGGTATGAGCAAGGCCGCGCTTTTCTGCTCGCTGGTTGTCCTCTCCGCCTGCCAAGCGCAGACGCTGAGCCAGGGGGACCGGGACTTCGCCCTGAGCGCTCTGCACGGATCGCGCAAGCTGTTTCTGGACGCTGTAGCCGGGCTCAGCGACGCCCAGCTGAAGTGGAAGCCCGACGCGAAGACGTGGTCGGTGATGGAGACAGCCGAGCACATCGTGGCGAGCGAGGAATTCCTCGCCGGCCAGGCGCAGAAGGCGCTCGAGTCCCCTGCGGACCCGTCGAAGAAGCAGCCCAAGCCGCGTGAAATGGACGCCAGGATCCTGGCGGGCGTCACAGACCGCAGCCAGAAGGCGCAGGCGCCGGAACGGCTGGTTCCCAAGGGGCGGTTCCGTACGATCTCCGGGCTGACGGCGGAATTCCGGAAGCTGCGGGACCGCAACATCGCGTTTGTGCGCGAAACGCAGCTCGATTTGCGTTCGCACTTCGCCCCGTCGCCGATGGGGGATCTGGACGTGCTTCAGTGGTACATCTTCATGGCAGGGCACACGGAGCGGCACGTGGCGCAGATCGAGGAGTTGAAGGCGAAGCCCGGCTTCCCGAAGAGGTAGGGAGCAGGCGGCCTCAGCCGGACTGCGCGGCGCTGCCGCGGGCGGCGCCTTCCGGGAACAGGGATTTGCGGATGGCGTCCAGCACCCCGTTCAGGAAGGGGATGGCCTCTTGCCCCGTATAGCGCCGCGCCAGTTCCAGCGCCTCGTCGATGACGACGGGCGGAGGCGTGCCGATATCCCTCATTTCGAAGACCGCCATGCGCAGGATGCAGCGGTCTACCCTCGGCATGCGCTCGAGCCGCCAGTGCTCGGCGTGCTCGGCGATCTTCGAGTCGAGCTCGGGCAGGTTGGCGGCGGCGCCGGTAGCCAGGGTTTCCATGAAGGCGTCGAGTTCGGCGTCCTGGACGATGTCCTCGCCCGCCTCCTCTTCCCGTTCTGCGAAGTAGAGGTGATCGTAGTAAATCCGGAGCGCATCGCGGACGGGCATGCCGCACACGTCGCACATGTAAAGGACCTGCAGGGCTCGCTGCCGGGATTTGCGCCGGGCGGGCATCGCTCAACTCGGTTGGCGCAGGCTGCGGAGGAGGTTGGCCATCTCGACGGCGGTCATAGCGGCTTCGTGGCCCTTGTTGCCGCCCTTGGCGCCGGCGCGGTCGATCGCCTGTTCCAGGGTGTTCGTGGTGAGCACGCCGAAAGCGACGGGAACGCCGGTCTCCATCGAGACCTGAGCCAGCCCCTTGGCGGCTTCGGCGGCGATGTAATCGAAGTGCGGGGTCTCGCCGCGGATGACCGCGCCGAGGCAGATGATGGCGTCGAACCGTTTTTGCCGGGCGAGGGCGGAGGCGGCGGCGGGCATCTCCCACGAGCCGGGGACGCGGACGATCTCGATATCGGACTCCCCCGCCCCGGTGCGCTGCAGGGCGTCGAGGGCGCCCGCGAGCAGCCGCTCCGTGACGAAGCTGTTGAACCGGCCGACGATCAGCGCGAAGCGCAGCCCGCGCGCATCCAGTTGTCCCTCAAAGACCTTGTGCGCCATATGGGATAATTTGAAGAGCCTCCCCTCTATTACAGCACAGCATGGATCCAGCCCTGATCAGGAACTTCTCGATCATTGCGCACATCGACCATGGCAAGTCGACGCTCGCCGACCGCCTGCTCGAAGCCACGGGCGCGTTGAGCCAGCGGGAGATGATGGACCAGGTGCTCGACTCGATGGATCTGGAGCGCGAGCGCGGCATCACCATCAAGGCGCACGCCGTGCGGCTGATGTACCGGGCGGAGGACGGGCGGACGTACCAGTTGAACCTGATCGACACGCCGGGGCACGTCGATTTCACATACGAAGTCAGCCGCAGCCTCCAGGCGTGCGAGGGCGCGCTGCTGGTGGTGGACGCCAGCCAGGGCGTGGAGGCGCAGACGCTGGCCAACACGTATTTGGCCATCCACCATGACCTGGAACTGATCCCGGTGATCAACAAGATCGACCTGCCTGCGGCGGAGCCGGAGCGGATCAAGGAACAGATCGAGCACGTCATCGGGCTGGACGCGAGCGGCGCGATTCCGGCGAGCGCCAAGACGGGAGCGGGCATTCACGAGATCCTGGAAGCGGTGGTGCAGCGCATTCCGCCGCCGAAAGGCGCTCCCGAGGCGCCGCTGCGGGCGCTCATCTTCGACTCCTGGTTCGATCCCTACCGCGGCGTCATCATCCTGGCGCGCGTGGTGGACGGGGCGATCCGCAAGGGGATGAAGATCCGGCTGTGGAGCACGGACAGAGTGTACGAGGTGGAAGGGCTCGGCTATCAGTCGCCGAAGCCCGTGCCGTGCGATGAGCTCGGCGCCGGGGAGGTGGGCTTCCTTCACGCCAACATCAAGACCGTCTCCGACGCGAAGGTCGGCGACACGATCTGCGACGCGGACAACCCGCCCCGCGAGCCGCTGCCGGGCTTCGAAGAGATGAAGCCGATGGTCTTCGCCGGGCTGTATCCGGTGGAGAGCCACGAGCACGGGCTGCTGCGCGAAGCGCTCGAAAAACTGCGGCTGAACGACTCCGCATTCACCTTCGAGCCGGAAAGCAGCGCCGCGCTGGGCTTCGGCTTCCGCTGCGGGTTTCTCGGGCTGCTGCACCTGGAGATTGTGCAGGAGCGGCTGGAGCGCGAGTTCGAGATCGACCTGATCACCACCGCTCCGGGCGTGCGCTACAGGGTGCATCTCGGCAATGGCGGCGTCGTCGAAGTGGACAATCCCACGAAATGGCCCAATCCGAGCGAGATTCTCAAGGTCGAGGAACCGGTGATCGAAGCCACCGTGATCACCCGCGAGGAGTACCTGGGCGAGATCCTCAAACTGCTCGACGAGAAGCGGGGCAAGCAGTTGAAGTTCGAGTACATCGGCAGCGGGCGGGTGATGCTGGCCTACGAACTGCCGCTGAACGAAGTCGTGCTGGATTTCTATGACCGGCTGAAGTCGGCTTCCCGCGGCTATGCGTCGCTCGACTACCACCTGTCGGGCTACCGCGAGTCGCCGATGGTGAAGATGGACGTGCTGGTGGCGGGCGAGCCTGTGGACGCGCTTTCCATCATCGTGCACAAAGACTTCGCCTATGAACGCGGCAAGGCGCTGATCGAGAGGCTGCGGAAGCTGATCCCGCGGCAGCAGTTCGAGGTGGCGCTGCAGGCGGCGATCGGATCGAAGATCATCGCGCGGGAAAACATTGCCGCGCTGCGGAAGAACGTGCTCGCCAAGTGCTACGGCGGCGATATCACGCGGAAGCGCAAGTTGCTGGAAAAACAGAAGGAAGGCAAGAAGCGGATGAAGCGCGTGGGGCGCGTGGACATTCCGCAGGAGGCGTTCCTGGCAGTCCTGAAAGTGGGGCACAGCGGGGAGCAGGGATAGGACTTGCCTGGTGAATATAGTACGAAAATACTTGTCCTCAGGTCTTGCCATCCCGAGCTATCCCGGTTAGGATGTTGCTATCAGGCCTCGAAGGCTAAGAGAGCCGGAGGTGTGTGGCACGTGATCCGGAGAGTCGCATGGATCGTCGGAGGGCTGGCCGCCTTCGCCTTGGGGGGGTGGGGGATTACGATCCCTGTGAGCGATGCCCGTAGCACAGGGTTCGACAGTTCGGGCAACCTGCTGACGTCGGATGCGGCTGCGGATGGAAACTGGACGTTTTATTCGGGCAACAGCTTGAGTGCGTTGAGTGGCGCGCCCATCGGAGCGTGGGTGGTACGCACAACTGGGAAACCCTTCCAGAATCCCACAACGTGGACTCCCAATACGGCTTCGTCCCAATGGATCAGTCCCACTTTTGCCAGGACGGGTAACGGGAAACATCTGGCGGTGGTGAGTGGCACCTCCTACATTGCTGTGACAAGCTTTACGATACCGGCAATGACGAATCCTCCGAACTTGTCTCAATGGTGGCTTGTCATGTCGGGCATCGTCTGGGCGGACGATTCGGTTCTGAACAACAACTATTACCTCCTGGCTGCTGACAATTCTTTGGTCTATACAGGAACGCTGACCGGCACCGCTTCGGGCACATCGAGCGCTTCGTTCGCATTTCAAAGGTGGGTAGATCCAAGCGCCACGTACAAGCTCGCGTTCATCCTTCCGAACACCGCAGACACTTTCGCAGGTTTCCGTCTCCAGTTCAACGAGGCGTATGTCACCCCCGAACCCGGCGCATGGGCGCTGATGCTGAGCGCCGGGGCAGGGCTCGCCTTCGCTTCCCGGCGGCGCCGGGGAGCGAAGAAGCCGCAGGCGTAGGCCGTTTCCCCCTCCTGTTCCGTCCCCTTGGCTCCAGGCAAAGAGGGACTCGACCGCCGCGAGAGCGGGCGGTTCCGGCGAGCGTGCACGAAGGCAGCCGCACAGCCGCGGCTCTGGCGCTGAACTGACAGCTCTCGGGGCGGATCAGAACGCGAAGCGGAAGCCGAACTGGAAGACGCGCCCGTCGTTCAGCGTGTTGGTGATCTTTCCGAAAGCCGACGAAGACAGGTTGCGCTGCGGCTCATCGAACTGCGGGGTGTTGGACAGGTTGTAGGCTTCGGCGCGCCATTGGAGAATCCACTCGTTGGGGAGCCTGAACCGGCGGGCGACCGAGGCGTTCCAGTTCCAGATGGGCGCTTTGCGGAAGGCGCCGCGCCCGACGGAGCCGGCGCGTTCGCCGGGGCGGAGGTAGGCGAAGCGCGAGCGGGTAAGAATCAGCGGCGCGGTGTCGGGATGGCCGATGGTCTTGCCAAGGATGGACGGATCCAGAATGTGCGGGCGGTCGCCGCTGCCGCCGTCGACGTTGCCGAAGCCGGGGGCGTCGCTGCCGATATAAAGCGTCAGCGGCGTGCCCTTCTTCCACATGTGCGAGCCGGCGATCTGCCAGCCCCCCGCAAGCGCGCGAATCCAGCGCGAGGAGGCGCGGGGCGCGGGGATCTCGTAACTGTAATTCCATGCCAGGCTGTGCGTGGAGTCGAAATTGGACAGGCCCTTCTTGTCGCCGAACGAATCGTACTGCCATTGCGAGCGCATGGAGACGATGTCGCGGGCGGCGGCGGTGGTAGCGAAGTCGGGCCCCTGGTCGATCGCCTTGGAGAACGTGTAGGCGGCCGAAAGCAGCAGCCCGCGCCAGAGCGGCAGATCGTATTGCGCCTGTGCGGCGTCGAAGTAGGCGATGCCGCCGTTGACAATGGTGCGGGTGTCGTAATAGCGGGGATCGGGGCGGCGGGCATCGAGATTGCCGGTGGCGAGGGGCAGGCCGGGGACGGGCTCGGCGCGGTTCATCGTGTAGGCGTTCAGCAGTTTGAAGGTGCGGCTGCCGATGGTATTCAGCCGGAGCAGGGAGCCGGCAGCCAGCCGGCGCTCGAAGGAAAGCGAATACTGGTGCGAATAAGGCGTGCGCAGATCCGGGCTGAGCCAGGTGGGCGAGTAGCGCGCGTCCGGGCGCACGTCGACGCCGCGCAGGGGATCGGCCAAGTAGGGATCGGCCACCATCACGTACAGCACGTGCGGCGGATTCAGCCGGATCTGCTGATAGGTGACGGCCGGGATCTGGGAAAACGTGGTGGTGTATGCAGCACGTATCACCCAGCCGCGGCCCGCCTGCCAGGCCAGGCCGAATTGCGGGCTGACATTGTTGGCGTCGGCGCCGTAGGGGATGATCTCATAGCGGTGCACTTCAACGGGGCGCGAATCGGCCATGTACCGGGCGCCGTAGGTGATCACGAGGCGGGGGTGCGCCTTCCACTGATCCCCGAAGAAGAGGTGCGCCGTCCAGTTCCGGTAGCCACGGTGGATCTGTCCCAGAGCGGCTTCATACAGCAGCGCGCGGCCGAGACGGAAATTGTCGATCGACGTCAGACCCGCGGTGGCGCCGAACTGGAAATACCCGCGCCCATTGTAAGTCTCGCGCCCGTTGAGCTGGAAGCGGACAAAATCGCCCCCGGCGGTGAACTGGTGGCGCCCGCCCGAGGCCAGGCGCCGCCAGACGCCGCCGTAACGGAAGGTGTTTGTGGCGCGCTCGATGGGGAAGTAGGAATCGGGGCCGAGCTCTTCAATCGCATAGCCGAAGCGCACGCGGGGGCCGACGGCGTTGGGTTCCGGCTGCAGATCCGTGCGGTTGCGGGAGAACGAAGCGGCCAGGGAGAACTCGCTCGCGGGCGAGAGGACGCGGCGCCAGGTGAGCCGCGCGCGGTGCGTGTGAATCGTGGTGTCGGGGTTCTGGCCCGCGACGAACTGGAAGGCGAGAATGCGCTGGCGGTCGAGCGTATGCGAGAGAAAGATCTGATCGCGCGCACCGAGGCTGCGGTCCAGGCGCAGCGTTCCTGTCAGGGCATCGATGCGCTGGGGCGAGTTTGTGTTCAGGGCGCGGCGGTCGAAGTCCAGCCGGTTGGGAGCGGCTTTGGGATAGGCATCGAGGAAGCGCTGGACCACGGCGCGGACCGCCGGGTCAGTGGCAAGCGGGGTGCGTTCCTCCGGCAGCGGGACGAGGACGTTTCCATTCACCATGCCGCGGACATCGCGCTGCGAGTAAATGGCCGTAAGAGCGCCGAGGCGCGGGACGGCGCCAGAAAGGCGGCCATTGAAGAAGTTGCGGTGCGAAGGCTGGACCGGGCCCACCTGAAAAAAGGTGCGGGCATTGAAGACGCTGTTCTGATGCTGGAAGCCCGCCTCGCCGTGCCAGCCCGCCGGCGGCGGGGCGGGTCTCAGCGGCAGCGGATCGGATGCCGGCTGGCCGTGCTCGGCGGCGAAGTAGTCCGACTCCGGCGAGAACGAAGTGATGGCCGTGGGGCGCGCTCCAAGGCGGATGTTGGCCTCCTTGATGGCGTTGGTGTCGATGAGGTAGATGACGACGTTTTCGTTGCGCTGGCCCGCGGCGCCGAGCCGGCTTCCGGAGAAGCGCGGCGCTGCGCCAGGCAGGCGCGGCGTGGGGACAGGAGCGGGCGACGAGGGCGCGGCGCCCCCGGCGGCCGGCTGTGCAAACACGGCGGCCGGAACGGCGGCCAGCACGATCAAAAATCGGAACACTTTCCCTCCATCATATGCAGGGCGCGGACGGCGCCGCTGAGAGAATTCCTCAAGATTTGTTCATGCATCGCGGAATTATGGCTCTTTCACAAGCGAACGCAGGGCCTGCCAGGCCTCCTCGCGGTAGTCGGTCATCAGGCGTTCGCTTCCCTCCAGACGGATTTCCCCGGGCTGCGGGCCGCGGTGCTGGAGGCAGCGGCCGAGCAGCAGCGTAGCCGTCGAGTCTTCGCCGCCCTGGAGGCTGCGCCGAAGGGCTTCCGCCGCTTCGTCGAAGCGCCCCGCGCGCCAGAGGGCGTAGCCAAGGTTGAACTGAATGCCGGGGTCGGAAGGGTTCGCATCGGAAGCCGATTGCAGGATCTCCACTGCCGCCGGGTCGCCCATGCGGAGGAGCACGGCCCCGAGGTTGTTGAGCACTTCGGGCAGCGGCGCCAGACGGGCCAGCGTGCGCAGCGCGGCGGCGGCGGCCGGAAATTCACCCGTCCGGTAGCGGCAGATGGCGAGGTAGAAGAGGGAAGGCCGGTAATGGAAGCTGGAGGAGGAGACCTTCCCAAACCACGAAGCGGCCGCGGAATGATTTCCGAATACGAAAAAATTCAGATGTCCCAGGCGGTACAGAACCGGAGAAAAAGCGGGTGCAATTCTGGCCGCAGCCGCGAAATATTGATGCTGGGCCTGTGACGTTGAAGCGCGTAGCCCACGGGCGTAATTTTCCAGCGCATCCAGCCGGATATCGGGGTGATTCCGCCGGAATTCCTCCTCCGGGACCAGCGCCTCCGGCTTGAGGGAGCGGAGAACCTGCCAGGCGAGCGAAGTCTGAGCGGCGGAGAGAGCATCGAGGGGCGTCTCGACGAGGAAGCCGCCTTTGCGGACCAGCCGGCGCGCGTCGAGCAGGTGGGCGCTGATGCGGAGCGTGGCGGCCGAGCCGGGCCTGGCGCCGGGCGGCGTCAGATCGAAGGAGCCGTAAAGGACGAGCGAAGCGTCGGCTTCGGCAGCCGCTTCGATCGCGGTGGCGCGGGTGATGGGCGCATAGCGGCGCAGCCCCATTGCCTGCATCGTCTGATCCCGCAGATCGGGATCGGCGACGCTGAGGCCCTCCGCGGCCAGGTACTCGACCAGGATTTCACTCGCCGAGTCGCCGATCCAGTCCAGCCGGCTGTTTCCGGTCTGATTGGAGAAGGGCAGCACGAGCAGGGTCTCAGGCCCGGCGGCGGGCGCGGGGATGGCCAGCACGAGCAGGAGAGCGGCAAGAGCTGGAGGCGCCGGGACCGGATCGAGCTGCGGCATGAGGGGGCTGCTGCGGAAAGACGAAGGGCGGGTTGCCCGGCAATGGGCAGCCCGCCCTTCAGAGCCTGGGATCACCGCGGAGCGGCTAATTGCCGGACTCTTCCTCTTCGCGCCCTTCGCGCATGGCCTTCAGGCGCTCTTCGCGGCGGCGGGCGCGGTCTTCGGCCCGCTTGATGAGCTGCGCGCCGGTGAGCTGGAGGACGGCGAGCTCGGCGCCGTCGCCCTTGCGCCAGCCGACGCGGATGATCTGGGAGTAGCCGCCGGGCCGCTGAGCGAACCGCGGGGCGATCTTGTCGAACAGCTTCTTGACGGAGGAAGGCGTCAGCAGGAAGCGCGCCGCCTGGCGGCGGGCGTGAAGGGTGTCCTGCTTGCCGAGTGTGACCATTTTATCGAGCAGCGGCTTGGCGGCCTTGGCCTTGGGAACGGTGGTGATGATCCGCTCGCCTTCGCTCTCGATGACGCTGGTGACGAGGTTGCGCAGCAATGCGCGGCGCGCGCTCATGTCGCGCTTCAGCTTGAATCCTGCTCGTTTGTGCCTCATATCGTTCCTGTCCCTTCGAGCCGTCCCGCGCCTGCGGGGACCGGCATGGTTATTCGCTCAACTCCTGAGGTTCGGCGCCGCCGGGCATGACGGGATTGCCGGAGGGATCGAGAAGGCGGCCCTGGCTGTCGATCCGCATGCCGAAGGAGAGTCCGAGACCCTGGAGGATCTCCTTGATCTCGTTCAGCGACTTGCGGCCGAAGTTCTTCGTGCGGAGCATTTCGGCCTCGGTCTTCTGGATGAGGTCCTGAATGGTCTGGATGTTGGCGTTCTTCAGGCAGTTGTAGGAGCGGACGCTCAGTTCGAGCTCCTCGACCGAGCGGTTGAGAATGTCATAGATGGCGCCCACGGGCCGCTCGACGGCCTCTTCGGCCGCCTCGGGCGTCTCTTCGAAGTTGATGAAGATGGCCATGTGGTCTTTGAGGAGCTTGGCGGCCATGCCGATGGCGTCCTGCGGGCTCACGGCGCCGTTGGTCCAGACTTCGAGGATGAGCTTGTCGAAGTCGGTCATCTGGCCGAGGCGGGCGGCTTCGACGCTGTAGCGCACCTTGCGGACCGGCGAGTGAACGCTGTCGATGGGGATGTAGCGGAGAGGCAGGTCTTCGTCGAAATTGCGGTCCCGCGAGACGTAGCCTCTGCCCTTCTTCAGGCGCATCTCAATCTCTAGAGAGCCGCCGGCGGAAACCGTGGCGATGTGGACGTTCCGGTCGAGCACCTCGACATCGGGCCCGGCTTCGATCATGGCGGAAGTGACTTCACCGGGCTGATCGGCGCGGAGCGTGAGAGTCTTGACGCCGTCGTCATTCATCTTGAACGGGATCTGCTTCAGGTTCAGGATGATGTCAGTGGCATCCTCCACGACGCCGGGGATGGGACTGAATTCGTGCTCGACTCCCTCGATACGGACGGCGGTGATCGCCGCGCCCTCGATGGAGCTGAGCAGGATGCGCCGCAGCGCATTGCCGATGGTGGTCCCGAAACCGCGCTCGTAGGGCTGGGCGGTGAACATTCCGTACCGGTCGGTGAGGGTCTCGGTGTTGGCGACCAGCCGCTTGGGTTTCTGGAATCCTTTGAACATCTGCACGCTCCTCTTACTTCGAGTACAGTTCGACGATCATCTGCTCTTCGAGCTTGATCTGCACCAGATCCTCGCGGGCGGGCTGCGTCAGGATCCTGGCCTTCATGTTGTCACGATCCACCTCGATCCAGTTGGGAGACGGCAGATGGGCCGTGGCTTCCAGCGAGCCGAGGATGGCCGGGCTCTTGCGGCTCTTCTCGCGCACTTCGAACACGTCGCCGGGGCGGAGCAGGTAGGAGGGGATGTTGACCTTCCTGCCGTTGACGGAGATATGGCCGTGGCGCACGAGCTGGCGCGCCATGGCGCGCGAAGCGCCGAAGCCCGCGCGGTAGACGGCGTTGTCCAGCCGCCGCTCGAGCAGATTGAGCAGCGTGTCGCCGGTCACGCCCTTGAGGCGGGCGGCCTTTTCGAACAGGTTGCGGAACTGAACCTCGTTCAGACCGTAATAGCGCTTCGCCTTCTGCTTCTCCCGAAGCTGGAGCCCGTAGCCGACGATCTTGGGGCGGCGGGCTTTGCCGTGCTGGCCAGGGGGGAAATTGCGCTTCTCAATGGCGCACTTTTCAGAATGGCAACGGGCGCCCTTCAGGAAGAGCTTCATGCCTTCACGTCTGCACTGGCGGCAGACCGGACCAGAATATCGAGCCAATGGACCTCCTTTGTTCCTATTGAACCGAGGTGCAGTTTACGGCAGCCGGAGAGGCTGTCTTCCTCCTGCTTCCTTTTCCGCGGCCGGAGCCGCTGCCAGCCGCCGGGCGGCTGGCGCTGATCACACGCCGGGGCACGGCAAGGCGCCGCAGCCCCGGAAAACAGATGGACAGCCGGGCGTCAGACGCGCCGCCGCTTGGGCGGGCGGCACCCGTTGTGAGGAATGGGCGTGACGTCCCGGATCGCCTTTACTTCGATGCCGGCGGTGGAGAGGGCGCGAACGGCGGACTCGCGCCCCGAGCCCGGTCCCGCGACGCGAACTTCCACCTGCCGCATGCCGGCTTCCTTTGCGCGGTTGGCCGCAGTCAGCGACGCCTGCTGAGCGGCGAAGGGCGTGCCCTTGCGCGAACCGCGGAAGCCCAGCGATCCGGCGCTGGACCAAGCGACGGTGTTGCCTGACGGATCGGTGAAGGTCACGATGGTGTTGTTGAACGTTGCCTGAATATGGCAGATGCCTGTGGGCACGTTCTTCTTTTCCTTCTTCTTGAACGACTTCTTCTTGCCCGCCTTGGGTTGCTGTTTCGCCATGGGTGTGGACTATGCTCCCTGCTGCGTCTTACTTGCCGGCTTTCTTCTTGGTGGCGACAGTGCCGCGGCGCGGCCCCTTGCGCGTACGCGCGTTGGTGTGCGTGCGCTGTCCGCGGACCGGAAGTCCGCGGCGGTGGCGCAGACCGCGGTAGGAACCCATCTCGATGAGCCGTTTGATGCTCATCGAGACTTCCTTGCGCAGATCGCCTTCGACGGCGCCTTCCTCTTCAATGATCTGGCGGAGCCGGGAGACTTCTTCCTCCGTCAGGTCGGCGATCTTCTTGTCGAAGTCGATGCCTGCGCGGTACAACATGGACTGCGCGCGGGCGCGCCCGATTCCGTAAATATAGGTCAAGCCGATCTCGGCCCTTTTCCGGGCCGGCAGATCCACGCCTGCGATACGAGCCATATGTCCTGCCTCCTGCTAGCCCTGCCTCTGCTTATGCTTGGGGTTCTTGCAGATCACGCGCACCACGCCATGGCGGTGGATGATCTTGCACTTGTCACAGATTTTCTTTACCGATGCCCGGACCTTCATGTCAATCCTCAGTAATGCGAACCTGTCTCGGCCTCCCCGCTTAACGGCGGGGCATGACTTTCACCACGCGGCCCCGGCCAGGATCGGAAGCGGTCAGCTCCACTTCCACGCGATCCCTCAGCCGCAGCCTCTCAAAACCTCTCTTCACCGCGGGGGCCAAGTGAGCGACCACGACGCGGCGGTCCTCCAGCTCAACCTTGTAGGTCAAGGCCGGCAGGATCTCGATCACTTCTCCGGCGGCGGCTTCCCGGGGCCGCGCGCCCTCGCCTTCCCCGGTCACGGCCTTGTCAGCACCCATGGACCGTTGGAGGTGACCGCGACCGTATGTTCGAAGTGGGCGGCGAAGCTGCCGTCGCAGGTCACCGCCGTCCAGCGGTCGCCGAGAACTTTCGTCTCGGGACGCCCGGCGTTGACCATCGGCTCGATCGCCAGCACCATCCCCTCTTTCAGCCGCGGATTCTCGTTGCGCCGGTCCACATAATTGGGCACCTGCGGCTCTTCATGGAGCGAGGTCCCGATGCCGTGGCCGACAAACTCGCGCACCACGGAAAATCCGCTCTGCGTCACATGCCTTTCGACGGCGCCGCAGACGTCAAACAGGCGGTTGCCGGCCTTCATCTGCCCGATGGCCAGCTCCAGGCTCTCTTCGGTGACCGCGAGCAGGCGCTTCACTTCCTCGCTGATCCTGCCCACGGGAACCGTGACAGCCGAGTCGCCATAATAGCCGTCGACAGCAACGCCGGTATCGATGGAGACGATATCGCCTTCCTTCAGAACCCGCTTTGGCGACGGCATTCCGTGAACCACTTCCTCATTGACCGACGTGCACAGGACGAACGGATACCGCCCGCCGGCCGCCGGCACGTAATACCCTTTGAACGCCGGCTTGGCGCCGGCCTCCTTCATCATCCGCACTGCTTCGACTTCGAGGTCGAACGTCGTGACGCCCGGCCGAACCATCTCTTTCAGCCGCTGGAGGATCTGATATACGAGCAGACCCGCTTTGCGCATCTTTTCCAGTTCGGCCGGACTTTTGCGGATTATCATTGGAGTTTCAACAAACTCCGGATTCTCTCAAAGATCTCTTCCGGGCCGCCGTCGCTGCCATCGACTTCGTGCAACTCCGAATGCCGGCCCCGGTAATGCTCCAGCAGGGGACGGGTCTGCCGCTCGTAAGCTTCCAGGCGTTCGCGGATCACCGATTCCCTGTCGTCGTCGCGGATCACAAGGCGCGCCCCGTCCATGTCGCATACTTCGGGCTGGCGGGGTGGGTTCGATGTCAGGTTATACAGAGTCCCGCACACCGGGCAGACTCTTCGGCCCGCAATCCGCGTGATAATTTTAGTGTAATCCACTTTCAAGTGAATTACCAAATGCCGGTAGCCGCGTTCGGCCAGCAACCGGTCGAGCACAGCCGCCTGGAGCAGCGTCCTGGGGTAGCCGTCGAGGATAAAGCCGCGCCGGCAGTCCGGCTGGGCGATGCGGTCCGCGACAAGCTGGTTGACGGCTTCGTCGGGCACCAGGCGGCCTGCCTGCATGAGGTCCTTGACTCGGAGGCCGAGTTCGTCGCCCGAAGCGATGCGTTCGCGAAGCATGTCGCCGGTGGAAATATGCGGGATCTCCATCGCCGCCTTCAGCAGCTTGGCCTGCGTGCCTTTGCCCGAACCCGGCGGGCCGAAAAGGATGATCGCCGCGGGCGTCCGTTGCGTGAGATCCGAAGCCAACTCGTGTATCGCTTCTTCCATCTGGGCCACCGGCGGCTCACCCCGCCGGCAGCGGCGCGGCCGCGGTCCTCGAACCGGGAGGACCAGCCTCCTGGAATGCCATCCCTAAAACGTACTGCGCCGCCCGCGGATCCTGCCCGAGCGCGGCGTAAAACCGTCATAGTGGCGCATGATCAGCTGCGCCTCCACCTGATTGACCGTGTCCATCGCCACGCCCACCACGATCAGCAGCGAAGTGCCGCCGAAGTAAAACGTGACGCCAAGGCCGTCCAGCAGCCAGCGCGGGAAATGGGCATCAATCCAGTTGCCGAGCGCCGCGGGCGGCAGGTGCTGGAGCTTGAGACCGCCGATCATGATCTCCGGAATCAGAGCCAGCATCGCCAGATACAGGCCGCCCACCACGGTGATCCGCGTCAGAATCCGGTTGATGTATTCCGCCGTATTGCGCCCGGGCCGGATGCCCGGGATGAACCCGCCGTACTTGCGCATGTTGTCGGCGGCCTCATTGGGATTGAATATGATGCTCACGTAAAAGAACGAAAAGAAGATGATCAGGGTGACGAACAGCACGACATACAGCGGCTCTCCGCTGCGGATGGAGCCGAAGAATCCCGACAGCCACTTGTTGTTGGCGATGAAGGGAATGCCCTGGAGCGTGAGCGGGAAGGCAAGCAGCGAAGAGGCGAAGATGATGGGGATGACGCCGCCGGCGTTCACCTTCAGCGGCATGTGCGTGGACTGTCCGCCCATCATGCGGCGCCCGACGACGCGCTTGGCGTACTGCACGGGAATGCGGCGCTCGCCACGCTCCACCAGCACGATGAAGGCCACGACGAACACCATGATCGCCAGGATGATGATGAGCTGAAGCGGATTCCAGACGTTGGTGACGAACGTGTTCTGGTAGATATTGGCGATGGCCGCCGGCAGCCCTGCCACGATGCCGGCGAAGATGATCAGCGACATGCCGTTGCCGATGCCGCGTTCGGTGATCTGCTCGCCGAGCCACATGATGAAGGCGGTGCCCGTGGTCAGCGTGAGCATGGTCAGGGCGATGAACCCAAAGCCGGGGTTCAGCACGAAGTCGCCCTGCCGTTGCAGGGCCGTGGCGATGAACAGCGACTGCATCAGCGACAGCCCGACAGTGAGATACCGCGTCCACTGCGTGATCTTGCGGCGCCCGAGCTCGCCCTCTTTCTGGAGCTTGGCGAGCGTGGGAACGACCACGGTGAGCAACTGCAGCACGATCGACGCCGTGATGTAGGGCATGATGCCCAGAGCGAAGACCGTGAGCCGGCGGAACTGCCCGCCGGAGAACAGGTCCAGGAAGCCGAACAGCGTGCCCTGATTCCGGCGGAAAAACTCCTCGAACCGGATGGCGTCGACGCCGGGGATGGGGATGGCGGCCCCAAGCCGGTAGACGGCCAGCAGTCCGAGAGTGAACAGGACCCGCTGGCGCAGGTCCGGAATCCGGAACACATTGGCCAAAGCTTCGAAGAATTTCTGCATGGCTCGATCGACTCTTCCCCGCCCCCCGCCCGGCTCCCGGCCGGCGGGCGGTGACTACTTCTTCTCTTCTTCTTTGGGACCGCGCTGGCGCAGGCCGAGAGCCGTGGCCGTGCCGCCGGCAGCCTGGATTTTTTGCAGCGCCGTTTCCGAAAACAGGTGCGCGGTGACCGAAATCCTGCGGGTCAGCTCTCCGTTGCCCAGCACCTTGAGCCCGTCGCCGAGCTTTTTGACGGCGCCGGCAGCGGCGAGCGACTCCGGAGTGAACGTGTCGCCTTCGAGCTTTTCCAGCTGGCCGACATTGATCACCGCGAAATGCTTCCTGAATGGTGCGTTGGAAAAGCCGCGCTTGGGCAGGCGGCGGTGCAGCGGCATCTGGCCGCCTTCGAAGCCGCGCATGTGCCCGTAGCCGCTGATCGACTTCTGGCCCTTGGCGCCGCGGCCGGAGTACTTGCCGCGGCCCGAACCCATGCCGCGGCCGACGCGCCGCTGCTGTTTGACTTGTCCCTTGGGAGGCTTGAGGCTGCTGAGATCCATCACTGCTTCCTTTCCGCCGTGGCGCCGCCGACAATCTCGAGCAGGTGGGGCGCCTTGGCCACCATGCCGCGGAAGCCCGGCGTGTCGGGCTTCTCGACGACCTGGTTGAGCTTGCGCAAACCTAGAGCGCGGACGAGCTTCCTGTGATTGGGATGGGCGCCGATGGGGCTGCCCTTGAGCCGGATTTTGACGGTCGCCTCTGCCATGCTACAGATTCTCCGGTTGGATGCCGCGCAGGACGGCCATCTCCGCCTTGCTGCGGAGCTGGTCGAGCGCGTTGATGGTCGCCTTGACGACGTTATGCGGATTGGTGGTTCCGAGCGACTTGGTGAACACGTTGCGGATGCCCGCGGCTTCGATCACGGCGCGCACCGGGCCGCCGGCAATGACGCCGGCGCCATCAGGGGCGGGTTTCAGCAGCACGGCGCCGGAGCCGAAGCGGCCGAGCGAGAGATGCGGGATGGTGTTGCCGAGCGCGTTCACCTGGCGCAGGTTTTTCTTGGCGGCTTCGATGGCTTTCTTGATGGCGGCGGGCACCTCCCGGGCCTTGCCCTTGCCGTAGCCGACGACCTTCTGGTCGGCGTCGCCGACGACCACGAGCGCCGAGAAGCTGAGGTTCTTGCCGCCTTTCACCACCTTGGTGACGCGGTTGATGCTCACCACCTGCTCTTTCAGGTTGAGCGACTTCGGGTCGATGCGTTTGACGCGATTCGGTGTCATGTCAGAACTCCAGGCCCGCTTCCCGCGCGGCGTCGGCCAGGGCCTTGATCCGGCCGTGGTAGAGGTAGCCGCCGCGGTCGAAGACGACGCGGGTGATGCCTTTCTCGCGGGCGCGCTCGGCCACGAGCCGCCCCACTGCGCGCGCGCCGGCGAGGTTGCCGCCGGACGCGGACGCGCCCTTTTCATTGCTGGAAGCCGACACCAGAGTGCGGCCCGCCCGGTCGTCGATGATCTGCGCGTAGATATGCTTGAGGCTGCGGAAAACCGCCAGCCGGGGCCGCTCCGGCGTGCCCTTCACTTTCCGCCGGATGCGCACATGGATCCGCCGGCGGCGTGCGTCTGTGTCGATTGAGCGCTTCATCTGTCTACCTCAACTCCGCCATTACTTGCCGCCCGCGCCGGTCTTGCCGACCTTCTTGCGCAGGACCTCGCCGGTGTAGCGGATGCCCTTCTGCTTGTAAGGCTCCGGCGGACGCAGGCTGCGGATGTTGGCCGCCACCTGTCCCAGCAGCTGCTTGTCGATGCCGCTCAGGATGATATGGGTGTTCTTGTCCACCTTGCATTCCACGCCGGGCGGCATGACGAATTCGATCGGGTGCGAGTAGCCGAGGCTGAACATCAGCACATTGCCCTGGGCCTCGGCGCGGTAGCCGATGCCGACGATATCCAGCTCGCGGGTGAAGCCCTGGCTGACGCCGGTGACGGCGTTGGCCGCCAGGGCGCGGGTCAAGCCATGCAGCGCGGCGTACTGGCCGCCGTCGCGCTTCACTTCCAGCGTCCCGTCATTCTTCTCGATGCGGATGCCCTTCGGCACCGGGACGGAGAGCTTGCCCTTCGGTCCTTCGATCACAAGCTCGCCGCCGATCTGCACCTTGACTCCCGCCGGCAGCGGGATCGGTTTCTTGCCAACTCTCGACATTGTTCACTCCAGTCCGCTTTCCAGGAAACCTGTGGATTTCCAGACTTGAACCTGATCGATCCTCAATAGACGCGGCACAGGAGTTCGCCGCCGACGTTCTGCCGCCGCGCCTCCTTGCCCGTCATCACTCCTCTCGGAGTCGTCAGGATGCTGACGCCCAGACCGCCGAGCACCTTGGGAATCTCCCGGCTGCCCACGTAGACGCGGCAGCCCGGACGCGAGACGCGTTCGAGATTGGAGATCACCGGAGCGCCGCCGTCCTGGTATTTCAGATAGACGCGAATCGCCTTGTGGCTGCCCTCGTCGACAATCTTGTAGTTCAGGATATAGCCCTCGTCCTTGAGAATGCGGGCGATCTCCAGCTTCAGCCTGGAGGATGGCACATCCACCTTGGGAAACTTGGCCTTCAGCCCGTTACGGATGCGCGTGAGCATGTCGGCGATGGGATCGGAAACCATATCAGACGTTCTTCCTCAAGATCTTTCTCGGTTGCCCTCGGTTTGGCGTGCTCAGACGCGGCTCAGCGGCCGCGCTGCTGCGCCAGAATCGGCCCCTGCCTACCAGCTGGCCTTGGTGATGCCGGGAATCTCTCCGGCGAGCGCCAGCTGGCGGAAGCAGATGCGGCAAAGCTGGAACTTGCGCAGGAATCCGCGCGGCCGGCCGCAGCGCTTGCAGCGGTTGCGGAAACGGACGGCGATCTTCGGCGTCTTCTTGCCCTTGCCCCGCTCCTGCCGGATCTTCTCCCGGAGCTTCAGATCCCTGGCGATCTTTGCTGTCGTTGCCATGTCGGGTCGGTGCCTCTTGCTCTCTTCCCATCCGCTCAGTTCTGGCGGAACGGCATGCCGAGTTGCTTCAGCAGCGCCAGCGCCTCGGCGTCGGTCCTGGCCGTCGTCGTGATGCAGATGTTCATGCCTTTCACTTTTTCCACTTTTTCGTAGGAAATTTCCGGAAAGATAAACTGGTCTCGGAGGCCGAGCGTGTAATTGCCGCGGCCGTCAAAGCTGCGGGTGCTCACGCCGCGGAAGTCGCGCACGCGCGGCAGCGAGACGTTCATCAGCCGGTCGAGGAACTCGTACATCCGGTCGCCGCGCAGCGTCACCATGCAGCCGATCGACATGCCTTCGCGGAGCTTGAAGGCGGCCACCGATTTGCGCGCCTTGGTGACAACAGGCTTCTGGCCGGTGATCTGACCGAGCTCCTGCACGGCGCCGTCCATCAGCTTCGGGTTCTGCGTCGCTTCGCCGAGGCCGATGTTGACGGTGACCTTCTCGATCTTCGGCACCGACATGACATTCTTATAGCCGAACTCTTTCATCAGCGCCGGGATCACCGACTTCTGGTAATGCTCCCTGAGTCTCGCCTTCATTGTCTGTTCCTCTCCTGCGTTTCCCCGGCTCGTTATTTCTTGTCGAGGATCTCGCCGGTCTTGACCGCCACGCGGACGCGGCGCGGCTTGCCGCCCACAGTCTCGGTGCGTGTGCCGATGCGCGAAGTCTTGCCGTCGCTGGTCACGATCATCACGTTGGAGACATGGATGGGGCTTTCGCGCTCGGCGATGCCGCCTTTGATGCCGTGCGCCGGGTTGGGGCGGACGTGCTTCTTCACCATCATCACGCCCTCGACCAGGAGGCGGCCCGTTTCGCGGTTGACTTCGAGCACGCGGCCGACCTTGCCCTTGTCGCGGCCGGCGATGACTTTCACCATGTCGTTCTTGCGGATGCGGATCCGCAGGGGTTCCTTCGGTTCGTTGCGCCTGTTGGCAGGACGGGCAGCCATGTCAGATCACCTCCGGAGCGAGCGATACGATCTTCATGAAGCGCTTGTCACGGAGCTCGCGGGCCACGGGGCCGAACACGCGCGTCCCGACGGGTTCGCCGAGATCGTTGACGAGCACGGCGGCGTTGGAATCGAAGCGGATGTAGGTGCCGTCCTTGCGGCGCGTCTCTTTCCGCATCCGCACGATGACGCACTTGACCACCTTGCCCTTCTTGATGTTGGAGTCGGGGGCGGCCTCCTTGACGCTGGCGGTGACAATGTCGCCCAGCCCCGCCTGCAGGCCCTTGTCGCCGCCCCGGGGCAGGATGCACATGAGCTTCCGTGCGCCGCTGTTGTCGGCGACCTCGAGCATCGTTCTCATTCCGATCATGGCAGTGTCCTCGTCCTTAGCTTCTGGTTCCCCGTCCGGCTTATTGCTCGTCGCCCTGCAGCGCGACGCTCGTGTCGGCGGCGCGGCGGACGACCTCGGCCAGCGTCCAGCGCTTCAGCCGGCTCAATGGACGGCTTTCCACGATGCGCACCACGTCGCCGAGGCGCGCCGAACCCGCCTCGTCGTGGGCATAGAATTTCTTGCGCCTGGTGACGATCCGCTTGTACAGCGGGTGGGGCACGCGGCGCGTGACCTCGACGACGATCGTCTTGGCCATCTTCGTCGAGACCACCTCGCCCACCTTCTCATTCCTGCGCTTCACGGATGTGTCCGCCATCTGCTTACTTCGCCTCCGCTGCCTTCAGCTCCCGCTCGCGCAGCACGGTGAGGATGCGCGCCTTGTCCTTCCGGAGCTCCCGGTACTTCTTCAGACCGTCCATCTGCCCCAGCGACATCTGCAGGCGCAGGTGGAACATCTGCTCGTCGATTTCGTGGAGCTTCACGTCGAGCTCCTTCGTGTCCAGCTCTCGAATCTTGTCGGCCTTCATGTTCTTATCCCGATCTCGCGCCGGCTCAGGCGTCGGTCTCCTGCCGGACGACGAACTTGGTGCGCACGGGCAGCTTCATGGCGGCCAGGCGCATCGCCTCGGCGGCCGTCTCCGGCGGCACGCCTTCCATTTCGAACAGAATCTTGCCCGGGCGCACGACCGCCACCCACTCCTCGGGCGCGCCCTTGCCCTTTCCCATACGGGTTTCCGCAGGCTTCTTGGTGATGGGCTTGTCCGGAAACAGGCGGATCCAGATCTTGCCGCCGCGCTTCACGAAGCGCGTCATGGCGATGCGGGCGGCCTCGATCTGCCGCCCCGTAACCCAGGCCGGCGCGAGCGCCTTCAGCCCGAATTCGCCGAAGGCGATCGTGGAGCCGCGCCAAGCCTTGCCCGCGCGGCGCCCGCGCTGCTGCTTGCGGTATTTGACTTTCTTCGGCATCAACATGGATCGGTCACTCCCTGCTCAGTTGTTCTCCAGCGCGGTTCACTCTCCGGCGCCCGGCCCATCCACTGGAGGCGGAGGGGGCGGAGGTTCGACGGCTGCGGCGGAAGGCGCCGCGGCAGGCGGCTGCCTGTCGGCGCGCGGCTCGCGCCGCTCCCGGCGATCGGGACGCGGGTTGCGCCGCGGCTCGTCGCTGCGGCTGCGCCGCGTGAAGCCGTCGGTGGGCACTTCGCCCCGGTACACCCACACCTTGATTCCGATGACGCCGTAGGTGGTGTAGGCCTGGGCGAATCCGTAGTCGATGTCGGCGCGCAGCGTGTGCAAGGGGAGCTGCCCCTGCAGGTACCACTCGCTGCGGGCGATCTCCGCGCCGTTCAGGCGGCCGGAGACGCGCACCTTGATGCCCTTGCAGCCGAAGCGCTGGGCGCTCTCCACCGCCTTGCGCATGGCGCGGCGGAAGGCGATGCGCTTTTCAAGCTGCAGCGCGATGGACTCAGCCACAAGCTGGGCGTCCATCTCCGGCTTATTGACTTCCTGAATATCGATGAAGACTTCCCGGTTGGTCTTCTGGGCCAGCTCCTGCTTGAGCTTCTCGATCTCGGCGCCTTTGCGGCCGATGATGATGCCGGGCCGCGACGTGTGGATCGAGATCCGCAGTTTGCTGCCGCCGGGACGCTCGACCTCGACGGCGCTGACGCCGGCCGCCTTCAGCCGCTTGCGCAGCATCTCCTTCAGCTCGAGGTCTTCATGCAGGAGCCTGGCGTAGTCCTGCGTGGCGAACCAGCGCGAGCGCCAGTTCTTGGTGATCCCGAGCCGGAACCCGTAGGGATGAACTTTCTGACCCATGCTATTCCTTCTCCGCCTCTGTCCGCCCGCCGCGCGGGCCGACCTTGACGACGATGTGGGCGAGCCTGCGCTGGTAGCGGTAAGCGCGTCCCATCGGCGCGGGCCGGATGCGCTTCATGCGCGGCCCGTCGTTGACATAGGCCTCCACCACGACCAGCTCGTCGACGTCGATCTCGCTGTCGCGGTCTTCGGCGTTGGCGATGGCCGAGCGCAGCACTTTCTCCACCATCGGCGCGGCGCGCTTGTTCGTGGTGCGGAGGATCGTGATGGCGTCGCCGGCCTTTCTGCCGCGGATCAGGTCGACGACAAGCCGCGCCTTCTGCGGCGACGTCCTCACCATTCTGGCTTCCGCTTTCGCGATCATCTTGCCTGTTCCTTTCACTCTCCCGTGCCGCCGGCCTCAGCTCTTGACAGCCTTGTCTGCTTTGCTGGCGTGCCCCTTGAAGGTCCTCGTGGGCGAAAACTCGCCCAGCTTGTGGCCCACCATGTTCTCGGTGATGTAAACGGGAATGAACTTCTTGCCGTTGTGCACCGCCAGCGTGTGCCCGACGAACTCCGGCAGGATCGTCGAACGGCGCGACCAGGTGCGGACCACCTTTTTCTCGCCCTTGGCGCTCATTGCGGCGACCTTCTCCACCAGGTGGCCGTCGGTGAACGGCCCTTTCTTCAGTGAACGGCTCATCGCGTCTCTGCCTCTCTCCCGTTACTTCGCCTTCGACCGCGGCGTCACAATGAAGCGGTCGGTCCGTTTGTTGTTGCGCGTCTTGAATCCGCGGGTCGGCTGGCCCCAAGGGGTGACCGGGTGGCGGCCGCCCGACGTGCGGCCCTCGCCGCCGCCGTGCGGGTGGTCGATGGGGTTCATCGACACGCCGCGGTTGTGCGGGCGGCGCCCGAGCCAGCGCTTGCGGCCGGCTTTGCCGAGCGATTCGTTCTCATGATCCAGGTTGCCCACCTGGCCGATCGTGGCGTAGCAGTTGGCCGGCACGCGGCGCACCTCGCCGCTGGGCAGCTTCACCAGCGCCACGCCGCCTTCCCTGGAGACCAACTGCGCCGCGGCGCCCGCCGAGCGCACCATCTGGCCGCCCTTGCCGGGACGCAATTCGATGTTATGAATGGTGGTGCCGGCGGGAATGTTCTCGAGCGGCAGTGCGTTGCCGGGACGGATGTCGGCCTCCGGCCCGCTGAGGACGGTCTGCCCGGGTTCGAGCCCGACCGGAGCCAGAATGTAACGCTTTTCGCCGTCGGCGTAGTGCAGCAGCGCAACGCGGGCTGACCGGTTCGGGTCGTACTCGATTGCGGCCACACGCGCCGGAACGCCCTTTTTGTCGCGGCGGAAGTCGATGATGCGGTACAGCCGCTTGTGTCCGCCGCCGCGGAACCGGATCGTGATCTGGCCCTTGTTGTTGCGCCCGCCGGAGCGCGACTTGCCCTCGACTAGGCTCTTTTCCGGGCTGTCCTTGGTGATCCCTTCGCGCGTGACGACGGTCATGAACCGCCGCGGCGGCGTCACCGGCTTGAAGGATTTGGTCGGCATGTCGGGTCTCCCTTACAGCTCCGCAAACTCGGGAATCTTCTCGCCCGGCTTGAGCCGGACGTAGGCCTTCTTCCAGTCCGAGGTGTAGCCGGAGTAGCGTCCACGCCGCCGCAGCTTGCCCTCGAAGGTCGCCGTGCGGACCTCTTCCACCTTCACCTTGAACAGCTTCTCCACCGCATTGCGGATGTCGGTCTTGGTGGCGTCGAGCTTCACCTGGAAGCAGATGGTCCGCTCGGCTTCTTTCTTGCCCACGGCCTTTTCGGTAATGATGGGGCGGAGGATCACGTCGTAGAGGTTCATTGCGCCAGCGCCTCCGACAGCTTCTTCGCGGCTGCCTCGCTTAACAGAACGGTCTTGTGGGCCAGCAGGTCGTAAGTGGTGACTTCGCGCGTGGCCACCAGCTTCACGCCCGGCAGATTGCGGCTGCCGAGCTCGAGGTTGCGGTTCGCCTCCGGCGCATTCACCAGCAGCACGGTGCGGTCCGCCTGCAGCCGGCGCAGCACGCCGGCCATCGTCCGAGTCTTGTGATCGGCCAGCGTCCAGCCGGAGACGACCTTTAGCTCTCCGTCGCGCAGCTTGGCGGTCAACGCCGAGCGCAGCGCGCCGAGCACCATCTTGCGGTTCAGCCGGTAAGAGTAGTCCCGCGGCACGGGGCCATGCGTAGTGCCGCCGTGACGCCAGACGGGAGAGCGGATGGAACCCATGCGCGCCCGTCCGGTGCCCTTCTGCCGCCACAGCTTCTTGCCGGAGCCGGCCACTTCGGAGCGCACCTTGGTCTTGGCCGTCCCGCTGCGCTGCCCGGCCAGATGATGGCGCACGCTCTCGTACAGCAAGTGCTCGTTGACGGGCGCGTTGAAGACGGCGTCGGCCAGCTCGAGCTCGCCCACCTTGTTGTTGTTCAGATCGAAGACGTCAACCTTGGCCATGGCAGTCTTACCTCTTGGCGCGGCGCACGATGACGTAGCCGCCGTTGGGTCCGGGCACTGCGCCCTTGACCATCAGGACATGATCCTCGGGATCGACGTCGATCACTTCCAGGTTGCGCACCGTCACCTGGGCATTGCCCATCTGTCCGCCCATGCGCGTTCCGGGGAACACGCGCGACGGATCGCTGGACGCGCCGATGGAGCCCGGAGCGCGGTGGAACATCGAGCCGTGGGTAGCGTCGCCGCCGCCGAATCCGTGCCGCCGGACGACGCCGGCAAAACCGCGGCCCTTGCTGACGCCGGTGACGTCCACCTTCTCTTTGGGCTTGAACTGATCCACCAGCACGCGGTCGCCCGGCTTGAGATCAGCGCCGCCCTTCAGCCTGAATTCGCGCAGGAAGCGTGCGCCGCCTTCCACGCCAGCCTTCTTCAGGTGGCCGGCCATCGGCCTGTTGGGCTTGCGCGCCTTCTCGATCAGAGCCAGCTGCACGGCGTCGTAGCCGTCACGCGCCGGCGTCTTGCGCTGCACCACGACGCACGGCCCTGCCTTCAGCAGGGTGACGGGCACGACCTGGCCGTCGGGCCGGAACACCTGGGTCATCCCGATCTTCTTGCCGATGATTCCTGGGTTCATATCCCTCTATTCCTTCACTGCTCGTCTCCCCGGCTTCGGCCGCCGGAGAGCCCTGTCCATTCCAACCGCCCGGCCGGCGCTTGGCGGGCGCCCGGTTCAGTTCGCTCCCTTGTGATACGCCTTGATCTCCACATCCACGCCGGCAGGGAGGTCGAGCTGGCTCAAGGCATCCACCGTGTCCTGCGTCGGATCGAGGATGTCGATCAGACGCTTGTGCGTGCGGATCTCGAACTGCTCGCGGGATTTCTTGTCCACATGCGGCGAGCGGTTCACCGTGTAGACGGACCGCTGCGTGGGCAGCGGAATCGGACCGGCGACGCGGGCGCCGGCGCGTTTGGCCGTCTCGACGATCTCCGACGTGCTCTGATCGAGCAGCCGGTGGTCATAAGCCTTGAGCCTGATTCGAATACGCTTGGTCAGCATCGCATTTCCGTTCCCGCCGGGGCGCGGTCTGAACCGCCCCCGGCCTGGCTGCTACTCAAAGATCTCGGTCACGGTGCCGGCGCCGACCGTGCGGCCGCCTTCGCGGA
>DYJN01000164.1 GCA_020723085.1 Arcobacter sp.
CCTGACCACCGGGTGTGGCTGCCCGTCAGGCTGCCGTAGTCCCGTAACGCCTCACCAATTCGTCAGCGACCCGTCCCGGCGCCGGAACACCGGCAGAGGCTTCTCCCCCTCGGTGATCTCGGCGATCATCTTCACGCGCGAGGAGTCAAATGTCACGCCAAGCCCCGGGCGGTCGTTCGGCCACATCCTGCCGTTGCGGAAGTCGTAATGCCGAGGCAGATAAGGGACCTCGCGGCGCCCATCGCCGAGCATCTCCATAAGCACGGAGCCCGAGTAACTCAACAGGCAGTGCACCAGCGCAGCCTCGCTGACAGGTCCCGTGAAATGTGGCGCCATGCCCACGTAGTGGGTCTCGCACAGCGCGCAGATCTTCATGAACTCCGTGATCCCGCCGCAGTTGGGAATCGACACGCGCGACCAGTCGATCAGCCGCTGCTCCACCAGCTCATTCAGCTCCCAGCGGTCGCCGAACTGCTCCCCTACCGCAATCGGCAGCCGCACCGCCTGGCGCAGTTGCCGGTAGAAGGCCTTGTTCTCGCTTCGCACCAGATCCTCCGCAAAGACAGGCTCCAGCGGCTCGAGCAGCGCGCTCAGCCGCACCGCATCGGCGTAGTCGAGCCGCGTGTGGTAGTCGATCGCCCACTCGCCATCCGGCGCCACCGCTTCGCGGATCTCGCGGCACTGCTCCACGGTCTTGCGGACGATGGCGCGCGCGTCGAATGCCTCCCCCCTGCCCGGATCGGCGACCGAGGTGCGGTAGGCGCGGAAGCCCGCCTCGATGCAGGCGCGCGCCGTCTCCTTCAGTGATCCCTTCCTCGGGAACGCCGTGGAATAACACTCGATCCACTCCCGCGATTTCCCGCCCAGCAACTCATACAATGGAACGTTCAGCGCCTTCGCCTTGATGTCCCACAGCGCCACGTCCAGGGCGCCGATGGCATGGAGCTGCTCGCGCCCCGCCGGGTAGAACAGCCCCCGGTACATCAGTTGCCACAGCGCATCGGTCTGCCGCGCGTCCTCACCGATGATGAGGCGCGCCGCAAGCCGGATCAGGTCCGGAGAACCGCCTTCTCCGATGCCTGTAATCCCCTCATCGGTCTCCACGGTGACGACGTGGAAGCTCTGGTTGATCATGGGGCGCGTGATCGGCGACGCGTACATCCGCACGCGCCGGATGCGCAGCTTCGGCAGGGCGAGCAGCGCCAGAAGAAAGTCTCTCCGTCTCATCGGTGCCGGCATGGCGCCGACAATATCACGCTTGCCCGCCGTTGCAAAGCCCCGGCTGGGCGCCAGGACGGCGCATGCGCTCGCGGGGCTGTGCGACCCCGGCGCGTTTCGCCTGCACAGCGATCCCGCGAGCCGAGACCGGTGATCCGTCTCCCGGCTGGTCTGATGAGCCCCCGTGGGTGAAATTCAGCCGAACCCGCCTGTGCCCGCGGTTCATAACGGCGAATCCCGGGGCGAACCGGTGGTCTTCCGCTCTCGGCAGGAACCCTCGAACCGGGGCATCCCCTCACGCGCGGGGGGCGGGGCACGTTGGGCGATGGGCTCGGCAGGAACCCTCGAACCGGGGCGTCCCCTCACCGCTCACCCGCGCGGCAGA
>DYJN01000027.1:0-28428 GCA_020723085.1 Arcobacter sp.
GCGCTCCCGAAATCCTCTGGCGCCGGCGTCAGCGGGCTGCGCGGCATGGCGGGCCGAAAGTGCGGCGACGGGCCGTCCTCTTCAGATGGGACGGGTTCACTCGCCGCGCGGGAGGAATTTGCGGATTGTCAAATCATACAGACCCGCGCCGATCAGCCCGCCCGCCATAGGCGCAGCCACCGGCACCCACCAGACGAGCGTGCCGTCGGTGAGTCCGTTGACGCGGTAGCCGGCGATCACGGTCCAGAGGCGCGGTCCGAGGTCACGCGCCGGGTTGATGGCATAGCCGTGCAGCTTGCCAAAGCTGACGCCGATGGCGAGCACGATCAGCCCGACCATGGCCGGGATCAGGTAGGAAGGGATGGCCAGGTTCTCCTCGTCAGTCAAGGCGAAGACCAGGAACAACAATAGAGCCGTGCCAAGAACCTGATCGAAAAAACCGGCCGCCGGCACGTCCGGAAACGCGGGAAATGTCGTGAAAATTCCCGCGGTTTTTTCCAGCATCGGGTCAAACCGCAGGATCGCTTCCCGGTAGTTGTACCAGACAATCGCCGCGCCCGCCATGGCCCCAAGGGTCTGGCTCGCCGTGTACGCCGCCACTTTGCGCCACGGGAATCCGCGGAAGACGGCGAGCGCCAGTGTCACCGCCGGATTCAGGTGCGCGCCGCTGATCCGCACCGAAGCCGCCACGCCGAACATGACCCCCAAAGCCCAGCCGAAAGTGATGTTGGTGTAGCCGCCATGCACGACCTCGCCGGGCGCGCCCGTGCCGAAGGCGACCACCATCGCGCAAACCCCAGCGCCGAACAGCAGAATCAGCATGGTTCCGATGAATTCCGCGGCAAGTTCGCCGGCCAGAGAAGGGCGCATGGATCAAAGACTACTACGAGAGGGCGGCGGCAAGCCAGCGCAGCATCTCGAGCTGCTTGTCCAGCTTTCCATGAGCCACTTCCACGTTGACGTAACGGATGGAGCGGGCCGCGCACCAGCGGGACAGCGATCCGTCATCTTCCCCGCCCGGCCGGTTCTGCAATACGGCGTTGTAAGGACCGCGCGCGGCCTTTTCAAAGTCGTCCTCGCCGGTGAAGAGCAGGAAGTCGCGCGGCGCGCCGGGCTGCGCGCGGTGAACGCGCTGCGAAATCGGCGCTTCCGTTTCGATCGAGTAGCCCGGCCCGTTGTTGTGCGCGGCGATCCAAAGCCCTCCCGGCGGGGGCTGGAGCGCCCTCATCAAAGACTCTCTTTCACGGTCAAGCCGGTTGAGAACCGCGAGAATCTGCCCGCCCTCTGCATCCGGGTTCAGCATCCTCAGGTTTTTCTCCGCGCCCGCGCGCGAAAACATCCGGTTCGGATCCAGCCTCAGCCCGCCGAGCAGGACGTGCCTCGATCGGGACTCCACGATCCAGGCTTCGCCCGCAATCTGCTCGATGAAGATCTCCACCGCCTGCCTGGCGGTCTCTTCGTCGCCGTGGATGCGCAGCAGGCGCAGCGGCGCGCTGCCGTGGCGGATGCGGCTCCAGGGGATGCCGGCCAGTTCAAGGCGCCGCCGTTCCACGCGCGCCCGCGGCTGGCGCAGGCAGAGCCACGAAGGCGCGGCGAGGAAATCTCGTCTTGATATTTCAGTATTCCTGCGGCTTGCCGGGGCCATTTGCTCCGAGGATAATGGAGGCGGAGGTATTCCTGCATGATCCTCGAAGCCACGAAGCCCGGTCAAGATCCGGCCCTGGAGCAAGAATTCAACCCATGGCTGGCCGCCGAGGCTCGCTTCAATGAGGCCGCCACGTTGCTCGGCCTGGATGAAGGACTCCAGAAGGTCCTTCGGACTCCCACGATGGAGGTGACGGTTTACATTCCCATCCAAATGGATGACGGGCGGATTGAAGTGTTCACCGGCTACCGCGTGCAGCACTCTCTGGCGCGCGGTCCGGCCAAGGGCGGCATCCGGTTCGCCCCCGATGTGACGCTGGACGAAGTGCGCGCACTGGCCTCGTGGATGACGTGGAAGTGTGCGGTGGTCAACATCCCGTTCGGGGGCGGAAAGGGCGGCGTGATCTGCGACCCGTCGGTGTTGAGTCAGGGAGAGCTCGAACGGATCACCCGCCGTTACACGGCTGACATCATCGAGATCCTCGGCCCGGAGCGCGACGTGCCTGCGCCGGACATGAACACGAACGAACAGACCATGGCGTGGATCATGGATACCTATTCCATGCACAAGCGCACGACCGTCACCGCCGTCGTCACCGGCAAGCCGCTGGACCTGGGCGGCTCGCGCGGACGCCCCGCGGCGACAGGGCGGGGCTGCCTGTTCGTCACCCTTCAGGCGCTGCGGAAGTTCCACATGGAGCCGTCGCAGACCAGCGTGGTGGTGCAGGGCTTCGGCAACGTGGGCGGCAACGCCGCGCGCCTGATGCACAAGGCGGGCATGAAGATCATCTCGGTGATCGAGTACGACGGCGCCGTCTACAATCCCAACGGGATCGACCCGGTGGCGCTCGACGCCCACCGCAAAGCGACAGGGTCCATCACGGGGTTCCCGGGCGCGGAAGACATCGACCGCGAGGAGGCGATGTTTCTGCCCTGCGACGTGCTGGTGCCGGCGGCGAGGGAGAACGTGATCCACTCGCGCAACGCGCAGAAGATCAACGCGCGCATCATCTGCGAAGGCGCCAACGGTCCGACCACGGCTGAAGCCGACCGCATCCTGCAGCAGAGGGGCGTGTTCGTGATCCCGGACATCCTGGCCAATGCAGGCGGCGTGACGGTGAGCTACTTCGAGTGGGTGCAGGACCGGCAGGGTTTCTTCTGGAATGAGCAGCTCGTCAACGGGCGGCTGGAAGAGATCATGGTGAACTCGTTCCGCGACGTCGTCTCTTACGCCGAGCGGCACAACGTGCACAACCGCTGCGCCGCGTACATGCTGGCGCTGGATCGCGTCGCTTTTGCGATCAAGCTCCGGGGCATCTACGCTTAAGGAGAGTGGGTCAGGAACCGACGACGCCGCTGATGCGGCAGTATCACGCGGCCAGGCAGCAGGCGCCGGGGTGCCTGCTGTTCTTTCGCCTCGGCGATTTTTACGAGCTGTTCTACGAGGACGCCGTCACGGCGGCGCGCGAGCTGGAGATCACGCTCACCTCGCGCAACAAGGAGCGCGGCGAGCCGGTGCCGATGTGCGGCGTCCCGTATCACGCGGCCGAAAACTACGTCGCCCGGCTGATCCAGAAGGGCTACCGCGTGGCCATCTGCGAGCAGATGGAGGATCCGCGGCAGGCGAAGAAGCTCGTCAGGCGCGAGATCACGCGCATCGTCACTCCCGGCACGGTCACCGAATCGGCGCTGCTCGACGCCGCGCAGAACAACTATCTGGCCGCGCTGTGCGTGCGCCGCAACGAGGCGGGGCTGGCGTGGGTGGACATCTCCACGGGCGAGTTCCGCGCCACGGAGCTGCCTGCCTCCGAAGCCGCGGCGGCGCTGGAGCAGATGAACGTGCGCGAGCTGCTGACCGCTGAGGCTGATCAGGCGCCGCGCGGGCGCTGGGCAGTGACGCACGCCGAGCCGTGGAGCTTCGATCCTGCCCACGCCGGGCAGCTGTTGCGCGAGCATTTCCGCCTGCTGGCGCTCGACGGCTGCGGGCTGGCGGGCAGGTCGCTGGCGACGGGCGCGGCAGGCGCGATTCTGGCCTACCTGCGCGAAACGCAGCGCTCCGCGCTGGACCATCTGGACAGGCCCGCATACCACGACCGCGCGGGCGCGATGATGCTGGACGCGGTGACGGTGCGGAACCTGGAACTCGTGGAGCCGCTGTTCACGGCGGACGCCGGAGGCGGGCGGGACGCCACGCTGATCGCCGTCATCGACCGCACGTGCACGGGCATGGGCGCGCGGCTGCTGCGGAAACGGCTGCTCCAGCCCTCGCTCGACCGGAGGGAGATCGAGGCAAGGCTGGATGCGGTGGAGTGGCTGGCGCGGGCGACGATTCAGCGGGCGAAGCTGCGCGATGTGCTGGGCCGCATGCTCGATCTGGAGCGGCTGCTGGCGCGGATCACGGTGGGCACGGCCACGCCCCGGGACCTGCTGGGCCTGGGAAAAACTCTGGCGTGCGTGCCGGAGCTGCGGCCGCATCTGGCGGAAACGCCGGCGGAGAAGCTGCGGGCGGCGGCGGCATCGCTCGACGAAGTGGCGGAACTGCGGGACAAGCTGTTGGCGGCGATCGACGACAACGCGCCCGCCAACGCCGCCGATGGAGGCGTAATCCGCTCCGGTTACCACGCCGAGCTGGATGAACTGCGGCATCTGGCGACGCACTCGCGCCAGATCATCGCGGCGGTCGAGGCGCGCGAGCGCCAGCGCACGGGCATCGGCTCGCTGAAGGTGCGCTTCAACAGCGTCTTCGGCTTCTACATCGAGGTGTCCAAGCCGAATCTACATCTCGTTCCGGCTGATTATGAGCGCAAGCAGACGCTGGTGAACGCGGAGCGGTTCACGACGCCGGAGCTGAAGGAGCTGGAGGCGAAGGTGCTCGATGCCGAGGAGCGCGCTCTTGAACTGGAGCGCACGATCCTGGCGGAGCTGCGCTCGGCGGCGGCGGCGGAGGCTGCCCGCGTGCGGGCGACGGCGGCGGCGGCGGCGGAGATCGACTTCTATGCGGCGCTGGCAGAGACGGCGGTGGAGCGGCGCTTCACGCGTCCACGCTTTTCGAGCTCGGGGGAAATGAAGGTGGCGGCCGGGCGGCATCCGGTGATCGAGAAGCTCGCCGAAGCCGAGGCGGGCCACTTCATTCCCAACGATCTCTATCTCGATCAGGACAGGCGCCGGATGGCCGTCATCACGGGGCCGAACATGGGCGGCAAGTCGACGTACCTGCGGCAGGCGGCGCTGATCGCGGTGCTGGCGCAGATGGGCTCGTTCGTGCCTGCGGCCGAAGCCGTGCTGCCGGTGATCGACCGCGTGTTCACGCGCATCGGCGCAAGCGACAATCTGGCGCGCGGGCGCTCGACGTTCATGGTGGAGATGACCGAGACGGCGGTGATCCTGAACACGGCGACGCGGGACAGCCTGATCGTGCTGGACGAGATCGGCCGCGGCACCGCCACCTACGACGGGCTTGCGCTGGCTTGGGCCGTGCTCGAGTACATTCATGACCGGATAGGAGCGCGGACGCTGTTCGCCACGCATTATCACGAGCTGACGGAACTGGCCGGGAGGCTGGACGGCGTGGTGAACCTCCATGTGTCGGTGAAGGAGTCCGGCGATCAGCTCATCTTCCTGCGCAAGGTGGAGCCGGGCGGTGCGGACCGCAGTTATGGAATCGAAGTGGCGCGGCTGGCGGCGCTCCCTCTCGAGGTGATCGAGCGCGCCCGCGAGATCCTGGCCCTGCACGAGAAGAAAGAGGAGACGGTGAGCGATCAGCTGGAGGCGCCCAAGCGCAGGCACGGCGCCGGGCCGGAGTTGCAGATCCGGCTGTTTGAACCCGTGGGCTGGCAGATCGCGGAGCGGATCCGGCAGCTCGATATTGACAATTTGCGGCCCGTGGAGGCGCTGAAGCTGCTGGCCGAGCTGAAAGAAGAGCTCGGCAGGGGCTGATGGTGGAAGGAGTGCGGTTGCCTCGTGGCATCCGCTTGCTTAAGCTGACTGTGGGGTCCAGCCAATGAAAAGATCCGAAACTGCGCTACTGATCGCCTTTCTGCTGCCCGTCCTGTCCGCCGCCCAAAGCCAGTCGCCTGCCTCGCTGCCGCAGCTTGTGCGCACGCGGGTGGTCGTGACCGACGCCAAGGGCGCGCCGGTGCTGGATCTGAAGCCGCAGGAATTCAGGTTCACCGACCAGAGCAAATCCCTGCCGGTGTCCTCACTGCATCCGCCGTTCGCCGCTCATCCCGCGCCGGCAGCCATGCAGGGCTGGGTGTCGAGCCGCGCCTCGAATGAAGCGCCGCACACGGTGGCTGTGCTGTTCGACCTATTCAATCTGATGCAGAACAACCGCCTCGATTCATTCCAGAGGGTGCAGGCGGCTCTGCCGCGGATGGCTTCCAGCAGCCATGTCTATTTCTATCTGCTGAACCTGGACGGAACGCTGGAACCTCTGGTGCCGGCGCAGGACGAAAAGGGCAACATCCTGGCGGCGCCCGCCGACTGGCACAAAAGCGCCTCGAAGCTGCTGCAGAAGTATGAGAAGAATCTCGGACGGACGCGTCCGGCGGGCATTCTGCAGGAAGACGTGGTGAAGAAGACCTATGTGGCGCTGGAGACAGTGGCGCGGCATCTGGGCGCGCGTCCGGGCGTGCGCGACCTGATCTGGGTCACCGACGGCGTGCCGAATGTGTTCGACACCCGCAAGCAGTGCTCAGGCGACTGGATGGAGTGTGCGCTGTATGTGCCGCATCTCTCGGTGACGCTGGACAACGCCGGGGTGGCGGTGCATCCGCTCTCCTATGGCATCCTGCGCCCGGACGTGACGCTGGCGATGGAGGACGTGGCGGGGCTGACAGGCGGCAAGACGTTTTACCGCGAAGATCTGGATTCTGTCATCTCGCAGGTGGCGCAGGCTGCGGCGGGGTCGTATCTGCTGCTGGCGGCGCCGGCGGCGGACAACTGGGACAACAAGTTTCACCGGTTGCGCGTGCAGTGCGAACGGCGCGGCGTGAAGGTGCTTGCCAGGCAGCGCTATTACGCGTATCCGAGCCAGGGGCAGGCGCCGGCGCTCGAATTCGCCGCGATGTCCGCGCTGCTGAAGATCCCCGCCGACGCTCCGGAGATCGGACTGCGCGGCAGCATCGCGCCTGGTTCGAAGCCGGGCACGGCGATGGTGCGCATCCGCATTGATCCGATGGACCTGTTCACCCTCGATGATGCGGGCAATGCGTCCGGGCAAGTGTCCGTGATGTACGCGCAGTACGACGGCAAGAGCCTTCTCGGTTCGACGCAGCCGATGACTTTCAACATGCGCATGCCGAAGCAGCAGTTCGCCGCCGCGGCGAAAGAGGGGCTTCCGTTTGATCAGGAGATCGTCCTGGATCCGCGGGCGAAATCGGTGCGCTTCCTGCTCTATGACCGCGGCTCGCGGTTTCTGGGGTCGGTGACTCTGCCGGCGCCTGCGGGCAAGTGAGCGGGCTGCGTCCGCACGGCTGTTACAATGTCGTTTGTCTCATGTGGCGCGTCTCGCTCTATGCGGCGGCAGCCGTGGCGCTGGGTTTGGCGGCTGTGGATTCCGGCATCCGTCTGGAGAACGTCGTTGCGCGCTCAGGACTCTCCTTCTATTGCGACAGTTCGCCCACAGCAAACCGGAATCAGCCCGAAACGATGGTCTCCGGCGTGGCGCTGATTGACTACGACAAAGACGGCTGGCTGGATGTCTATTTCGTCAACGGCGCCGCGCTGCCGTCGCTGAGGAAAGAATCGCCGCGTTACTGGAACCGCCTGTTCCACAACAACCGCGACGGCACATTCACCGACGTGACGGAGAAGGCGGGCGTGCAGGGCGAAGGCTACGAGATGGGCGCGGCGGTGGGGGACTATGATAACGACGGCTGGCCGGACCTGTTTCTGGCCAACGTCACCGACAACCAGCTTTACCGCAACAACGGCAACGGCACTTTCAGCGACGTCACCCGGAGTGCCGGCCTATTGGGCGCACGGCTGAACGGGCGCAAAATGTGGGGCGTGGCGGCAGGCTGGTTCGACATGGACAACGACGGCGACCTCGACCTGTTCGTCTCGAACTACTGCGTGTGGGAGGTGAACAAGGACCCTTTCTGCGGGCCGAATCCGCAGACCCGCGCCTACTGCCATCCCGACAGCTACCAGCCGCTGCCCAACACGCTGTACCGCAACAACGGCGACGGCACGTTCACCGATGTCTCGCGGCAGATGGGCATCCTGCCGCATCTCGGCAAGGGCATGGGCGTGGCGTTCGCCGATTTCGACCACGACGGCTGGATGGATGTTTTCGTGGCCAACGACAACGCCCCGAATTTCCTGTTCCATAACAGAAAAGGGAAGGCATTTGCGGAAGTGGCGATGCAAATGGGCGTGGCATTCCCGGAATCCGGCGCCTTTATTTCGGGAATGGGCGCGGATTTCCGCGATCTCGACAACGACGGCTGGGAAGACATCTGGCATACGGCCATCGAGGGCGAGACGTTTCCGCTGTACCGGAATCTGGGCGGCGGGCGAGGATTCGAGGAGCTGACGCATCGCGCGGGCCTCGGCCACACGACGCGGAACATGTCGGCGTGGTCCTGCGGCGCCTTCGACCTCGACAACGACGGCTGGCGGGACCTTGTGACGGCGCGCGGCAACGTGCAGCACAGCCTGGCCATGCTCTCCATGCGGCAGTCGGAGGAGCCGCTGGCGATCTTCCGCAATCTGGGCGGCAACCGGTTCGCCGACGTGACGGAAGCCGCGGGACCCGATGCGATGAAGCCGCTGCTGCGGCGCGGGCTGGCGTACGGGGATCTGGACAACGACGGGCGCCTTGACCTCGTCACCACGACGCTGAACGGGCGCTCGGAGCATTTCCGCAACACTGCCGCCGGCGGCAACCACTGGATCCTGTTCCTGCTGGAGGGCGTGCGGAGCAACCGTATGGGCATCGGCGCGCGCATCCGCATCACAGCCGATGACGGGCGCGTGCAGGTCAACCACGCCACCACCAGCACGGGCTACAGCGCGTCGAGCGATCACCGCGTGCACTTCGGGCTGGGCAAAGCGGCGTCGATCCGCACGGCGGAGATCACATGGCCCAGCGGCGCAAAACAGACGCTCGAAAACGTGAAGGCGGATCAGATCCTGGCTGTGCGCGAGCCCATGCCGCCGCGACGCGCTCCCGCTGCCCGCCCGGCGAAGCGCTGAGCGACCTCCTGCGCGTCATGGGCGGGCGCGCGCCTGAAAGCCTCGCGAGAGGCAGGGACAAGGAGCCGGGTGGAAGCGGAATATGAAGGCAGCCTAGGCGGCTCCTTCCGGGCGCTTCTCACTCCTCAGCCACGGCGCTTCGCGCCAAGCTTCGGCGCGCTTGGGGCCACGGCGGCGCCGCCGGCGGTGCGGCTGAGAATCTCCCTGGAGGTCACCGCCGGGAAGCCGGCTTGGGCGATGCGGGTTTCTTGGTTGCGGCAGCGGGCTTGGGCGGGGACGGCGCCGCCGCGGCAGGCGCAGCGGAAGGTGGAGCCTGACCGGCGAGGCGGGCGCGGCGCGCCGCCTCGCGGGCGCGGTCGCCGTCGGCGGTGCGCTTGAGGCGGTAATAGACGGTGGCAAGCGCAGCGTGGGCTTCGGCGAATCGCGGATAGGCTTTCACCAGGGCTTCCAGCTCCTGGCGGGCCAGTTCGAGGCGTCCCTGGGTGGAATAGATGGAAGCCCGCTGCAGGAGCACGCCGGGATCGGTGGGCCGGACCTGGAGAGCGCGGGCGAGGTGCTTCAATGCCTCTTCCAGTTGTCCTTCCTGCTTGCGCAGCATGGCCAATTCGATGTTGGCCACGGGTTCGAACGGATTGATTTCCAGCTCGAGGCGGAACTGCTCGGCAGCCTCTTCCAGCCGTGCGTTGCTGCGGAGCACCTGCCCATAAAGGGAGTGCACGCCCGGCAACTTGGGATTCAACTCGACGGCGCGCGCCAGGTGCCCGGCGGCTTTCAGCAGGTTCTGCCGGCGGTATTCCAGCTGGCCGAAGAGGAACTCGCTTTCGGCGGAGGCCCCATCGCGGAGAATGCGGTCGAGCATCACCTGCGCACGGTCTTCATCGTTGGCACGGAGGAACGCGATGCCGAGCGCGTAGGCGACGGCACGGTCGTTGGGGTACTCTTCAGCCAGCGGCGCAAGAAGCTGCGCGGCGTCTTGCGGACGCCCGGCGAGGATGAGGCAGTCGGCCAGCAGGAGCGCCGGCTTGGGGTCGAGCGGCTGCTGCTGGAGGAGCGGGGCGATTTCTCTGGCGGCCTCTTCGGGACGGCCTGTCTTGTAATAGGCGAGCGCGAGGTTCATGCGCACGCGGGGGTTGTTGGGGAGATGCTTCAGTGCAAGCCGGTATTCCTGAATGCCTTCCTCGACCTGCCCGTTGGCGACGAGCGCGGCGCCGAGATTGGAGCGGATCTCGGCTGCCTCGGTGAACTCGGCGAGGAAGGCGCGGTAATGCTGGATCGCAACGGGCATGTCGCCGGCTTCGAACGCCGCGGCGGCGGCGCGCAGCCTTTCCGCGGGATCCGCGGGGTTCGTCTGTGCAGCCGCGCTCAAAGCCAGGAGCACGGCAACAGGCAGGAGGCGCATCATCGGAGGCAAGACCCCAGGTTGCTGACGACAGCGCTCGTCATGGCGCCTGGGCCTTCATCTGCGGCAAGACGTACCGGACGCTGCCGGTGGCCCGGGCGTCGCCCTGCACAGCCGTAATCCGCAACTCGCACAGTCCGGGGCGCTTGGCCGCAGAGACCATCATGGGCACCGCGCCGGAGGGGTCAGCCGGAGGGAGTTCGGCGGTCTGCGCCGCCAGCCGCTGCCCGTTGACGAAGAATTCCACCAGCAATTGCGGCTTATCTGTCCGGTTTTTGTCCGGATATACGACGAAATACACGTAGGGCTGCGACACGTTGTCGAGCGCTGGCGTTACCAGAGGAACGACACGGCGTCCCTGATAAGACAGCGGATCGCCGTTGCCGCCCCCCGCCTCCTCCACCCGCTGCACCAGCATCGGGCTGCTGACAGCCAGCCCCGCGGCGGCGGGCGGCACTTCAATCTCAAAAGCCCTGGCGCTGGCGCGTCCTCCCGTGCGGTCGAGCAGCGCGGTCTCCACCGTGTAATGGCCCGGCGGCAGGCTCAGCGACTGCGCGTGGGTGATCCTGCTGGCCTGCATGGCCGGGAGATTGTTCAGGGCGAACTCATACGGCGCGTCGATGCTGAACCGCTCCACCACTTCGCCCGAGCCGTCCTTCACCAGCCCCACGAGCGCTACATGGGCCCGGGCCATGCCGCGCGCGGCATCCTGGGCTGCCGTGAGCGCCTTGCCCGGCACTTCAAACGCCAGCGCCACCTGCCGGCGGCCCGGATCCCCGCCGAAGGTGAATACGCCGGACTGGAAGTCGAAATCAGCGGGACGGGGATCTTTTCCCAGCAGGGCGAGCCCGACGACTTCATGAGGGGCGAGGGCATCGCCGCCCGGCTTTGCAGGCAGAGCGAAGTAGCCGGTCCTGCTTTCGACGATCAGGACTTTGCGCCTGGTCCGGACCTCGATGGTGCGCAGCCTGCCGTCCAGCTTCAGATCGGCGGGCCGGTAGGCCACTTCATAGCGCGCCTCCATCTCTTCCAGCACGCGGCGGAACGGCTTGTTGAACTCGGATGTGTTCGCCACGAGGAAGCCGCCGGTGCCTTCGGCCAGTTCGCGCAGTGCGGCGCGCATGTCGGACGAGCGCACCGCGACTTCGAGCGCATCTCCCTGACGGCTCTGCTGGCGGCGTTCCGAGAGGCTCGGCTGCCGGCGGACGTCGGTCTGCGTGCGGCTCACCGCAGCCACCTGGGCGAGGGCGGTCTTGGCGGCCTGGGTGTCCGTGATCTCGTCGAGTTCGGTGGGATCGAAGCTGTAGACGGTCATGTTGGCGGCGTTGGCCTTGGCCATCAGCTTTTCGAAGGCGTCCGGGTCGCCGGTGGTCAGCAATCCGCCGGAGATCAGAACCACGCTCTTGCGGCCGGGGAGTTGCGCGAGCTGCGACACCATGGTTTCGATCTGATCGAACGCCCGGCTGCCGGTGACATGGGCCATGTCGACGCGCTCGCGGGCGCGGAAGCCGCGCGACGCGTTGGCCGAAGCGCTCATGGAGACGTCGGCGCGCGGCACCAGCGTCTTGCTGACCTCGCCGCCGGTCACGCGGTCGGTGACGGTGGCCGAGTGCGCGGCCATATTGACCAGCACGTCGATGGTGAACATCGTCGGATTGGCTGTCAGAACCGCCACCGAGGCCTGATCGAAATTGAGAGCCCTGCCCGAAAAGGCCTGCTGGACCGCTGCCAGCAGGTCCTGCTTCCGATCGGTAAAGGGGGACACTGGAGCGAGGTAATCATCCAGCGTGAAGACCGCGGCGAGGGTGTTCGGCGGGAACTCCTCCTTCAGAAGGGACTCGGCCATCCGGAGAGCGCGAGTGCGGTTGATCGGATCGAGGTTATGAAACACGAAGCAGAGGAGGTTGACGGCATGCAGCGGCATGGGCCGCGAAGCCCGGACGGGCGCCCCCCCCGCCGGGGGAGCCGGCGCCGCCGTGAGTTCCGTTCGGCGGCGATTCGTGCCAGCCAGGCGGAAAGCGCGGATCTCCTGCTTCACGCCGTTTTCGTATATCTCCAGATCCCCGGGCTTCAGATTGCGCACCAGCCGCCCGCGCCGGTCGCGCACGGCCACGTCGAGGAGAACCTCAGCCACACCCGTGCGGATGACAGCCTGCGAATCCTGCGGCGGTTGCTGCGGGACGGCCGGCAACGGCGTCAGCAGCGCCAGCAGCGGGCCGGCCGCGCACAACCGCACCATGCGTTTCATGCTTACATTGTAGGCGCACTCCGCCTGGCGGGGTCCCGTCGGCTACACTGGAAGACACGTCTGCATGACTCGCCTTTGCTTCTGGTTGGGGGCCGCCATCGCCGCCGCGCTGGCGGCGCAGTCTTCTCTGCCGCCGATCGCGTTCCGCGACATCACGGAACAGTCGGGCGTGCGGTTCGTCTGCGACAACGGCGCCACGCCACGCAAGCATCAGCCGGAGGGGCTGATTGCGGGAGTGGCGCTGTTCGACTACGACCGGGACGGCGACCTGGACATCTACTTCGTCAACGGCGCGCACATGCCATCGCTCGTCAAGCAGGGCGAGAAACACAAGAACCGGCTGTTCCGGAACAACGGTGATCTGACGTTCACGGATGTCACCGACAAGGCGGGCGTGGCGGGCGAGGGCTACGGGATGGGAGTGGCCGCGGCGGATTACGACAACGACGGGTATCCCGACCTGTACGTGCTGAACGTGAACGACAACCAGCTTTTCCGGAACAACGGGGACGGCACGTTCACCGACGTGACAAAGAAAGCGGGCGTGCCGGGCGGATTGTACAAAGGCAAGAAGATGTGGTCGGTGGCCGCAGCGTGGCTCGACTACGACAACGACGGCGATCTGGACCTGTTCGTGTCGAACTACTGCGAATGGGATCCGAACAACGAGCCGGACTGCCTGATCAACAACGTCCGTATTTATTGCGGCCCGCGCCACTACGGCGCTCTGCCCCACACGCTGTACCGCAACAACGGCGACGGAACATTCACCGATGTCTCTGTGGAGGCGGGCCTCTCCAACGCCCTGGGGCGAGGGATGGCGATCGTCGTGGCCGACTACGACGACGACGGCTGGATGGATGTTTTCATCGGAAACGATGACGCGCCCATGCAGTTTTTCCACAATCTGGAAGGCAAGAAATTCCAGGAAATCGGGCATGAGATGGGCATCGCGTTTTCGGAAAACGGCAATGTAATTTCCGGCATGGGCGCGGATTTCCGCGACCTGTTCAACACCGGACGGCCGGACATCTGGGTCACGGCGCTGGAAAAGGAGACATTCCCCCTGTTCGCCAACGCGGGCGGAGGCATATTTGAGGACCGGACGGCGGCGAGCGGGCTGGCGCTGGAGACGCTGGAAATGTCCGGCTGGTCCAACGCCATTTACGACCTGGACAACGACGGCTGGAAGGACCTGATCGTCTGCCGGTCGAACGTGCAGGACATGATCCATACGTACGCCCCGCGGCGTTCGGAGGAACCGGTGACGGTGATGCGGAACCTGGCCAACGGGCGATTCCAGAACCTGACGCGCGCGGCGGGCACCGACACGCGGGCAACCGCCAACCACAAGGGCATGGCCTTGGGCGACCTGGACAACGACGGCAGGATCGATGCCGCGCTGTTGGTGCTGAACGGTCCGGCGCGCGTGCTGCGGAACGTCTCGCCCGGCGGCAACGGCTGGCTGCTCGTCGAACTCACGGGCACGAAAAGCAACCGCATGGGCATCGGCGCCAAGATCAGGATCACTGACGACACGGGCATGGTCCAGCACAACCATGCCACGGTCAGCACCGGATACGCCGCCACGAGCGATCACCGCGTGCATTTCGGGCTGGGAAAGGCGAAACGGATCCGCGAGATCGAGATCCACTGGCCGAGCGGCGTCCGGCAGGTGCTGAACGACGTGGCCGTGAATCAAATCCTGAAAGTGCGCGAACCCGCGGAGTAACACCGGGCCGCGACGGGGCGTCTGTTGTATCTTAAGCGACAGCCCGGATCGCGCGGCACGAGGTGTGAAACAAAGTGCGAGCCCTTCCCTCCGTTCTTCTTTTCGCCTGTGGAGCTGCGGTCTGCGCACAGGCTCAACCGGCGCTGGAGCATCTGACCGTCGAGAACCGGATCACTCCCCTGGGCATTGACGTGACGCGCCCGCGCTTCGGCTGGCGCATGAAGGCGGCAGCTGCGGAGCGTGGCGTCATGCAGACTGCATACAGAATCGTGGTACGCGATCCGTCGAGGGCTGCCGTCTGGGACTCGGGCCTCTTGCGAGGTCAGGACTCACAGAACATCGCCTATCAGGGGCGCCCTCTGCAACCCGCCATCCGCTATGAATGGACAGTGACTGCCTGGGATCACCGGAACCGGCGCGTGTCTGCCTCGTCCTGGTTCGAAACGGGACTCATGGATCCTTCGCCAGACAGCATGGCCTGGAGCGGCGCGGAGTGGATCGGCGGCGGAGAGGAGGACTTGGTTCTGTACGCGCCGTACCTGTCCGTGTTCGATCTCAGCTTCAACGTGGCCATCGCCCCGGGCAGCACCCGGGCCAGTTTCATTTACGGCGCCAACGACCCGCGCCTGATGGACAAATATAAGAACATTTACCAGCTGGAGAACCGGAAAGACGGGAGCTACATCCGGCTGGAGCTTGACATTTCCGAGCTGGAGCGCCCGTCGCCGGGCAAGGCGAAACTCCATGTGTACCGCGCCGGATACCAGAGCACCGACGATCCCCGGCGGCCGTTCCGTACGTTCGAGATTCCGGCCGAAGCGATCCACACGGGCAACCGCCACGCGGAGCGCCACGTGGAGGTGCAGAGCGTCTTCGGGGCGATCGGAATCCGGGTGAACGGCAGCGCGGGGCTGACGGCGGCCGGGGCTCAAGCCGGACAGCCGCGGCAGGGCTTCGGACGGCGGGTCCCTCCGAACGGAGTGAACCTGAATCCCGCGGGTGTGGGCGGCGACTATCTCACCTACGGCATGCTGTGCGAAATCGGCTTCGCGGCGGATCCGGGCCAGAGCGCGGCCTTCCGCGAGGTCACCGTCCGGCACCTGCGGCAGCCCCGCAACATTCTCTTCCGCGAGGACCTCAGGGCACAGCCCTATGAGGGCGTCTTCGCCGACGCCGCCGGCAAGGGAGGCTTTTCCGTTACCGGAGGCCATTATCAGGTGCAGGGCGGCTCATCGGGCTTGTTCCTCGTTCGGGATCCGAGCCGGAATTCGATGCCCATGTTGCGCACGAAGTTCCGCCTGAAATCTGCCGCCGTGCAATCAGCGCGGCTGTACGCCACCGCCCGGGGCATCTATGAGCTGCACCTGAATGGGCGGCGCGTGGGCGAAGACTGGTACACGCCGGGCTTCACGCAATACAACCGTACGCACCTCTATCAGACCTACGACGTCACCGGAATGCTGCGGGCGGGCGAGAACGCCCTGGGCGCGATGCTCGGCGAGGGCTGGTGGAGCGGGCTGCTGAGCTTCGGCAACGTGTGGAACCACTTCGGCGACCGGCAGTCGCTGCGGGCGAAGCTCGCCGTACGTTACGCCGACGGCTCCACGGATGTATTCGTGACCAATGCGAAAGACTGGAAGTACTTCGGCGCCGGGCCGGTGGTCTACAGCAGCCAATACATGGGCGAAGTGCGGGACGCCACGCGGGAGGCGGCTGTACGGGGATGGAGCGAGCCGGGATTCGACGATTCGCGGTGGAAGCCCGCGCGCGCCGTGCCTTTGCGGGGAACGGCGTATGTGGAGTCCTCAGCCGGGCCGGAGGAGACGCCGCTGGCTTTCCCCATGCGCGCCGAGCCGGGCTTCCGGCGCTTCATCCTTCAGCCGGAGCCCGACCCGACAGGGCAGATGAAATGGGCCGAGGGCCACTACGACTCGCCATTCGGCACGATCCGAAGCTCCTGGAGAGTGGAAGACGGCTGGCTGGCGTACCGCGCCGCCGTGCCCGCCAACACGACGGCCACGCTGTATCTGCCGGCGAGCGCGGTGGAATCGGTCACGGAAGGCGGCCGGGATGCGCGCACGGCGGAGGGCGTGACCCTGCTGCGGTACGAGAACGGCAAGGCCGTTTACCTGCTCGTCTCGGGCGACTACGAATTCCGCGCGCGCCTGTGAGGGGGCACGGCCTGCCTATGAGCTTTGTCAGAGGCGGATGCGTGGCATAATGTCGGGCGATGAAACCCGACCGGCGCCGCTGGATTCAGGTGGCAACCGCAGCCGTCGCCTCCTCCGCCGCAGACGCAAAAGAATCACGTGAGGCGCCCGCAGCGAGGCTGGCCCGCATCATGCGGGAATCCGTTCTCCGCACGGATGTGCTCCGCGAGCCGCTGAAGATCGAATCCCTGGAGCTGCTGCGTTCCGGGCGTTTCTTCCTTGTGCGCGCCCGCGCCGAGGGGCTGGAGGGCATTTCCGAGGCCCACAGCACGGTCATGCGCGCCGCCTGGCCGATCTTTACGCAGAAAGTGGCGCCGCATTTCGCGGGCAGGGACGCGCGGGACCTGGAGCGCGTTTTCCATGCGGCCTATCTGGCGAACTCGAATTACAAGTGGCAGGGGCTGCCATTCTGGGTGTGCATGGCGGCGGCGGAGATCGCGATTCTCGATCTGCTCGGCAAGGCCAGCGGCAAGCCGCTGGGTGAGCTGTTCGGCAAAGTGCGCCGCCGCAGGGTCGCTGTGTATCGGGCCAGCGGAAACCGCGGCAACAGCCCGGCTGCGGAGATCGAGTATCTGCGGAAAATCACGGAAGAGACCGGGGCGCGGGCGATCAAGTTCCGGTTGGGCGCGCGGATGCGGTACGATGACGCCTCCACGAAGCGGGATCTGGAGCTGATCCCGCTGGTGCGGAAAACCTTCGGCCCGCAGATGACTCTGTACGCCGACGCCAATGGTTCCTATGACGTCCCGATGGCGCTGCGCATCGGACGCCTGATGGAGGAACATCGCTTCGCTTTCTTCGAAGAGCCTGTCCCGTTCGACTACTACGATGAGACCAAGGCGGTCGCCGATGCGCTGGACATTCCCATTGCGCTCGGCGAAGAAGAGATGAGCCTGCGCAACTTCCGGCGCATCATCGAGACGGGCACGGCGCAGGTGATTCAGCCGGATCTGATGTACGGCGGCGGACTGATGCGGGCGGTGAAAGTGGCGCGCATGGCCAACGCCGCGGGGCTGCCATGCACGCCGCACATCTCCGGCGGCGGACTCGGATACCTGTACGTGGCGCACTTTGCATCCTGCGTGGAAGATCCGGGACCGCACCAGGAATACAAGGGCTCGGGAGAGACGTTTCCGGTGCAGTGTCCCACCTCCACGCTGAAGAGCGAAAATGGCATGTTGACGGTGCCTTCGGGGCCGGGGCTCGGAGTCACGGTCGAGGGAGCAGTCTGGAAGCGCGCGGCCGTGGTCAGCGGCTGAGCGCGCGCGATCGACACGGAGAGGCGGATGCCGGGCCGCCGCACTGCTGTCGGGATCCTAACGTTGCTGGCCGTGCTCGCGTCAACGATGGCTGTGCTGGATCCCTCCAAGCCTCTTCCCCAATACAGCCGCGCGCTCTGGACGACCGCCAACGGACTGCCCGACAATTTCGGGCAAGCCCTGATCCAGACGCGGGACGGGTATCTGTGGCTCGGGACCACCGAGGGCGTTGTCCGGTTCGACGGCACGCAGTTCACCGTGTTCGGCACGCGCAACAGGCCGGCCATGCGGACAACTCGGTGATCGCGCTTTGCCAGGACCGCGGCGGGACGTTGTGGATCGGCACGAGGGGCGGAGGAATCGTGCTGTACCGTGACGGCGGTTCACCGCCACGTACGACACAGCAGACGGGCTGCCCAACAACTCTATCCGGTCGATTTACGAGGATCGCAGCGGCAATCTCTGGATTGCTGCCCACGCCGGGGGGCTGGTCCCTTTCCAGAGCGGGCATTTCCATATGTTGACCAAGCGGGACGGGCTGTCTGGCGATTCGCTGCGCACCCTGGTTGAAGACTTGCGCGGAGATTAGTGGATTGGCACGGACGAGGACGGCATGTGCCTGATGCGGTCCGGTCCATCCGCTGTTATGGGAAGGAGAGCGGTCTGCGGAGCGATCAGATTCGGGCGATTCATGAGGACCTGCAGGGACGGTCGTGAGTAGGCATGCGGGCGGGCTTCATGTGCTGGAGGGCGGGCGTTTCCGGCCGGTGGCGGGGATCGCCGCAGTGGCGGTCCGGGCGATCGTGGAGGACCGGCACGGCAATCTCTGGATCGGCACGGAAGGGGCGGGACTCTGGAGGATGCAGCAAGGCCGCATCGCGCGGCTGACGCCGCGCGAAGGGCTGCTCCATGACCGCGTGACGTCGGTTATTGTGCGCGCTGACGGCAGGGTCTGGATAGGCGCCCGTGGAGGGCTTTCGCGGTTCAGGGACGGAAAATTCGCCGTCTTCCGCCAGAAAGACGGCCTCGGGAGCGACAACATTTTTTTGTGCTCGACGACCGTTTGGGGCATCTGTGGCTCGCCAGCCGCCGCGTCCTGATCGCCATCCACACGTACATTCCTGACGACGGAGACGTGGAAGGCTGGATGGCGCGGCTGATCCGCCTGCACAGCGCGATGCAGGCTTATTGGAATGAACTGGCCGCGGCGTACGTCCGCGTTGAGGCCCGCGCCGATGAGCGCTACGACGCCTCCGACCCGCTGATCCTCGCCGCAACAGCCGCTCGCAAAGGAGGGCTGGCGCCGCGGCTGGCGGCGCGGGCATTGGCGGCTCCTCACCGGAGCGCTTACGCAAGGGCGCTCGCGGATGCGCACCGCCGCCTGCTGGTCCGGCAAGGCGCTCACTGCCGGCGCGCGCCGGGCTGGTATGCGGGCAGGGCGAGCGGATCCTCGATTCCCTTCAGCCGCTGGAACTCAGCCAGCTCGCGCGCGGCGTCTTCCTTGCGGCCGGCGCGGCGATAGGCCTGCGACAGATAATAGTGAATCTGCGCGTTGCCCTGCACGAGCCGCGCGGCCTTCTCCAGCCGCGGAATCGCCTGATCCAGCCGCCCGGCGGTCAGATGCGCCTGGCCTATGCTGGCATGGCAGATCCACCGGTAGCTGACGGGCACCAGATCCAGCGCGCGTTCCAGGTTCTTCAGGGCCTCATCCGGCGCACCGTGGCGGATCTGGAGGTTGGCCAGCATCAGCAGCGCCGGCCAGTGGTCAGGAGTGTTGCGGATCTCTTCGAGGAAGCCTTCCAGCGCCGCCTTGGGATCGCTTTCCATCAGGTACAGAGCGCGCGCGTTGTGGACGCCGGGCGCCTTGGGGAAGCGGCGGATCAACTCGTCGTAGCCTTTCAGCGCCTCCTCCGGGCGCCCGGTGCCGCCAGCCCAGGCGGCTTTGCCGGCAAGCCGCACAATTTCGCGCCGCTCAGGCGTGAGCGAGGCAGGATCGCGGTCCACGGCGAGCGCAGCCAGCCCCATGATCTCTTCAATCGCCGGATGATTGACGTTCCGCTTCGACAAAGGATACATCTTGCCCATCGCCTCATCGAAGCGTCCTTCGGAGGTCAGCAGGCGCGCGGCGCGCACACGCGCCGCCACTTCGAAACCCAGGTTCGCGCCCAGCCCGAGTTGCTCGGCCTTGGCGAAGTCAGCCAGCGCCTGCTCGGCGTTGTCGAGTTCGGCTTCGCACATGCTGAGCAACGCCCACGCCGTGCCGAGCCGCGGCGCAAGCTCCAGCCCTTTGCGCAGCGCGTGCGTCGCTTCGGCGTAGCGCTCCAGCCGGTGCAGCGCCGCGCCCATGTAGAGCCAGCCTTCCACCCAGGCAGGGCGGATCGTCAGGGCTTCGCGGTACAGTTGCACCGCCTCGGCGGGGCTTGAGTCGAGCATGGCTTCAGCCCGGCGCGCGAGCTGTTCAAACCGCTCGAACTGCGACACCTGCGCACCGCCCCCCGGCGCCAGGCCGGCCGACAGAATCAGAACCGCACCGATTTGTTTCAGCATCCTGCGTTTCCTGCCCTGCCCGCCAGCCACCCACTTTCTTCATAACACAGCAGGCGGCCGCTATCATGAAATCGATGCGCGCGCTACTCCTGCTGGCGGCGCTGGCGGCGTGCGCCGGGCAGCCGCCTTCGCCGGAACAGCTCTTCCGCGAGGCTGTGGAAGCCCAGCAGAAAGGGAACGACCGGCTGGCCATCGAGAAGTATCTCGCGCTGCTGAAGCTCGCGCCCAATGTGCCCGAGGTCCACGCCAACCTGGGCGCCGCTTATGCGCGCACGGGACAAATGGACAGCGCCATCCGCCATTACCGTGCAGCACTGGCGCTGGAGCCCTTGAATCAGGCGCTGCAATTCAACCTGGCGCTGGCGTATTACAAGCAGCAGAACTTCCGCGAAGCGCTCCGGGTGCTTGAGCCGCTGCAAGCCGCCGCGCCGGGCGACCTGCGCCTGGCCTTGCTCACCGCCGACTGTTACAACCGCACCGGTCAGGAAGCGAAGACGGTGGCTCTGCTGACGCGGCTCGAACCGGCGCACCCCGACGACCTGGCGTTGAAATGGCTGCTGGGCGCGGCTCTCGTGCGCACGGGCAGCAAGCAGGAAGGAATCCTGCGGCTGGACCGTCCTGCACGGCAGGGGCGCAGCGCGGAGGCATGCCTTCTGGCGGGGCAGACGGCGATGGGAATCCACGAATACGAACTCGGCAGGGAATATGCCGAGCTGGCAGTGAAAATCAAGCCGGAGCTGCCCGGCGTCTGGACCCTGGCGGGGATGGCGCGGCATTACCTGGCCGACAACGAGGGCGCCGTCGAGGCGTTCCGGAAAGCGCTGGCCGCCAACCCGGACGACTTCGAGGCCCATCTTGGCATGGGCACGGTTCTGATTGTGAACCGTGATCTGGAGACGGCGCGCGCGCATCTGGAAAAGGCCCTGAAGCTGAAGCCCGGCGACAAGCTCGCGCATTATCAGATGGGGCGGCTCGAACGCACCGCAGGCAATGCGGAGGCGGCGGTAAAGCATCTGGAACTGGTGGTGAAAGCCGACCCCGGCTGGGCGCAGCCGCACATCGAGCTGTCCGCGCTCTACTTCAAGCTGAACCGCCCCGAAGAGGGCGAGCGGGAACGCGCCATCTTCGACAGGCTCAACGCAAAAGAGCAGTAGCCTTCAGCCCCGGAAAGACCGGATCGCTGCCACCGTGCGGGCAATGGCTCCGGCGCCGTGCGCCGCAGAGAGGAACGCGGCCTCGAACTGCGACGGCGGAAAGTACACGCCATTTTCCAGCAAATGGTGGAAAAAGGCGGCGTACTTCTGCGTGTCGCAGGCGGCGGCGTCCTCCCAGTTCTTCACCGGCTTCGTCGTGAAGAAGAAGGTGAACATCGAACCCATGCGCTGTACCGTGACTCCCTCCGGCGCCGCCGCGCAGATCTCCGCCGCCGCGGCGTCCAGTTGCGCATAGACCTCAGGATGCTCCGCCAGATGCCTGAGCATGGCAATGCCCGCCGCCACGGCGCAGGGGTTGCCGGAAAGCGTTCCCGCCTGATAGACGTTTCCAGCCGGCGCCACATGACGCATCACGTCCGCCCGCCCGCCATAGGCGGCGATCGGCAAACCGCCGCCAATGATCTTGCCGAGCGTCGTCAGATCCGGGCGGATGCCGTAAAGCTGCTGCGCCCCGCCGAGCGAGAGGCGGAAGCCCGTCATGACCTCGTCGAAGATCAGAAGCGCGCCATGGCGGGTGCAGAGCCCGCGCATCGCTTCCAGGAAGCCGGGCTCCGGGAGGACGCAGCCCATATTGCCCACGACCGGTTCCACGATGACCGACGCAATCTGATCGCCGTGACGCTGAAACGCCGCCTCCAGCGCCGCCACGGAATTGAACGGCAGCGCAATCGTCGTGCGCGCGTACTGCTCCGGCACGCCCGCCGTGCCCGAAATGCCGAGCGTCGCCACGCCGCTGCCCGCCTTCACCAGCAGCGAATCCACGTGCCCGTGATAGCAGCCCTCGAACTTGACGGTGAGAGTCCTGCCGGTGAAACCGCGCGCCAGGCGCAGGGCGCTCATCGTGGCTTCGGTGCCGGAGTTCACCAGCCGCACCATCTCGATGGATGGCACGGCGGCGATGATCCTCTCCGCAAGTTCAATCTCGCGCTCGGTGGGCGCGCCGAAGCTGGATCCGTTCTCCAGCGCCTCCCGCACGGCTTCCACCACCGGCGGGAAGCAGTGTCCAAGGATCAGCGGACCCCAGGAGCAGATGTAATCGATGTACTCGTTGCCGTCGGCGTCCGTGAGCCGGCATCCGCTGCCGCTGCGGATGAAGCGCGGCGTGCCGCCGACGCTGCGAAACGCCCGCACCGGCGAATTGACGCCTCCGGGCGTCACCTGTTGCGCTCTGGCGTAAAGACGTTCGCTGTTGTCCGTCCTCATGCCTGCGTTCCCTCTCCAGCCACGCGATGCCCGAGCAACGCTCCGTAGATGGTTTCCTGAAGCGTGCCGTTCAGGTTGGCGAGCAACCGGTCCTTGAGATCCAGGTAACGCTGGGTGCCGGCGAACAGGTCCTGCACGATGTCGCGCATCCGCGGCGAGAGCCGCATCAGCTCGATCATCCGCGCAGGAACGCTCGAGAACATGATCTCCTGAATGAAGAACCGCTTGGCCAGCCCTGCGCCGAACGCAAGATCTTCCAGGAACTCGCCATGCAGGAGCGAGCGGTACACGGCATGGCGCGAAGAGGGTTCCACGCCATCGTGCAGAATAGCCTGCGCGGCCAGGTCGCCGGAACGGATGGCATAGTAAAGCCCTTCTCCCGTCACCGGATCCACGAGTCCCGCGGCGTCCCCTGCCGCCAGCCAGCGCGGCCCGCCGACCCGGTTCGAGCGCCAGGATGGCCGCTCAAGAGCGGGGATGACGTGCGCATAAAACGTGGCGCCTGTGCGCGGGATGCCGTGTTCGTCCATGTAGCGGTGGAGCTGCTCCCTCGCCTCCTGCGCGGCCACGCCCTTGCCGCAGATGCCCACGGAAAGGTGATCGCATCGCGGAAACACCCACACATAGCCCTCGAAATTCGGGAAAAACTGGATGTCCACTTCCGCCCGCGTTCCGGGGACGTAATAGCCCAGGGCGCACATCGTATCGCCGGGTTTCCACTCGGTGCCTACGCTCTGCAGCGTGTTGCGCGCTCCGGTGGCGGCGACGATGAAATCGGCCTCCAGAACGCCATGGCGCGTGCGGATGCCCCAGCTATTCTCGCGCGGCTCCAGCGCCAGCACGCGCTCCTTCTCGAGCTGCGCGCCAGCCGCCTCGGCGCGGTCCAGCAGCATCTGGTTGAAGTCTCGGCGGGAGTAAATCACCAGGGGATGGCGGAGCCGCATGGAGACGCTGCCGCCGCGCGGCTCGCTGAGGCGTGTCTCGAATATCTGTTTTTTGGGAACCGCGTTCTCCAGCAGGAACGGATACTGCCGGTATGCCTTGTACGTAATGCCGCCGCCGCAGGGTTTTTCCCAGGCGAGCTTCTCATCGAGCAGCACCGTGGGGAGTCCGGCCCGCGCCAGCCCCGCCGCAGCCATGGCGCCGGCGGGTCCCCCGCCGAGCACGGCCACCCGTTTCACTGTTTGCGCTCCCCGCCCGCGCCGCCGATGGGCGGGTGTCCTGGAGGAAGGCTGCCGCCGCCGGCAGCAGGCGCCGCCGCTGGAGGCATCATCCCATGGCCCATCCCGGAGTCCGCCTTCTTCTTCACCACCCACTCATTGCCCTGCCGTTCGAGCGTGTAGCGCATCGACATCCCGGAAGCGGCGCCGGCGCCTTTCGGCTTGAAGCCGACCACGGCGTCGGCTTCGTTGTCACGGAAGGTGACGCTGGTCACTTCAATGTCCATCTGTGCGAGGTTCAGCCCGGAGTTCTGCGAGAGGTGCTTGATGACTCCGGCGCGCACCGCTTCATCCGTCTGAATGTTCTTCGAGCAGCCGGCCAGCAGGGCCAACGCAACGGGGAGGATCCATCTGCCTGGGGTCACACTGTGATTATAGCGGCCGCCCTGCGCCGCCGGCCCTCCTCACGCCGCAGCACTCGGCCGCGGTAGACTCTCGTCATGCGCAGGTGCATCCGTGTTCTGCTGGCAGCCGTGGCGGCGGCGGCCGTGCTTTCCGCACAGCATAATCCCTTCCTGGGCCGCTGGAATTTCAACATCCAGACGCCCGTAGGCCAGCGGGCGAGCTGGCTCGGCATCTATGACCGCAGCGGCGCGCTGGAGGTCTGGTATCAGCCCACCGGAGGCAACGTCTTTCAGGTGAAAGAAGCGCGGATCGAGGGCGGCAAGCTGATTCTGAACATCTCCGCTTCCGGGCCGGCGCGGCCTGCGGTCGTTTGGGAACTGGAATCCAGGGGCGGCAAGTTGACCGGCGTCGCGCGCCGCGGCGGCAACACGACGCCGCTGGAGGGCAAGCGCGCGCCGGACCTGAAACGTCCCGAGCCACGCGCCTGGACCGAACCGCGGCCATTGTTCAATGGCCGGGACCTGACGGGTTGGGAACCTGCGGGCAATCCCGCCAACAGCCGCTGGAAGGCCCTGAATGGCGAGCTGGTGAATGAGAAGCTCGGCTCGAACCTGAAATCGGTGGAAAAATTCGAGGACTTCCGGCTGCATTTCGAAGTGATGCTCCCGGAGCACACCAACAGCGGCTTCTATCTGCGCGGGCGGTATGAGATCCAGCTCGAGAACGAACCTGGAGGCAAGAGCCCGCCGGAGCGGCGCATGGGGTCGGTCTATGGCCGCATTGCCCCCAGACCCGCCCCGGCGAACCGCCCCGGACAGTGGGACGTGTTCGACGTGACGCTGACCGGCAGGACGCTTACCGTAGTGCAGAACGGCGTGGTGACGATCGACCATCAGGAGATCGAGGGGATAACAGGCGGCGCGCTGGATGCGGATGAGGAACTGCCCGGACCATTCCTGATCCAGGGAGATCACGCGGGCGGCGTGCGGTTCCGCAACATCACCGTATCGGTCCCAAAGCGCTGAAGCCAGGCGGCTGCGCTATGCTGAGGGCATGAACCGCAGGGACGCTCTTGCGTTTTCGCTTTTCGGCATCGCTGCGCGCGGCGCCGGCGGAGGCGTTCGTCCTCTGCCCGACCCTTCGCTGCGCGAGAAAGACGCCGAGAAATACTGGCTTCAGGTGCGCCGCGAGCAGTTCCTGCTGCCCGGCTGGCGCGCATTTCTGAACAACGGGAGCCTTGGCGTCGCGCCGCGGCCGGTGGTTCAGGCTCTGACAGAATTCCTCGAGACGGCGGCGGCGCTGGTGCGCGACGACTACCCGCGCTGGGGCTATGAGGACCTCGACGCCGAACGCGCGGAGATGGCCGCGTTTGTCGGATGCAGGAAAGAGGAACTAGCGTTCACGCATTGCGCCACGGAGGCGATGAGCGTCATCGCCAACGGCATCGACCTGAAAGCCGGCGACGAGGTTCTGATCACCGATCACGAGCATCCGAGCGGCGTCGCTCCCTGGGCGTTGCGGGCGAAGCGGCATGGCATCATGGTGCGGGAGGTCAGGCTTCCTCATCCGCCGCAGAGCGCGGGGCAGCTTGCCGACATCGTCGTCTCGGCCATCGGTCCGCGTACGCGCGTGCTGAGCTTCAGCGGGATTATCAGCCCCACCGGCGTGCTGATGCCCGTGCGCGAGATCTGCCGCGCCGCGCGCGCCAAAGGCGTGTTGACGGTGGTCGATGGAGCGCACATGAACGGGCAGGTTCCGCTGCGGCTCTCCGATCTCGAGTGCGACTACTTCGCCGGAAGCCCGCACAAGTGGCTGTTCGCTCCCGCCGGTTGCGGGCTGATGTACATCCGCGAGGAGCATCTGGACCGCCACTGGCCCGTCATCGTGACCGGCGACTGGGACAGGCTGGAGCTGAAAGCAGCGCGGTTCATGAAGATCGGCACGAACAACCGCGCCACCATCGCCGGCATGATGGCGGGCAAGCGCTTCCTGGAAGCGCTGGGCCCGGAGCATGTGTACGCGCGGATTCACGAACTGGCCAAGCGCGTCTATCAGAAAGCCGCGCAGCGCCCGTATCTGAAGCTGCTGAGCTCCGCCGACGACCGCCTGTACGGGGCTCTGGTCACCGTAACATTCCCCGAGAATTTTGATTTTGCCCAGCTCCGGCGCAAGGCGAAAGAGCGCCGGATCTGGCTGTACGGCGGCCAGGAACTGCGGATTTCGACGCCCATCCATGTGCGGATGGCGGACATTGATGCGGCCTTCGCCCTGTTCGACGAGGTAGCGGGGCACAGGCCGGCATGAGGAATCCGATCGAGGATGCCGCCCGGCTGCTGGACTCGCAGTGGACCATGGTCCTGGCTGTGGGAACGGAAGGCGGCGCGCACTCCGCCCCGCTGTATTTCGTCCGCGGCGAAGGCTTCGCGCTGTACTGGCTGTCCTCGCCCCGCAGCCTGCACAGCCGGCAGATCGCCCGCACGGGCGCTGCCGCGGCGGCCGTGTTCCGGCCTTCGAGAAAATGGACGGAGCTGCGGGGCGTGCAACTCCGCGGGCAGGCCGCCGCAGTGCGCAGGAACCGGGCCGTCATCGAGAAATACAAGGCGAAATTCCGGCTGGGCGGCGAGCTGGATGCGGTCATCCGCCGGAGCCGCCTCTACCGGCTGGAGCCGCGCTGGATGCGCCTGATCGACAACAGAAGGGGCTTCGGCTGGAACATGGAGTGGGAGTTTCCGGCCTCTGAACAAAAATGAAACGTTCTGTTCTTTTCATGCTGCTGGCGGCTGCCGCTTCGGCCGCCCTCGCGCCCGAGGAATCGAGGCTCGCCTCTGCGGTCTCTGCGGATCTGCTCCGGGCGCATGTGTCTTTCCTCGCCTCCGATGCGCTGGAAGGCCGCGACACGCCGTCCCGCGGCCTCGACACGGCCGCCGAGTATCTGGCCAGCCAGTTCCGGCGGCTGGGGCTGAAGCCCGGCGCCGGACAGAGCTTTTTCCAGATCGCCCGCATGGAGTCCGTCCGGCAACCGATGGAAGGCTTCGCGCTGGAGCTGAAGTGGAGCGGCGGCAGCTACTCGGCCGATCCTTCGCGCGCCGCCGTGACGGGCGGCGAGGCGCTGGAATTGCAGGACGCGCCCCTGGTGCGAGTCGTCTGGCGGAGCCCTGAAGATCCCCTGCCGCCGCGGGAGAGCGTCGCCGGCAAAGTGGTGTTGCTGAGTGCGCCCGTGCGCAACGCCGCTTACCTGGAAAAGCGGAGACAGCTTCTGGCCCTTGATCCTGTGGCCTTGATCGCTGCCGGTCCCGCCTTCCGCGCCGCCGCGATGCTCGAAGAGCGCCAGCCGGCTGGGAGGCGCCGGATCCCGGTGGTGATGATCTCGGACAGCGAGTTTCCCAAAGTGCTGGAATCCCTCGACGCTGCCGCCACTGTCAACCTGCGCATTCCGCCGCCGGAACGGCAGCCCGTGGAACTGAAAAACGTTGTGGCGGTGCTCGAGGGCAGCGACCCGGAATTAAAAGAGGAACTGATCCTGCTGACAGCCCACTACGATCACGTCGGCGTGCGCGCAGGCGGAGAGGGAGACCGCATCCTGAACGGCGCCAATGATAATGCCAGCGGCACGGCTACGGTGCTGGCGCTTGCCGAAGCCTTCGCGCGGCATTCCGCGCGGCCGCGCCGCACCCTGGTCTTCATGCTGTATTTCGGCGAGGAAAAGGGATTGATCGGCTCCCGGTATTACGCGCGCAATCCCCTGTTTCCCTTGCAACGTACGGTGGCCAACCTGAATTTCGAGCAGATGGGCCGCACGGACGACAATGCAGGATCGCGCGCAGGCAAGCTCACGGCGTCCGGCTTCGACTACACGACGCTCGGCGATCTGCTCATGCTCGCCGGCCGCGATACCGGCGTGGAAGCGTTCAAGGACGGCTCCAACAGCGACTCCTTCTTTTCGCGCAGCGACAACCGGGCGCTGGCTGACCTCGGCATCCCCGCCATTACTGTCACCGTGGCGTGGACGTTCCCCGACTACCACCGTCCAGGCGATGAATGGGAGAGGCTCGATTACGCCAACATGGAGCGCGCCGTGCGTACCTGCGCCATCGCTGTTCTGCGCGCGGCCAACGCCGATCGCGCTCCCGCATGGATCGACGGCAACCCGCGCACGGCGCGTTATGCCGAAGCCTGGCGCCGTCTGCACGGGGCGCACTGAAGCCTG